>NZ_AAYC01000007.1 GCF_000169455.1 Roseobacter sp. SK209-2-6 | reverse complement strand
GTTCATGATGCTCGTGGCATCACTGGTCTGGGTGATCCGCCGCCATCATGTGAGCGCGCTGGCTGCCCGCGCGGCAGCACCCATCGGCATTGTCATGACCTTGATCGCCCTGGTGACCGGCGCAATTTGGGGGCAGCCAATGTGGGGAACCTGGTGGGCCTGGGATCCGCGCCTCACCTCGTTCCTGGTACTTTTCCTGTTCTATTTGGGCTATGTCGCCCTCTGGGAAGCGATCGACAACCCGGATACCGCGGCGGATCTGACATCGGTGCTCTGCCTGGTGGGCTCGGTCTTTGCTGTGCTCAGCCGATATGCGGTGAATTTCTGGAATCAGGGGCTGCATCAGGGGGCTTCGTTGTCGCTGGATGAAAAAGAGAATGTGCATGATGCCTTCTCCACCCCTCTCTATGTGTGCATGGCGGGTTTCATTCTGCTGTTTATTGCCCTGGTGTTCTACCGCACAGGGACTGAAATCCGGGCACGTCGGATCAAGGCGCTGATGGCGCGCGAACGTTTGGAGGCGTAAGGAATGCTGCCTGATCTTGGAAAATACAGTGAAACGGTGTTCTCGGCCTATGCCTCTTCGATTGCTCTGCTGATTGCATTGGTCCTTTTTACCCTCTGGCGGGGGCGGCGGGTGCGCCGTGAGATGGAACAACTCGAAGAAAGGATGCGCCGTGATGGCTAGGTTCTCTCCTCTGATGGCAATTCCTGTAGCGGTGTTTGCCAGCTTTGTCGGATTGGCGGTTGTCGGCATGTACCGTGAAGATCCCGAAAGCTTGCCATCTGCGCGCCTGGGGCAGCCGGCCCCGCCTGTTGTCCTGACGGAGTTCCCCGGCAAGACAGGGTTTGATGATGCCACTCTACGCGATGGCGAAGTTAAGCTGGTGAACTATTGGGCCAGCTGGTGTGCGCCCTGCCGCGTTGAACATCCCAGCCTTGATGCCCTCTCCAAGGAAGGCATCAAGATCTACGGGGTCAACTATAAGGATCAACTGGGGAATGCCGAAGCTTTTCTAGATGAACTCGGTGATCCCTATGCCGGGTTGGGCCGCGATGAGAAAGGGCGCATGGCGCTTGATTGGGGTGTTTACGGCGTGCCTGAAACCTATGTGATCGACGGTGAAGGCAAGATCATCCTGCGCTTTGCTGGCCCCATTACCCAGCGCGTGGCAGAGACCACCCTGAGGGATGCCATCGAAAAGGCACGTGGTAACTGAAAACGCAGGGTAGTTTCGCTCTGCTTGCAGGGCCGCGTGGGCAATCCCGATGCAGGATCAGTTGAAAATCGACAGATCCAGATCAAGACCGGTCCCGAGCCAGATTGCGTGATCCCTGTGATCCGCTAGCGCCTCTCCGGTTTCGGGATGGGCAAAGATGATCAATCCTGCCCGGTTCAAGGCCAGCCAGGGCAGAAGCTGGGAAAATTGCGCTGGACTGCAAGTAAGCTGACAAGAGCCCATGGGATGGGGACCAATCGGGCCTTTGTGCATAGTGCCCATTTTTACCCCAAATTCCTGCTGGGCGGTCTCACAGAGATGGCGGGCCTGCTCCAGGCTCTGGCCATCAAAATAGACATGGGCATGATAGCCCAGGATGCTGCTGCTCTGTTTCATGTGACAATATTTGGGCAGCTCTGACCTCTGTATCAATTCTGCATGTTTTCACAGCCTTGGTGCGTAAAAACACCAGAGTCAAAAGGGATTTTTTTCGTAAAGCTATCGTTTCCTCTGCGTTAAACAGACCGCAAGGGTTTTGCGTCAGAAGTAGTCGAAATTTGACAAAAGCTGTTGAAACCGCTGCAATTTGTGAAGGGCGCTTTGTGATGAAAACTCTTTCGGTGACGAAACTGCTGTTCTGTGCATCCTTGTTTGTAGTGCAGGCGTCACTTGCTGCGGCCACCTCCACCAGTTGTCGTTTGCAAAACGACGTTACAGTGCTGGTTGCGGATATGCATAGTTTTCTGACCTACCTTGAAACAGGTGAGGGGGCGGAGGCGATTTGGCTCACCAAACGTCATGCACAGGACGCGGCAGGTTTGCAAAACCGTCTCAAACAGGCGGGCCACGACCGATTGGCCATGCGTACCGGTGCCCTGGCTAAACAGCAGAAAAAGCTCTTGTTCAGTCATGAACAGTCGGGCCGACGGACAACAGCGATGTCTGCCAGGGAAATGAATATCACACCTCTGTTGCAGGTGATGGAGAAGGAAAACGCTGTTCTACCCTGTGCCGCGCCCATGCAGCACGAGGGGGCTGGAGCGGCAAACTTTGGGTCAGGGGCCGCGCAGCTTTTAGAAAGCGGTGTTTTGCATCTCTTTGGTGCAGCGATACTGATTGGGGGAGTTGTTTTGGCTGCCTTTGGCTGGTGGAACCAAATCTCGCAACGCCGTACGCGACGCTATGGCTGTATGTTGCCTTGTACGGTGACCGACGCCAACAGTCTCTATCCGGCGATGATCGTGAATGTCAGCCGTTCTGGTGCGAAACTGCAGATCGCGCGTGGACTGGATAGCGGGCATAGGGTTGAATTAAATTTCCTGGGCGAACGGGCTCCTGCACGAGTGGTGCGCTGCAGTAAGGATCATATGATGTTGGACTTTGACGAGATGATGAACACCGAATTGTTAGATCGGGCGCTGTTCAATCTGAAGCAAGGGCCGCAGGAGGAATTTTCCCTGGAGAGCTGATTGCACAATGATCAGGATCTGGGCGTGCGGACTGGCTGAGGCTTGGTAGACAGGACAAAAAGAAATCGGGCGCTCAGGGGCGCCCGATCCTGTTGCAGGAGATTGAAGAATAGAAGCGTCAGGATTTTGCCAAGTTGCGGAGTACATAGTGCAGCACGCCGCCATGTTCGATGTATTCGATTTCAGGTGCGGTATCGATACGGCACTTCAGTGTGATTTCCTTCATCGAACCGTCCGCCATTGTGATCTGACAAGGTACCTCCTGTAGTGGTTGAATGGTGTCTAGACCGCTGATCGAGACAGTCTCTTCGCCGGTCAGTCCCAGTGATTTGCGGCTGTCATTGCCAGTGAACTCAAAGGGGATCACCCCCATACCAACTAGGTTGGAGCGGTGGATACGCTCAAAGCTCTCGGCGATCACGGCTTTGACGCCCAGCAGGGCTGTGCCTTTGGCTGCCCAGTCCCGCGAAGAGCCTGCGCCATACTGCTCGCCACCAAAGACCACCAGCGGGGTGCCATTGGCCTGATGTGCCATCGAGGCCTCGTAGATTGAGGTTTGTTCGCCATCGGGTCCTTTGGTGTAGCCGCCTTCGACCTGGCTACCATCAGCCTTGGTCAGCATCTCGTTCTTGATGCGGATATTGGCAAAAGTACCGCGCATCATGATTTCGTGATTGCCGCGGCGGGAGCCATAGGAGTTGAACTCACGCGGCTGCACCTGGCGCTCCAGCAGGTACTGGCCGGCAGGCGTGGTGGTGGCAAAGGAACCTGCGGGCGAGATGTGGTCGGTGGTGACCATGTCTCCCAGCACCGCCAGAACCTTAGCGCCTTCGATGTTCGAGATGGTGCCAGGCTCGGACCCCATACCTTGGAAGTAGGGCGGGTTCTGGATGTAGGTCGAGGCAGCGGGCCAATCATAGGTTTCCGCGTCGGTGGTCTCCACCGCCTGCCACTTCTCGTCGCCTTTGAAGACATCGGCGTATTTCGACTGGAAGGCTTCGCGGGTGACGGTCTGTTCGACCAACTCGGCTATTTCCTGGGTCGAGGGCCAGATGTCTTTCAGGTAGACGTCATTGCCGTCCTTGTCCTGTGCAATCGGGTCGGAAGCCAGGTTGATGTCCATGGTGCCCGCCAGCGCATAGGCCACAACCAGCGGCGGTGAGGCCAGGTAATTGGCGCGCACGTCCGGGCTGATGCGGCCCTCGAAATTGCGGTTGCCCGACAGCACCGAAGTCGCCACCAGATCACCCTCGGCAATCGCTTCGGAAATCTCCTGCTGGATCGGGCCGGAGTTACCGATGCAGGTGGTGCAACCATAACCCACCAGATTAAAGCCGACCTTGTCCAAATCCTCCTGCAGATCTGCGGCCTCCAGATAGGCTGAGACAACTTGGCTTCCCGGTGCCAGCGAGGTCTTGACCCAGGGCTTGCGGTCGAGGCCCAGAGCAGCCGCTTTACGTGCAACCAGGCCGGCGCCGATCATCACATAGGGGTTCGATGTATTGGTGCAGGAGGTGATGGACGCAATAACCACCTTACCGCTCTCCATGGTGTAGTCTTCGCCTTTGACGGCGGTTTCCTTGCCCATGGGACGCTTGAAGGTCTCTTCCATTTCCTTGGCAAAGGCCGACTTGGCGTCGGTCAGCGCAACATAGTCCTGCGGACGCTTCGGGCCGGAAATTGCAGGGACGATGCTGCCCATATCCAGTGTCAACGTATCGGTGTAGATGGGGTTGTAGTCTTCACCACGCCAGAAACCGTTCTCTTTGGCATAGGCTTCGACCAGGGCGATGCGGTCCTCGTCACGGCCGGTGTTGCGCAGGTAGCGCAGGGTCTCGCCGTCGATCGGGAAGAAACCGCAGGTGGCGCCATACTCAGGCGCCATGTTGGCGATGGTCGCGCGGTCTGCCAACGGCAGACGGTCCAGGCCCTCGCCAAAGAACTCGACGAATTTGCCAACCACGCCCTTGGCGCGCAGCATTTCCACGACCTTTAGCACCAGGTCGGTGCCTGTGGTGCCTTCGACCATTTGGCCGGTCAGCTCAAAGCCGATGACTTCGGGGATCAGCATGGAAATCGGCTGGCCCAGCATCGCAGCCTCAGCCTCAATGCCGCCAACGCCCCAGCCCAGAACCGCAACGCCGTTGACCATGGTGGTGTGGCTGTCGGTGCCCACGAGTGTGTCGGGGTAGGCCACTTCCTCGCCGTTCTGGTCCATGTCGGTCCAGACGGTTTGCGCCAGATACTCCAGGTTTACCTGGTGGCAGATACCGGTTCCGGGCGGCACAACGCGGAAATTGTTGAAGGCGCTCTGTCCCCATTTCAGGAACTGATACCGCTCCATGTTGCGCTCATATTCGCGGTCGACGTTCATCTGAAACGCGCGGGGATTGCCGAATTCATCAATCATGACCGAGTGATCGATGACCAGATCTACCGGTACCAGCGGGTTGATCTTGGCGGCTGAACCCTTAAGGCTGACAATGCCGTCGCGCATGGCCGCCAAGTCAACAACAGCGGGAACTCCGGTGAAATCCTGCATCAGGACGCGGGCCGGACGATATGCGATCTCTCGCGGGTTCATGCCGCCATTGGCGCCCCATTCGGCAAAGGCCTTGATGTCGTCGGTCGAAACAGAGAAGCCGCCGTCCTCAAACCGCAGCATATTTTCCAGCACGACCTTCAGCGCGGCAGGCAGCTTGGAGAAATCTCCAAGGCCAGCCTCGGTGGCAGCGGGAATGGAGTAATAGGAAAATGACTTGCCGTTGGCGCTTAGTTTGCGGCGAGCACCTGCATTGTCTTGACCGACAGAAATGGGCATTTTGGCCTCCCTTTGAGGTGTGAATAGGGATTTCGCTAAGGGTTTTCTGCATCAGGTCACCGTCTGGTTCAATAGGGGATGCGCGAAGGATTGTGCGCAGCGATATCGGGGCAGTGTGGGGATCTACTCTCTTCTCTCTCAAGAATGATTGATTGGCCTTCGTCCAATGGGCGCTTTAGACCAAAAGAGATAGCAATCAGGATGCATGACCCATGAAGTTACTTGCCTCTCTCGCGACCGCCCTTGGGCTGACCTTGCCACAGATCGGCATGGCGGAGCAGCGTGCGGGATTTGGCCAGGAACCAGTGGTTGTGGAGCTGTTCACTTCGCAGGGATGTTCCTCTTGTCCGCCTGCTGACGCGCTTCTTTTGAAACTGGCAGAGCGTTCTGATGTGCTGCCCTTGGCGCTGCATGTGGATTATTGGGACTATATCGGTTGGAAAGATATCTTTGCCAGCCCCGCTCATACACGTCGCCAGAAGGGTTATGCCCATTTGGCGGGGCGGAGGATGATCTATACCCCGCAGATGATCATCATGGGGCAACAGGATATTTTGGGGGCGGATGAAACAGCCGTTGAGGAAGCTATCGCCAGCTATCAGACGGAACAGCGCCAGGTTCTGTTGCTGCATAGCCAAAGTGGGAAAACGGTGCAGCTGTCGCTTGCAGCCCAGGGCAATCTAGACAAGGAGCTTCCAATTTTTGTTCAACTGGTGCGTTTTAGTGAACGCCATTTTGTTGAAATCGCACGCGGTGAACTTGCCGGGCATCGGCTGAGCTATGCCAATGTTGTTGAAGAGCTAAAACAGGTGGGGCAGTGGGATGGTCAGGGCGAAGCGCACATAAGCTTTGAACTCACCGGCGATTTGCCAGCGGCCATTCTTGTCCAAGAAGGCTCTTACGGAAGGATACTTGCAGCCGCACGCCTGCAGTAGGCAACAGCTGTAGCCGCTGCAAACTGATTTGTCCCTCAGGGTTCGACTGGCCCAGAGGTGGTGTCTGATTTTGGTGCAGGGACATAGGGTTTCCAGCGGCGATGAATCCAGAACCATTGCCCCATGTTCTTGCGCACGACACCTTCAAGATCATCGCAAATTGCCTTGGTCATTGTCAGGGCGTCGCTGTGTTCAATCTCCGGATTGAGTAGAATATCAAAATCCAGGCCATTTTCCCTGCGAATACCGTAGATCGGGATCAAGGCGGCATTGTATTTCAGGGCGAGCTCTGCCGGGACGGTCGAGGTCACGGCGGGTTTGCCAAAAAACTCGACCAGTTCACCGCCATGAACATGAAGATCCGCAACAATGGCGATAATGCCCTTTTGCTTGAGGTGGCGCACCATTTCCATCATGCCACGTTTGCCCTGTTCAAACATCGGCTTGCCGATGCCTTCGATCGTGCGCACGTAGTGTTCATTGAAATAGGGGTTCGCCATCCGTCGGTATAGCGATCCCATGGAAAAACCACGGGCAATCAACCCAGACCGGGCCGCATCGTAATTGCCGAAATGACCTGTCACCAGGATAACGGGGCGGTTTTCGTCGCGGGCCTTTTGAAGGGCTTCGAAGCCAGGTCCAGAAATCGGTGCAGCAGTTGCACGTTCTAAAAATGGCTTGCCTGCATAAAGCTCGGCGATGACACGGCCGGCATTGTTGCTGACCTCTCGGCAAAGATGCGCGACTTCTGCTTCGGTCAGTTCAGGGCAGGTTAGCGCAAGATTGGCACGGACGCGCTTATCCATGCCTGCTATCGGCCCCAGCAGGCTTGTCAGCTTTCCCAGTGCAGGGACGCGCCAGCCATAGGGCAGTAGCCCAACAAGTCCGATCACGCCGCGAAGCGCTAGATTGCCAGTAAAATAGGAGATCCGCTGTTTTAGCGAGAGCGCGGAGGGGGCTTGGGGCATAGAAGGGGGGCCTGCCTAGTTCAACTGCTTGAAGAGAGGGATCATAATGCTGGCACCAAGGCGTGGCAACCGGTTGCACCAAAGAGCAGTCTCAGAAAGGCGGGCCAAAAGAAAAACTGGCAGCGGGCGAGAAGGGAATCTGGCGGCGAAGAGGGCAAAGGACGTATAGATTGACGGGGGTAACTGATTACCCCTGTTTTAGTCACGGTTGTGAGTTTCCGGCAGTCCGGAACGGGTTACTCTTCTGCTTCCTCATCGGATTTCAGTTCAATATCGCCCATATTGGCAAGATCCCGCATGGCAGAGATGACCTGCCCAAAGGCGGCCTCACCATCCTTGCGTTTGACTGAACCCAGTTCCTTAGCTTCTTCGCGAATGTTCTCCGCCATGCGTTTGGACATGTTTTCCAGCAGGAAGTCATTGGTCGCGACGTCTTCTTCGTCAGTGGCAAATGCAATCGACGTCACAATATCCGGCATGGAGACAACGCGCATCAGTTTTGGCACATCGGCCTTATCCATCCGTTTTGCGATCAGAGCATAGGTATAGATGGATTTGCGTACATCCGTTGCGAATTCTTCATCTTCTTCTTCAAGGGCTGTCAGAACCTCATCGCGTTTTGCCGCCGCCGCTTCGGTGAGGATAGCACCAACGCGTTGGCCAGGAGTGCTGGCGAAGGCAACTTCCGGACGGGAGGCGACCTGCGCTGCTAGTGAAAGCCCAATTCTATCAACCGTGTCAGGGGTCACGTTGCTGGTATGGCTCACAGCATAGGTGATCTGCCGCGCTACGGGGCCCGGCAAATGTGCCAACATTTCTGCAGCTTTGGCTGTATCCAGCTTGGACAGGAGGACAGCTGCCACTTCGATGCTCTCCGCTTCGCAGAGCTTTGCCAGCTCTATCGGTTTCAGGCTCTTGAGATGTTCCCAAGGATCGCCAAACTGGCGCACGCCGGCTTCTTTGCGCAGCCGGGTTGCGGTCTGGCGGCTGATGCGCCCATCCATTGCGGTCAGAGCGCCGGCAAGACCATTGGGAAAGGTCAGGCCCACATTGTCCAGAAGTTCAGCGAATTCACTGGCCACCGCATAAAGCGTATCGCGATCGACAAGACGCATCTTGCCCATCTGCTGGGTCAATTCCATCTGCAATTGGTCGGGAAGCTCTTCAATAGGGATATCAGCGCCTTCATTGAGCAGCAGTCTGACAACAATAGCGGCCTTGGCCTTACCGCTCAGGGAACTGGCGGCAGAAGATCCGCCTGCCATTGGAAGATCTCCCCCCATAGGCATAGTGGCAGGCGCGGCGAAATCGCCCATCCCACCGTCTGCTGCCATTGGAAGCGCCAACATATCGTCATTCAGCATTCTAGCACCCTAGCCAAAAAGATTCTTTTTCGGACAAGAGCAATCTAGACCTTCAGCCGTAAAGAAATGCTGAAGCTCAGTAGCTGTATGTCACACCGGTTTCGAGGGCTTTGCGCAGGGAGGCCTCTGCCCAGGAACCAGTCCCGCCGCGGGCGCGAATTTCTTTCCATTGTGCCAGTGCGAGACCATATTGCCCTTTTTCGACAAAGCCTTGCCCCATATAGGATCGCGCAAGAAAATTGTTGGGATCAGACGCAATGGCGCGCTGATAATAACGCGTCGCCAAAGCATGATTGCCTAGTTTGCGATTGGTGAAACCCCAATAGGTCAAGGCCATCGGGCTGTCCTGCTCTGACAGGGCGGCAAGGACTGCCTGGGCGTCTTCCTGGCGGTCCGCATAGGCCAACTCTCGAGCAGCTTGCAAAAGCTCTTGCTGATTCAGAGAGGATTGTTTCGGACGAACACAGCGTTTCTTGGTCTCATCCCAGACCCGTTTGCCTTTGCAGGTTTTTGTGGTCTCGGTGGGCTTGGGAGGGGACCAGCTGTCGCCACCTGCGGCAAAGGCACCAAGTGGTGTGATCATGGGAAGGCTGAGTGCTGCTGCCAGAACTATCTTGCGCATTTTGTGGTCTCCAAATTTCTCTGGTTGTGAACAGGATACCAAGAGAACCCGCGAGCGGAGGAAAATATTCGATCACAAAGTTGTTTTTCCGGGGCTCTAAGCCGGCAGATGGAAAAGCCGCTGGTTGGGAGAGTGTTAAGGTCGGCGGTCAAATCTTTGAAGACTAATGAAAATCGCCCCGACCGAGTGGTCGGGGCGTTGATGTTTCAATCCGGGGCAGCGTGGTCCCGCCGAGGGCGCTTATTCGCCAAAGACACGTTTGAAAATCGTGCCAACGTGTTTGGTGTGGTAGTCCATATTGAACTTTTCGTTGATGCCGTCTTCGCCCAGGGCTTTAACAACTTCTTCGTCCGCCAAGAGAAGCTCGCGGAAATCCAGGCGCTCTTCCCAGACTTTCAGCGCGTTGCGCTGCACCATGGAATAGGCGTCCTCACGGCTGACACCGGCCTGTGTGAGGGCCAGCAGCACCCGCTGGCTCATCACCAGGCCGGGGAATTTGTTCATGTTGTCCAGCATGTTCTGCGGGAAGACCAGCATCTTGTCGATCACACCGGTGAGGCGGGCAATGGCAAAATCCAGGGTGACACAGGCGTCGGGACCGATGGCGCGCTCAACGGAAGAGTGTGAAATGTCGCGCTCATGCCAGAGGGCAACGTTTTCCATCGCCGGGATCACAGACATGCGTACTAGGCGCGCCAGACCGGTGAGGTTTTCGGTCAAAACCGGGTTCTTCTTATGCGGCATCGCCGAAGAGCCTTTTTGGCCCATCGAGAAGAACTCCGCTCCTTCCAGCACCTCGGTGCGCTGCATGTGGCGGATCTCGATGGCGACGTTTTCGATCGAGGAGGCGATGACGCCGAGGGTGGCAAAGAACATCGCGTGACGGTCGCGCGGGATCACCTGGGTGGAGATCGGCTCCGGGCTCAGGCCCAGTTTTTCGCAGACATGCTCTTCGACGGCAGGGTCGATATTGGCAAAGGTGCCAACCGCACCGGAGATGGCGCCGGTGGCGATTTCCTCACGGGCCAGTTTCAGGCGGGCCAGGTTGCGATCCATTTCCGCGTAGAAACGGGCAAAGGTCAGGCCCATCGTAGTGGGCTCGGCGTGGATGCCGTGGCTGCGGCCGACACGAACGGTGTCCTTATGCTCCAGCGCGCGTTTTTTCAGCGCCGCCAGCAGGCCCTCCATATCCTTGATCAGGATATCAGCAGAACGCACCAGCTGTACGTTGAGGCAGGTGTCCAGCACATCGGAAGAGGTCATGCCCTGGTGGACAAAGCGGGCCTCTTCGCTGCCGACATGTTCCGCCAGATGGGTCAGGAAGGCGATGACGTCATGTTTGGTGACCGCTTCGATCTCGTCGATGCGAGCGACATCAAATTCAACATCCTTGGCTTTCCAGACAGCCTCTGCGTTTTCGCGCGGGATCACCCCCAGATTGGCCATCGCATCACAGGCATGTGCCTCGATCTCGTACCAGATGCGGAATTTGGTTTCTGGCGACCAGATAGCTACCATTTCAGGGCGGGAATAACGGGGGATCATGAGCGAAGTCACCTTCATGTGATTGTGCAGCAGATGCCCGGCGTCATAAGGGAGGAGAGGCCAAGGGGCAAGTCCGGGAGGGAAACAATGAAATATGTCGCAGCGCTTGCCGCCCTGTTTTTGGGTGCGGTGCCCGTCCAGGCGCAGGATTGGGTGAAACTGGATGGCGTTGAGATAGCGCAAGGCCTGACGGGACAGGAATTGCTCTATGAAAACGGGGACCGTCAACAATTCCTGAAATCGGGAGAGACGCCTTACTTTGCCAGCCGTCCGAGCACAGGCTACTGGGGCGTACGCGGGGATCAGTATTGTTCCGTTTGGCCCCCTTCAGATCTCTGGAGTTGCTATGATTTGGAACGCTCGGGGCCACGTTTTCGTTTTACCGGCAAACATGGGGACCAAACCGTCGGGGTATTGGTCGAATAGGATCGTGATCGTGAAAATGAAAACCACCATCAGTGCAGGACTGATGGTGGAGCGCCTTTGGCGAGGCTCCTGTGTTGTTTGGTATTTGTAGCCGGTTCTTGGCAGCCCTGGAATAGGACGGCCCTGACTGACAGTAGGGCTTAACCTTGTTGCATGCGGTGCAACATATCGGTGTTGCGGCAATAGTCTGGGGTGGTAGCCAGTTGATCTGATTGGGCCTGCAGCTTTGCACAGCCATCTTGGTTGCTGCATTTGCTGCAGTTAAGAACCGCGCGCATGAATTTTCGACCCTCGGTTTCCGGGTCACGGGCGACAACTTCGCCATAATCTATGCCCAGCCGGTCTGCCATGCCTTCGACCAGATCCGTGCTTTGCCCGAGTTTAGAAAACAATCCCATTGCGCGCCTCCTGAGTGGGAGACCTGCCAAAGGGCAGATCTCTTTGCCTCCTGTGACGCTGGCGTAGATGCGAAGTCATGACCTTGATATGTATCAAGAGCGTCTTTTGGATTGGTTTGACTTAGGGGCAGCAAGCATTCCCCACGCGGCGAAGGCGGGGAAATGTCTTGTGAAAAAGGTCCTGCTCCAAGGGGCAGCGCGGGTTTCATCCTGCAGAAGAAACCCATAGCCCAAGCATAACTCAGATCGAAGAGACGGAGTCTGTAAGCGTTGTTGTCACCTTAGAGCTATGCTCAAGCGTTTTATGCACCGGGCATTTGTCGGCAATTTCCAATAGTTTAGCGCGTTGACTTTCGTCCAGATCCCCACAGATGGTGATGAGACGGGTGAATTGGTCGATCTTTGCAGGGCCAGAAGGTAGGGCATCCTGTGCGTGCACCTTATCATGGCTTACATCAACGCTGATGCTATCAAGCGCCCATCCCTTGCGGCGTGCATACATGCGGATCGTCATAGAGGTACAGGCCCCAAGTCCCGCCGCAACGAAGCCATAGGGGGTCATGCCCTTGTTGGTGCCCCCATAGGCCAAAGGCTCATCCGCAAAGGCATGGTGGTAGGGACCACTTTGAACGTCCTGCAAGAAACCACTGGGATCCGCTTCGCTCACACGCAGAATCCCTTCTGGCGCACCCGGAGGCGGGGCAGGAGGGGTTAGCTTCACATAGCGCCCGGCCCAAGCGGCGATAACTTCGGCCGCATATTCAGCATCTTCCGAATTGCTGATCAGGTGATCTGCTCCATCCAGCGTGACAAAGCTTTTGGGGTGTTTTGCCGCCTGAAAGATCTCAGCTGCGTTATCGATGCTGACCGTGGCGTCACGGGGGGCATGCATCACCAGAAGAGCAGCCTGCAGGTCATTGATCGCAGGGGACAGAGCCTCTGCCTGGATGTCTTCGACAAATTCCTTGCCAATCACAAAGGGACGCCCGCCCAGCGACACTTCGGCCCGGCCTTTTGCCTGTATTTCTGGCAGGGCAGCGTCAAAGTGATGGGAGACATGACCAGGGTCAAAAGGTGCGCCGAGGGTCACGACCCCTTTGATACTAGGAATGCCAGCCCGAGCTCGCAAAACAGCAGCTCCTCCTAGAGAGTGGCCAATCAGCAAAGCAGGTGGCAGATTACGGTCGGCAAGGTAATGAGAGGCAGCGATCAGATCGGCGACATTGGAACTAAAGGTGGTATTGGCAAATTCACCTTCAGAATGCCCCAGCCCTGTGAAATCAAATCGCAAAACTGCGATACCCATGGCCGCTAACCTGCCCGCAATTCTGCGCGCTGCCGGAATATCTTTTGAGCAGGTAAAACAATGGGCAAACAGTGCCGTGGCCAGGATGGGGCCCTGTGGCAAATCTAGTCTTGCAGCGAGGGTCTCACCGGAATGACCTGGAAAGGTGATGCGTTCTGTTGGCATGGGACAGCCTTTTTGTCTGGGTTGACCTAAACTGCGATGCCAGACCGCGCCGGGCAAGGTACCTGCAAGAAACGTCACGCGAAGGTGAAAACATGCGACAAGCAGAGATCTTTTGTTCTTTCTGTCTTCCGTGCGGGCTTCAGCAGGTTTTTGCCCCTGTGGGAGGGGGCTAGTGCACTCTGTTTGCACCTGTCTTCAGAAGGGCATAGCCTCTGCGCCATGAAACCTATCCTTGCCTCTGTTTTGCTCCTGCTCCCCAACCCTCTTCAGGCGCACCCCCATGTCTTTGTCGATACCGGGTTTGAAGTGCTGTTCGACGCTGACAATCGGTTGGATGCCATCAAAGTCACTTGGTCCTATGACGAGTTCTATTCGCTTCTGGTCACAGAAGACCTGGGATTGGACCGTGACGGGGACGGGAAACTCACGCAAGCTGAGCATTTTCTTCTGACCGGGTTCGACACCAATTGGGATGAGGGTTTCAACGGCGATCTGGAAGTGCGTGCGGGAGAGGAGATTCTGCCGCTTTCCGGGCCACTAGAGGCTGCAACGGAATTCGCGGAGGGGCGTATCGTCAGCACCCATATGCGCAAGGTGGTAGCACGCCCTCCGGTAAATTCCGGGCCCTTCTCGATCAAGGCCTTTGATCCGTCCTATTACACCGCCTATGAAATCAAGCTTCCGGTTCGGATTTCCGGTCCCTTGGATGGGCGCTGTATGCTGGAACGGCTGGATCCCGACATAGAAGGGGCTTTAGCCCAGATGCAGGCGCAGCTTTTGCGGCTGGATGCCAATGCGGATCTGGAAGAGAATGACATCCCGCTCCTGGGGGCGGAGTTTGCTACGGAAATTCTGATCACATGTCCAAGCTCCTAATCCTGGTTTTCGCCCTCTTCGCTGCGCTAGTAGCTTGGATCTGGGGTGCCGGCCTGTTCGACCCTGTGGCGGACTGGGCTGCGGGTCAGCAATATGTCTTTCAAAACCGAATAGCGCGAGGTCTGCGCGCCTTACGGGCCGGTGAGACGGGCGCGCTACTTGCCCTCATGTCGCTGTGTTTTGCCTATGGGTTCTTTCATGCGGTGGGGCCGGGACATGGGAAGATCCTGTTGGGCGGCTATGGATTGGGACGCAAGGTGCCCCTCGTAAGGTTGGGACTGATCGGCCTGTTCTCCAGCCTAGGTCAGGGGGCAATGGCCATCCTCTTGGTCTATTCGGCGGTTTGGATCTTTAACCTCACACGGCAAGGGATGGTGGACCTCGCTGAGGAGGCCATGGCCCCGGTCAGCTATGCCGCCATTGTACTGATTGGAGCCTGGCTGATGCTGCGCGGGCTGCGCCGGTTCTGGGCACTGGGCGCTACGACGGCAGGAGCAGAGGAAGCTGGGACCAAGCGGGATCACCCCTGTTCGCATGGTTCGGAACAGGAGCATTTGCACGGCCACAGCCATGACCACAATCATAGACATTCACACGGAACGGAACCGGCAGATGGGAAGGCGCTGGCCCATTCCGCAGAGGAGGTCTGTTCCAGCTGTGGTCATCGTCACGGCCCCAGCCTGGCAGAGGCCGAGGCCGCGACCAGCTTGCGGGAAGCCCTGGTTTTGATTGCGGGGATCGCGATACGCCCCTGTACCGGCGCTCTTTTTGTGTTGGTGATCACCTGGCAAATGGGGATTGCTCTGGCCGGTGTCATGGGTGTCATCGCCATGGCGCTGGGCACCGCTTCTGTCACGATCACCGTGGCACTTGCGGCCTCTGGCCTGCGCGGTGGGCTTTTGCTCTCACTTGCGGGAAGTGATCGTGGCCAACGCCTTATGCCGGTGTTGGAAGTGACAGCGGGTCTCTTGGTTGTTTTGATGGCGTCAGGGCTGCTGTTGACGAGCCTGCGCTAGAATCTGCGATCAGGTTGAGATCTGCCGCCGACTGCCATCCCCCAGGATCACCAGATCCATTGGCAAATCCCAGGGCATCGGGAAGATCGTCTTAATTGGGGTGAAGTCCTGGCCGATACCAATCACCAGTGGTTTGTGCTGTATGGCCGCCAGAGTGCGGTCATAATAGCCGCCGCCATTGCCCAGCCGGTAGCCTTCCTCGTCAATGCCAACTACCGGGGAGATCACCACATTGGGCACTACTACTTCTTCTGCTGCCGGAACGGGGATATTCCAAAACCCGCGTTTCATCGGCGCACCTGGGGCCCAGCGGTGAAACGCCAGGGGGGTGCCCGGTTCTAACACAGCAGGGAGGGCCAATGTCGCGCCAGCCGCATGGGCTTCAGCCATCCAGGGGCGCAGGTCCAATTCACTGCGGATGGGCCAGTAGCAGGCAATCACATGTTCCGGCCCCGGTTTGATCTCTTGGTGTAGCGCACTGGCGATCTTGGCGGCTTGTGCTTGTCGTTCTGCCTGGGGCAGGGCCTGGCGTAGGGTCAGCAAGCGCGTGCGCTCCGCCTTGCGGAACCGCGCTACGTCCCGGCGGGTTTCGGTATCAACGGGCTGCCCCGCCACCAGATCCGCCGCAAAACAAGGTGAGCATCCACCGCGAGGGTCTTCAGTCATGTGGGGGCCCTTTGATCCAGTCCATCCAAACTCTAGCTACTGGCAATAGGGTAGGCTAGGCACCGTGCCCTTGACCCGGATCAATCCCGTCAAGGGAAGGCGTTCAAAATCACCTCAAGAATAGACCGTTTTAGAAGTGATTGAGCTGGTTGTTGCTTTTGCCCTTGCTTCTGGGGGCGACCTTAGCCCTCTCCCATCAGGGCCTTGTCAAAGGGATAGGTGGTGAGGTTCTCATAGCCGTCTTCGGTGATCAGCACCTGATCCTCCAGCTTGATGGAGAAATCGCCCCCCACCTCGCCAACGCAGGCCTCAACACAGAGGACCATGCCCGGCTCCAGCGGATAGTCATAGGCGCCCTCAACCGCTTTGTCAGGATAGGCAACCAGGGGCCATTCATCACAAAGGCCCACCCCGTGCATCAGGCAGCCGTATTTCTGCGCCTGGAACTTGTCGTCCAGCACATGGGTATTGGCGGTGAGTTCCGGGATGGTGACGCCGGGTTTCAGCATCTCCATATTCTGCATGATGTGCTCATGGGCATGGCGCATGGCATAGATCATATCCTCGCGCGGTTTCTGATCTCCGATCCACCAGCTGCGCGAGATGTCGATGCAGATCCCGTAAGAGCCGATGAGGTCGGTGTCAAAGGAGATGATCTCATTCTGTTGCGTAATCCGTGGCCCGCATTCCTGGAACCAGGGGTTGGTGCGCTGGCCCGAAGCAAGCAGCCGGGTTTCGATCCATTCGCCGCCACGTCGGATGTTTTCCGCATGTAGCACCGCCCAGATATCATCCTCACTGGTTTTGCCGTCGCCGACATTGGCGCGGGCAAAATCCTCCATCGCTTGCACCGCGCTTTCACAGGCGTGATGGGCGCAGCGCATGGCGCGGATCTCATCCTCGCCTTTGATGGCGCGGGTCTTTTCGGTCAGCTCCTCGCCTTCCATGATCTCAAATCCCTGGGCCTCGAGCGCGCGCAACCCGTGCAACATGATCTTGTCGACGCCCAAACGCTTGTTGCCGCCGGAATGCTCCTCAATCAGGATCCGCACCTCATTGGAGAAGACATCGGCCGCCACATCCACCTTGTCGCCACGATCAAAGTAGAAAAGATCGGCGCCGGAGCGCTGCTCCCGTACCAAAGGGTTGAAGGTCGATAGGAATGGTGAGTTCTTATAGTCCCAGATCACCATATAGCCATCGGCGCAGACCAGCACTGCGCGGAAGGGGTTATGGGTATTCCAAAGCTGCATATTGGTGCTGTCAGTGGCGTAGCGGATGTTCAGCGGATCAAAGAGCAGCACACCGCCATAGCCGCGATCGTTGATCGCCTGCACCAAACGCTTCCAGCGGAATTCGCGCATCCGGGTCAGGTCCGGCAAGATCAGCCCGGCCGCTTCCCATTCCTGAAAGGCCAGCTGGGTGGGGCCGATTTCGATCCGATCATTCTCATTTGGGGTGCCATCGCCCAGGGTTACCCCTTTGCTGGGGTCAATCTTACGGCGGTCGCGGTAATGCTCGGTCATGTCCTGGCCTCCTCAAACTCTTCTGAACAGTTCTGTACAGTCTGCGTGGCCAGTCAAGCTCTGTCCGCTCCGATTGCGACGGGGGGGGAGGTCGTTTTCGCGCGATTTTGCCCTGTAGCTTTGTTATTCAAGTGAAGAAAAAGAAGCGGTAGGCCAGTGATGATTCTGCAGAAGTCGATCCCTCACAATCCCTTAAAACCAGCCAAACTGCCCGGGATCCAGCCTTTGGATCCGGCGCTTTGGTTGCAGCCGGATGACGCCTTTGCCGGGCAGATGAGGCGCCGTGAGGAGTTGCTGGCGGAGCGTCGGGACAAGGTACTGGAGATGGACGGTTCGGCCTTCGAGGCGGCACAGGAACTGCTGGAGACTGTCCTTGCGCAGCTCTATCCAGATGCCACAGAGGTGGTTCTGCGCCCTGATGGGCAAGAGGTCAAGATCAACTGGCAGGATCCTCTGGGGACGCTTGGCAGGATCACCCAACAAGATTTCTGCATTCTGCAGCGGCCCGAGGGCAGTGACGAACATGTCTTGACCGGTGCGATCCTGTGTTTCCCCGCCAGCTGGACCTTGGCAGAGAAGTTCATGCGCCCACTGATCGGTATTCACGACACCGTAGACAGTTATGATGAGGGGATCGCCAAGCGGGTTCAGCGGCTCTTTGACGGGGTGCAAACGGGTCGCCCGCTCTGGCGTTTCAACGCGCTTTGGTACCACGACCCGGAGCTGCACGCGCCACGTCGTATGTCTGATCCGCGCGACAAGAGCCACGGCAGTGCTGCGCAATACATGCGAAGCGAGCAACAGGTTCTGTTACGACTGCCAAAGAGCAGGGCGGTGATCTTCTCGATACATAGCTATGTCTTGCACCGGGATGATGTCTTTGCCCAATGGGGCGAAGAGGCCTAGCTTTTGTTGCACAGCCTAGCTGCCCGAGGAGCAAAGGCGCAGACCGCTCGTGAGCGGCCTGCAGGGGTAGCGTTTGGCTCTATGGTAGGAAGGCCCTGGCCGCAGCCTGTACCATTCCTGACCCATGCAGAAACAGGATCACAACCGCAGTAACCAATGCCCGCAGGCTCATCACCAGATCAGCACCGCGCAAGGCATTTGTCATCGCGGACCAAAGGGAATGAATGCGGTTCTGGCCGATCATGGCCTGGCGCAGATTTTGTTGCTGTTTCTGATAAGAGTGCAACTCAATCGGTTTGGGTTTTAAGGGCCCCGGAGAAGAGGCCAAGCTAACTGGGGTCTTGCTGATCCGATCACAGGTCTTTTCGAGATGCGGAAGCGTTTCATCCGCTGAGCCAAAGAAAGCCTTGCCGCGTGCCTGTTCGGTTTCTGCTTGTGAATGGGCTTGTTCTGCCCGTTTCAAACGTTGCCAAGAAGGCGGCTGATCCAGCGTTTCGCTATGGCCAAGTGCTCGGGCCGCAGGCAGCGGGGCTGCTGAAGAAAACGGCTTGCTTTGCGCAGTTGCGCGACGTGGGCGGCTTATGGGTGCTGCTGCAGTATTATCGGAGCGTGGATTGACCAAATCCGGTTCGCTCCTCAACATGTCTGTGCTTGCGTCATGGGGCTCAGACGCCAGCGCTGCTTCTTCCTCCTGTGGCATCTGGGGCTTAAAAGCGGCGAGGAAGTCTTTTGCGGAGATGGGCGTTTCAACACCTTTCCAGAACACGCAAAGAGGCTCTAGCTCTTCGGTCATGCGTTGAAGCGCGCAGGCTAGCAAAAGCTCTGTGATTTCCTGGTCGCATCGCTCTGGAAAGTGAGGTGTGAACAGGACTTCAATCAGCCCGGCCGTTGTTTTGAACCCACGAGTCGCCCTTACGCCGAGGCGCAGGGGAACTGACCGCCAGCGCAGTGATACGCTGTAGTGGTCGCAATCCAACTGGATGCGATGTGACCCACGCGCATTGATCTGTTCTGCAGGATGGCCGAATTCTTCCAGCGTATCCAACATCGCATTCATGGCGCGGGACAGTTTTTCCTGGCTGCGGCCTTCAAACCCCAGCTTACCTTTGTATTGCTCAAACTGTGCCACCTTCAGGGTCCTCCGTTCCGGTTGCATCTGAGACAACAATAAAAAGGGAAATGGAGGAAAGTTTGGCGGTTCAGAACAATTCATGAAGAATTGTTTAGAGAATCCCGCCAGAATGAGATGCAGCTAAGGGTGCGTAAAAACAAAGGTTTATGTCGAAATATCTCCTTGGGGGAGAGTGGATTGGGGCCGGAAGAAGGCGGGGGAAGGCCACTTTGGTGCCGCAAGCCTTACAATCATTGCCTAGCTGAACGATTGTTGAGGCAGAGGTGAAGGGGCCAAATCCTATTGATCGATACGGCGTCCCATGATGGCAAGGGACTGCTGGTAAACGGTCGCTGCGTTCCATTCTTTCAACACTCGAAAGTTTGGTTCGCCCTGTTGGTATCCCTTGCCTCGCTTCCACCCCTTCTTTTTGAGGAAGAAAGCGGTTGAGGCGAGGGCATCCTCCAAATTGTAGAAATCCACCCGGCCGTTCCTGTCCCAATCAACGCCAAAACGCAGGGCATTGCCTGGAAGAAACTGAGTATGGCCCAGCTCTCCGTGTTTGGCGCCAAGTGTTGCAGAGGTGATGGCGCCCTGATCAACCAGTTTCAGCGCTCCCAGTGCATGGGGCTCAAAAAAGGCGGAGCGGCGGCAATCATAGGTCAGGGTCACGATGGCAGAGACCACCTGACTGTCTCCCATGAAATTGCCAAAAGCGGTTTCCATCCCGTGGATTGCAATCAGAACCCCGGCTGGGACGCCGTATTTCTTCTCCAACGCGGCAAAGAAGGCCTGATTGCGGGCTCTGCGCTTGCGCCCCTGCGCAATGATCGTCTCACTGCCACGTACTTGCATGAATTTTTCGAGAGAGTAGCGAAAGCTCTTTTGATTTCGGTCGGCCGCAATCGTTCGACTGGCATAGCGTGCGTTGCTCAGGGCTTGTAGCCCCGGTCGTTTAACGCCAGCGCGTTTCGCGGTTTTGGCAAAGCTGGCTTTCCAAGCTTCAAAACCGGCTGCCGTGTTGCCGCAACTGGCTGCAAAGCTCGCGGATGAGAAAAAACTCGCCACAAGAGCGATGGCGGAAATCTGAAGAATTCGCATATCTGAAATGGTCCAAGCTAAGTTAGCGCTTTCAGGCTAGCAGTATCTCCCGCAAATGACAGCGGGAAAAGCCTTGAACCTTTCCCATCTCTCCTGTCTGAGCTTCCTAGCGGAAGGCCTCAGCCGCAGATAGCGCCAGCCCATCTGCAACAGCGGTCATCGCATTGCGCATTTCGAATTCGGCCTCAGGAAACAATGCTCGCAGCTCTCCCTGGATTGCCCCGAGGAGTGAAGATCCGCCGACGAGCACAAGGCGATCGACCTGCGCGGGAGCAGTGTCCGAAAGCTGCAGCGTTTCCTGAGCGTTTTCAGCGATACGCCTTGCCATCTCTGCCAGGCTGTCTTGCAGCTGTAGGGCGGCCAATGGGGCAGAGAGACCACGCTCCAGAATGCGCAGATCAATCGTCGGCTCCCGGTTTTCCAGATCATTGGCGCTGATCTTTCCACGTTCAACCGCAAAGGCCAGATCATGGCCCAGCTCTTCCTCCAGAACCGTAGTGAGACGGGCAAGTTTCTCACTTTCAACAGCCTGCCGTTCCAGTTCCTGCGCTGCACGACGGGTTTCAGCGGTGTAGAGGAAAGGGATCATCTGCCAGGTTGCCAGATCGTTGAAAATTCTGTTTGGCGCAGGAAGGGTGTCCTTGCCAAAGGTATTTCGGATGGCTGAGCCGCGCCCAAGCAGTGGCATCACATGGTCGACGCTGATCTGCCTGTCAAAGTCGGTCCCCCCCAGTCGCAAGCCATGCGAACAGATGATGCGGGTCTCACTTTCGGTATTCTGCTCAAACAGCGTGAAGTCCGAGGTGCCGCCACCGATGTCGACAATCAAACCAAGCCCTGGCTTGGGACGGGCGGAACGCACGGCTGCTTCTGGTTCGTAAAGGAAGCTGACATCCTCAAACCCTGCGGCAAGGTAGCATTCACGCAGGTCCACTTCGGCCTGTGCATCTCGCTGCGGGTCCGAGCTGTGGAAGTGAACGGGCCGACCAGAGAGCGCATGGCTAAAGGTCTGCCCGGTTGCCGCTTCGGCGCGGGTTTTGATGAGGTTCAAAAAGGACGCGATTATCTGAATGAAATCGGTCTTTTGCTTGTAGATGCGACGTTCTTCTCGCAACAGCGGCGTGCCAAGCAGGCTTTTGAGCGCGCGCATGAAGCGGCCTTCTTCCCCGGAGATCAATGCCCGGGTCGCGCTGCGCCCGATGCGCATGTTTGAAGAGGCCTCTTCAAAGAAGACAGCCGTTGGCAGGGTCGTTTCGCCGGGTTCTATTTCCACTAGCCAGGGACGACCGGCAACCGCCAGGCCGGCAGCGGAGTTGGAAGTGCCAAAGTCGATCCCAAGTGTTGTCGGCAGTGAGGCAGGTTTTGTCATGGAAATGGCTCCTCATGGGCAGTGGAACGGGCCTAGGTAAAGAACCCGATGCTTGCCGACAAGGCCTTTTGACCCTGCTAGATCCAGGTGGGAGGATAACCTTACGCTGCGCAACCTCAATCGAGCTGGGCTATGACCTCAATCTCGATCAAAAGGTCATCACAGAAGAGCGATGGAACTGGAATTCCTGTGGTTGCGGGGCTAGGTGCGGTGTAGGAATTTGACCGTACACAGAGGTTCTCATGAAGGGCTTCGGCAGAGGCGTTCCCTTGATAGAAAGTGGTCACCTTAACCGCGTCATCCGGCGTGGCATCAAAACCTGCTAGCAAGTTGGCGATATTATCCATGGCAGTTCGGGTTTGGGTGATCATATTGCCTTTGTGTTTAACCTGAGCCTTTGCATTCAATGCAACCTGCCTGCCGACATGAAACACCTTGCCTGACTTGATCCCCTGCGAATAGGGCAGGGTGACATTCACGCAAGATCCGCGCCCCGTCCGGCGCACGCATTGCCACGCCTTCGATCTCGGTCAACATCCCCGGATATCAGAGTTCAGGCATATTGATCATGCTGATGACTGGACGAACCTCTGGGCCGATAGTCTCGGCCAGTTGGCTCATCAACCGCGCCTCATCCTCTGCTGTTCCCACATAGTAGGCGATCAGGCGCACCAAGTCGGCGAAATCCACCCCCAGATCATCAAAGAGCCGCTCCATATAGCGCATAGAGTTGCGGCATTGGCTTGCCAGATCACCAATGTTGCGGACGTTTCCTTGTGGATCCAGATCCACCTGCTCGCCGGTGAAGACCAGATTTCCTGCGCGCACTGCATGATGGTGGGTGAGTTCCACTATCCAATCCCAATGGCCCTCGGGAAAACTATATTGCCGTTTCATACTCATCCCATCAATTCTGCTGCCCTCAGGATCCTAACCACGATGGGAATTGTTCTGCCAATCCAATGGTGGCCCTTGGCCGCCCCTTGTTCAGCCTTCGGCTTGATCCGAAATCATCTGGTGCTTCGAGGCTAACGAAAGCAGGTTTTCGAAACGGCGATTCTCTTTCAGACGAGGAGCCCTTCTATGGCCTTTATGACGTGAAAGCCCCACTGATCCAAAGTGGGGCTTTCGTTTGCAAGAGGGTGCCGCTGGCATCAAACGGAGTGGGTAAGGCCGCCATCAACACGCAGGTTTTGTCCGGTCATGTACCCAGCACTATCTGACGCAAGATAGGCAATCAGCGAAGCGACCTCTTCGGCTTTGCCGTAGCGCTCCATTGGGATGCGCGCTTTGCGATCTTCGGTCTCTGGCAGACTGTCGATAAACCCGGGCAAGACATTGTTCATCCGAATGTTCTCGGCGGCATATTTATCGGCAAAGAGCTTTGTGAAAGCAGCAAGTGCTGCGCGAAAGACACCAGAAGTCGGAAACAGGGGGTCCGGCTCAAAGGCAGCGAAGGTCGAGATATTGATTATGGTGCCACCGCCCTGGCTTTGCATCAAAGGGGTGACCAGGCGTGTTGGTCGGATTGCATTCATCAGATAGAATTCCATCCCCAGATGCCAATCGTCATCGCTGATATCCAGAACAGGCCCCTTGGGGCCATGGCCTGCTGAGTTTACCAAAACATCGACGCGCCCCCAGCGTTCCTTGGCGCCTGTGACCAGCTCCTGCAAAGCGTCGCTATCCAGATTTGAGCCCGTTACGCCAAAACCGCCCAGCTTGTTTCCCAGGGCCTCGCCTTTGCCGGAGGAGGAGAGAACCCCAACCTTAAAGCCATCTGCAGCCAACTGACGGGCGGCCTGTGCGCCCAGACCGCTTCCGCCCGCCGTTATTAGCGCTACTTTTTCTACTGACATGATATTCTCCTATACATTTTGCCCCATATTATTGGGCTTATGATGAAGGCGCGAAGGAGTTATGTTGGTCTCTGACAATAGGAAAACTGCTGGCTATGACAGATCTTCCCCCATTGAACGGGCTACGTGCCTTTGATGTTTCTGGCCGTCGGTTGAGCTTTCGGGCGGCTGCGGATGAGATGGGCGTGACGCAGGGAGCTGTCGCACAGCAGGTGCGCCAACTTGAATCTCACCTGGGGGTCTTGCTGTTTGACAGATTGCCAAAGGGATTGGCCCTAACCGCTGCAGGTCGTCTCTATCACAATAGAATTTCTGGCGCTTTTGAGGAGCTGCGCGCGGCGACTGCCCAGCTAAAGCCAGAGCCAGGCAAGGTGCTGATCAGTGTAACGCCAAGCTTTGCATCGAAATGGCTGATCCCAAACCTCCCTGGATTTGCCGAAGAGCATCCAGAAATCGATCTTCGCATTCTTGCAACGGAAAAAATATCTAGTTTTCATAGTGATGGCATTGATCTTGCGATCCGGCAAGGGGCGCCCCCATTTGGGGCGACGCTGAATGCGCAACTATTGTTCAAGCAAGAGATCATTGCCGTTGCCGCGCCCGATCTGATTGCTTCAACCCACGCTGCTATCGAGGATCCCGATGCGGATCTAATTGATCTCGCGGGTTTGCCAAAGATCCATGATGCACATGATCTTTGGCCCAGCTTTCTGGCAGAAATTGCTCAGGAAGAGAAAAGCCAGCGCCATCTTCGCCTGAGCCAAACTGCTTTGGCGGTTGATGCTGCCATTTCTGGTCAAGGTGTGGCGCTGGTAAACCGGTTTCTCGCCGCTCGGGATATCGAAGCGGGGAAACTGGTCGAGGTCGGGGCGTATCATTCAGCGGTCGGGCAGGATTTCTATCTTCTATCATTGCGTCGCCCCACAGCTCAGGCACAGGTCGCGGCGGTGATAGCTTGGCTGACAGCACAAGCCACCACCTTGTGAAACGCGGTCAGAGGTGCAGGTTGCCAGAGGGCATCAAAGAGGCCACATTCATGAGAACCAAATGAAAAAGGGCGCCGGTTAGGGCGCCCTTTGAAATTTATAGCATCCGCTACTGGATCAGCAGCTATAGTACATGCCGAATTCAACAGGGTGAGGGGTGTGCTCAAAGAGCTGGACCTCTTCCATTTTCAGAGCGATGTAGCCATCGATCTGATCTTTGGTGAAGACGTCACCCTGCAAGAGGAAGTCGTGATCGGCTTCCAGTGCTTCCAGCGCTTCGCGCAGAGAGCCCGCAACGGTTGGGATATCAGCCAGTTCTTCGGCAGGCAGATCATAGAGGTTCTTATCCATGGCTTCGCCGGGATCGATCTTGTTCTTGATGCCGTCAAGGCCAGCCATCAGGAGAGCTGCAAAGCACAGGTAGGGGTTTGCTGCCGGATCGGGGAAGCGGGCCTCAACGCGCTTGGCTTTGGGGCTCTCGGTCCATGGGATACGAACGCAGCCAGAGCGGTTACGCGCGGAATAGGCGCGCAGAACGGGGGCTTCGAAACCTGGGATCAGGCGCTTGTAGCTGTTGGTCGCAGGGTTGGTGAAGGCGTTCAGGGTCTTGGAGTGCTTCAGAATGCCGCCGATGAACCACAGGGCTTCATCCGACAGATCTGCATATTTGTCACCCGCAAAGAGCGGCTTGCCGTCTTTCCAGATCGACATGTTCACATGCATGCCGGTGCCGTTGTCGCCATAGATCGGCTTGGGCATGAAAGTCGCGGATTTGCCATAGGCGTGCGCCACGTTGTGGATCACATATTTGTATTTCTGCAGCTCGTCGGCCTGTTTGGTCAGGCTGTCAAAGATCAGGCCCAGCTCGTGCTGGCAGGAAGCAACCTCGTGGTGGTGCTTGTCCACTTTCATGCCCAGACGCTTCATGGTCGAAAGCATCTCAGAGCGCAGATCCTGGGATTCGTCGGTGGGGTTTACCGGGAAATAGCCGCCTTTGAGGCCAGGGCGGTGACCCATGTTGCCCATTTCATATTCGGTGTCGGTGTTCCAGGAAGCGTCGGTTGCGTCGACCTCATAGGACACTTTGTTGATGGTGTTGGAGTAACGCACATCATCAAAGAGGAAGAATTCAGCTTCCGGACCCATATAGGCCACATCACCGATGCCTGAGGACTTGAGGTAAGCTTCGGCCTTCTGGGCCGTGCCGCGTGGGTCACGCTCATAGGCTTCACCGGTGTCGGGCTCAACGATGGAGCAATGGATGCAGAGAGTTTTTTCCGCGTAGAAGGGATCGATATAGGCAGAGGTGGTATCTGCGATCAGCTTCATGTCGGAGTTTTCGATCGACTTCCAGCCCGCGATGGAGGAGCCGTCGAACATGAAGCCTTCTTCCAGGAAGTCTTCGTCAACCAGATCCACATCCACGGTCACGTGCTGCAGCTTGCCGCGCACGTCGGTGAAGCGGATGTCGACATAGGCCACTTCTTCTTCTTTGAGTGTCTTGAGAACTGCTTCTACGCTCATTCCCTTGGTCCTTTTGATTGGCAGTGTTCGGTAGAGATTAGAGTGCGTCCGGGCCGGTCTCACCGGTACGGATGCGGATGGCTTGTTCAACGGGCGAGACAAAGATCTTGCCATCGCCGATCTTGTCGGTCTTTGCAGCGTCGATGATGGCCTCAACAGCGGCATCGGTCTGGTCGTCTTCCAGAACAACCTCGATTTTCACCTTGGGCAGGAAATCAACAACATATTCGGCGCCGCGGTAGAGTTCGGTATGGCCTTTCTGGCGGCCAAAGCCCTTTACTTCGATGACAGAGAGCCCCTGGACACCAACGTCCTGAAGCGCTTCCTTCACCTCATCCAGTTTGAAGGGCTTGATGATGGCTTCGATCTTTTTCATCGCTTGGGCTCCTTGCAACCTTGTCGCCGTCCCTCAGATCATTTCTAAATCATGGGGACAATGCGCTGTGCTGTCTCAGGGCGGCTAAGGTCGAGAATTTGGGCTGCAGCGATTAAGAAATGGGCGGGCTGCCTAAAAAATGAGCAGCAGTGAATCGAGGCGCCTGAGAGTGGGAGGGAAATCCATGACAGAACTGCTGACCGCAGCCCAAATGCGCGCCATCGAACAGGCGGCCATCGACTCAGGCGAAGTGACGGGGCTGGAGCTGATGGAGCGGGCCGGGCAGGGGGTGGTTGAGGCCATCTTTGAGGAATGGCCGGAGTTGACGAAAGAGCGAGAGGCCAGCCCCTCGCGCACCCCAGGATATTTGCAGCCAGAAGAAGAGGATCTGAGGCGGGGGGTGGTACTGTGCGGGCCGGGCAATAACGGCGGCGACGGTTTTGTAGTGGCGCGGCTGCTGAAAGAGCACGGCTGGGAGGTGGAGGTGTTCCTTTACGGAGACCCGGACAAGCTGCCGCCGGATGCGAAGGTGAATTATGAGCGGTGGTGTGAAACTGATTGCGTTCGAAAACTAGCCGACATGGATGAAAATGACTTTTGGCCTTTTAGAGGCGCGGTATTTGTTGACGCAGTCTTTGGTACAGGCTTCAGAGGGAAATTGCCCTTTGAAGCGTTAGGGGCTTACGGGTTCATACTTGATGAATCGACTACCACTTATGCTTCTCGTTTCTTGGCAATAGACATGCCTTCAGGGTTGCGGACCGAAGATGGTTGTACCGAAGGCTGCGTTATTCCTTCTGGTTTGACTGTGACTTTCCATAGAATGAAGCTGGGCCATTATCTTGGAAGCGGTGCAGAGGCATGTGGAAAAATCGTCACCAAGGATATCGGTATTCCAAAGGGCAGCCCGCGGCCGCGGGTGGGGGTGAAGCCCCCGCCTGGGGGGGGGGACGGGGGCTGTCCGGCTTTGCCGGACGCAAAGGATATCGTGCGCTTGGTGCGCCCACGTTTCGCGGCTAAGAACTGGAACGACAATAAGTATTCCCACGGCCACGCCCTCGTCCTTTCCGGCGGAGCAGGCAAGACCGGAGCCGCGCGGTTGGCGGCGCGGGGGGCGTTGCGGATTGGGGCGGGGCTTGTCACCGTTGGCTCTCCGCGCTCTGCCATGGCGGAGAATGCCTCGCATCTGACAGCGATCATGCTGCAGCAGATCGACGGGGCCCATGGGGTCAGTGAACTGCTGGAAGACAAGCGGTTCAATGCGGTCTGCCTGGGGCCAGGGCTGGGGCGTGGGGCAGATACCCAGGCGCTGGTGCTGTCGGTGCTGAAAGAGAAACGCGCCACGGTTCTGGATGCGGATGCGCTGACCCGGTTTGAACTTAACCCTGAAGCTCTGTTTGAGGTTCTACACGAAAACTGCGTGCTGACACCGCATGGGGGCGAATTTGCCAAGCTCTTCCCGGATCTGGCGGAGAAACTGAACGTCCTGGCCACCACGGGACCTGCCTATTCCAAGGTCGACGCTACACGTGAGGCCGCCAAACGTGCAGGCTGCGTCGTGCTGTTCAAAGGCCCTGATACGGTGATCGCCGCCCCTGACGGGCGCTGTTCGGTAAACTCGGCCCACTACGAACGTTCTGCCCCCTGGTTGGCCACTGCAGGCTCAGGCGATGTGCTGGCAGGTTTCATTACTGGTTTGCTGGCGCGGGGTTTCACCGCGATGCAGGCTGCCGAAACCGCTGCCTATTTGCATGTGGAATGCGCGCTGGAGTTCGGCCCGGGCCTGATTGCCGAGGATCTGCCAGAGCAGCTCCCTGCGGTTTTCCGCAGATTGATGAGTTAGGTGCACTCAGAGCGATGCCGGTACTGCAACAGCTCCTTCTTGATTGGCATAGCTGCTGATTTCCAATCCGCCTGCATAGACGATCTGGGGGGTATCAAACTCGAACCAAAACAGATCCAACTCTTGTTGCCCAAGATCCTGCACAAACTCTTCGTCGACCAACTGCTCAGCCCGCAACAGGGCGGAAGCCTGGCCAAAAAGCGCTGTTGCCCGCCAATCGCGTATCAGGACCGTTTGGGATCCCGGCAAAATGACATCATAATCCGGATGCCCATCCCCCAAAGAGCCCGCCGCAAACCAGATTGCTTTGGTCGTGACAGTTTTGCGCAGGATTTTCCGACAGCTAGAGAAACCAGTGCTTCTGGTGATAAACTCTTCCCCAGGCGCAATTTTCTCCACAACGCGATAGCCATGCCGAGTCATGCAAGGGGTGCCTGCCGGGATCCCTCCATGGAGGCTAGGGATTGCGCGCGTTTGAAAGGACGTTTTGTGCAGAACCGGATGGCCCCGATCCTCATGCATGGAAGTCTTTGACAGAAATTTCATTGCAGGTTCACCTTCTGGTTCAGGTTTGAATAACGGCAAAATTTGCCCCAATTCAGGCGCACGTGCGGAAATTTGGTGAAAAAACAGCACTTTCAAGGCAGTAAAGCTGGAGGAGGAAGGGGCGAATATTTTTGCAAATTAGGTCTCGCATCTCCGGGGAAGCTTTGCTATCCAGCGCTCCAGGCGAACATCGGTTAGGTGATTTGCCATGGATGCGGGTGTGGCGAAATTGGTAGACGCACCAGATTTAGGTTCTGGCGCCGCGAGGCGTGGGGGTTCAAGTCCCTCCACCCGCACCACTATGATTTTAAACAAAAAAAGATGCTAGTTTCGAGGTGCCGAAGCTTGGTTTTGCCCGGTTTCCCGTTTTGTTTCCCGTTTTCTCGTTCTGTTCACGTTCTAGTCCTACGTGCCTGGGCGGACTGTGAAAGCTGTTTTTGATTGGCTTGGTTGCGGTACTTTTTGACCATCTCCAGCGTCTTGTGTCCGGTAACTGCTTGGATCTCGCTGTCACTCGCGCCAGCTTCCGCAAGGTGAACCGCAGCCGTGTATCGCCAGCCATGGATAACAAACGCCTGGGCTCCTATCTCTTCACGCACCGCCATCACACGTTGTTGGATAGTGCGTTTGGCCACCCCCTTGTGAAGAGACTGAGCGATAATGAAGCGCCCTTTTCGTGGCAGATTCTCTAGGTTCCAGACTCATTGATTTACAGCCAGAACAAGACCGTGGCTGCAAGTGCTATGGCTGATAGGAACACCTTTGGGCATCTGTCATAGCGGGTGGCGACACGACGCCAGTCCTTCAGGCGTCCGAACATGATCTCGATCCGGTTGCGTCGTTTGTAGCGCCGCTTGTCATATCGGATGGTTTTGTCGCGTGACTTCCGCCCTGGAATGCAGGGCTTGATCCCCTTATCTACAAGGGCTTCGCGGAACCAGTCCGCGTCATAACCGCGGTCTCCCAACAGCCAATCGGCTGATGTGATCCTCCCCCACTGAAGTGATCCGCCCGTATAGTTAGGAAACGGAGGATCAGATATGGGAATCAAGCGACACAAGCCCGAAGAGATTGTCACGAAGTTACGGCAGGTTGAGGTGCTTTGCGGCCAAGGGATGCCGCGCGTAGACGCCATTCGACAGGTGCAGATTACAGAACAAACCTTCTATCGCTGGCGCAAGCAATATGGCGGTATGGGAACCGACCAACTGAAGGAACTAAAGCGACTTCAGAAGGAGAATGACCGGCTGCGTTGGGCAGTTTCTGATCTGACATTGGACAAGCTCATTCTGTCGGAAGCTGCACGGGGAAACTTCTGAGCCCCTCGCGCCGCCGTAACTGCATTGATCATGTGCGACGCCAGTTCCACGTCTCAGAGCGTCGCGCCTGCCGTGTTCTGGGACAGCACCGTTCCACACAGAGGCGGGTGCCTGTTGGACGTGCTGACGAAGACCGGTTGGTGTCTGACATGATCGAACTGACACGCCAATATGGTCGATACGGTTACCGTCGGATAGCGGCTCTTCTGAGAGACGCCGGCTGGCAAATCAACGACAAACGTGTTGAGCGCCTATGGCGGCGTGAGGGGCTGAAAGTTCCAATGAAACAACCGAAGAAAGGACGGCTCTGGCTGAACGACGGGTCGTGTGTTCGACTCCGGCCCGAATATCGTGACCATGTCTGGTCCTATGACTTCGTGCACCATCGAACGGATGACGGGAAAGCGTTCCGGACACTGAACATTCTGGATGAACACAGCCGGGAATGCCTGGCGATCCGGGTGAAGAGGCGCTTGAACTCGGCAGAAGTTATTGACGCGCTGACAGATCTTTTCATCCTGCGTGGCGTTCCTGCTTTCATCAGATCAGATAATGGCCCAGAGTTCATTGCTCAGGCCGTTCGAGATTGGATCGCAGCGGTCGGTGCCCAAACGGCCTACATTGAACCAGGATCACCTTGGGAGAACGGATACTGTGAAAGCTTCAACGCGCGCTTCAGAGACAAGCTGCTGAATGGAGAGGTATTTTACAGCCTGCGTGAAGCCCAGATCCTGATTGAACAATGGAGAAATCACTACAACACAAAACGGCCGCATAGTGCTCTGGGCTATCGCCCACCGGCTCCGGAAGCCATCGTTCCGGTGGAAACCAGGCCGATCATGCACTAACACTCACACTGGACCACTTCGATGGGGCTGATCATTCCGCGACCTGATCTGCAGGCCGAGTCTTGCGCAGCTTCGCATCCTCAGCAAAGACGCAGGCCCGTACATATGCACTGAGCGTAATACCCTTAGCGAGCTCTTCCAACCGTGCCCGTTCGTCCTTCGTCAAGCGAAGGGTCAGTGGCGACAAGGTGGTCCGTGTTCTTTCCAAGGAGGCTTTTGTGAAAACGGGCGTGACGTTGGAATCCTTTGATGATGCAAGACGAGTCATGGCGCAAGCTCCTCAAACGAAGATGTCAGCCCTGGATCGTCCTCAATCTTACCCGAAGCATCTTCCGCGGCTTCAGCAAACGCTGCCAATCTGTGGATAACTTCCGGCTCAGCTTGCAGAATGCTTGTCCATTCTTCCAATTCTGTCAGGATCTGATCGCACTCAGAAGGTTCTAGGTTGTTCCTCCCCGGTGCACCACTTTGATTTTACATCATAAATATGGCTGTTTGCAGTGCTGGGCGTGAAGGGGTTTTCAGAGTTTTACACTTTGTTTTACACTCTGATCATTGTTCCTTTTCCGTTTTTGTACTGTTCCGGCGCAGTTGAGCCATCTTTGAAAGTTGCTTTTGACGCGCTTGCTGTCGATACTTCTTCACCATCTCAAGGGATTTGTGGCCAGTACCACGAAATTCGCGGCCAACTCCAAGGACGGCTTTTACGAAGATAGCACTCCTTGTAAAACAAGCCATTCCCGCCAAAGCACATCTCAGCATCTAGGCTGTTTCTGCTACGGATGCGGATTTAGGAGAGTTGCGCAGTTAAGTTTCAACAATAGCTTGTGCAACTGTTGACATATCCAAGTAGTCAAAACCAAGTGTATCAAGCCCTAAACGCAGCATCTTCGCTTTGGTTAAGGTCGTCTTCAAAACCTAAAGTTGGCAACGAAACGACATTATTTGGCTGAGTATTGAACTTATCAACTTGTTGCGCCAAGTCTGTCGCATCATTGGCCAGGATTTGGCTCGATGCGGTAGTCTCTTCCACCATTGCCGCATTTTGCTGTGTCACGGCATCCAATTGGCTCACACCAGTATTAATCTCTTCCAACGTAACTGATTGCTCATGCGCACCTCGAGCAATTTCGGTTACGTGTCCAGAAATAGTTCCAACATTCTCAATTATTGAACTGAGCTCTACGCCAGCTTGCCCTACCAAATCTACACCCTTGGAAACATGACTAGAGCTCTCCGAGATCAGCCCCTTGATCTCTCCAGCGGCCTCAGTCGAACGCTGGGCGAGGGCTCTAACCTCGGAGGCAACGACTGCAAAACCGCGACCGGCTTCACCCGCTCTAGCCGCTTCTACCCCGGCGTTTAGTGCAAGTAGGTTGGTTTGAAAGGAGATGTCATCGATGACAGAAATGATGTGGGAAATTTTGTCTGAGGATTCTTGAATGTGATCCATGGCTAGGATTGCGTCTTGCACAACTTGATTGCTTCCTTGGGCCGCAGCTCTGGCGTTTGCAACAATTTCTTCTACTTGTTTCGCGCCCTCTGCAGCGGAGCGCACTGTTGAGGTAAGTTCTTCAATCGCAGCTGCTGTTTGCTCCAGCGTCGCCGCTTGAGTTTCTGTACGGTTGGACAACTCAGATGTTGAGCTGTTGATCTCTTGTGCAGTTGTCGAGACGGTATCTGACACCGCCTTTACAGCTTCCATGGCGACGGAGAGTTTTTCCATAGCCTTGTTTAGGGATTGGCCAAGCACACAAAGATCATCAATATCAGAGACTTGAACTCGTTGAGCAAGGTCGCCATTTGCCATACTTGTCAAACTGCGGGCGATATCCTCAGTGTCCTTGCGACGCTGAGTGACGTCTGTCGCGAGTTTGATGACCTTTTCGACATTTCCTTCAGTATCAAACACCGGTGCATAGGTTGCCTGAATCCAGATTTCAGAGCCATTTTTTGTTAGTCTGGGAAACTGGTCTGTAAAGAACTTACCTGAGGCCAAGTCACTCCAGAAACCCCTATAGGCGGCTGTTTTTCCATATTCCTTATCGACAAACATTGAGTGATGCTGACCGACAATCTCCTTAAGCTCATACCCCAGTGCAGAAAGAAAGTTCTCATTTGCTTTCAGAATCGTTCCATCAGGCTCGAACTCGATCACTGCTTGTGTGCGATCGATGACATCCATGAATGCCTGCTTTTCGGCAAGCTCCTTGGCTAGCGCGCGACGTTCTGAAGAAAACAACATTCTCTACCTCTTGGAAGTTGAACTGTTAAAGGTGGCTAACTTTGGCAGTTTTTGTATTGACAAATAGAAAATGGGAAAATTTCTCCCTTAAGTAGATTCTTTTGGCGATTTTTGGCCGTAAAGTGTCAACTTTAAGCCATATAGCAACCTGAGGGTGATATGGCTGTTGCGGGCCATTTTGCCGAAAAGCGAATCACTAGCAAGGTTTCTGAAGTAATCTTGCTGTCTCCGACAGTTGTATTTCCCGCTGTCCTTCGAGTGCAGCAACGCTACGAAGGTTTGCCATTCTGAGTGCTCATTCGACATAGTTTCTTGGTTACGTCACCAGTATCCGCGCTTTGACGGGTGTTTTCTGTGCCAAGTAGATCTGGGATTGGGTGTAGGCTAATTTGGGGGTATTGGTCATGATTGGATCCCTTTCACAGAAAGCAATGAGCGGTCTGGTTTGAAGCAGGTTGGCCGAGTTTCCCCTTACTCCTGTGCGAAACTGTTACGCGTAACAAAAAAACTGTTTTGAAACAGATCCAAACAGGGGTAAGCAAATGACAAATAGGGGAAATTTGCCGAACATTGCCACTGGCACAGCCTTCGGGAGGCAGTTCTAGGCAGCGAAAAAGGGGATTTTACAGTTTCCGGCTATGGTCACCCTACGTTTTGTAAAAAAGACCGAAGCCAAGCGTTGATTATAAAGGGAATTCGCTAGATTTAGGTTCTGGCGCCGCGAGGCGTGGGGGTTCAAGTCCGTCCACCCGCACCAACTACTCATTGAAAAACTCGACATTTTTCAAGTTTGGGAGATTTGGCCCCCACCTTCATCGTCATTGGAATTTACGTACAAGCCATCGATTTGAATGACGGAATACACCGGGCGTGAGCCAGGATAGGGGTGATGCTTAACGATCCGACCTTCGCGCACCATCTTGTAGAAGGTATCCCGCCCAAAGGGCCGGCGCGGTGACCGAATAGCTTGAACGCCGGTCACGAATTTGGCTTCTGCTGGATTGTGAACTGAGGTCTTGGGGCCTCCAGGTGCGCTGGGCGATATGGTGTTTCCCTAATCGGGGTAGTTGCGTCCAGATGTTATCACCGGTGCCAACGCAATGAGGGCAGTCGGTTAGAGATCCCATGAGCCAGCGGGACTGTTCCGGGTTCTGCTGGCCGCCACTTTCCATCCCTGCAGAACAGCCAGTCATTTTCTGACCAGAAACCTTCAAGCGGGCCGGGCTCTCCGTTGTGTCCCATGCCGACAGATTTACCAAAACAGCAGTCAGGGTGTTGAACTTGTCCCGACTCCACCGCGCTCCGCATCCTCCGCCCGGTATGTTGGCCAACCGCTCAGTGTAGCCGTTTCTGAAAGCCCCATCCTTTCCGCCCTTGATTGCATCCGTCGCCGTGGGTGTTGTCTTTCCAGACAATTTCTCCGCTCCGCCCAAAGCTGCAAATCCGCGTTGCGTTTCCGGCTGACCCTTGGGGTTGGCTGTTGCGGTCGACCAGCCACTCAACAGAGATTGCTGCGTCAGACTCTGCCCGGTCATTCCCACTGTGACCCCCGTCCCGCCTCGCGTTCCGTCCGTCGCGGCCGACGTCTGCCAGCCCGCAAGATGCACTTGCCTGCCCAACTGATCCATTCGGTTGCGAATTGTTCCGTCCGGGTTCTTCCCTGTCTCCAACTTAGCTGCAGGCGAACCCGCCTGTTCTGATTGAAGAGGCGATTGCCTATGCGCGGGATTCTGCGCCCAAGGCTATGGCGCGGCTTGCCCCCAGAGATGCGGTACTGGCGCACTTAGCCCTAGGGAAATTGCAGCAAATCGCCCCCAGCATGAAGCCTAAGCCCTTTCTCTGCCTGACAAGCTGAGGCGTCTAAACGCGCCTCAAAGCTATTTTCTGTTTACTAGCCCGGAGTGCCCCATGCCCCAGATCGATCCTTTCTCCAACTTCCATCGCGGGCTTGAAAGCCCTGCAAACAGTCACTTTCCCATTGTTCCACAGGGTGGCGTTGACCTGCCAGTTAAACCCCGCGTTCTGCGGGTGACCGTCGGGGGTGATCTTGCCCTGCGGGATGCTTCAAACAATGTCGTTGTCTATCCGGTGACTGCCGGGGAACCCCTGCCATTCTCGGCGCAGGGGGTTGAGGCCACCGGCACCACGGCAACTGTGGTGGGGTGGTACTGATGCTGGGCCTTGGTCTTGGGGTAACTTCGGCCCATTTGGCAGGTCTGATTGCGCAGGGCGGCGGGTCAGTGCCGCTGCCTCAGATCAACAATCTGTGGGACTTGCAGCCGACCAAGTATGGCTCGCTGACCTCAGGCGCAGCCTGGGGCGACAGTATCACCAGAAACCACCACTCCAACACGATGCTTGCCAATGGCATTCCGTACTCTGGTTTGGCCGAGCTCAACTATGCGCCACCAGGAGATGCGGATGTTATCGCCGATGGCGATTGGCCTACTGAGGTGCAAAAGCTGGTGGGGGGCTTATCCAATGAGGGCGAACCGGGGCAGACCTCCTCCCAGATCCGCGCGCGCATGGAAGCAGGGTCTCCGAGCGCTGTGGATGTGGTGAGCTGGGGAACCAATGACGGTGCGCCTTCAGTTGCCCGCCAGCAGGTGTTGCTGGACAACCTGATCGCGCTTGAGGCCGCAGGATACAGCAAGGACAGGACCGTTGTGACCCACTACAATGTGGGGGGAAGCGCCTCTTCTGACGGTTTTGTCGCCTCGGCGCGCAAACTCGGCTACCCCGTCTTTAGTTGGCCAGATGCCATGCTGAGGGAAGCACATTTTCTGGCCCCTCACAGCTCGGACCTCCCAGAAAAATGGATAGAGGGCCTGCGGGTCAACGCCTTCGGCTCAAAACCCGGAAATGAGTCCTGGCATCAGTTTGACCCGATCCACCCCGGTTCGCTGTTCTCCAAGGCGATTTCCCGTGAGCTAGCCGCCTATCTTGCCGCCCTCGCCGGGAATGATGCGGCACCCCATATGCCCCCGCAAAACATGGCTGTGGATTGGTCGGTGCCCGAGGGCGCGGTGATCGGCAGTCTGGAAGTGCTCGGCACGGTAGAGGAAACCTTTGTCAACAATGACCAGGGCAACGCAGAGGCGATTACCCTGGATGGCACGACGGTGCGTCGGGGTCCTGGTGCTGCCCCCAGCGGCAAATGGGCAGATTTCTTTATCGAAGTTCGCAACCAGCATGGCTCTGGCTTCAACCGCCTCTCCCTGGGGGAGGCCACCGGCGCGACCCGGTTTGGGGAGGCGCAGCCCTCTCTGCGCCACTACTTCACCAGCCTGTCAGACAAGGGCACAATCTCAATCGTCGGCAGGCCAAATACTAGCGCCGACAGCCGGTTCCTTTACATTGGAAACTAGTCCATCCAGATCCGGCCCGGCGGTGATCTGTGGTTCAAGGGGCCGTTTTCCAGCAATGTGATATTTGGCGGCAATGTTGGCGAGCTGCAGCACTGGATGGTCACTTGGGATGGCGCGACCTGCTACACAGTCCTGGGGGATGTCTACACAGATCGCACCGCTGATTTTAACGGTGCGACAGTTGGTGGGGCGTTTGAACTGTTTGGAGCCAAGGCGAACGATCCCGCCCAACTGATCGTGCCCGATGCCTTCGACACCCATCATATCTATGTCAGTGACCAGTATTTTGGGCCGGGCACGGATCTCACCCCGATCTGGACCGGGGCAGGAAGCGAGATCAACGGGCCGGGCGACAAGCTGGCCGGTGATAGCCCGCTCTATTCCTGCGCTGGCGGTCCTGGGCGTTTTGCGACCGTCAATTGGGGCTCAGAAGGTGTGCCAGGCTATCGGCCACATTGGGACGCCGCGAGTGCGGTTTTGCGGTAGGGGTTGCAGATAAAAGAATTACATTATTTGCTGGCATTAGCGCTTCGCGGTTTGGTGCGAAGCCATCCTCGACGGAGCTTTGCTGAAGAGCTCGCCATGAGGACATTCAAGAAGATGACGCCGCAGTCGCACTGCATCTGTCGGCGTCTTTCTATGGCTCTATTGCACAAATCGGGTTTTGAGCGGACTGCCCCTTTCCCCGGACGGACTTATCCTACGGGCTCTGTGCTCAGCGACCAGTCGGTCGAAGTCCCTCGCCATGAGGCCTTGGCCCAGGCGTTTGACGCGGTTCCTCCAATCGTCAGGAAAACGGTCCCCCGGATCGTTTTCTGACCCTCCTCATATCTCGACGCGGCTTCGGCAGTGATAACCGGTCAATTTTCGCCAGAGTGCTTGTCCAAGATATTTGCAGGCGCTCATAGCTTTGTTTCGCGCGATCGCGCCCGCTATCGTTGGCTTCCAAAGCTGCGCGTTCTTGCGCGGCGGCTCCGAGAGCGGCAATTACATTGTAGCATCTGCGCGTGTCATAGGCCCCATCCACAGCCCGGCAGGCGCATGCGCAGCATGCTGCTGAGGGGGGGGGGCGCATCTCTCGGCAAAGCTGCAATCCAGAGATAGCCGTAGCGGCCATATTGTCGAGCCAAATCAGTCATGTCGGCAACCGGCCGATCTTCATCGGTACGGCCCTTTGGAGCCTTGCGCTGTGTTGAACATTTCTGACGTATCACTTGGCAGGCCCGCCGCTCTGAGATGTGGAACTGACTTTGCACATGCTCAACGCAGGCCCGACGGCGCAAGGGGCTCAGGGTTCCGCCCGTTAGGGCCTGAATTGATCCGCAGGATCAATTCCTTGGTCACCATCACTCCTCGAGCGGCCTCCAATAGGATTAGCTTGTCCTGCGTCAGATCGGACACGGCCCGGCGCAAGCGGTCATTCTCTTTCTGGAGCCGTTTGAGTGCTTTTAGTTGGTTGGTTCCCATACCGCCATATTGCCTACGCCAGCGGTAAAACCTCTGCACAGTTATCTACACCTGGAGGATTGCATCAACACGCAGCATCCCTTGGCCGCATAGTACCTCAACCTGCAGCAACTTCGTGACAATCTCTTCCAGGTTCCGGGTCTTCCTCGGACCGATGTTGCAACGCCCTTCAATGTCGCTTGATCCCCATATCCGATCCTCCGTTTCCTAACTATAAGGGCGGACAACTTCAGTGGGGGTGGATCAGCTAGGTGCCATTGAGCCTGTTTCGATTGGCCTGAAACATGCACCACATTTAACCGATCTTTTTCCCCTAGGTGATATTCAGCGCGGGTGCGAGCAAGTAGAAGGAGTAGAACCGGATGAAAAATTCGATCGGCGAAAAGCTTCGCGTTCTGCTTTTTGTGCTCATCCTGCCGGTTCTTGGGCTTAGCCTCATTGGATTGAACGTTATCAATCAGCGTCTGAGTCAGATGAGGGCCTCGGAAGTGGGCTTGAGGCTGGTTGAAAAGGTCTGGCGCGCAAATGCCGCGCTGATTTTTGAAAACGATCAGGCCCAGCCGCCCCTGACTCTCTGGGGAGAGGGTCAAGCGCCTGAGGCACTCTCACAAAACTCGATAAAATCCATTTATACACAATTAGGAAAATTCAACAAAAGCACCGCCTCACGCGAAGCACGCCTTGCGGCATTAAATAAGGTCATCCAAATCATTGCGCGCGAAATGGGTTTGACCGTGCCGCCGGATGGATTTGAAGCGGAGTATGCTTCGGTTTTGTTTGATAGGCTTCCAGAGGTTGCCTACCGGCTTGCGGTCCTCGAAAGTCTGACCCACAGGCTGAGCCAGAAACCAGAAGTCAATTTCAACGATCAGCTCGCGTTTATTGTGAATGCAGGCCAATTCAAGGCCGCTGCCGATGCGACCTCTAGGGCGTCCAAATACCCCATCGGCGCGGGATTGGGCGCCATTGAACAAGCGGTCGAGGAAGCCGGTGGTGCGTTTCGTCGGAGCAGCAACAGGTTCCAGTCTGCGGCCGTAAAGACGGTAAAATCCATCGAGAAGTTCCGAGAAGGCAGCAAGATCGAAGCTGCTCAGCTGTTGGAGATCAAGGCGGAGTTTGACCGCAATATTGATAGGTACTGGCAGGGTGTTTTTTCAGCCCTGAGCCAGACACTGGAGGCCACAGCCAACGAATGGCGCAGGTCCTATTGGTTGGTCGTGACCGTTTTCCTGGTTGCGGTTGTTGTCACTCTGACCATCGTGGGCTTCTTGAGGCGATCAATTTTGGAGCAGGCTGACGATCTGCGCAATGCTCTGCTAGAACTCGACCGCCAGAATGAAGAGCTGGAGCAGCTCAACCGCGATGCTGAATATCGGGCCGACCACGATCCTTTGACTGGCCTGGCCAACCGCAGGGCCTTGCAAAGAGAGTTGGAGCGGCGACTGGGTGATCCGAAAAATGCATCATCGGCCATCACCGCCATGCATATTGATTTGGACCTTTTCAAAGAGATCAATGACACACTAGGCCATGCGGCAGGGGATCATGTCTTGCAACATGTTGCCCGTGTCCTGACCGATCTTACCGTGCAAAGTGACCTGGTGGCACGGGTAGGCGGGGATGAATATCTCATCATTCGCACCGGCGACGCCTTGTCCGAGGATGCTGAAAGGCTTGCTGATGCAATAATCGCTGAGCTGTCAAAGCCGATCCTGTTCCAGGAAGAGCTGTGCCAGTTTGGCGCCAGCATTGGTGTTGCCAAAGCCAAGATAGATGTGGAGCATTTAGATTGCGAAAAGCTGCTTACGGACGCAGATATCGCCCTTTATCGTGCCAAAGAGCTGGGGCGAGGGAGATACGCCTTTTTCTCGGATGCGCTACGCGAAGATGTCACCAATACCAAAGCGCTTTCGGATGATCTGTCCTCCGCCATCCGCGATGGGTCGATTGTCCCGGTCTACCAACCGCAAATCGATGTCGCGACCAATGAAGTCATTGGTCTGGAGGTCTTTGCGCGTTGGATCCACCCTGAAAGAGGAACCCTGTCTCCAGCGACCTTTCTGCCGATTGCAGAGCGGCTGGGCGTCGTTCCCAAGATCGATACGCTAATTCTGGAGCGTGCGGTTTCGGATGCAAGAAGCTGGGTGCAACGTGGGTTCACGGTGCCCAAGATCTCTGTGAACCTCAGCATTCAGACCTTGAAGGAAAACGGCTTCTTGAACAGGCTCGGGGAATTGCGCCCCTATCCCTGCAACCTGTCCATCGAAGTTGTCGAAGATTTCTGCAGCGCCTTGTGCCGCGACCAACTGGCCTATTTCCTGGACCAACTGGATGAGCTGGGCGTCGGCGTGGAAATTGGTGATTTCGGGGCGGGCTACTCCTCTTTTCAGAGCATTTATGAAGTGCGTCCCAAGCAGCTCAAGATTTCAAAAGTCCTGACGGACAATGTCACGACCTCTGAAACCCATGCGGAAATCATTCGAGCCATTCAACATATCGCTACAAAGCTCGAGATCGATGTTCTAGCGGAAGGGATCGAGGATCAGACAGCTAGCGCCTTTCTCGAAAACCTCGGGTGTACCGGACAGCAGGGCTATCTTTTTTCAAAACCGCTGGGGTTTGACGATCTGATCATTTGGATGAACGGCCCCGATGCTTTGCAGAGAAATATGCGTTTGGGATAGGTTGGCATCAGTCAACAAGAAGGGACCAATGCGTGCGAAGATCAGTGGCGCTAAGTTGCAAGGGCAATCCCCAGTCCCTAACCAAGCCCATAGAGCGGGGAGAGGCTGGGTGCCCTCTCTCAGCGCTGTTTCTTCTCCCCATGGGGGCCGCGATCCTGTCATCGCTTAGTTTTTGGAACTCGTCCGGCGCAGCGCCGTTTCCGGGAGTTGGATCGGGAACTTACGGCGCAGCTCTGCATCGAGCTTGCTGCCAAAGTAGTTCGGGAAATGCTCATCCAGGATTTTGTCCGAAACTACGCGCGCACGATCAAACATAGTTTGCTTGCCGCTTTTTTCCCAAGTGTCCGTCAGTTCACGATCCATCAGATTGGGATAGATATACTCTGTTTCCATGTATTTGAGTGTCTGATCATTGCCGAGGAAATGGCCAGGATCGATTGCGCAGTCGTGGATCACATCCACAGACAGGGTCTCATCGCTGACCTCGATCCCGCGCAGGGTGCGAGAGAGCATTCCCGCGATCTCATTGTCGATCACCATGGATTCAAAAGAACATCCCATGAGTGAGCCGACCATGCCGCCAAATTCGCAGAGCCGGTTTGCGCCAGCATGGGCGGCGAGCGTGAAGGTCATCGCTTTTTCAACGCCGTATTGCGCATCGGGGATCTTGGCATCGGTCATTCCACAGCCCACAGAGGTGGGTAGGTTGTAAAAATTGCCCATCTGAATGGCGGCGGCTGAGATCAGCGCCTGTTCCCCGGACCCGCCCGTAAACGACCCGGTGCGCAGGTCGGTGATAAAGGGCCAGGCGGCAAAAACCACCGGGGTGCCGGGGTTGATCAGATTGACGATGGCCACGCAAGAGAGCGTTTCGGCCACCGCCTGTGCGAGTGTGCCGGCAAGCGGAGCAGGAGACGTTGCCCCGGCCTGCGGCGGAACCGCCAGATCACAGGTAAGCCCCAGTTTGGCTGTATCGATCATGATCTCCAGGTTTTCACGCCCCAGCCGCAGGGGCGAGACGATGGGACAGCCACCAAAGATCACCGAAGGCTTTTGCAGGAATTTCCCCTCGCCACCGGAAGCCATATCGAACATCTCGATGGCGGCAGGGATGTGAGAGCGGTCCCGGAAGGTCAGGCAGGACGGTTTTTCGCTGCCCGACAGGATCGCGTAGAGCATGGTCATGTCATGTTCAAAATCCTGTGGCACATCCGTGCCCAGCACTGTGTCACCTGTCATGTGGATATTGTCGAGCCGATCCACCAGTCGGGTAAAGTCATAGACATCCCGCATGGTTGAGGGGCGATAGCTGCGCGTCGCCGCATCAAATGTTGTCACCGCCGTACCGGAGTTGGCGTAAAAAACCTTCTCCTTGGTGCAATGCATATCGTCCTTGCCGGCGCGGCTACCACGGGCATGGACGTAGAATTCACTGGCGGCACCTGCCAGCAGATCCTCCATCAGGGCGCGCGGGAAGCACAGGCGTCCCGCCTCGCTGAGGACCGCCCCCTTGGGTAAGACAAGATCAAGTAGCTCTTCGGTTGGATCGCCTATGCCGGTGCGCTCCAGAATCGTCAGCGCCGCATGATGGATCTTTTGCATGTCGCTATCGGATAGGGGGCGATAGGCACCACCCGAAACACCTGGCCAGATTGCCGGGGAGGGTGTCGCTTGTGTACGAGCCGCAGCGCGGGCAGAGCGGCCACCGCTGCGGCGGCGGCTATTTGATTTGCTGACATCAACCATTAGGGCGATCTCCGGTAGGGCTGGGCAGTTAAAATAGAGTTTGTGATCCGGGCGCTTCAGAGCATGTTGAAATAGCTGCGGTAAAAACCGGGCAGGCTCCATTCCATCTCCGAGAGAGGGCCAGGCTGGAAGTGGTGTGAGTTCACCCCCTCCTGATTGTGGCGGATGATGCGCTCATCATCGTGGGAAGTCACATGCCAAAGCCAAGTAAGCGCCTCGTGGTCATAGTCACGGCCTTCTTCTGCGTCACCGCGCACATACCAGGCAATCTGAATATCTGTCTCCTGTAGTCCACGCGGCACAAAGCGGTAGCCGACCAGGTGATCTGCATAGATCAAGAAGTAATTCAGCGTGCCGATGGCCAGATCGGTGGCGCCGCCATCATGGCCCGTCAGCTGGCCCAGTGGCGGTGCCAGGGCCTCGCCATCCTTGCTGCCTGTCTGGTAGCCGGGAAAGAGCGGGTAACGGCGCCAATAGACGTCCGAGCCCGGTGCCTCTGCCTTTGGTCCGGTGAGGTCCAGCTCCTCAGTTGAAAGACCAATCTGAGCAGAGCGTTGGCGCAGATCTGCGCCGTATTTCTCTACATCTGCGGGGTCTTTCAGCGAATGGCTGCGGGAATATTCCTGATGTGATGGGGCGCAGTGATAGCACTCCAGGTAATTCTCCAGCGCCAGCTTCCAGTTGGCAGGCACCGGGTAAGAGGCCTCATGCGCCAGTTTCAGGTTCTCCAACTCCATGGGGGCCGCGAGGGGCGCCAGACGTTCCAGACTTTGAGTCAGGGGCGGCGGATTTTCATCGGTGCAGATGAAAATGAGGCCCTGAAAGACCGTAATATGAACCGGGAAGAGACCGTATTCGGAAGGATCAAAATCCGCACCCATAGCGCGGCCACCGCGCAACCGCCCGTCCAGACCAAAGGTCCAGGCGTGATAGGGGCAAGAGAAGACCCGCGCGCTGCCCTGTTTTTCCAAACAGACACGAGAGCCACGGTGGCGGCAGATATTCATATGCGCGCGCAGGTCTCCCGCCTGATCACGTACGATGATCACCGACTCCGGGCCGTAGTCAAAGAGGAAGTAATCGCCGGGCTCAGCGACTTCACTCACATGGCCTACCCAGATCCAATTTCGATTCCAGAAGGATTTGATGTCGTGGTCATAGACCGCTTCGGAGGTGTAGAAATGCCGCTCCAGCGCAAAGCCTTCGCGGTGGCTCTCCATCAAATCGCGCATCATCTGCAGATCATCTTTGGGCATCATGCGCCTCCCATATCTTCGAGTGAAATCAACTCGCGACGGAACCAGTCTGCATCCGCCGCCTCAGGGTCGCGTTCGAAATTGCGCGCTGCCAGATGACCGGCAAAGACCGCATCCGCAATGAGGCCAGGCGCGGCGGCATCACCGATCAGCTCCAGGGTGGTGAAGTGCTCGGCGTGGTGGGCCCTCAGCGCATCAAAGAGCGCGGTCTCACGCTGGCGGGAGGTGACCATCAGCAGGCTGGCGCAGTCCAGGTGGCGTGTGCGGTTGGTATAGACGCAAGAGAGCGTGGCGCCTGTGTCATCCGCAGTCTGCAGATTGTGCAGCGGGATAATCTCCACGCCCGCTTCCAGCAGCTCAGCCTGCACTCGGTGTTGTTCCAAGGTCAACTCAGTAAAGGCTGAGGCGATGGCACCTGGTGTTACCAGCACCACCTTGCGGCCCATAGCAGCAAGATGGCTGGCCAGCACGCCGCCGATGTAGCCCTGATCATCATCATATAGCAGCACCGGGCCGGTTTCCGGTGGTAGGGTGCCCTCCATCACGTCATCGGGGGTAAAGACGGGTATGTCCCGGATCTCGAGCGGGCGGGGGGAGCTGCGTCCGCGCCCGTCGCGATGCCAGCTGCTGCCGGTGGCGAGAAAGACATTGGCAATCCCCAGTTCCACGACCTCTTCCGCGCCCAGCTTGCTGCCCGTGAACATCTGCACATTGGCGCGCTGTTGCAGATCCCACAGACGGTTGTCCGCAACCCGCTTCCATGCACCCAGACCTTTGAGACCGCTTTCTTTCAGCACTCTACCGCCGAATTCCTCCGCAGCTTCTGCCAGGGTCACCTGGTAGCCGCGTTTGGCCAGTTGCATGGCGCATTCCAGCCCCGCAGGACCGGATCCGACCACCATTGCCGCTTCTTCCTGCTGCTTGGGGGCGATCACCTCGGGGTGCCATTTGCGGCGCCATTCCTCCCCCATGGTGGGGTTCTGGGTGCAGCGGATGGAGACGCCCAGGTTGTCAGCCGAGACACAGATATTGCAGCCGATACACTCGCGGATTTCCTCAATGCGGCCTTCCTCGATCTTCTTTGGCAGAAAGGGGTCGGCAATGGAGGGGCGGGCGGCTCCGATAAGATCCAGCACCCCTTTGGCTACAAGCGAAGTCATGAGGTCGGGGGAAGTGAAACGGCCTACGCCGACGACGGGCTTATTGGTGACCTGTTTCACGAAATCCGTATAGGGGACCTGGTAGCCGTCCTGAGGTTGGAAACGGGTGGTCTGGCTGTCGTTGCTCCAGTCAGCAACGTTGACATCCCAGAGGTCCGGCAGGTCCGCCAGCATTTCAACTACGGCGCGGCCTTCTTCGCTGGCCTGCATACCATCTGCGCCCATCATCTGATCAACCGCAAAGCGGAAGGCAACGGCGCAGTGACCATCCAGCACCTCGCGGGTGTCTTCCAGCAATTCGCGAGTCAGACGAACGCGGTTCTCAAGGCTGCCGCCATACTCGTCGCTGCGGGTATTGTACTGCGGCAAGAGGAAGTGATGCGCCAGGGTCATCTGGTGGCCGGCATAGACATAGACAATGTCAAACCCGGCCTCCTTTGCGCGCAAGGCAGCCTCGCGATGCCAGCGGCGCAGGTCGCGTATGTCCTGTTTGTCCATGGCGCGCGCCTGTTTGGGGAAAACCACGTCAATGGGTCGATCACTCACCCCCAGGGCGGGTGCGCGGGTGAGATGGTTCATGGCGTGATGGCCATTATGGGCCAATTGGATCGCCGCCAGCGACCCTTTGGCATGAACCTGTTCGGTCATCAGCTGCAGGGCAGGGATGTCGTGCCGATCCCAGAGCCGGTGTTCCGCATAGGGGCCCAGATCCGAGGTGGGGTGGATCTCTGTCTCTTGGGTTGAGACAACGGACCAGCCCCCTTCGGCCTTCATTGCGCGCACGGCCGCCTCAGCTTGTGGGCGCACATGGCCCAACCCGGTGCAATGGGGCACCTGGAAAAAGCGATTGCGGGCGGTAACAGGGCCGATCTTTACCGGCTCGAACAGAATGGAATACCCATTTGCGCCTGACATGCTGGCACATCCTTTGTAGCAATAGTCGTGTGAGAGAGGGAAAGGCGGCGAAGCAGGACCTCCGCCGCCCCTAGAAGTCAGAAACCAGCTTTGATGCGCTCAAATTCCTTCAGCATCCGGCCTTCAAGTTTTGGGTTCACCGCGTCAAAGAACAGGCTGTCTTCAAAGAAACTGTCCACATCCGCAAAACCATAGGTCTCGATGAGGCCTTGATCTGCTGACTCAAAAGCAGCGGCATTCGAGTGGGCATAGCCCCAGCTTTCGATGATATACTTGCCACTGGCTTCAGCACTCAGCGCGTTCAGCATGTCATAGACCTGCTCGTCGCTTTGGGTTGAGGCTTCCAGATGCACGTAGCCGCAGACCCAGGTGGCAATGCCCTTGTCGGTGTCACGCATCATCTTGGCCGGGGTCTCGTTCCAGATCAGGTTCAGCTCCGACTGGTTCCAGCCCCAGCCCATGGTGACCTCGCCCGAGGCAAGGGCCTGGTCCAACTGGCCCGCGTCAGACCAGTAAAAGCGGATATTGGGGTGGATGGTGCGCAAAAAGTCCGAGGCTTTCTGAAACTCCTCCTCGCTCATATCCGTATAGCTGGAGGCGCCGGTGGCGAGGGCGGCCATCGCATAGGCAGAGGAGGCCGCATCGGGTATGGCGACCTTGCCCTGGTAGGCGGGATCAGACAGCAATTGCAAAGAGACCTGCTCTTCGCTGATCTGATCGGTACGATAGATCAGGCCGGTATTGCCCCATTCAAAGGGAACCATATAGGTCTTGCCGTCGATGGTGACGCCATCCACATCCTTGATCTGCGGCAGGAGCTTGTCCCAATTGCTGATTTTCGAGGTGTCGATGGGTTTCAGCAGACCCGCTGCAACCCATTTGCGCAGACCATCGGTGCAGGGATGGGCCAGATCCGCAGCAAAGCCCGATTGCAGCTTGGTAAAGGCCTCTTCGACGCTGCCGAAATAGGTATAGCTGGGCGCGCCGCCATATTTGGCGACATAGTCCCCATAAAATCCCTGATCTTCATAGCCGGACCAGTCAAAGACCGACAGGCTGGCGGCATCCGCCGTGGCCATCGTGGTTGTGGCGCCCAGAGCGGTGGCAGCCGCCAGTGCAGTTACAAAATGCTTCATTGTCTTCCTCCCTTTATCCTCATCCTTCGCGGGCCCCCAGATCAATGACCGAGGCGTTTTGAACGCCCAGCCAGACCTGGTCACCGCGTTTGTAATCAACCGTATGAAAGTAATTGGGGACAGCGACCGCGATGGGGTCTTCGACCCCTTCGGCGCGCACATAGTAGTGAACGCTTTCGCCATAAAAAGCGATGTCGCTGACGATGCCCTGCAAAGAAGCGTCATAGTCTTCGGGGCGGGTGGCGCTGATCTCCAATTGCTCCGGGCGGATGCCCGCCAACAGATCCGGGCTGCGGCTGATGGCATTGGGGTTCACATCGATGGTGAGCGGGCCAAAGCCCTGCAGATCTACCTCCACCGAAGCACCATTATCTGCCCTGACCCGCGCCTCCAGAAAATTCATGCCGCCAATGAAAGAGGCCACCCGGCGATTGCAGGGACGCGCATAGAGCACCTCTGGACGGTCAACTTGCTCCAGCTTGCCCTGAAACATCACACCAATACGGTCGGACATGGTCATGGCTTCATATTGGTCATGGGTGACCATCACAAAGGTGATGCCAAGTTTCTGCTGCAGGCGGCGCATTTCCAGCTGCATCGCCTCACGCAGGTTCTTGTCAAGCGCCGACAGGGGCTCATCCAGCAAGAGCACCTTGGGGCGCATAACCAGCGCACGGGCAAGGGCAACGCGCTGGCGTTGACCGCCCGAAAGCTCATCCGCCTTGCGGCTTTGCAAACCGCCAAGTTCGACCATCTCCAATGCTTCGGCAACGCGGTTCTGCATCTCCACCTTACCAAGACCCAGCTTACGCAGACCAAAGGCGACATTGTCGCCCACGTTCAGATGCGGAAAGATCGCATAGGATTGAAATACCATATTGGCGGGGCGTTTGTTGGCCGGGATATTGGCCATGTCTTGGCCTGCAATGCGGATGCTGCCCGCGTCATGATCCTGAAACCCGGCAATCATGCGCAGCGCTGTGGTCTTGCCGCAGCCCGAGGGGCCAAGAAGGGAAAAGAACTCGCCTTCTTTCAGCTCCAGGTTCAAGTCGCGCACGGCAACAAAGGTGCCAAAGCGCTTTTCCACCCCGGAGATTTCGATGATGTTCTGATCAGTCATCTGTGGTCCTCTTATACAGGGGGATCATTTGGCGGATTTGGTGGAGCGGCGGCGGAAGTATTCGGCGGTCAGCAGCAAGACGACCGAGGCCAGAAGCAGCAGAGAGCCAAGTGCCAGCGTGTTTGGCAGCTTTGCCGGGAAGCGGATCTGGCTCCAGATATAGACCGGCAGGGTCGGCTGGTTGCCCGAGAGGAAGAAGGCCAGCACAAACTCATCAAAGGAGACGGTAAAGGTGACCAAAAGGCTGGCCACGATGCCCGGCGCCACGATGGGCAGGGTTACCCGGCGAAAGGTGCCGATGACACTTTCACCCAGGTCAAAGGCAGCCTCTTCCAGAGATTGGTCAAAATCGTCAAAGGCGGATTTCATGATTGAGACCGCAAAGGGCAGGGCAAGGAAGACATGCCCCAGGATGACCGTGGTCAGAGAGGGCCGCAGTCCCAGTGATATGAACAGGACCAGCATGGAGGAGGCCACGATGATGCCGGGAATGACCAGCGGCAGCATCACCAGCCCTTCGGACAGTTCACGCCCCTTGAAGCTGTAGCGCACATAGGCGCGCGCCGCGAAGAGCCCCAGAGCCGTAGCCACCACCGCCGTCACGGCTCCGACAATCAGCGAGTTGCCCATAGCCTGCAAGAGCGTGTCCTGCGCACCAAGCTGGGCGTACCATTTCAGGGTAAAGCCTTTCATGGGAAAGGCGACGATAGTTCCATCGTTGAAGGAAAACAGCGGCAGCAGCAAGACGGGCAGATAAAGGAAGATCAGGTAACCGATGGCATAGGTGAACAGCCATGGAAATCTGAAAGGCCTGCGTAGGGGTGTACTCAACGGATCCTCCTTCCCAATGCGGTTGCCAGGAGGACAAAGAGGATGGCAACCACGCCGACAGCAGCCATGGCGACCAGCGAAAGCGTTGCCCCCAATGGCCAGTTATTGGCGGGGCCAAACTGCACCTGAATGAGGTTGGCGATCATCTTGCCCTGCGATCCGCCCACCAATGATGGGGTCACATAATCGCCCACGGTGGGGATAAAGATGATCAGGCTTGCCGCGATGATACCGGGGACCGTCAGGGGCAGGGTGACGCGGATGAACCGCTCCAGTTTGGAACAGCCCAGATCGGTGGCGGCCTCCAGCAGCGAGCGGTCGATCTTCTGTAGCGAGACATAGATCGGCAGGATGGCAAAGGGTGCCCAGGCATGGGCCAGGGTCAGGACCACCGCAAATTCATTGTAGAGGAGAAAGGTCAGGGGCTCATCAATCACGCCCAGCGACAGCAGCGCTGAATTCATCACCCCGTTGAACCCCAGGATCAGTTTCCAGCTGAACACCCGCAGGAGATAGCTGGACCAAAAGGGAATGGTGATCAGCAAAAGCCACAGGGTCTTCTTGTTGGTGCGAAAGGCGATGAAATAGGCAATGGGATAGGCCAGCGCCACGGTTGCAGCGGTCACTGCCCCAGCGATGAAGATCGAACGCAGTACCAGGTGGCGCACCAGAGGGTCGGTGGCGGCCTCCAGATAATTTGCCCAGGTCAGGGTTTTGTCGATTTCGACATAGGTCTGAGTCCAGAAACTATAGGCAACCAGAATGCCCAGTGGCCCCGCGACCAACAGCCCCACATAGAGGGAGGCTGGTGCACTCAGCGCTAGGCCTTTACCTGCCTCTGATTTGAGTAGTCCAGCCATGTGGTTCCATTGCTTGCATAGGGTTTGCGGGCGAGGCGTCCTGATAAAAAATGGACAATCGTCCATCGAAATCTGGAGGCTCCTGGGGGCTTCTGTCAACTGGATTCTTCAAAAAATGTACAAGCGTCCATTTTGCTTGGAGAAATTCCCATTCTATGACTAAACTGATGGACCAGGCCCGCTTGATGCGCTGGGCCAAAGCGCGTAACAGCGCTGGTTAACCTGGAGAGAGACTTCTAGATCGGAGGCCGGATGCCCGGCAAAAGGGAACAAAATCGCGAACATAACCGCCTTGCGCTGATCGAAGCCGTGCTGGAATCCGTTGCCGAAAAGGGGATTTCGGAAACCTCCGTCAGCGAGATCATTCAACGCGCTGGGCTGTCGCGGGGCATGATACACTTGCATTTTGGCGGTAAGGATAATCTGGTCCACGCCGCCGCGCGCCATTCCTCGGAGGAGTATTACGACGGGATCGAGGCATTGCTGCAGACCGCAGGTGATACTCCGCAGGCGCGGATTGAAATGATCGTGCGCGGCGACCTGAGTGAGCGGGTCTTGAACCGTCGCAATGTCAGCATCTGGTATGCCTTCCGGGGGGAGGCGCGCAATCGAACCGTGATTGCCGAATATTCCGATACCCGTGATGGGCGGCTGCGCAACATGATCCACAATGCCTTTTTGCGCGTGGTAAAGGAGGCGGGCTGCGCCGACGGGGCCGCAGTGGCCCGCGACGCAACCCATGGTACCCTGGCAATGCTAGAAGGGATGTGGACGGACTATCTGCTACATCCGGACCGCTTTGACCGCGAAGAGGCGATGCGGATCGTCTTTCGCTTTTTAGCCGCCATGTTTCCCGCGCATTTTGCCCTGACAGGTGCAATCGAGGCCAAAGAGGGGCGGGCGCGCGCAGCCGCGCCCACATAGTCCTCATAGTTCCGCTTCCACCTGTTGGATGGCCTTTTCGAGAATGTCGAACATCTCATCGATTTGCCCAGAGGATATGATCAGGGGCGGAGAGAAGACCGCCATATTGATCAGCGGGCGCACGATGAGACCCATGGCCTCGCAGGCGGCATCAATCTTGGCTCCAAGCTGCCGTTCTGCCTCCAGATCTTCGGCCTTGCCCTCGATACAGCCCAAGAGGCCCATCCCGCGGGTATCGCCCACGATACGGTATTTCCGCAGCGCTTGCAGCCGGGCCTGAAACTGCGGGGTGACGGCGCGGACATGCGCCAAGAGATCCTCACGCTCCATGATCTCGATATTCTTGAGTGCCGCCATGCAAGAGACCGGATGCCCGGAATAGGTATAGCCATTGGTATAGGTGGAGGCCTCTCCCAGATGGCTCATCTGCTGCAGGACACGGTCAGAAATGATGCAGGCGCCCAGCGGCAGATAGCCAGAGGTCAGCCCCTTTGCGCAGGTGATCATGTCCGGTTCGATGTCAAAGACCTCCTCAGAGGCGAACCAATGACCGAGGCGGCCAAACCCTGTCACCACCTCATCGGAGATATAGAGGATGTCGTGTTTGCGGCAGAGTTCCAGCGTGCGCTGTTGATAGCCCGGCGGCGGCACGATCACCCCGCCGGAAGAGAGGATCGGCTCAGCAATGAAGGCGCCGATGTTCTCGGCACCGATCTTTGCAATCGCCATCTCCATATCGGCGACCTTGGCATCGCACCAGGCTTCCAGCCCCATCTCTGAGGGGCGGTGATAGGGATTCACATCCGGCAGGAAATGCACCAGCCGGGTTTCAAAATCGAACTGGCTCTTGTCGCGTTCCTTGCCGGTAACCGAATGGGCCAGATAGGTGGAGCCGTGATAGCCCTTTTCGCGCGCGAGGATCATTTTCTTTTGCGGCAAACCCCGGCGGTTGTTCAGGTACTGCATGGTGCGCAAAGCGGTATCCACAGCGGTGGAGCCACCGGTAGTGAAGAAGACATTGTTCAAATCACCCGGGGCCAGTTCGGCCAGTTTGCGCGCCAAGAGGGCAGAGGGCTCTGTCGCATTGGTGAAGGGAGAGGCATAGGGCAGTTTCAGGACCTGCTCGGCAATCGCATTGGCCATTTCCTGGCGCCCATAGCCGATCTGGCTGCACCACATACCGCCTGGGCCATCGATGTAGCGTTTGCCATTCGCATCCTGCAGATAGATCCCCTCTGCCTGCTCCATCAACATGTTGTCGTAGCTGCGCCAGTCTTCCATCGCCATCCAGGGGTGGAGCTGATGCATGCGATCCCATTGGCTCAGCTCTGCGGCCCCTGGGGAATTGGCAAGAGGGGAGGGGGTCAACTTGGTCATTGTTCACGTCCTGATGCTAGGGCCGGGAGAGTCGCCGGAGGATGCTGGAAGCATAGGAATGGAGTTTTCTCGAGTAAAGTTTATTTGAGCGCTCACTCAAAAATAATGCAAATGACAGATCCTCTCTTTTGTGAAACAAGGGGTTAGCCGAGACAAAGAGAACCAGAGATGACTGCAAAGCCAGCAAAACCGCGCAAAGAGCGCAAGGAAAACGCCGATATGCGCAGGCGGCAAATCCTGGATGCGGCCTTTCGTTCCATCGTTCTCCACGGGCTTGCACGAACCACCTTGGCGACGGTCGCTAATGAGGCCGAGCTGTCCCAGGGGGTTGCGGTTTTCTACTTCAAATCAAAGACGGGCATCCTGACCGAGGCCATGCGCGACCTCTATCGCCGGTATGAAACTCATTGGTATGCAGCGCTCAAGGCCGCAGGAGAGGATCCGGCGTCACAATTGCGGGAGGTGATCCGCGCGGATTTTGATCCGGGGATCTGCAACCCGGACACGCTGACCGTCTGGTATGCCTTTCTGGGAGAGCAGAAATTTGTGCAGCAATATGCAGAGATTTCGGAAGCCTATGAGACAAAGCGCCTGGAGGAGTTGCAAAGAATTTGCCAAAGCCTTGCACCGGGGCAAGAGGAGCATGTGGAATTTGCCAGCGATTGGATCGACCGCATGACCGATGGTTACTGGCAGAAACTGCATCTTTTCTGGAAACCCGGAGCCGGGGAAGAGGCCACAGAACGCGCCCTGCGGGCCGCCGCAACCCTGTTTCCGGACCATGCCGAGACCTTGCTAGGATAGGCAACTCTCTTCTCGTTTACTGCTGCGGAATGGATAGGTCATCTGCTCCAAATGGGCAGATTGCGCATTTCCGCACATAGATGTTGCAGCACAAGATCACCTCTGACTGCCAAATCCTTCTTCTGGTGCTTGCCCGGAAGTGGGGAATTGATATGTGTACCCTCATGTCTGAGATGAGCCACACCACCCCAAATGCCAAAGCGATGTCCACACGGGGGCACGTCGGCGCTGTTCTTTCGCTGGGTCTGCCACTGGTTGGCGGCCATGTGGCGCAGTTTGCCATTGGCATGACTGATTCCATCATGCTGGGTTGGTACGGTGCAGAGGCCCTGGCGGCGGTGACCCTGGCGGGATCCTATTTCTTTGTGCTTTTCCTCTTGGGGGCGGGTTTTGCCATTGCTGTCATGCCCCTGGTTGCGGCGGCAGCAGGCTCTGGCGAGGGGCGCCAGATCCGGCGCACCACCCGAATGGGGCTTTGGCTATCCTTGCTCTTTGCAATGGTCGCAATGCCCTTGCTACTCTATTCGCACCCAATCCTTCTGCTGCTGGGACAAAAGCCGGAAGTGGCCGAACATGCCTCTGCTTATTTGCGGTTGGCGGGCTGGGGATTGTTCCCGGCACTTTTGGTCATGGTGCTGAAATCCTATCTGGCTGCGCTGGAGCGCACGCAGATCGTGCTTTGGATCACCATTCTTGCGGCTCTGGTAAATGGCGTCGTGAACTACGCCCTGATCTTTGGCAATTGGGGCGCACCTGAAATGGGAATTGCCGGTGCGGCGATCGCTTCGATTGTGACGCAGGGGATTTCACTGATTGCGGTCGCGGGTTATGCGCTTTGGGTTCTGCCAGAGCATGAGATCCTGAAAAACTTCCACCGCCCGGACTGGGAGATGTTCTTCCGGGTCTTCAGACTGGGTATGCCCATTGGCTTAACCAACCTGAGCGAGGTCAGTCTTTTTGCGGCATCTTCTATGATGATGGGCTGGCTGGGAACAATTCCGCTGGCAGCCCACGGGGTTGCCATGACCCTGGGCGGGTTGACCTTCATGGTGCATCTGGGGCTCAGCAATGCGGCCACCATTCGGGCGGGCAATGCCTATGGTCGCGGAGATCGGCCCCATATGGCCACCGGTGCGCGCGTGGTGATCTGCCTGTCGCTGGCGATGTCGGCCATTGGGATCGCAGCCTTTCTGCTGCTGCCAGAGCAGTTGATTTCACTGTTCCTGGACGCGGACGAACCGAACAAGCAAGAGATTATCCTTGTTGGGACCGCGCTTCTGGTGATGGCAGCGCTGTTTCAATTGGCCGATGGAATGCAGGTGGTGGCCCTGGGGCTTTTGCGCGGGGTACAGGACACCAACTGGCCAATGGTCATCGCCGCGCTGAGCTATTGGGCGATCGGTATCCCGGTTTCCTACGTTCTGGGCTTTGTCTTTGACCTGGGGGGCGTTGGCATCTGGAGTGGCCTGGTTCTGGGCCTCTGCTTTGCCGGGGTGTTCCTGATGCTGCGGTTTTGGCGCCATTCCATCAAGCGTGCGGGCAACTGAGCTGCCCACCACTGTACTTAACCGCATTCCCTGGTCCCAGATGGCCCAACCCTACATGGAGGAAGCCATTACGGGGGAGGCGCCTTAGCGGGTGAGTTCCTTCATGCCCTCTTCCAGTCCGGAGAGGGTCATTGGCACCATGCGATCATCGAAGATCTCGCGGATCATGCCGATGGAATGGGTGTAGTCCCAGTATTTTTCGGGCACCGGGTTGATCCAGAGATTTGAAGACCACTGCGCCCGGGCCCGTTCCAGCCAGACCTGACCCGCCTCTTTGTTCCAATGCTCATTGGCGCCGCCAGGGTAGGCGATTTCATAGGGCGACATGGAGGCATCGCCAACAAAGATGCATTTGTAATCAGGCCCATAGGTGCGCAGCACCTCATCGGTTGAGGTCTGGGCATCCCAGCGCCGCCGATTGTCGCGCCACACGCCCTCATAGAGGCAATTGTGGAAGTAGTAATATTCCAGATGCTTGAATTCGCTGCGCGCCGCAGAGAACAGCTCTTCCACCACCTTGATATGGGGGTCCATCGAGCCGCCCACATCCAGGAACAGCAGAACCTTGACCGCATTGTGCCGTTCGGGGCGGGTTTTCACATCGAGGTAGCCGTGCTCGGCGGTGGCGCGGATGGTATTGTCGAGATCCAGCTCTTCGTGGGCGCCTTCGCGGACCCAGCGGCGCAGACGTTTCAGCGCCACCTTGATGTTGCGGGTGCCCAGTTCCACATCGCCGTCGAGGTTCTTGAACTCCCGCTTGTCCCAGACCTTAACCGCGCGTTGATGGCGGCTTTCCTTCTGGCCGATGCGCACCCCTTCGGGGTTATAGCCATAGGCCCCAAACGGAGAGGTGCCCGCAGTGCCGATCCACTTATTGCCGCCCTGATGGCGTCCCTGCTGCTCTTTCAGGCGCTCTTTAAGGGTTTCCATCAGCTTGTCAAAACCACCAAGCGCTTCGATTTCCTTGCGCTCTTCCTCGCTCAGGTGTTTCTCCGCCATCTTGCGGATCCACTCTTCGGGGATGTCGACCGCATCCATGACGGCCTCGGGTGAAATCGCCTCCAGCCCTTCGAAACTGGCGGCAAAGGCGCGGTCAAACTTGTCGATATTGCGCTCATCCTTGACCATGGCCGCGCGGGCGAGAAAGTAAAACGCCTCTATGTCATAGGTGGCGATGCCCTTTTTCATGCCTTCCAGAAAGGTGAGATACTCCCGCAGGGAAACCGGAATACCGGCCTTGCGCAGGTTTTCGAAAAAGGGCTGGAACATTGGTTTCTCTTGCGGTTAGCGCAGCGGGGTCACAGGACGACGCGGTAGATCATGACATTGGCGAATACCGCCAGAATACCAAAGAAGATCGCCAGGACAGCGCCATATTGCAGTCTATCCGCAAGATTGCCGCCACGTTTCTTTGCTTTCAGCGCACCCAGTATGGCGCCCAACAGGACGGCGCCTACGACAACTTCGTTGATAATCATCTCTGTTCTGTTCCTCTACGCGCCGATCTTCATGGGCGCGGTCAATTCGTACGCGAACCCGGGTCAGATGTTGCATCTGCAACCAATTGACTGGTCCAATCCGGGCCAAAGCCGTAGCGTGCCCAACCCAGGCTGTCCAGCCTCAGCGCATTGGCTTCCCGGAGATTGCCCTGCAGTTCCAGCGCTTCGGCTTTGATCAACAGCGCATTGGCCAACAAGGCGGCGTTTTCATAGCGAGAGGCCGCTGCAATGGTTGGCGCAATGCGTGCCAGGGCCCCAGAGCCATCCCCTCTGGCGATATCAAAGGCCGCAAGCCGGGCCCCAATCACGGCCTGCTGCAACTCTGTGCCGGGCATCTTGCGCAGGGTGGCCATCGCCGCCTTGAAGTGTCGATGGGCGAGAGCAGGCTTGCTGGGTTGGATAAGGCGACCCAGTACATAGTGGCTCTGGGCGCGACGGTGGTCCTGCCAGCCCAGGTTCCGGGCAATGCGCACCGCCGCATTCGCCGCTTTCTTACGAGAAGTCAGAAGAGTGCTGGGTCCCAAAGCGGCTTCTATCGCAGTACTCCAGGTGGGATGCGTTTCTGGCAGAGGGCGGGAGGGACGATTTTCCCCAGCGGGGTTCAGACGCGCAAAGATCGCGGGCAAGCGCGCGGCGACCTCAGAGCGGCTCATCCCGGTTTTCAGCTCCGGGGCATAGGTCGCACGTAGGACCAACATGTCAAACCCGGTGAGGACCGTATGGGTGTTGTCATCGTTGAACACGGAATCCGGCAGGCGGTACAGGTCGTTCAAGGGGCCAATGGCCTGCGCCAGTTCCTCATGCAGGCAATCGCGCGCTTCCTGAGGGCTCACATCATTGGGGATGAAGATCGCCAGTTGTTTGCGTTGGCGCAGCTGCGCCCAATCGGTCAGGGGACTGCGCCGTTTGCGCTTGAGATCCGCAAGTGAGTTGACATTAGGCACCACAAAGCAGGCCGCCTTGGGCAGGACACGGCGGATGGCCTCACCGGACACGGATTGCAGGGTGATATGAGCAGAGCTGCCTCTGGTTTGGCGGATTGGAACCCCGGCCTCGCGCTGCAGTCGCGACAAAAGCCGGTTCAGATCCGCCTGCAAGCCCGGTGATGGCGTGCCGGTTAAGCGCAGGGTGATCGGCTCTTCGAACCGGGTGAAAATCGGCAGCTCGGTTCCGCCTTCCAGGCGAAAATGCAGATCCAGAAAATCGCGGATCATGTCCTTGTTCGCGCGCTGCGGCGCCTGCGGATTGGATCTGGCAAAGGACTTGACCGGCGGCAGGTTCAGCACCGAGGCATTGTTGCGACTGGCAGGGGTAGCGCGGTCAGCCACTGGTGAGCAAGCCGCCAGAAAAAACGCGGCGATCGCGATGGAAAAGGCAGGTCGTTGCAGGGCGCGCCAGGGCATTCTCATCGGCTAAAACCCCGCATGATCAGGGCCAGGGTGGTCAATGCCGGTGCGGATCCGCAATGCCATGAAAACTCCTAGAGTGGCTTAGGAAAAGGCCCAAAAGGGGCGCGGCGAAATGCATCTATAACAAGTGATAGGATAACGAGGCATGAATTTGAAGCGCCCGCCTAACAATGGAAGCCGGTTCAACAGAGGTGTAGCAAAGGCACCCCAATACCATCAACGGCATAGGGGCGCCTAAACGCAAATGTGAACCGGCTCAGCGGCGCCCACGCGCCATAAAGGCCAGGCGCTCAAAGAGGTGGACATCCTGCTCGTTCTTCAGCAGAGCACCATGCAGTTTCGGCAGCGCATTGGCGCCATCACGCGCCAGATCCTCTGGGCTCAGATCTTCAGCCAGCAAGAGCTTCAGCCAATCCAGAACCTCGGAGGTGGAGGGTTTCTTTTTGAGCCCCTGGGTGTCGCGGATCTCATAAAATTGGGTGAGCGCAGTGGTCAGCAGGTCTTCCTTGATCCCGGGGTGATGCACCTCGACAATTTTCTTCATCGTTTCCGCATCGGGGAAGCGGATGTAGTGGAAGAAGCAGCGCCGCAAAAAGGCGTCTGGCAGCTCTTTTTCATTGTTCGAGGTGATGATCATGATCGGGCGGTGCTTGGCCTTGATCGTTTCACCGGTCTCGTAGACGTGGAACTCCATCTTATCGAGTTCCTGCAGGAGGTCGTTTGGGAATTCGATATCCGCCTTGTCGATCTCGTCAATCAGCAGAACAACCTTTTCACCCGCCTCAAAGGCTTCCCAGAGCTTTCCCTTCTTGATGTAGTTCTTAACGTCATGCACGCGCTCTTCGCCCAATTGGCTGTCGCGCAACCGGCTGACCGCATCGTATTCATAAAGACCTTGCTGGGCGCGGGTGGTGGATTTCACGTTCCATTCGATCATCCTGAGCCCCAGTGCCTCTGCAACCTGGCGGGCAAGTTCCGTCTTGCCGGTGCCGGGCTCCCCCTTGACCAGAAGTGGCCGCTCAAGCGTCACCGCCGCGTTCACAGCAATCTTGAGGTCGTCGGTGGCAACATAGGTTTCGGTGCTTTCAAAGCGCATGATCTGCTCCTGCTTGCGTTCAGGCAGGGGTAGTCGCAGCGGCCCTGCTTTGCAAGCGGGGCCGTTGCGTCGCGGATCCTGCGGCCTGCCAATGGCTTTCCGCGCGCTTGCGACATAGGTGAAAGTACGCGGAGGGTTGGTGCAAAACTGATTCCTCCCTGCGATCATCCACCGGTTGGCGCTTGCTTGCATGTGTTAGCAGGCCTCCCTGTTTTGGTGTCACGGAGTAGCCAAAAGAGGAAGCCGCGCAACCTTGGGTGGTTTCTGTGCGCTATGTGATAAAGCGCTGGTTTTGTTGACACTTGCGGGGTGCCAGAACCTCTTAGGGGGCTATTAACCAAGGCTGTTTACTATTCAGTAGTGACATTCTGACTTGCAGGGGATAAATGCAGCGGCATGGGGAGCCAGAATGTATGGCGCAATAGAAATTGAGACTTACATTATGGGCGAGACCGAAGGAGCCGAAATGAAACAAGAGATGTTTCTGCCGGAAGACTACCGTCCGGCCGAAGATGAGCCTTTCATGAATGATCGGCAGCTTGAGTATTTCCGACGTAAACTTCTGAATTGGAAGCAGGAATTGCTCGCAGATAGCCGCGATACGATTGAAGGCCTGCAAGACAACACCCGCAACATTCCCGACGTTGCGGATCGTGCCAGCGAAGAGACCGATAGGGCTTTGGAGCTGCGCACAAGAGACCGTCAGCGCAAATTGGTTGCCAAAATCGATGCTGCAGTTCGCAGAATTGACGAAGGCGAATACGGTTACTGTGAAGTGACTGGAGAACCTATTTCCTTGAAGCGTCTGGATGCCCGTCCGATTGCCACTATGAGCCTTGAGGCTCAGGAGCGGCACGAACGGCGCGAAAAAGTCCATCGCGACGACTGATTTTCGTAATTCTGACCAAAAAACATCAGCGCCGGGGCCTGTCGCCCCGGCGTTTTTTGTATATGGATGCTATACGAAGACAGGGAAATCGCCCCAATGGCATTGGATCATCTCAATATTACGATTGCCGGTGCCGGAATTGGTGGTCTGACGGCTGCGCTCATCCTGCGTCGCATGGGGGCAGAGGTTACTGTTCTGGAACAGGCCGAGGCGATCTCTGAGGTTGGTGCCGGTTTGCAGATTTCGCCCAATGGTATGGCCGTTCTACGCAAACTCGGCCTTCAGGATGATCTGATCTGGCGGTCGCCGCGCGCGCGGGCAGTTGTCCTGCGCTCCCATCGCCAAGGCCAAGAGGTGCTGCGCCTGGATCTGGAGCAATATGCCTCGGATCTAAACTTCTATTTTGTGCATCGCGCAGACCTGATCCAAATCCTGGCCGATGCCGCCCGTGAGGAAGGTGTTCAGATCCGGCTCTTGCAAAAGGTGCTGCGGGTTGAGCATAACCCAAAACCGGTTCTGCAACTGGCAAATGGCGCTCAATGCGGTGGCGATTTGATCATTGGAGCCGATGGGCTTCATTCCAAAGCGCGCAAGGCTCTGAATGAGGCAGGACAGCCGAGGTTTACCGGGCAGGTGGCCTGGCGGGCAATCGTGCCGAATACCTCTGAATTGCCAAATGAAGCGCAGGTCTTCATGGGCCCAGGACGCCATTTGGTTGCCTATCCCCTGCGCGATGGCAGCAAGGTGAACCTGGTGGCGGTGCAAGAGCGCAAGGCCTGGGCGGATGAGGGCTGGCATATTCAGGACGCGCCCGAGAATGTAAAAACAGCTTTTGCCAGTTTCGGCGGGGTGGCTGGGCAGCTGATGAACCAGATCGATGAAGTCATGCTGTGGGGCCTGTTCCGCCACCCGGTGGCCACCAACTGGCATCGCGGCGCTTTGGTGCTCCTGGGGGATGCGGCGCATCCAACGCTGCCCTTCATGGCCCAAGGCGCCAACCTGGCGCTAGAGGATGCCTGGGTTCTGGGGCAGTGCATTAAGGCCTCGCCCAGTGATATTCCAGCGGCCCTGGCCTGCTATCAGGCCTGCCGAAAGGATCGGGCGGAAAAGGTTGTTGATGCGGCGACCAGCAATGCCTGGAAATACCACCTGCGCCCACCACTGAACTGGCCCGCGCATCAGATCCTCAGGACCGCCGGTCGCCTGGCTCCGGCGCGGATGGTGCAGCAGTTCGATTGGATCTATCGCCACAATGTGACAGAGCAAGGGGCTTCTGGGAAGGCAACCGAGAAGGCCAAGGAAACAGAGCAAGCCTAGCTATGCTTTGAAATTACTGGATTAGGCAGCGCTGCGGCAAAGTCAGTTTTGCATGCCTGTTTTAGGATCTGAATACTGCCCTTGCAAACCGGCCCCTTCAGCGGAGTACGCGCCTCCGCTGGGTATGATTGGTTCTGGGGAGTTGGAGCTACAGGTCCAGATCCACCCAGATTGGGACATGGTCCGAGGGCTTTTCCCGACCGCGGATCTCTTTGTCGATCTGGCAATCGCGCAGTAGGTCAGCGGCCTGTGGTGATAGCAGGAAATGATCAATGCGAATGCCATCATCTCGGTTCCAGGCACCCGCCTGATAGTCCCAGAAGGAATAATGCCCAGGGCCTTGGTGACGGGCGCGGAAGGCTTCGGTGAAGCCGAGGTTCACAATCTGCTGATAGGCCGCGCGGCTTTCCGGGCGGTGCAAGGCATCCTCGCGCCAGGCTTCCGGGCGCTTGGCGTCTTCGGCCTGGGGGATGATGTTGTAATCGCCCGCCATCAGGGCAGGGGTCTCTTCCGCCAGGAGGTCCTGCGCGCGCTTATGCAACCGCTCCATCCAGGCAAGCTTATAGGCGTATTTGCCACCCGCCACAGGGCTTCCGTCCACCTCCAGCTCAACCGGGTTGCCATTTGGCAGGTAGAGGCCGCAGATACGCAGTGCCTGTTTGCCCACTACTGTGGCTTCGATCCAACGGGCCTGCTCATCGCTGTCATCCCCGGGCAGGCCGCGCCGAATATCCTCCAGGGGCAGTTTTGACAGGATGGCAACGCCGTTGAAGCTTTTCTGCCCATGGGTTTCGACATTGTAACCGCGCTCCTCAAAGAGTTCGCGCGGGAAAGCTTCATCTACCGATTTGATTTCCTGCAGCAGAACCACATCCGGCTGCGCCTCATCCAACCATTGAGGCAGAGCAGCGGCTCGCGCTTTGATGCCGTTGATATTGAAGCTGGCGATTTTCATGAGGTTCTCCTGCGGGACCGAATTTGTGGCTGGCAACAGCTATCGCGCAAAGCGGCTATGGGGGCAAGCATCCGCTGGGAATTGTCGAATCGTTCAGGCTGAACTCGCGGCAGGTTCGGCGGTGGATTTGCAAAAATCGCGGATTCAATCTATGGTAATTTGAATTGACCTTGCAAATACCGCCTTGTGGATAGTCTGAACCCTGGCTTGTGGGCGTAATAAATTATTGAAAAATAAACAGTAACCTCAATTGAGTAATTGAAGTGGGTAAATGGAAAGGAGCAATCTTTGATTGAGTGACGCGGCTTCACCTGCCTTGGAAATGCATGTCAGCCTCAAGTGGTCTTGGTTCAAAAATGGAGATCCTTATGACTGCTTTGTACAAATTTCCCGCTCAGGTCGCCACGTCTTCAAATCCAAATGCGCAGAGAGGCGGATGTCTGCTGACAGGCGACGGGGTTTCATTGTTTTCCTCCGGGTCGATTTCTGCGGAACACGGACCCATGGAGCGGGGTTGCGGGGCGCAGCTCTTCAGTTCTGGCTCGCTCAGCACCCGCGCCGCAGCCTGGGCAGGTAATGGGGTAGAGATGTTCTCTTCCGGTTCAGCGCCCAGCGGCCAGATCAGCCGCGACCAGGGGGGGCTGGTTGAATTGTTTTCCTCTGGGTCTGCCCCGGTTAGCTTGGTGGATCGTGAGGCCGGGGAGGCGGTGCACCTGTTCTCTTCGGGCAGCTGAGGAGCCTGCCTTGGCCTTCCTGAAAACCAGGAGGGCCAGCCACGGAAGAGAAGCAGGTGCATTTCTTGCACACAGTTCGGGGATTGAGCGCTGAAAAGGCATTGCACGAAAGGAAGTTGAGATGGTTGAAATCCTCAGGTTTCCGGAGTTGCGGCTCAGACGTGGGCAGGCGGCACAGACTGCATTGATCCACTCAATCGCGCAGGCCCGCCACCCCCAGCAAAGCGTTCTCTGGTTGAAAGAAAACGCGGAGCTGCTGAATATTCTGGAGGCCACGGGGACAGGGCCTACTTTGGCGGCGGAGGCTCTTTTGCCTTTGCGCGATTTCTACCAGGAAGCCCGGCGCGCGCTGTTTTTCTTTCGTCCCTATTACAGGTTCTTCCTGTCGATCTGCATGGACCTAGAAGATCTGGCGGCCAGCGGCGGCTTTGCCCTATCTCGCAGAGACGGTATTGCTGCGGATCTGGCACGCTGGGTTCAGGTCGAAGGCCTGCCACAGCAGGAGCTTTCTGATCTGCAACGGGCTGAGGCGCAGCGCCTGCTGGTGCGACGCGGGGTCAAATGTGATTTTCCCGGCCTGCAGGAGCGATTGCACCGCTTCATGGAGGCCAGCTCACAGTTTTGCCTGCCGAACAAAAAGGCGGGTTATGAGCTCACCCATATAGTATTCTACCTCTCTCAATATGGGCGGTCCGCGCCGGACCTCAGCGCCAATGCGCACCAAAGCTTGATCTACGTTGGACTACTGGCCTTGCTCGACCAGGATGCGGACCTTCTGGCAGAGGTCTGTGTTGCTTTGCGCTACGCGGGGGCCGCTGTGCCACGACAATGGGAACATTGGCTGCAGTGTCATTTGGAGCAGTTTGAGGTTCAGAAGGACGGGTTTTCCGGCCAGGATGATTATCACGTCTATTTTGTTCAGGAATGGCTGCGGGCCACCCGCCATGGGGGGGCCTTCTCCGCACCTCTGGCCTCGGGGGGCGGGGTGAGCTTTCATCAACCCGTTGTTCCGGGTGTATTGCAGGCGCTTTCGCAGTTGATCTTCTGTTCCTCTACTGGAGGCGTGGGTAGGGGGGCGGACTGGGGTGGGCAGCGCGCGAGCATCCTCGCTGGTCTTAGTGAGGCACAGGCCGGGCTTCTTTTGCTGGCGGAAGGCAGCACCAATCATTTTGGAGAGTTTTTTGAGCATTTTGCCCGCAGTGGCATGATCCCAGAAACCCTGGGAGGTGCCGCATGACCAAGGCCTTTGGCCCAGAGCAGGCTAGGCGGGCAGCTCCGGTGGTTGCCACGCAGCAGCGACCCAGGCTCAGAATGGGGCAGCCGGGCCAAATTCGCCTAAAGAGCGGCGCCATTTTAGGCGGGCTCTTGGTACTGCTTTACACTGGTACGATCTCTGCAGCGGATGGGATAACAAAGCTTCTGGCCCAGGGCTATGCGCCCGCTCAACTCTATGTGTTTTCCGGTGCAATTGTTGCTGGGCTTTGTCTTCTGCTCTCAAAGCTGTCCCAGTTTCTCGCGGGGCGGAGTATTTCTTCCCAAACTAGCGGGCGGGCAGCATCTGCTGCGGTGCCCAATGGCGGCGCTCCGGTCCCCCATACGCAGGTCTGGCGCACAAATGCCCCGATGGCGATGTTGCTGCGGTCAATTGCGGCGCTGCTTGCTGCGGTTTGCTTTTTCTACGCTTTTCGGTTGTTGCCTTTCGCGCAGGTGTTTCTCTTTATCGGGCTCATGCCCCTGATGGCCGGGGTTCTGTCTGGCTGGATATTGAAAGAGAGGGTTGCCCCCGGCGCCTGGGCGGCCCTGTTGGCGGGGTTCGCCGGGGTCTTTTTCCTGTTTTCAAATGGTGGCAGTGCAGTGCTGACCTGGGGGCATCCAATTGCACTGCTGGGGGCCTTTTGTGGGACCTGCTCGATGATTTTGGCGCGCCATATCAGCCGTCACGACAGCACCAATCTACCGCAGGTGCTATACCCTAATCTGTTGCTCTGTCTGGTGATGCTGCCGGTGTTGCCCTTTGTCTGGCAGGATATGCCTCTGGCAGATTTTGGTTGGGTTCTTGCCTATGCAGTGCTGCTCTTTGCGGCGCGTTGGTTGGCTGTGGTGGCTCTGCGTCTGCTGCAGGCCCATGTGGTGACGGCCCTGATGAATCTGCAATTTGTCTGGATGCTGGTGATTGGCGCCTTGGTCTTTGGGGAGCAGACCACAATCGGAACATCTTTGGGGGGATTTATCGTGATTACCTCTGGGCTGTTTTTGCTATGGCAGCAGCTGCGCGCAGAGATGCAGGCAGTAAGATAACCCGAGCAAAACCCAATCAAGAGCATTGCTTGCCTGTGAAGGAGCAAGGGGTTTGGAAAGCTGGCGCCGCAAGGCGCGCGCTACATGGAGAAAGAGGTGCCGCAGCCGCAGCTGGATGAGGCATTGGGATTTTCAATGGTGAAACGCGCGCCGATCAGCTCTTCGGTGAAATCGATGACGGCGTTTTCCAGGAAGGGCAGCGAGATGCTGTCGACAACGACCTTTTCTCCCTGACCTTCCAGCACCAGGTCATCCTCTTTGGGCGCGTCCAGGGCGATCTCATACTGAAAGCCGGAACAGCCGCCGCCTTCCACCGCGATACGCAGCGCTTGACCCTGGGTTGCCGCGCCGATTTCGTTCAGGCGGGCAAAGGCTCTTTCGGTCACTTTTGGCGGCAGATGCATGCGGTCTCTCCAATGCTGTATTGCAGCGCAGCTCATTATATAGAAAGCTGCGGCGCAAGGGACAAGATTTAGGGAGATAAAGATTGGTGATATATGCGCCTTTTGCCACCCAACCGGACCAAAGCCGGGGGCGGCTCATCCCTGAAGAGGAAAGCAGCTTTCGCTCCCCCTATCAACGCGACCGGGACCGGATCATTCATGCCAGCGCCTTTCGCCGTCTGAAACATAAGACCCAGGTCTTTGTGGAGCACGAAGGTGACAGCTACCGCACCCGGCTGACCCATTCGATCGAAGTGGGGCAGGTGGCGCGCACCATCGCGGGCGCCTTGGGCCTGAACCAGGAGCTGACAGAGGCGGTGGCGCTGGCCCATGATCTGGGGCACACCCCCTTTGGTCATACCGGCGAGGACGCGCTGCATGCGGCCATGGCGCCCTATGGGGGCTTTGATCACAATGCCCAGGCAATCCGCATCGTTACTGCGCTGGAACGTCACTATGCTGAATTTGATGGGCTGAACCTCAGCTGGGAGACGCTGGAGGCTATTGCCAAACACAATGGTCCCGTAGTGGGAGAGCTGCCCTGGGCCCTGGCCGAATGCAATGCGGCGATGGATCTTGAACTGGATACTTATGCCAGTGCCGAAGCACAGGTGGCCGCATTGGCCGATGATATCGCCTATAACAACCATGATCTCCACGATGGGCTGCGGGCGGGTCTCTTCACCGATGAGGAGATCATGACGCTTCCGATCATTTCTGCGGCCTACCGTGAGGTGGATCAGAAATATCCGGGGCTGGATTCCTTGCGTCGGCGACATGAGGCCCTGCGCCGGGTCTTTGGGGTCATGGTGGAGGATGTGATTGGCACCGCCCGTCAGAACCTGACCTGCAGTGGTGTTCAAACGGTTGATGAGGTGCGTGGCCTGGATCATGCGGTTGTTGCCTTCTCTGCTCCGATCTGGACGGACCTAAAGGAAATTCGGGCCTTCCTCTTCCGCCGGATGTATCGCGCTCCATCGGTAATGGAGGTTCGAAAGCGTATGGCAGCGGTGGTCGAAGCGCTTTTTCCCTATTTTCTGGAAAACCCGGACGAGATGCCGGAACATTGGCAAGCGGATGCCGCCAAGGTGCTGGCAGGCGACGGTGGGGATCAGGTTGCCCTGGCGCGGCTTGTGTCTGACTATATCGCCGGGATGACCGATCGCTTTGCCCTGCAACAATATGAGCGGATTTTTGGGCAGGCGCCCTAACCACTTACGAAGTGCAGGCGTAGGGGAGAGAGAGGGCTGGACCGGGTGCTGTGCATTTGCATTTCGGCAATCAATCCCCTATATTCCTAACAGGGAAAGGAGGCGTAGATGACAGAAGCAAGATTTAAATCGGTAGAGAAATTCTACCTCAAAGTCAGCATCTGCATGCTGATCGCCATGCCTGCGCTCCTGCTGGTGGGGCTTTTCCTTTAACCCTTCACAGGCCTAACGGTTCGATCACTCTAGTCGGACAACACGGCAGTGCTTTGCGCCATAGGTCTCCGCCGTTGGCAGGCCTAGCTATATGCCTGCGGATAAACCCACTGCTATTTCGCCTTTGCCGTCAGCAGCATAGAGCCAACAAAGATCCCCAGGTGAAGATTGCCGATAATCGCCTCAAACCCGGCCCAAAGGCGCGCGGGCGGGGCTGGCTGGAAGTCACCATATCCCAGGGTCGAGAAGGTCACCGAGGAGAAATAGATCAAATCCCGCCAGTGCGTGGTAATCTCACCCGTCGGGTCCACAACGCCGAACAATTGAAACAGCAGGGCAAAACTGGCGATGTTCAAGAGCATCGACAGAAAAGTGTCACGCCACAGCCGCTCAAGCTTCAGATGGAACTCCCGGCGCCGGCTGGCCAGATAAAGCACGCTGAGTACGGTGACCGAGAAATGGATCAGGCTGAACCCGCTCAGCATAAGGACCCAGATATAGGCGTAGGCCAGCGCTGCGGGGGAGGTCAGTCGGGCAGGCTCAGCAGTACCACTCACCAGTAGACCCAAAGCAACAGCAATCGCCAGCAGGGCAACCCAGCTGGTCAGGCTGCGAATACCGCTGCCATCTACAGGGATCACGCGATCCGCCAGGGCCTGAAACCGCCGCTCGATCCTGGCTACGAAATCAGGGCTTAGCCACAGGCCAATGGAAAGGCATATCAGCACGAGGAGTGAGAGAGGCAGGATCTGGCTTTCCAACATTCCCGCAAACTCACTTTTTCAAAGCGATGCTGCAATGGGAAAATGCTCCTCTTGGATACATCTCCTGTTGGAACTGGCCCTATGAGTATGGCATGCAACTGCTTTTTTAAGGGGAAACCGTAAGAGAGTCAGTTGTGCAATGGCAAGTTGGACCGTCACCTTTCAAGATGCCCCAGAGATGAGCAAGATCCGCGGCGATAAGCGACGCCGGGATGCACATATCGCCTTTGTGCGGGCCAATCCGCAGTTGCAGATTGGTGGCTCGCTGGCGATGCGTCCCATGCAGGATTTCCCTGGGGCCATCTGGAACGTCGAAGCAGAGGCCCGTGATGAGGTGGAGCGTCTGATCCTGCGCGACCCCTACTATGTGGCCTCGCTTCGCCGCTATAAAATCACCTGCTGGAGCAAATCCTCCGCCTCGCAGAAGTTAGAGATGTGACCTCTGTGGGGGAAAGACCCCAGCGCTGGGCGGTGATCTTTCAGGATACACCAGAGATGCAGCGCATTCGGGACGACAGGGCAAGACGCGACGCCCATGTGGCCTATGCCAAGGCCCATCCGGAACTGCTTATCGGTGGTGGATTGAAACCCGGACCAGATGGGGCCTTTTGTGGCGCGCTCTGGGTTGTTGAGGCTGCAACACGGGAAGAGGTCGAGGCGCTGGTGCAAAACGACCCCTTTTATGAGCCCGCCTGGCGCAGTTATGAGATCTACACTTGGGGCAAGATCCTGGAAGATCAGAACGCAATCCTTTAGCGCGCACCCGCTTTGAGCCTCAGCTGACACGCGCCGCCTATGGAAGGCCCGATTTGAGGCCATATTGCGGGGTGAGCGGTCGCGCCCTACCAGCGCAGAGGGCCATAGCTGCTTGACCCTTTGGCTGGGCGTGGTAATCCCCTCCTGAACCAATGGGACGCCAGTTATGAACCTCTTTACCGATATCCGTTCGCTTGTGATCGACAGCCTCACCGCAATGAGCGCCGAGGGCGCGCTGCCCGAGGGGCTGGATTTTGCCAATGTCGCGGTTGAGCCGCCACGCGATGCCGCCCATGGGGATATGGCGACCAATGCGGCCATGGTGCTGGCGAAACCGGCCAAGATGAAGCCGCGCGACATCGCAGAGGCGCTGGCGGGGAAGCTGGCAGCGGACGCGCGCGTCACCTCGGCAGAAGTGGCCGGTCCGGGCTTCCTCAACCTGCGGCTGGCGCCGGTTGTCTGGCAGGGTGTCGTGGATGCGGTGCTGAAGGCCGGAACCGATTTTGGCCGCTCTGACCAGGGGGCGGGTAAGCGGGTCAATGTGGAATATGTCTCGGCTAACCCAACCGGACCCTTGCATGTGGGCCATACCCGTGGCGCCGTCTTTGGCGATGCGCTGGCCTCGCTTTTGGCCTATGCGGGCTATGACGTCACCCGTGAATACTACATCAACGATGGGGGAGGGCAGGTCGATGTGCTGGCGCGCTCTGTCTACCTGCGCTATCTCGAAGCCCACGGCCAGGAGATTGCCTTTGCAGATGGCACCTATCCGGGGGACTATCTGGTCCCCGTAGGTGAAGCGCTGAAAGACAAGGTTGGCGATGCCTATCTGGACCAGCCAGAGGATGTCTGGCTGGCCGATGTGCGTGAGTTCTCTACCGATGCGATGATGGATCTGATCCGCGCGGATCTCGCCCGGCTTGGCATTGAGATGGATGTTTTCTATTCGGAAAAATCCCTCTATGGCACCGGCCGGATCGAGGCTGCGCTGAAGGAGCTGGAAGAAAAAGGCCTGATCTATCAGGGTGTTCTGGAACCGCCAAAAGGCAAAAAGCCCGATGATTGGGAACCGCGCGAGCAGACCCTGTTCAAATCCACCGACCACGGCGATGATGTGGACCGCGCGGTGAAGAAATCCGATGGCGCCTGGACCTATTTTGCCCCCGATATCGCCTATCACTACGACAAGGTGAGCCGCGGCTTTGATGAGCTGATCGATATTTTCGGCGCTGACCACGGTGGCTATGTCAAACGGATGAAAGCGGCGGTTTCGGCGCTATCCGATGGCAAGGTGCCCCTGGACATCAAGCTCTGCCAACTGGTGAAACTGTTCAAGGACGGCCAGGAATTCAAGATGTCCAAGCGGGCAGGGACCTTTGTCATGCTGCGCGATGTTGTGGATGCAGTGGGCCCGGATGTGACCCGTTTCATGCTGCTGACGCGCAAGAACGATCAGGGCTTTGACTTTGATCTCGACAAGGCGCTGGAGCAATCCAAGGACAACCCGGTTTTCTACGTGCAATATGCCAATGCGCGGATCTGCTCGACACTGCGGCGTGCCGCAGCGGAGGGGATCGCGGGCGATGATGATACGCTGAAATCCGCTGATCTGACGCTGATCTCGGATCCTGCCCAGCTCTCGGTTGTTAAGAAATTGGGCGAATGGCCGCGTCAGGTCGAGATTGCCGCCCGTACCAATGAACCGCATCGGATCGCCTTTTATCTCTATGATTTGGCGTCCGAACTGCACGGATTGTACCACCTCGGAAAAAGTAACGAAGGTTTACGATTTGTTAACGAGAGCAGCCAATCGGCAACACATGCCAATTTGGCGCTCGCGCGCAGCGTTTCCATTGTTATTTCCGCAGGTCTTGGTATTCTTGGGGTGAAACCGGCGCAGGAGATGCGGTAGCAAATACCGCCCGAAGTGCCGGATTGAGGCAGTTCAAGAGACCCGAGTGTGGCCCCGCAGGTATCGCCCTGCCGGTCCCTGCGGGCAGTGAGGCGGATCATGGCGTATTTTGCGCAGGCGGGCTCTGGCCCAGCCTTTTCCCATAGCGGTTCCCAGAGTGAGGGTGCCGCACCAGAGACTTCAGCCACACAGGCTCAACCCCATCTTCAGGCCCCTGATCATGGTCACCAACAGGTGACCCATGCTCCGGCAGTCCATGCCACAAGGGCGCAACCACAGGCCGGGCATCGGTCTCAGTTCCCACATGAAGGGCCTGATCTCTATTCCAACTATGTGTCAGAGCCGCAGGATCTGCCCGCGGCCAATGCAGCGTCGCAGGCCGCGACAGCTTCCGCGACAGGCCCACGTCTAGAGGTCACGCAGGTGCAGGGCGCGCGCGCCCAGGCCTCTGCTCCGCAGGCTGCGGCCCCCGTGGATGCGGCATCGCAGGCCGCTGCAGGGCAGGGCCCGCGTATCTTTGCAAAGGCAGAGCCAGAGCTAGCCTCTGCCTATGCGCAGAACCCGAGCTCCGGCGAATATGGCGAATATGTCAGCCAGGACTATGGGGTTTCGGGGCTGGAAAACGCAGCGACCGCCGGGCAGGACCTGCGCGCTGATCAGGCCGTATACCGTGGGGCAGGCGCCTCCTTTGGGTATGACGGGGCTGAAGTGGACGATTATGGCTATGACGACGCAGCCAATGAAAACGAACAGTATCAGCCCCCGGTCGCTTCGGGACGCGGTTTTACAAAAGCCGCCAGCGTTCTCGGCGCGGTCGCTTCGTTTGCGCTGGTTATTGGCTTGGGTGTCTGGGGCTATCAGCTGGTGATGCGCGATGTCAGCGGACTTCCTGTTGTGCGCTCGGTTGAGGGTCCTATGCGGGTGCAGCCCGAAAACCCAGGCGGCAGTCAGGCGGACCATCAGGGGCTGGCGGTGAATAGTGTCGCCGCGACTGGTGCCGCTGAAGCACCGGCAGATCGCCTGACCCTGGCACCACAGCCCATTGAGCTTACCGAGGATGACCAACCTGCTTCTGTCCTGCAGGCACCCGCAGCGGATCCTGCGCCGGTCATTGCTCTGACGTCGACTGATCCGGCCGCAGGCAATCAGTCAACCGAGGACGCCGCAGAGGCGTTTCGAAATGGCGACATCGACGCATTGGTGGCAGAGTTGACCGATGGGGTCGAACCCATCAGTGATCTGGAGCCGGTTTCGGCCTCGGCGCCGGTGGGTCTGGGTCAGGTGACGACACCTTCGTCTCCGGCGATTGTGCAGCCTGAACCCCTTCAGCCAACAGCCGTCGCGGCCATTGAGAGCAGCACCCCAGCCGCGCTGGCCCTGCTCAAAGCGCCGGGGGTCAAGCTCTCTCTGCGTCCCAACTTGCGTCCTGCCAGGTTCTCTCCGGCGCAGGCCACACCGGCCAAACTGTCGGGTCCTGCCACCGAAGAGCTGGACCCCGCGAGCTTGCCTGCGGGCACCCGTCTGGCGCAGCTTGGCGCCTATGAAAGTGCCGCAGTTGCGCGCGCTGAATGGGACCGGATTGCTTCGCGTTTTGGGGACTATCTGGATGGCAAAAAACGGGTAGTGCAGCGCGCCGAAAGCGGTGGCCGTACGTTCTACCGCCTGCGTGCGGTTGGATTTGAAGGCCTGTCTGATGCGCGTCGGTTCTGCTCTGCTCTGGTGGCCCGCAATGCGGATTGCATTCCGGTGACTACCCGCTAATCTGAGCCTAAGCATTGGATCGGCATCAGGATTGATCCGGTTTACCGGGTAACGCCCACCCCGCACACCGGGTGGGCGTTTTGCGGTTTAAATGAAATCAGTGGGTGCAGGAGGTCGCATGACAGCTGTTGGTCGCAAATCCCATGGGGCATGCATTCTTGATGCGGATGGCCTGCGGCTCTGCGCCGAAGAAAAGTCCCTCTTCCGGGAGGCAGACCCTTTTGGCTTTATCCTCTTTGCTCGCAATATCGAGAGCGCAGATCAGGTGCGCGCACTCTGCGGTGATTTCCGCGAAGCCGTCGGGCGTGACTGTCTGATCACCATCGATCAGGAAGGCGGTCGGGTGCAAAGGCTGCGCGCACCGCTAGCGCGTGAATGGTTGCCGCCTCTGGATCATGTCATGCAAGCAGGCGATAGGGCAGAGCGGGCGATGTACCTGCGCTACCGGCTGATCGCGCAAGAGCTGCGGGCCTTGGGTATTGATAGCAATTGCGCGCCCTGCGCGGATCTTGTGACACCTGACACCCACCCATTCCTGAAAAACCGCTGCTATGCGGATCAGCCCGATTTGGTGGTGACACTGTCTCGCGCAGTGGCCCAAGGCCATCTGGATGGTGGGGTTCTGCCAGTGCTAAAGCACATGCCTGGACATGGTCGCGCCATTGCTGACAGCCACAAGGACCTGCCCCAGGTCGCAGCCCCGCTTGGCGAATTGCAACAAAGTGATTTTGCAGTGTTCCAATCTCTCAATGATTTGCCCTTGGGGATGACAGCGCATCTTGTCTATGAGGCGCTGGACAGCACCCCGGCCACACTGTCACCAAAGGTCATGCAGATGATCCGCCAGGGCATCGGTTTTGACGGGCTGATCATGACCGATGACATCTCGATGAAAGCGCTTACCGGCACGCCCGCCCAGAATGCCGCGGCTGCGCGTCAGGCAGGCTGCGATTTGGCACTCTATTGCAATGGTCCTCTGTCAGAGCGCCGGGCAGTCGCAGAGGCGGCGGGACTGATGGATGAGGCGGGACAGCGCCGGGCAGAGGCTGCACTTGCCCGTCGTCAGGATCCACTGCCGCTTGACACCAAGGCGGCAGAAGCGGAACTTAGCGCCCTGATGGGCGGTAGGATCTATGTCTGAGCAGAACCTCTTTGATGACGTCGCCACGCAATCGGTCGAGGAACGGCTGGCCGCAGAGGCACTGATTGTCGATGTCGAGGGCTATGAGGGGCCGCTCGATCTTTTGCTGACGCTGTCGCGCACTCAAAAGGTGGACCTGCGCCGGATCTCGGTGCTGGAGCTGGCGCGGCAATATCTGACCTTTGTGGACCGGGCCAAGGAACTCAGGATCGAGCTGGCAGCGGACTATCTGGTGATGGCCGCCTGGCTGGCCTTTCTGAAGTCACGCCTGCTTTTGCCGCCGGACCCAGAGGAAGAGGGCCCCTCGGGCGAAGAACTGGCGGCGCATCTGGCCTTTCAGCTGGAGCGCCTGCAGGCGATGAGAGACGCGGCGGCGCGCCTTATGGGACGCGACCAGCGCGGGCGAGACTTTTTCGCGCGTGGTAAGGGCGAAGATGTGGAGCGCATCCGCTCCGTGACCTATTCCGCCAGTCTGCTGGATCTGATGCAGGGCTATGCCCGCATTCGCACCAAGGATGATTTCCGCCCCTTTGTTATGGACCGCGATAGCGTCTATACCATGGAAGAGGCATTGGAGCGCATGCGGAGCCTTATCGGCTTTACCGGCAGCTGGACCGACATGCTGAGCTATCTGCCGGATGGCTGGCACACGGACCCGGTGCGGCGGCGCTCAGCCACGGCGGCAACCTTTGCGGCCTCTTTGCAGCTGGTAAAGGAAGGTAAGTTGGAAATTCGCCAAAGTGAGAGCTTCTCAGCGATTCAGCTGCGCAGCCTGGACGAGGAAAACTAATGGACGATCACGGTTTGGATCAAACGGCGGAGCAGCCAGAGGGCGGCCCACTGGAGCGTGATAGCCTGTTTGAGGCGCCGCCTATGGTCGAGCAGGAGCGTATGGTCGAAGCCGTGCTCTTTGCCAGTTCCGAGCCGGTTACCCTGCGCGACCTTGCGGGCCGTATGCCCCATGGTTGCAATCCCGGCGAGGCGGTGGAACATCTGCGCAAGCGCTATGAGGGGCGCGGCGTTCGTGTGGTGCGTGTGGGCGATGCCTGGGCTGTCCGAACGGCGCCGGATCTCGGCTTCCTGATGCAGAAAGAGATCGTCGAGACCCGCAAGCTCAGCCGCGCCGCGATCGAGACCCTGGCGATCATCGCCTATCACCAGCCGGTCACACGGGCTGAGATCGAAGAGATCCGCGGTGTTTCGGTTTCACGCGGCACCATTGATCAGCTCCTGGAGATGGAATGGATCCGTCTGGGACGGCGGCGGATGACACCGGGCCGTCCGGTGACCTTTGTTGTCACTCCCAGTTTCCTGGATCACTTTGGTCTCGAAAGTGCCCGCGACCTGCCCGGCTTAAAAGAGCTGCGCGCCGCAGGGCTCTTGGAAAACCGGCCCCCACCCGGTGCATTGCCGATTGGCCATGGCGAAGATGGTGAGCACGAAATCGGCGAACAGCCAGAGCTCTTTGAAGAATAGAGGCGCGGGCTGCGTGCCTTACGTGAGCTGACTACGCCTGGTTTGCCCTTGGCTCTTCGCAGCCGGCTCGTAGCCTCTGCCAAGGAATTGCCGCTTTTGCTTGTTATGCAGTCCTGAGGCCTAAGGTGATGCAGCAAGGGGACCCTCGGAAATGAGTATGGACATGATCTTCAGGATGATCCTGCGCCGCCTGGTTGGGCGTGCGATCAATGCAGGTATCGACCGGGGCATCAGCAGTTTTCCAGGGGGGCGCAAGGCCCGTAAGCAGCACATGCAGCCGGAAACCCCCGCCGAGGCGGAGGCCAGGGCCGAACGCGAGAGGGTGCGTGAAATCAGGCAGGCGCGCCGGGCGAGGCGCAATCAGACTTAGTGCTTTTAGATGCTGTCGGCTCAGGTGTTTTCTGCCTTGGTCGCAATGAGATTGCGGCCTCAAATGCTTCCAGCGCGGTTAAGCAGGCAGAGGCAATGAGACAGCCAACCAATCCCCAAACTCCAAAGAGCAGATCACCCGCATAGGGGGCTGCAAAGACGCAGAGATAGGTCATGGTGCTATAAAGCCCCATGATCGCGCCGCGCTGGTCTGGATCCAATGCGGTCAGGCGCGCCACCAGCAGGTTGAGGCCAAGATGCTGGAAGATCCCCCAGATGAGCGTTACGCCCAGCAATACCAGAAAATGCCCAGAGGTCAGGGCGAGGCCCAGATAACTGCATGTGATCAATACAAAGATTGGTGGGGTCGCACGCGCCAGCCCGATCCGATCCAGCAGGGGATCAAAGAAAACTGCCAGGCCAAAGCCGATCCCATAAAACAGCGGTAGCAAACCGGCCTGCCCGGTGCTGAGACCCAGATCCAGGGTGATATGGGCCCCGGTGTAGAAATAGGTGATGTAAAAGCTGAGCATCAGTAGCGCAGTGGCCAAGAGCCCCGTGCGCATCCCCGGAACCCGCAGCGCCGTCAGAGGGGAGCTGGCAGCTGCTTCCACCTGGCTGCTGGCACCACTGCTCAGCCTAGCGAGGCTTCTGGAACAGAGCCAGAGCAGAGCGGCCAGCAACGCAAGTGCCAGATAGACCTGCCGCCATCCGGCCAGCTCAGCGACCCAGGCGCTGACAGTAACCCCCAGCACCATCGAGAGCGTCCATCCGGTCAGGACCAGACCTACGGTGCGTGCCTCACGCCCCTTGGGTGCAATCCGTGCCGCCAGCGAATAGATGGAGGGTAGGGCAGCGCCGCCCGCAAGCCCACAGAACCCCTGCGCCAGGATCAGCCCCCAGAGACCCGGTGCCAAACCGCTTGCCGCCAGTCCCAGCGTCAGCGCTGCCAGGGCCAGTCGCAGCAGACGACCAGCACCAATGCGATCTCCCTTGGGCGCCAGCGTCAGTGCTGCCAGTGCAACGCCCAGCCCATAGGCACTGGCTGCCTGCATCACCGCGCCCGGATCCGCTGCCAGATCCTGCCCAACCGCTGTCACCAAGGGCGAGAGCAGTAGGGAATTGGCGCCAATAATGCCGATGGCACTCATCAGGATCAGGATGGATTGCCATAGAGGTTGGGTCGGAAGAGGACCTGGGGAAGCTGCAGACATAGTGGATAGATCTCGAACTGTTTTCAGAGTAATGACATATAGGCTGAATAATTTTCTGTGAACCGGGCATCTGGCCCGGCTTATGAGAAACAGATACCATTCAGGATAACCGTGGGAAGGGGCCGCATATGGACCAGTTGGACCGAAAGATATTAGGTGAGCTGAGCCGCGATGCGACTCAGTCCTATGCTGTGATCAGTGCTGCGGTAGGACTTTCGGCGCCAGCGGTGCATGAACGGGTCAAACGCATGCGCGCCTCTGGCGTGATCAAATCGACCGTAGCACAGCTGAGCGGTCCTGCGGTGGGCAAACCGCTTCTGGCCTTTATTCATGTGGACACGGCCGGCTGGGGCAAAACCGCAGAGCTGATGGCGCTGGAGAACTGGCCGGAGGTAGAGGAAATTCATACCGCCACCGGCGACACTTGTCTGATCCTAAAGGTCCGGGTTGCCTCCCCCCATGCGCTGGAGGGGCTGTTGTCGCAGATCTATGACGTCAAAGGCGTGCGCGGCACCCGCACCTATATGACCCTGTCGACCCATCTGGAACGTTCGGTTCAGGCCGGTGTGTCAGAGCCACTAGAACAGCCGGGTTTTGTAAAGCCAGCCTAGAATATGGATTCTTCTGCGCGGTTTTTTGCAGGTCGAAACCTATGCTGGCGATTTGAAATGCTTGGACAGCTTCAATCCCTGGCCCTGGTAGTTCGAGGCAATCCCTGAACCGTACAATTGTTCCGGGTGCTCTGCCATCCGCTCATAGACCAAGCGCCCGACCACCTGGCCGTGCTCCAGCACAAAGGGTGCTTCGTGGCAGCGGACTTCCAGAACACCACGGGAGCCACTGCCGCCCGCTGCATCATGTCCAAAGCCGGGATCAAAGAATCCCGCGTAATGGACCCGGAATTCGCCGACCATGGCCAGATATGGGGCCATTTCTGCGGCATAGGCAGGGGGGATATGGACCGCCTCGCGGCTGACCAGAATGTAAAAGGCGCCGGGATCCAGGATGATTCGCCCAGAGGTACTGCGCACCTCTTCCCAATAATCCTGCGGGTCATATTCCCCGATCCGGTCGAGGTCGATCACCCCGGTATGAGGTTTGGCGCGATAGCCAACCAGATCCCCGCCGGGAAGCTGCAGATCGACCGAGAATCCCAAACCGTCTTCGATGACGGCAGGGCCATTGACCAGTGGCATTTCGGCATGCAGCGCCGTGAGCTCAGCATCGCTGAGCACCGCCTGACCAGAGCGGAAGCGGATCTGATTGAGGCGCATGCCCGGTCGCACCAGAACCGAAAAGGAGCGGGGGCAGATTTCAGCATAGAGAGGGCCCTGATAGCCCGCCTTGATGCGGTCGAACTCTTCGCCACCATCGGTGATGGTACGGGTCAAAAGGTCCAGCCGCCCGGTTGAGCTTTTGGCATTGGCCACCGCAGAGACCTCCTGCGGCAGGTTCAGCCCCTCCATCAGGGGCACGACATAGACGCAGCCCTTTTCCAGCACGGCCCCATCGCTGAGGTCGATGCGGTGCATTTCGAACTCTTTGATCCGATCCGCGACACTGCTGCCTTGCCCCGCCAGGAAAGAGGCGCGGACACGATAGGCGACGGAGCCTAGCCGCAGATCCAGACTGGCGGGTTGGATCTGCCCCTCCGTAAGGGGCGTGCTCACCGTGATCTCGGCGCGATCAAGCATTTTTTCAATGGCTTGGCTGGGCAAAACACCGGTCATGATCGAGTCTCCTAGGTGCCAGAAAGGACCCGGAAAGGGGCCCGAGAGGACGTTGTGGCAGACCGATAGCAGCCTTTTACGGTTTTGGCAAAAACTAGGAAGATAGCAGGGGAGATCTGACTAGAAGGTTCAGGTTCTGATGGGGGCAGGATGCTGAAATAAAACAAAAAAACCGGCTGAGTGTGGAACACTCAACCGGTTTTTTGGTCGGGCTAGCAGGACTCGAACCTGCGACCTTCCGTCCCCCAGACGGACGCGCTACCAGGCTGCGCCATAGCCCGTTGAAGAGGGGTTCTAGCGGTTTTCCCGGCAGGAGCAAGAGGGTAATTCCACTTTTTTTTCCGTGCCGGATGAATTTTTAGCTGCGCCCGGTCAGCCCTCTTAGGGTGGCGACACATTCGGCAACTTCGCTCTGGGCTGATGCTGGGATCGATTTGGTCCGCGCCAGCAATGCAAGGAGACCGGCGGGAAGAGCGGCCTGCGCAGCAAGATCCTCATCCTCGATCTCTATGATAGCGGGACGCGCAGGCTCTGCTGCTGCGAGAGCGGGCTCGGCAGCAAGGGGAGTATCTTCGGCAGTCTCTGGGGCTGGGACGGTATCTACAGCCTCTACCTGATCCAGTGGTGGCGTGACCTCTTCCAGAGGTTGGGTGCTGATGGAACCGGCGTCTTCAGGGTCACTCTCAGAAAGCTCTTCGCTTTCAGCAAGTTGTTCTACTGAAGGTTCTGGCTCAGCCGAGAGTGGGGGCACTTCGGAGAGGGCCTCGGGCTCTGCCTCCGGCTGGATCTCAGCAGCGGATTCCTGAAGCACATCAGCTATCGCGCTGAGGTCTTCATCAGCAGCCTGCTCAACATGCGCTTCCGTGGTGTCTGCTTCTGCAGTGCTTGTTTCGGAGAGTGGTGCATCAGGCTGTGCATCAAACTGGGCTGTGGCCTCTTCAGTTGGGGCTGGGCTCTCCTGTAGGACCTCATCCTGCAGGGTCTGCGGAACCGGGTCAGCCTGCGGGGGCACACTGGTGGAGGAAACATCCTGCGGGAGGTCACTTGCTGGCGTTGAATCCCCGGACCAGGGGCTCTCCTCTGGTGTTATAGGGGCCGGGGCTGGATCCGCTGCTGTCTCTGCCACGGTTGATGTTGGCGCAGAAGGGGGCGGAGCGGGCTGTTCCAGGCGAGAATCCACAGACTGAGGGGCCTCTGCGAAGGGCGCATCCAGGGGTGGCGTTTCGGTGCTCAGTGTCTCTGTTGTGGTTTCGCTGATAGAACCAGGCGCTTGTTCTATCAGCGAAACAGCGTTTTCGCTCTCCTCAACTTCGGCTGAAGGAGCTTCTGGCGCTTCAGCCGCCACCTCTTGTTGCTCCAGGGCTCTTCGCCCCGCTTCCAACACATCCTGGGGTGTTTCCCTAGGTGGCGCGGTTGCGGTGATATTCGGTTTGAGGTGATGCGGTTCGGGTTTGACCGGTGGGTCCAACGGCAAATCCGGTGTAGCGGCAGCGACCTCGCTCTCTGCGGGCGGGGGCGGTGTCGTTCCGCCTGAATCTAGGTCGGCTGGCGCAGCTGCGCCTGTTTCTGCAGTTGGTTCAGCATTTGCCTCTGCATCGGAGGGCGCGTTTGCTGCACCCTCGACTGCTGAGGAGGCTGTTGCGACAGGAGGATTGGCTTGGGCCTGCGGTTGAGGTTGAGGCGAGTCCAGATCCATTCGCATTTGCTCTGGCTCAGCAGGTCCAGCGACCTCTGGTGCAGGTGCAAATTCAGCCTGAGGTTCCTGCTCAACAGCTTCTGGCTCAGCTGGCGCAAGATCCTGACTCTGGGGCGCGGCTGCGGCTGCCGTTTCAATTGGTTCGCTTACTTCTGGCTGTGGGGCTGGCTTAGATGCAGGAGCCAAAGTTTCGCTTTCCGATGGGGCAGCGGGGGTTGCAGTGTCGAGAGTAACCTCGTCAGGTTCCGTGATTTGAGGTGTCTCTTGGGGCGCATCTGCAAGAGGCGCAGCAGGTGCAGCCGGTTCTTCCGCAATTGGCTGGGCCAAATCATCTGCTTCGGGAGCAATTTCCTCAACTGCTGCAACTGTTGCTACAGGGAGAGATTCCTCGGGGCCTGTTTCAGCCACTGCTTGGGACTCGCCCTCGACCTCGGCTTTGGGTGCACTCATTTCGGCGGGCGCATCAACAACAGGCGCAGGTGGCGCTGCGGGGGCGACCTCATTTGCAGGCTGTGCGAGCGCTTCATCAGCGGCTTCCTCACCCCGGTCAGCGGGCTGATCCAGAGGCGCATCCGTCACAGGCGCGCCCGCATCTGGCGTCGCCGCATCTATTGTTGCCGCATCTATTGTTACGGCGGGGGCCGCTTCAGCTGGCTGGCTTTCTGGCGCAAGGGGCTCCTCTTGAGGTGCATCAAGGGGGGCGATTGGGGTCTGCGCCACCGGGGATTCCTGTGGCAGCTCTTGCGATTCGACGGTGTCTGACACGCTCTCTGGTGTTGCCTCAAGCGCTGTCTCAGGCGTTGAAGGTGTTGCTGGTGCAAGCGGGGCGGGTTCAGCAGCAGAACTGGCCTCCATCGGTGCGGTATCCGACACCTCACCAGGGCCTTCCGCGGCTTCTTGCACCTCAGGCGCATCACTGGGGAGCGGGACAGGGGCCGCATCGAGGGATTCTTGGGCGGTAGCACTGTCAGAGCCAGAGGCCTCCCCCTCGGTGGTTCCCCCAGTGGTCCCATTACCTGATCCGGCGGTATCTGCGGAACCGGTTGCACCGTCGCCATCCGGTGGGCCGGCCGCATCCAGATCATGGGACATTTCACTTACATGGCCGATTCCGAGATCGCGCAGAATGGCCTGTACTTCCTTGATCGACAGTCCGTCTTGATACAGCAGTTTGCGTATGCCACCCAAGAGAAGCATATCAGCGGGGCGGTAATACCTACGCCCCCCGGCACGTTTCACCGGCTTGATCTGAGTGAACTTGCTTTCCCAAAACCGCAGAACATGGGCTTGCACGCCAAGCCACTCCGCGACTTCACTAATGGTGCGGAAGGCGTCGGGTGATTTTGACATCTACACTGTTCCGTTGATCGCGCTCTTTGCAAAGAGCCTTGTTATCTTTGGCCGACAGGCGGCTGGGGCAAGCAGCGTTACTTGCGGTTTCCGTCTGCCACCCGGTCTTTCATCAGGTGAGAGGGGCGGAACGTCAAAACCCGGCGGGGTTGAATTGGAACCTCTTCACCGGTTTTGGGGTTGCGCCCAACGCGAGCGGATTTATCGCGCACGCTGAAGGTCCCAAAAGAAGAAATCTTGACCTGTTCGCCCCGGACAAGAGCATCTGACATATGCTGCAGCATGCTCTCCACCAGTTGTGCGCTTTCATTTCTGGAGAGGCCGACCTCACGGAAGACGGCTTCGCTCAGATCCATGCGTGTAAGAGTTTTTTCGCCCATGCTAATCCCCGTTGTTTGCCAAAGCATAGGGGCAGGGGATTTTCCCTGTCAATATCAATGAATTGCAAGGCGTATCTTTCACGGTAAGCGGCTTACCAGCGCAACACCACCGCACCCCAGGCCAAGCCGCCGCCAATCGCTTCGGTGACGATCAGGTCACCTTCTTTGATTTGGCCACGTGATTTGCCAACCGAAAGCGCCAAGGGAATCGAGGCGGCGGAGGTATTGCCATGGTCCTGAACGGTGACAACAACATTATCCATCGACAGGCCCATCTTCTTGGCGGTGCCCTGGATGATGCGGATATTGGCCTGATGCGGCACGATCCAATCCACATCAGCGGTGGTCAGATTCGCCCGCTCCAGCGCGGTATTGGCCGTTTTGGCCAGTTTTTCAACCGCATGGCGGAAGACCTGGTTGCCCTGCATGCGCAAATGGCCGGTGTTCTGGGTCGAGACGCCGCCATCCACATAAAGCAGATCCTTGTAGCGCCCATCGGAGTTCAGATCGGTGGCCAGGATGCCGCGATCATCGCTTGTGCCAGCGCTTTCCTGTGCTTCCAAGAGCAGGGCGCCGGCGCCATCGCCAAAGAGCACACAGGTAGAGCGATCGGTCCAATCCATGATCCGGCTAAAGGTTTCCGCCCCGATCACCAGCACCCGATCAGCCTGTCCAGAGAGGATCAGCGCATTGGCATTGGCCAGCGCATAGGCAAAACCTGCACAAACGGCCTGCACATCAAAGGCAAAACCACGGGTCATGCCCAGTTTTGACTGAACCATGGTTGCGGCCGAAGGAAAGGTCAGATCCGCAGTAGAAGTGGCCAGAACGATGGCATCGACGCTCTCAGCCTCCATCCCGGCTTCGGCCAGGGCTGCCTTGGCGGCAGCGGCGGCCATATCGGATGTGGTTTCGCCTTCGGCTGCGAAATGGCGACGCTCAATACCGGAGCGGCTGCGAATCCACTCATCCGTGGTATCCAGGGTCTTCTCGAATTCCGCGTTCTCAACCACCCGTTCCGGGAGGTAATGTCCTGTGCCAATCACTACTGCACGTCGCGTCATTCTGGGCCTGCCTTTTTGGTCTTATTGGGAGGGATGCTCAGCATCCTGTGGAACAGGTTTATCTTGGGTAAGCTCCACCACAGATGCAACCCGCGCCGCCAGCTTTTCAGCAAAACCATGCTCTGCCAGACGGAAGGCCAGTTTGATCGCAGCGGAGACGCCGGTCGCATCCGCACCACCATGGGATTTCACCACGGTTCCGTTCAAGCCCAGGAAGACGCCGCCATTGACGCGGCGCGGATCCATCCGTTTGGACAACCGGCGAAGGGAGGTCATTGCAAGCAGGGCGGCAATCTTGGAAAGGAACGAATATTCAAAGGCTTCACGCAGGGCGATGCGGATCAGGCTGGCGGTGCCTTCGCCGGTTTTGATCGCGACATTGCCGGTGAAACCATCGGTGACGATTACATCTACCGCATCGCCAGGGATGTCGCTGCCTTCGACAAAACCAACAAAGTCGAAATTGGCCTTTTCTGCGTTTTCCGCAATCAGGGCATGGGCTTCTTTCAGCTCCGCATGGCCTTTATGCTCTTCGGTTCCGACATTCAAAAGCCCGACACGGGGCCGGGCAATATCCATGGAATTGCGCAGATAGGAGGTGCCCATCAGGGCGTATTGCAACAGATCCTGGGCATCCGCGCGCACATCCGCGCCCACATCCAGCATCACGTTGAAGCCCTGCGGATTGCGCGAGGGCCACAGAATGGCAATCGCCGGGCGGTTCACGCCGGGCATTTTGCGCAGGCGCAGCATGGAAAGCGCCATCAGCGCGCCTGTGTTGCCACAGGAAACCGCCCCGGCTGCTTCGCCCTGCTTGACCGCTTCGATTGTGGACCACATCGAAGTGCCCTTGCCATTGCGCATCACCTGAGAGGGCTTGTCCTCCATGGTGACAACCTTTTGGGCGTCGCGAATTTCGACGCGGCCCTGCAGTATGCGCTTTTTAGCAACCAGAGGCTTCAGCTGCGCTTCGGGGCCATGCAGCAGGAACCCGATATTGGGGTTCTTGTCCGCAGACATAGCGAGGCCGGCCACTACTTCCGCAGGACCGGCATCTCCGCCCATGGCGTCAACCGAAATCACAATGCGGCCGGATTTGTTGGCTGATTGATCGGGTTTACCCGTCATGCAAAAAATCCGCTCCGCAAGAAATGTGATCGTCGCGAGCTTATGCCGCGTCTTCGTCGATTTCCACTTCGTCGTTCACTGCAACGATCTCTTTATCGTCATAGTGGCCACAGGAAGGGCAGACGTGGTGGGGGCGACGCAGTTCACCGCAGCTGGAGCACTCGTTCGGGTTTGCAGCAACCAGTGCATCGTGCGCGCGGCGGTTGTTGCGGCGCGACTTGGATACTTTGTTCTGTTGGACGGCCATGTCTCAACCTTCGTTTACTTGGGGCCTTGGGGCCATGCCCGCGGCGCGTTTCACATTCGTTCGTTAGATCGGTAGGCGGCGTTTAGGCCGCAGCCTCTCCGATGTCCAACCAAAAATTCCGATGAGCGCGCGAAAATAGCGAGAATCTTCGACTGCGCAAGCGGTTTTTACGAGAGCGGCCCCGTATATGCCAGTGAGAAAAGCGGCTCTATCAAAAAATCATCAGGCCGCTTTCGCAATCCCGCTCAATTTGGGTCTTTGTCCTCTAGCTGATTCTTCAGCGCGGCCAGTCCGGCAAAGGGCTTGGTGTCTTCGTCCCGCATGGCCTGAACACCAGGTTCAGCATAGACGGCCTCTCCCAGTTCAGCCCCGTCCTTGCGCGGATAGGCGGGGATCAGCAGAGCCAGGGCTTCGACCAAAACCTCTCCGGGATCGATCACTTCGCTTAAAGGTTCGACCCGCTCATCCTCTTCCATCTCGCGCTCCGGATCGTCTGGTTCCGCATAATCGGAGAGGAATAGGCGCTCCACCTTTTCGTCGATTCGTGTGGTCATGGGCTCCAGGGTCACAACGCAGTCCTGCAGCAGCGTGACACCCAGATTAGCGGAAAGCTGCCAATCCTTGCGCCCTTTGGCGGTGATCTCACCGGTAAAGCGTAGTTTACGCATCCCATTCACGCCCAGCTCTGTTGCCAAGGCCTCCAGGGCAGGGGCATCAGGGCGAAGATCGAACTTGGTCGGCCTGTTTTGCGGCAGATCGGCGACCCGCAAAGCGGTACTGTCAGACATCACGGGAACTTTCGTTTCTTGAACCGAGAGGCTGCATTAGGTAATCGGGATGCTAAGCGGGTTCAAGCCGCTGATGGAATTTGGTGTCGCGGGGGACATAATGGGCGCAGAAACAGGGCAGTTTAAATCGGCAGCGAAACTGGCGATATGGGTTGTGACCGCGGCGGCCTTGGCCTCTTGCAGCGCGCGGTATCAGCGGCATGGCTATGTGCCAACCGAAGAAGAACTGGCAGAGGTTGTTGTCGGGATCGATACCAAGGACTCCGTGGCCGAAACACTAGGCGTCCCCTCTGCCTCTGGCGTGCTGAGTGAAAGCGGCTACTACTATGTGGCAACCACTATGCGTCATCGCGGGGTTTCCGCAATCAAACCGGTTTCACGTGAACTTGTTGCGATCAATTTTGACGCTCGTGATGTTGTCTCTGGGGTGGAGCGCTACAGCCTGGAGGATGGCAAGGTTATCCCGCTGGAGCGTCGCGTGACCAGTTCCAGCGTCCAGGATAAGACCTTCTTGCGTCAGTTGCTTGGCAGTCTTGGCAACTTCAACCCGGGCAATTTGATATCGGAGTGATCTCTGGGCCAGACCTTTGGGAGAGAAGAGGGCTGAATTTCGGTCTAGGGATTTAGCTGATTTTCGGCTTCTTGGTCTAGGGATGCCTTGGCTGGTTGCTTGTGGGCGCGCGAGCTGCGCAGGTGCGGTGCAATTGGGAAACGGATTCTGATGGCAGAGGGCACATTGCAGGAAAAGATGCCTTCTCCGCGGGGTCTGCCGTCAGGTGAGGTTCTTCTGGTAAAGGCTGGTTTCAGGGTGCGCCTCGCAGGTTCTGAAACCGATCTATTACATGCATCTGAGTTGAGAGCGCGTTGTTTTGGAAGAGAAAAGGCGGATCAGGATCTCTTTGACCGCTTTTGCTTCCATATCCTGGTTGAGCGTGAGGTGGACGGGCGCATTTTGGGTGTCTTTCGCCTGCGACATTTAACAAGCCAGCAGGAGATGGCGCGTTGCTATACCGCGCAATCCTATGGTTTGGGGCCAGCTTTACAGCGGTTGAAACCAGGCAGCTCGATTGGTGAGCTCGGTCGTTTTTGCATCGATCCAGATGTCTCTGGCGCCGATGTCGCCCGTTTGGCCTGGGCCGGGCTGACTGTCATGGTGGAGCGGCTGGAAATCAAAATGCTGATTGGCTGTTCCTCCTTTCAGGGCAATGATCCATCCCTTTACCTGCATGCCTTTGCACTGTTGCAGGCGCGGTATCTGGCACCTTCGGATTGGCAACCCGGCGCGAAAGCAGCTGAGTATATCACATTCATTGATCTGCTCTCTGACAGGGATCAGGCAAGAGATCTGGACCTGTCGCAGGCACTGCGGCAGATGCCACCGCTTTTGCGCAATTACCTGACCCTGGGGGGCTGTGTGAGCGATCACCTGGTGCAGGACCGTGATCTTGGAACAATGCATGTGTTTACCGCCCTGGACATCGAGGCGATCCCGGAAAAGCGCAAAGCAGGTTTTCGGGCCTTGCTGCGCTAGGGCGGATCGGACCACTACCCCAATCTTTGCTGATTTTGTGCACGGCGTTGACCTCGGGCCTTCTGCAGTTTAGCTGGCTTTCATGGCACGTATTCCTCTTTTGCAGATGACCGGTATTTCGCTGACTTTCGGCGGTGACCCGGTGTTTTCCGAGCTCGATCTTGTGGTTCAACCCGGAGACCGCGTCGCACTTGTTGGCCGCAACGGATCGGGAAAATCCACCCTTATGAAGGTCATGGCTGGGATAGTTGAAGCTGACAAAGGCTCCATCGTCGTGCCCCCCGGTCGCAGTGTCGGCTATATGGAGCAGGATCCCAAGATGGAAGGCTTTGCCACCCTCGGAGATTTTGCCGCCTCAGGGCTGGAACCAGGGGAATTATACAAGGTGGAGCGCGCCGGCGAAGGGCTGAAGTTTGATCCGTCGCGCCCGGTGGAGACCGCATCGGGTGGAGAGCGTCGCCGGGCTGCTCTCGCCAAACTGATGGCAGAAGCGCCCGATCTGATGCTGTTGGACGAGCCGACCAACCATCTGGATATCGAGGCGATCACCTGGCTCGAAGAAGAGTTGAAATCCACCCGCACGGCTTTTGTATTGATCAGCCATGACCGGGCCTTCTTGCGGGCACTGACGCGGGCAACGCTCTGGGTGGATCGCGGTCAGGTGCGTCGCCAGGAAAAGGGTTTTGAGCATTTTGAGGCCTGGCGCGACAAGCTCTGGGAAGAAGAAGATCAGCAACGGCACAAGCTGAACCGCCTGATCAAAAGCGAAAGTCGCTGGGCCGTCGAAGGTATCTCTGCCCGGCGCAAGCGCAACATGGGCCGGGTGCGGGCTCTGCAGGATCTGAAGGCGGAGCGCGCGGGTCAGATCAAGCGCCAGGGCGCAGCAGAACTTGCGCTGGAAGCTGGGCCAAAATCCGGTCGCAAAGTGATTGAAGCGGAGGGGCTCAGCAAGAGCTTCGGCGATAAGGCGATCGTGCAGAATTTCTCTCTCAAGGTGCAGCGGGGCGACAGGATCGCCTTTGTCGGCCCAAATGGTGCGGGTAAAACGACGCTGTTGAAAATGCTCCTTGGCATGGAGCAGCCGGATGCGGGCGCGGTGGCGTTGGGGACCAATCTTGAGACCGCCTTTTTTGATCAGACCCGTGATCAATTGGACGGCGATGCCAGCCTCTGGGAGAATCTGACCTCGGATCCTCTTTTGGGGATTTCCGGCAAGGCAGATCAGGTCATGGTGCGCGGAAATCCAAAGCATGTCGTGGGTTACCTCAAAGAGTTTCTGTTTGATGAACGCCAGGCGCGGGCACCGGTACGCTCGCTTTCGGGCGGGGAGAAGGCGCGGCTTTTGCTGGCGCGTCTGATGGCGCGGCAAAGCAACCTTCTGGTGCTGGACGAACCAACCAATGACCTGGATGTGGAGACCCTGGATCTCTTGCAGGAACTTCTGGACAGCTATGACGGCACTGTGCTGCTGGTCAGCCACGACCGGGATTTTCTGGACCGTGTGGCCACCGCGACAATCGCCATGGAGGGGGACGGCAAAGCCGTTACCTATGCGGGCGGTTGGAGTGACTACATCACCCAGCGGGGCGGGTTGCCGGGGGCGGAAAAAGCCAGCAAGGCGGAAAAGCCCAAAGCGGAAAAGCCAAAAGCCAAACCGCAGGCCCAGCCCAAAGCGGGATTGAGTTTCAAGGAAAAGCACAGGCTCGAGGCCTTGCCCGCCGAGATCGAGCGCCTGGAGCAGGAAATTGCGAAGCTGCAGGAGCTGATGGCGGATCCGGAGCTATTCACGCGTGAACCAGTCAAGTTCAAGAAAGCCACGGAAGCCCTTGTGGAGCGTCAGGAAAAACTGATGTCTGCAGAGGAGGAGTGGCTGGAGCTGGAAGAGAAATCCGGATCCTGAAGGCGGATCCGGAAAGAGGTGCCTGCACTGGATGTTTCGCGCGCGAAACATTGTGTAAAATTAGAGTTTTAGATTTCACACTTCATTTAGATTGGTAAGCGAAGTGTAAACCCAAGAAGTGCGGCTAAGTGCGCTCCTCTTGGGCTTGCTGTACCCTCACGAGATGCACAGTCTTGATGGGTCGCCGTATCTCAAATCCGTTTGCGGCCGGGCAATGGAATTAGAGTGTCTGTGTCATCTCGTTCAAACTGAACTCAGCCACTGCGCCTTCTGTAGCTTCCATATAAGCGGCCAGATGTGGCGCATTCATATGGTCCTGCCAGAGTTCACGATTCTCCCAGGTTTCATAGAAAGCGAAAAAGCCTGGGTTTTCATTGTCGCGATGCAGGTCATAGCGGATGCAGCCTGCTTCGGCGCGGGTTACCGGAACCAGCTTTTCCAGTTCGCTGCGCAGCAGGTCTTCGTGGCCGGGTTTGGCGGTGATTTGTGCAAGGATAGTGAGGGGCATTGCAAGCTTCCCAAGTTGTTTTGCTCTGGAGCTGCGGATATGAAGCCCGCATTGGTTTCGCGCAAGTACGCACAATTTCTGCAGATAGGGCACAAATGGATACTAATGGTACAGAAGACGGACGCCAGGACAGGTTTCAGCGCTATGATTGCAGCGATGGTTGCCCGGTGGAGGCCGCATTGGAGCAGATCTCTGGCAAGTGGAAGGGAATGGTGATCTATCACCTTCTGCCGGGAAAGATGCGTTTCAACGCGCTGCTGCGTCAATTGGGGACTGTAACCCAGCGCAGCCTCACCAAGCAGCTGCGGGAGTTGGAGGCCGATGGGATCGTGCACCGAAAGGTCTATGCAGAGGTGCCGCCTCGGGTGGAATACAGCCTGACAGAAAAGGGGCTGGAGCTTTGTCCGGTGATCGAAGCCCTGGGGCAGTGGGGCGGCCGCTACAAGCTGTAGAACTGGCGGAAGCATGCAGTGGCAGGCGGGGGCTCCCGCGCCCGCAGCTGCATTGGCTGCGCCAATCCCGCTTTGTGCTGCCTTGGGCCAGGCGCTGCTGGCGCAGCGCGAAGGCCTTGCTGAGAAGCGCTTGAGGGGCAGATCTGCCCCTCAAAGACGCCAATTCGAGTGTGTTTTCCATGAATTGCGCCTCAAGGATAAACCACGCTGCGCGTGGCGGCTTTGCCGCCCTTGACCCGCAAACCCTGGACAGGAAGCGCGAAGCGGTCAGCGCATGCGCAGGGCGCCATCGATGCGGATGACCTCACCATTCAGATAGCCCATTTCGACAATGAAACCGGCCAGGCGGCCATATTCGGCCGGATCACCCAGGCGGGCGGGGTTTGGCACATCGGCGGCAAGGCTGGCCTGGACCTCTTCCGGCAGGCCTGCCAGCATCGGGGTCATAAAGATCCCTGGTGCAATGGTCATCACACGGATGCCAGAGGAGGCGAGGTCTCGGGCCATGGGCAGGCACATGCCGGCGACGCCGCCCTTTGAGGCGGCATAGGCGGCCTGGCCCTTCTGGCCGTCAAAGGCAGCGATGGAGGCTGTGTTGATGATCACTCCGCGTGCGCCATCTTCTTCGGGTGTGTTCTTGGCGATTTCTACTGCGGCCAGACGGGCAACATTGAAGGTGCCGACGAGGTTGATGTCGATGGTCTTCTGGAATGCACCCAGAGGATGCGCGCCTTCTTTGCTGACGGTTTTCATGCCAATGGCGATGCCTGCACAGTTCACGCAGGCAGAGATGCCGCCCATATTTTCTGAGGCCTTGGCAATCGCTGCTTCGGCCGAGGCTTCGTCGGTGACATCGGTTTCGGCAAAGAACCCGCCGATCTCGTCGGCTACGCGGGCACCGCGCTCCGTGTCGCGGTCCAGCAGCGTCACTTTGGCGCCGGAAGCGGCGAAATGGCGGGCGGTTGCTTCACCAAGGCCAGAGGCGCCACCGGTAATGATGGCGCGGGTCGATGCGAGTTTCATGGGCGGGGCTCCTCCGGGTAAATGAACATCTGTTCAATAACCTCACAAGAGGGGGCCTGTCCAGCGCAGCGTTGCACTATCCTGCGGCTCTGTCGCTAGGCAGGGTGCATTTTGCGCAGATCCAGCCGAGCCAAGGGAGCAAAAAGCGGCGTAACAGGGGGCCAGTGCAGCCAGGTTCCGCCCAGAGCGGAGAGCGCTGCCCCGGTGCCCAGTTTGAAACGGGCGAGGCCCGCTGCGTGTTCGGTATTGATCAGCCCCAGATCCAGGTGCTGACAACCTTTGTCCTGCAGCCAGCAGGCCGCCTGCCACAGCAGTAGATTATGGGCCGAGAGTGCTTTGCCACGCGCTGTACTGTGGGAGATATGGTAACTCGCGGCCGCACCATGGCGCAGGATCAAGAGAGCGGCGATGACCTCCTTGCCCTCAAAAGCCTGAAAGAGCTTGGCCTGGCCTGGGTTTTCACTGGCATAGGCGAGCGTGAGGGTCTGCGGCCAGCTGCTGTAACCGCGCGCGGCCTGTTGTTTCTGATCTGCCTGCAGCAACCAGTGAGAGGGATCAATCGGCATGTTCTGGCGGCTGATGCGAAGGGTATGAGCTTCGGCGTGCTTCAACCGGTTGCGCCATTTTTGGTGCAGGCCTGCGCGCAAGCTGTCCCGATCGCTGCTGAGATCCCATTTCGCCACATGGGCGGGGCTGAGCAGGGGCACCGCACCATATTGCGCCAGCTCCGCTGCGGGCTCTTCTGGCGAGAGGATTACCGGAGTGCGCCCAAGGCCCTGTTCCTGCAGGCTTTCAATCAAGCGCAGGGGCTTTTTGATACGGGCGCGGTTCACCATGGCGCAGGAGACCCCAAGCGCAAAGCGGCGGCGTGTAACCAGAGTGTCGCCCAGATTTTCAAGGACCAGAGGGCTTTGGCCGGTAGCCAAAAGCGCGCGCCGGAATTCGGGCGATTGTGGCAGGCTGGGTGGGGTGGTGTCGCGTTGGATCGGGCGGGGCATGACATCAGCAGGCAGGAAATCGAACATGGGTTTATTTACCCTTCGGAAACCTAAATCATGGTTAATGGACCCATGAAATCAGACGGAAAATCACCGGTAAAGGTTCTGGGGCAAAGCGCGCCCAACCCGCGTATGACATTGAGTGCTGCGGCCCTGCTGGCCTGTGCCCTTTCGGTGCCCATCTTTATCTTGCTGACACTGGTGGACTGGCTGTTTTTGTGAGGCTTTACCTCACATGCCGAGTTTCTTTTTTTGGAAGGCAGAAACCCTGCGGAGAGCCTTCTTGCTCCAGGTGGCGATCTCTGGATTGGCTTCTTGGTGCTATGGGATCTGCCATAGGAGCTGACCGTCCGACAAAAAAAGGAGCCACTTGGGCTCCTTTTCGCGGGTTTGATATTCGCTAAGCCTTAGTCGGTGAGCTGCACCAGAGCGTGACGCTTTTTGCCTGCGCTGAGCTTGATCGGTGAGGAAAGCGCGCCTGCATCGAGCATCAGCCCTGCATCCGTCAGCGGTTGGTCATCAATCTTGGCGCCGTTTTCAGAGATCAAGCGTTTGGCCTCCTTGCCGGATTTGGCCAGACCGGATTTCACAATGAGCTGTACGATGGAAATGCCGTCACCCAGATCCGCAGGAGAGAGCGACAGGGTTGGCAGGTCATCGCCCACGCCGCCTTTTTCAAAAACTTCGCGCGAGGTGGCCTCAGCAGCCAATGCGGCCTCGGCACCGTGGCAGAGCTTGGTTACCTCATTGGCCAGCACAATTTTGGCGTCGTTGATTTCGGATCCGGCCAGGGCGCCCAGGCGCTCACATTCGTCAATGGGCAGCTCGGTATAGAGCTTGAGGAAACGACCCACATCGGCATCGGTAGTGTTGCGCCAGAACTGCCAGAACTCATAAGGTGAGCGCATATCGGGGTTGAGCCAGACCGCACCGTCCTGGCTCTTGCCCATCTTCTTGCCATCCGAGGTGGTCAAGAGCGGCGAGGTTAGGCCAAAGATCGAATTGTCCAGCACCCGGCGGGTGAGATCGATACCATTGACAATATTGCCCCACTGATCCGAGCCGCCCATCTGCAGGATGCAGCCGTAGCGGCGGTTCAGCTCCAGGAAGTCATAGGCCTGCAGGATCATGTAGTTGAACTCAAGGAAGCTCAAGGACTGTTCGCGGTCGAGGCGTGATTTGACGCTCTCGAAGCTGAGCATCCGGTTCACCGAGAAATGGCGGCCGATGTCGCGCAGGAATTCGAGGTAATTGAGATCGTCCAGCCATTCCGCATTGTTCAGCATCAGGGCCTTGTTGGGCGCGTCTGTGTCGTAATCGATATAGGCGGCAAAGACCTTCTTGATGCCCGCAATATTGGCGTTGATCGCGGCCTCATCCAAGAGCGGACGTTCATCAGCACGGAAAGAAGGATCGCCCACCTTGGTGGTGCCGCCGCCCATGAGGGTGATCGGCTGATGGCCGGTCTTCTGGAACCAGCGCAGCATCATGATCTGAATGAGCGAGCCCACATGCAGCGATTTCGCGGTGGCATCAAATCCGATATAGGCGGGCTTCACCCCCTGCATCAGGGCCTCATCCAGGCCTTGATAATCGGTGCAGTCCGCAAGGAACCCGCGTTCCATCATGACGGCGACGAAATCCGATTTGGGGTGGTAGGTCATGTTCTGCCTCGGTGATTGATTTGCGCTGACCCGTATAATTCGCAATTTCCATACATGGAACCTGTTTTCCCCGCAAAAATGTATCGGTAGAATAATGGCAAAGCACAAATGGCTCTGACCCCTGTGCGATCAGGAAGGGGAGAGCGGAGGCGGCGGCATGGCGCGGTAGTGGCACCGATCCCGCAAACTGAGGCAGGTCTGAGATGAGCAAGGCAATTGCAAGAACAGGAAAGCTGCGCGCCCTGGGCGCCATGAGCGGGACCTCATTGGATGGGGTGGACCTGGCGGTGATCGAAACCGATGGGGAGAACATCCATGGATTTGGACCCGCTGCCTACCACCCATATGAGAGCGCTGAGCGTGAAATCTTGCGTGCGGGGCTAGGCCATTGGCATGGGGAGGAGGTCTTGGCAGCGACGCAGGTTGTTGAAGATGTACATCTGCGTGCGCTTCGGCAGAATGCGGCCCTCTGTGATGGGATCGATCTGGCGGGGGTGCATGGCCAGACCCTGGCCCACGCACCGCGTCAGAATGGCACGCTGCAAGTGGGGGATGGGGCCAGATTGGCCGAAGAGCTGCAGATACCAGTGGTTTGGGATTTTCGCAGCGATGATGTGGCAATGGGAGGTGAGGGCGCACCCTTGGCGCCTTTCTTCCATTTTGCCTGCGCCAAATACATCTCTGCGGGTGCACCTCTTTGCTTTTTGAACCTGGGTGGGGTGGGGAATGTCACCTATGTGGATCCCCGTTTTGAGAGGCCAGAGGAACCGGGCGCTCTCCTTGCCTTTGACACAGGGCCCGCCAATGCGCCGGTGAATGATCTGATGACAGCGCGTCAGGGCAAACCCATGGATGAGGGTGGTGCTGTCGCGATGTCCGGCACGGTCGAAACCGGGGCATTGGAGCTGTTCCTGGCAGAGCCATACTTTTCCAGAATGCCGCCGAAGTCGCTGGACCGGAATGATTTTTCAGAAATGATCAATCTGGTTAGGGAGCTATCGGACAGTGATGCAGCTGCAACTTTAACCGCGATGTGTGCGGCCGCTGTGGCGCAGGGCATGCAGCATTGCCCGGAAGCGCCTGCTCGGGTTCTGGTGACAGGCGGCGGGCGCCGGAACCCGGTGTTGATGGAAATGCTGAAGGTCTCTTTGGATTGCCCGGTCATGCCGGTCGAGGAGGTGGGGCTGGATGGGGATATGCTGGAGGCGCAGGCCTTTGCCTATCTCGCCGTGCGTGTGGCCCGAGGGATGCCAACCTCTTGCCCGGGTACGACTGGGGTCAGCGCCTGTGTCGGCGGTGGAATTGTGAGCCTGCCAAATGCCCAGTGATCCCTTGGCCACGCCATGGCGGCCGCAGCCTAGAATCAAGGTAAAGGCACTGGGGCTGCATTGGCGCGAGGGCAGGTTATTGGCGGCGGAGGTCTATGATGATGCGGGTCACCTCAAGGGGGTGCGTCCCCTTGGTGGAACCATCGAATTTGGCGAGACTTGGCAGCAAGCTTTGAAACGGGAATTTCTGGAGGAGTTGCAGGTTGAGGTCATGGTTTCTGGTGCGCCCTTGGTACTGGAGAACCTTTATCTGCATGAGGGTGCGACGGGCCATGAGATTATCTTTGCGGCCGCGGTTGAGTTTCCTGACGGGGCATTCGAAAACCTGGATGAAATTCTCTTCCATGAGGACAACGGACAGCTCTGCCGCGCCAGATGGTTTGATCTTGATGCTTTGGAGCGCGACGGCGTTGCAGTATTTCCAGATGGGTTGCGAGAGGCACTAAAAGGCCTGTGATGATTAGTTCCCTTCTCCCGAATTGAAGTCGGGATGGAGGGGAGCTCCCGCGCGCTTTGCATGAATTGGAAATTCACGCTCTGCCCTTGGGCCTTGCGCCGCGCGCGCCCAAAGGGCGCGCGCGGCGCGGGTCGCTTTGGGCAAGGCCCAAAGCGAAACCCCTCTTCTAACGCGGTGGTTTTTCTGGCAGCAGATTTGTCTCAAGGGGAGGCAGAACTGTAAGGCGCTGGAGCTATGCTTGAGGTGGGGAGGAACGTAGGACAGGGCCGTTTGGGCCCTGGATTTTGGGTGTTCTCTTTAATTTGGATCACATTTGTAGGGTACGGTTTCCCAATACATACGAGTACGCAGGAGAGGAGTGGCGGAAGCCAAGCAAACGGGTTCTCCTGCCTGCAGGAGGGGGCGACCTGTTGGGCTCATTCGTAGCCTAGACAGCTTGACGGTTGTCACTTCTGACGGCGCTTCCAGTTGGGCTTTAACCAACCAAAGGGTTCCCCCCTTGATAGAGTTAGCTCGCTCTACCCTCAGAACTTTGGCGTGATGGAAAGATTCCGGCAGAGGTTGCTGATCCTGCCATAAGAGGATGCCTAGCAACGCAAAGACTGGCCAGGTGAATCTTGCGAATCTGACCATGGATGATCCGGCCAGGCGAGATTTGGCAAATGTTGATCTCCCTGTGACCATCTTATTCGACTTATCCGCGTGGAATATCAAATCCGGGTGCGGCCAGTTCAAAGCCTTCGAACCGGAACCCGGGCGAGACGGTGCAGCTGACCAAAGTCCAGTCCCCCATGCTACGCGCAGCTTGCCAGTGCTGTTCTGGCACGATGATCTGCGGCATCCCCTTGGTCAGGTCCGGGCTGAGGAGGTGGTCCTGCGCCGGACCAGCCTCATCTTCCGCCAGGGACAACACCAGGTCTGCCCCCGCATGATAGAGCCAGATCTCGGTGGCATCGACCCGGTGCCAGTGACTGCGCTCTCCGGCGGTGAGTAGAAAGTAGATGCAGGTTCCGCTGGGGCGGCCCGCGTTCTCGGCAACCCAAGTCTGGCGGTACCATCCCCCTTCGGGATGACGTTCTAGTTGCAGTTTTGTTATTATTTCATCTGCAGTCATCTTTTTGCTCATCTTCTGGCTGGCTTTCTTTGTCCTGCTGAATATCTTTGAGCCATGGCACTGCAGATCCCCTTTGACAACAGCTTTGTGCGACTCGGACCAGGCTTCTATCAGCGGCAGGCCCCGGAGCCCGTCCGCGCGCCTGAGCTGATTGTTTTTAACGCTATGCTGGCAGAGATGCTGGGGATCACGCCTGGGGACGCGCGAGAACTGGCAGAGGTTTTTGCCGGAAACACTGTACCCGAGGGTGCTGAACCGCTGGCCCAGGCCTATGCAGGACATCAGTTCGGCACATTTAATCCACAGCTGGGAGATGGCCGTGCGATCCTGCTTGGCGAGGTGCTGGCCAAGGATGGGATGCGCCGAGATATTCAGTTAAAGGGCAGCGGACGCACTGTTTTTTCCCGGCAGGGAGACGGTCGCGCTTGGCTGGGGCCGGTTCTGCGTGAATACATAGTCTCCGAAGCGATGTATGCCTTTGGCATCCCCACAACCAGAGCATTGGCCGCGGTTAGTACCGGCGAAACTGTGCGCCGCGAGGGCGGTCTGCCCGGTGCGGTGCTGACCCGTGTCGCTGCCAGTCACCTGCGGGTGGGGACCTTCCAGTTCTTTGCTGCCCGCGGTGATCGCTCTGCGCTGAAGACCCTGACCAGCTACGCCATTGAACGCCATTTTCCCGGTGCTGATGGGGTTACCGGATTGCTGCGCGCGGTGCGCGACAAACAGGCGGCCCTCATTGCGGCCTGGATGTCTGTTGGGTTCATCCATGGGGTGATGAATACGGACAATTGCGCCATTTCAGGTGAGACCATCGACTATGGTCCCTGTGCTTTTCTGGACAATTACGACCCGGATAAGGTCTTTTCCTCGATTGATCACATGGGGCGCTACGCCTTTGGAAACCAGCCAAGCATTGCGGTTTGGAACCTTGCGCAATTTGCCACTGCGCTGATCCAGCAATTGGAAGATCCCAATGAAGTACTGGAAGAGGTGACCGCGATTGTCCATGCAATGCCGTCGCTGATCGAAGCGGAATGGCTGCGGTTGTTCCGGCGCAAGATCGGCCTGGTGACGGTGGAAAGCGAGGATATGGATCTGGTCAGCGACCTCTTGCAGCAGATGGCGGAGAACCAAGCCGATTTTACCAATACCTTTGCGGCCCTGCCCAGCGGCAAGGCCCGCAATCAGTTTACGGATCCGCGTGCCTTTGATGCCTGGAATGTCAAATGGCAAAAACGACTGGAAAGCGAAAGTGGCTCGCAGATTGTCATGCGCGCCAGCAATCCGCTTTTCATTCCCCGTAACCACCGGATCGAAGAGGTGATTGCCGCAGCACTTGAGGGCGATTTTAACCCGTTCCACCGTCTGAACAGGGTCCTTTCCAAACCCTTTGAGCAAGAGGCGCAGGACCTTGATCTACAGCGTCCCCCTGCACCGGGGGAGGCTGTGGAAGCGACGTTTTGCGGCACCTGAGGCGAGTTAGCCATTGGAAAAGCCAAGCATTTGTTGAGGCCAATTTGGATGTTTGAATGAGCTCACCACCTGAAACAGATCGAGAATATGCCTATTTTCGGGCTGTAGGCACTGAGGACCCGGTTTTTGTTTCCAATTTGCTAAATTTGGAACCCAATGATGTTTGGAAGCTGGGTGACCCGTTTGAAAGAAACGGGCGCAGCTTTTTGCGCCGGGGTTCACAGTGGAAACTGGGCAGTGGTCTCACCGATCAAGATACCCTCTCCGATCACCTGTCCGAACTTCTGAAGCGGCTCGAACCCCAGCGTGAGGGACTTCTTCGTGTTAAAGAGAAGTTCAGGACGCAATTTGTCTGCGTTGGTTACTACTATCAAAGCTTCAGCTGGGAGTTGGACTTCGACCTCCAAAGGAGAGCTACGGCACTCGGAATTGAGTTCTGGTTCGACACATATTCCTTCGGGGACCACCATGAAGAAATGGTAGAACTTCGTGAGCAACTCGAAGTTCTACGCAACACAGAGAAATAGCTGAGTGATGTGCTCATCTTACTAACCGAGTTTCGAGCAAAGAGAGTGGAGGAGACCTTAAAGAGAGTGGAGGAGACCTTTAAGTGGCCTTTGTTTGCTGATGCTCTGGAAAGCGAAAGCTTCTCTCATGATGAAAAAGAGCCCCCATTGATTCGAGGGGGGCTCCTATACGGGTTTAGCCCAGCCTGTACCTAGCGGGCTTGCCGTTTGGCACCTGCGGGTTTGCTGCTGCTGCGGCCTGGGTTGGGGGTGGCGGCACCCTGTGGTTTGCCACGGCCCTTGCCACCACGGCGACGGCGCTGGCCGCCGGGTTTACCGCCTGGCTTGCCTGCGCCATTGCCGCCATGTCCGCCGGGGCGTCCGCCACGGGGGGCGGCCGGGTCCGGCATCGCCTCCCAGGGGCGACCGGAGGCGGTGGGGATGGTGATCTTCATCACCTTCTGGATCGCCTTCAGCTCTTCCATCTCGTCCGGCGCGCAGAAGGCAACGGCTTCACCATCTTTGCCTGCCCGCGCGGTGCGACCGATCCGGTGCACATAAGCGTCAGGCACATTAGGCAATTCGTAGTTATAGACGAATTTCACATCAGGAATATCAAGGCCCCGCGCCGCCACATCGGTGGCCACCAGCACTTTGATTTCACCGGATTTGAAAGCGGCAAGGGCGCGCTCGCGCTGGCCTTGGCTCTTGTTGCCGTGGATCGCGGCGGCAGCAAAACCGGCCTTCTCCAGCACCCGCATCAGCTTTTCCATACCGTATTTGGTACGACCGAAAACAAGCGTGCGCTCATCCTTGTGATTGGCCAGCAGCTCTTTCAGCAGCGAGAGCTTCTCTGCCTTGGCGATGAAATGCACCGATTGTGTGACCTTGGCGGCAGGCTTGCCCGGAGGTGTTACTTCGATCCGCACAGGGCGTTTCAGGTAGGAATTGGCAATCTCATTCATCTGCTTGGGCATGGTGGCCGAAAACAGCATGGTCTGACGCTCTTCGGGCAGCAGGGCCGAGATCTTGCGCAGGGCGTGGATAAAGCCGAGGTCCAGCATCTGGTCGGCCTCATCCAGAACTAGAAAATCACAAGAGCCCAGGTCCAGCGCGTCGCGGTCCAGGATGTCGAGAAGACGGCCCGGAGTTGCCACCAGAATATCGGTGCCGCGGGCAATGCGAGAGATCTGCGGGTTGATGGAAACGCCGCCCACCACCAGGCCGACCTTCATCGGGGTGCCTTCGGTCAGGGCCTTCAGGGTTTCAGCGATCTGATTGGCCAGCTCACGCGTTGGGGCCAGTACTAGCCCGCGTACGGTCTTGCCGGCGGGCTTGCGCCCATAGTCCAACATCCGCGAGATCAGCGGCACCCCAAAGGCGGCGGTTTTGCCGGTGCCGGTCTGGGCCAGGCCCAGAACGTCTTCGCCGTTCAGCGCGTGGGGGATGGCGCGGGCCTGGATCGGCGTTGGGTCTTTAAGACCCATATTGGCCAATCGGGTCAGGATATGTTTGGGCAGGCCCATAGAAGAAAATTCAGTCACGTCTCGTCCTTTCGCGGCCCGCAGGACATCCGCAGGCCAGGGTGCCGCTGGGAAATATCCCGTCGAGCGGCGCAAATGGGGCAAAACCCTCGGGCAGCGCAGGCCGAATGCCGCACCGCCGGGAATTGCGAGTAGCCCCACGCGTGATTTTGGGAACATCGGCACTTCACTAAACATCGGGAGGGGTCGCGCGGTGGCGCGTCCGGATGTCTCTGCTCACGCGGCAGGGAGGGATGCCTGTCGCGGCAATGAAGGCTTCTGTGGATAAAGTCAATGGTGAGATAATGACGAATTCCTGTTTTCGTAGCCCGCGACTTTCAGTAAACAAGGTCCCCAAGCAAGCGGATGAAAGCTGGACGCCAATGACGATTATCGCCCGATGTGAAGCAAAAGGACTGCGCATGACCGGACAACGCCGTGTCATTGCCAAGGTGCTGCAGGAAAGCGCGGATCATCCGGATGTGGAAGAGCTCTACGCCCGCGCCAGTGCCCTGGATGCTGGGATTTCGCTGGCGACAGTCTACCGCACCGTCAAACTTTTTGAAGAGGCGGGTATTCTGGACCGGCTGGAATTTGGTGATGGGCGCGCGCGTTACGAAGATGCGGACCGCGATCACCATGACCATTTGATTGATCTCAGCACCGGTAAGGTGATCGAATTCTGCGATCCAGAGATTGAGGCCCTGCAAGAGAAGATTGCAGCCAAGCTGGGGTATCAGTTGAAGGGCCATCGGCTGGAGCTCTACGGGGTTCCAAAGAAGACCGACTAAACGCTGGCTGTCCTGGGTCCAATTGGCGGCAGCTCATTCGTTTGGGCAAAAAGCTTCCGTGCTTAGATCCTGTAAGGGTGCGGGGTGGATGAATTCATCAATATCTGTGATGAATGTCCTCACAAACTCTCTTGCAAGCTGTCGCAAACATGCTTGAGCGACATCGCTTTTGCCCCCATCAAGGTCGGGTTGCCCCGGATTGGATCCGATTTTACCGGGTAGTCCCGGTGGATCCGATGGCGGCATTCTTTAGGAGACGCGCGCATGAACAACCTCAATGGGATCCTCTTCATCATTGCTTCCATGGCGGCTTTCACGCTGGAAGATATGTTTATCAAGCGCCTCTCCGGTGAAATTCCTGTAGGGCAGATCCTGATCATGCTGGGCGTCGGCAGCGGATCCGTTTTTGCCGTCATGGCGCTGATCAAGGGCGAGAACCTTTTTGCCCCCAAGGCTTGGCGCGGGGTTGTGCTTTTGCGGTCGGCGGCGGAGGCCCTGGGGGCCATGGCCTTTGCCACGGCCCTGTCGCTGGTGGACATTTCCACTGTTGCTGCGGTGTTTCAGGCACTGCCGCTGGTGATCACCATGGGGGCAGCGCTATTCCTGGGCGAACAGGTCGGCTGGCGCCGCTGGAGTGCGATCTGCGTTGGCTTTGCCGGGGTTATGATGATTGTGCGTCCAGGGCTGGACGGGTTTGATCCTTCGGTCATCCTGGTGCTTCTGGCGGTGCTGGCAATTGCCGCGCGGGATCTTTTGACCCGGCTGGTGGACAGCAACATCTCCTCCACTGTGGTGAGTTTTCAGGCCTTTGCCTCACTGATCTTGGCCGGGTTGGCCTTGCTGTTGATCACTGGGGAACAGGCGCGAGGAATAGATCTGCGCCAGGGCGGCATGATGCTGGGTGGCATCCTGTTTGGGGTACTCGGCTATTATGCAATCGTCGTCGCAACGCGGATCGGTGATGCCTCTGCCATCACGCCTTTTCGCTACAGCAGGCTTTTGTTTTCGATCCTGGTGGGGGTTATCGTCTTTGGCGAGCGACCCGATGCGCTGACCCTATGCGGGGCAGGGCTGATCATTGGCTCCGGTCTCTATACCTTCATGCGCGAGCGCCGCATGGTGAAACAGGCCCAAAGAGAAGCCCGGGAGGAAGCCCGCCAACGCGCCTGTGCCAGCCCTGCGGCGTGAAGTCACAGTCAGGCGCCCCTGTCGCCGGGCTCCCGTTCCCGTTACCGGTTGCGCAAACAGGAAAATGTTAGCCCTAACCAAGTGAAATAAGGTGTGTTAGCGGTAACGAGGGCGGTTTACTTTTCTGCACCGGCTGCTAAGACGCGGGCAAGTAATTGCCACAGTCAGAGGTCTCCTGAGATGAGCACGATTATCGATATCCACGCCCGCGAAATCCTGGACAGCCGGGGAAACCCGACGGTTGAGGTAGACGTGGTTCTCGAAGACGGCACCATGGGCCGCGCCGCGGTTCCCTCCGGCGCCTCGACCGGCGCCTATGAGGCGGTGGAGCGCCGCGATGGCGACAAGAGCCGTTACTTGGGTAAGGGCGTGCTGGAGGCGGTGGCCGCAGTGAACGGTGAGATCGCCGAAGAGCTGGTCGGCTTTGATGCGACTGAGCAGGTCGCCGTGGACAGCGCCATGATTGAGCTGGACGGCACAGAAAACAAAGGTCGCCTGGGTGCTAACGCGATCCTGGGTGTGTCGATGGCGGTGGCCAAGGCCGCAGCCGATTTCACCACCCAGCCGCTGTTCCGCTATGTGGGCGGCACCTCGGCGCGGGTTCTGCCGGTTCCGATGATGAACATCATCAACGGCGGCGAGCACGCAGACAATCCGATCGACATTCAGGAATTCATGATCATGCCGGTGGCAGCGGAGAACATCCGCGAAGCCGTGCGCATGGGGGCTGAAGTCTTCCACACTCTGAAGAAAGAGCTCTCCGCTGCGGGTCTTTCCACCGGGATTGGTGACGAAGGCGGCTTTGCCCCCAACATCGGCTCCTCTCGTGAGGCACTGGATTTCATTTTGAAATCGGTTGAAAAGGCAGGCTACCGTCCGGGCGAGGACATCTATCTAGCGCTGGACTGTGCTGCGACCGAATACTTCAAGGACGGCAATTATGTCTTCTCTGGTGAGGGCAAGACGCTGTCTTCGGAAGAGAATGCCGACTACCTGGCGGCGCTGGTCAATGACTACCCGATCATCTCCATCGAGGACGGCATGTCCGAGGACGACTGGGACGGCTGGAAACTGTTGACCGACAAGATCGGCGACAAGGTGCAACTGGTGGGTGATGACCTCTTTGTCACCAACCCAGCACGTCTGAGCGACGGCATCTCCCGCGGCGTGGCCAACTCCATGCTGGTAAAGGTGAACCAGATCGGCTCGCTGACCGAGACGCTGAAGGCGGTCGATATCGCCCATCGTGCGGGCTACACCAATGTGATGTCGCACCGTTCGGGCGAGACCGAGGATGCCACCATTGCTGACCTCGCCGTGGCCACCAACTGCGGCCAGATCAAAACCGGCTCTCTGGCGCGCTCTGACCGGTTGGCAAAATACAACCAGCTGATCCGCATCGAAGAGGTGCTGGGCGAAGTGGCTGAATACGCAGGCCGATCGATCCTGAAGTAAGCACTGCGAAACCTGCTTACTTGAATTGCTTTACGCTCCGGATTAATGTCCGGGGCGTTTTTTTGTTTGGGATTTTTGAAATGAAAACTAGGCGCGTCTACTATTACTCTTCTTCAGAGCACGCTGTTGAAAACCTTAAGAACCAGCGCATTAAAGTGAGCAGATTCTCGCAATGTAACGACGTCTTTGAGTTAGAAGCAGTCGATTTTTCTGACCGAAGCACCAGGGAGACGGTTAGAAAGCTCATGAAAAAAATTAATGATGAGCACGGCTTAGTCTGCCTATCTAGAACGTGGAAGAGCCCGATCATGTGGTCTCATTATGCAGACAAACATAAAGGTGTTTGCTTCGCGTTTGATGTGAACGCCGAAGAAAGCTTCAATGTTACCTATTCCTCAGAGAGGTTTTATCCGGGGATCACCAATGAAAACTTCTTCCAGCATGTAAGTGAAAATAGGATGGAAGAACTTTTCGGCACAAAGTCAATTGAATGGGCATATGAGCAAGAAGTTCGATTAATGGTTCCTTTGGAGGGAAAAGAGCCGGATTGCGATGGGAACTTCTTTTTTGGTTTTGGCGGGGACTTGTGTTTGCGGGAAGTATACCTGGGGCAGAACTCTAAATTGACCATCGAAGACATCGAAGAAGTTACTCAGGGAATGAATGTTGAAGTGATCCCGACTAGACGGGCCTTCCGCACTTTTTCGGTAGTAAAACAGAAGAAAAAGAATTTGTGGCCAAGGCGCAGATGAATTGCCCAGCACCAGGGAACGGATACCAGGCGGGCCATGCCGAATTGCTGGCGGCATCGCATTTGGGGATTACCGGTCGCGCGCTCCTGCCGGACCGGGGTGCCAAGGCGCTCTATCATGCGCCATTCCCGATCCTGTCTCATGATGGGGCGGCGGATCCGGTTCTGACATATGGCAATCTGGCGGCGCAAGAGCTGTGGGAGATGTGCTGGGAGGAGCTGACGGCGCTGCCCTCTAGGCTGACAGCGGAGCCCGCACATCGGGCCCAGCGGGATGCAATGTTTGCCGAAATGCGCGTAAAGGGCTTTGTCGAGAATTATGCGGGCATCCGGATCAGCGCCAGTGGACGGCGGTTCGAGATCCGCAATGCGGTGATCTGGCCCCTTATAGACGCGCAGGGTGTCAAGCACGGGGAGGCGGCGGCCTTTCAGGACTACCGCTTTCTTTGAGTCCTGAATTTCTATGAACTCTTGGGCCCTTGCGTTCTTCCGGGTGGCAGATAAGTTACCCTCATAATTTGATCAAATTATGAGGGTGAGATGCAGATCCGTGAAATCGCTGAAGAAGATGCCGCTCTGGCTGGGGAAATGATTGCTGCGCTTTTGCAGGAGCTGACCGGGGGCGAGGTCTTTGATCCGGCGCCCTTGGCAAAGACCGCAGCGGAGCTGTTGCGCAGTGAAGATGTTACGGGATTTGCAGCCCTTGACGGATCGGAGGCCGGAGCTCCAATTGGCCTGGTCATGCTCAATCAATGTGCAGCGATCTATGCGGGCGGGCGTTTTGGCGAGGTCACAGAACTATATGTGCTGCCGGAATACCGCTCGCAAGGGGTGGCCGCGCGTCTGATCGAAGCCTGCGCTGCACTGGGGCGTACGCGCGGCTGGCAGCGGTTGGAGGTCGGGGCACCGGATCAGCCTGCCTGGCAGCGGACGCTGGCTTTTTACCAGCACCAAGGCTTTCAGGAGACCGGGCCGAGGCTGCGTTTGCTTCTGTAGCGCTGGCTTACCCTCAGAGCAGTTTGGTCATCAGCATGTAGTTGTCGCGCGGCTGGAAGCGGCAACGAAGGTAGAGCCGCTGGGCAGTCTCATTGCCCCGGTCCACTTCCAGATGCAGTGCTTTTATACCTGCTTCGCCCAGAGTTTTTGGCAATTCGATCAGCACCTCGCTGGCGATGCCGCGGCCGCGCACCGGCGGGCGGATGTAAAGCTCATCGATGAAGGCGTCCATGCCGCCGAATTCAACCGACCAGCCAAAGGTCACCACCACATAGCCAATGGGCGCGCGGGTGGGGCCGATGATGTAGACTGCACCATAGGGGATTCCCTCCAGCAGCGGTTCAATGCCAGCGCGGCGGTGCTCCTCGCTGCTCTCCAGCCCTTCCTCCGCATGGAAGGCGGCGACCATAGGCAGGAGTTTCTCCAGATGTTCCTGACGGGCCAGATGCAGGGCGGCACTCATAACGGGCGATCCTTCTTTTGCAAGTAGTCGGCTACCGCGCGGGCCTCTGCCTTTTCGATCCAGGGCGATTTGCAGGCGCCATAGGCCTGATGGTCACCGGGATGCAGGGCGGCGCATTTGCCTTTGACCGCGGAATAGGCGGCGCGCAACGGCGCATTGGCACGCAGGGCATCGCGAAAGGCCAGGTGACGGGTGATTTCCGATGAGCCTTTAGCATAGCAATGGGCCTGGACCAGACGCTTGCCACTTGCCGTATCATCCCGGCGGCAATAGCGGCGCCCGGGCAACCCGAACTCAGCCAGCCACTCATAGCCCAAGGCCTCGATCCGGGGCCGGGCGGCATCCATTGCAGCCTCATCCACGAACTCCGGCAGCAAATCAATGATCGGCATTGCGGGCAGGCCCGGCACAGAGGTGGAGCCGATGTGGTGCACCGCGATCAACCCTGCCAGATCCGCGCCGCGCCAGCGGTCCGCTTCGACCTGAGCCTGGGCAGGCCAGGTGGGGTCGGGTGGGGCAATGAGGCTCACAACCGGGCCAGACGTTCGGTGATCAGCGCAAAGAAACCATCCGCATCGAGATCACCCATGAACATGGCGTTGGGGCTGCGGTCAGTGACCCCCCACCAATCGGCCACGGTCATGCCCAGGGTCAGCTCTGACTTGGTCTCGATCTCGACATTGACCTTGCGGCCAGAGAAGAGATCTGGGCGGATCAGATAGGCAATGACGCAGGGGTCATGCAAAGGCCCGCCTTCGGAGCCGTATTTCTCCACATCGAAACGCTCGAAGAAATCCAGCATTTCGGCGGTGAAGGTTCCGACCCTACTGTTCAGGGCGCGAATGGCCTCAATCCGGGGGCGAGTGGCGAGTGCTTTGTGGGTGACATCCAGCGGCATCATGGTGATTTTCACGCCGGATTTCAGGACGATGTCAGCCGCTTCCGGATCCACATAAATATTGAACTCTGCCGCCGGGGTGATGTTGCCCACCTCGAAATAGGCCCCGCCCATGAGGACGATCTCTTGTATCCTTTCTGCAATATCAGGTGCGCGCTGCAGGGCATCGGCAATGTTTGAAAGCGGGCCGAGCGGGCAGAGGGTGACACTGCCCGGCGCCTCGCGGCGCAGGGTGTTGATGATGAAATCGACGCCATTCTGATCCTGCAGGGGCATTTGCGGCGGGATCAGTTCCGGTCCGTCCAGCCCGGTTTTGCCATGCACGTGCTCGGCGGTGACCAGGGCGCGCGCCAGCGGCGCGCTGCGCCCGGCAAAGACCGGGATATCGCTGCGGCCGGCCGCCTCGCAGGTGATCCGGGCATTGATGCTGGTGCGCTCCAGCGGCACATTGCCCGCCACGCAGGTGATGCCGAGGAGGTCGAGTTCTTCCGGGCTGCCAAGAGCCAAGAGGATGGCAACCGCATCGTCCTGTCCGGGATCGGTATCGATAATGATCTTGCGCGGGCTCATGGATCTGTCCTGTCGTAAAGGGAAAAAGTCGCAGCGGCGCGGCAGAAAGTCCAGGTTTGGCCCCGTGCTGCAAATGCTGATTTTGGATATTTATGGAAAGATGAAGAGAAGGGGCTAGGTTTTTACTCTTTCGGTTTCCTTCACCGCATCCCAGAGCGCGTCCATTTCGGCCAGATCGCTGTCTTCCGGCCGTTTGCCGAGGGCGGCAAGCCGGGCCTCGACCCCTTCGAAGCGGCGGATGAACTTGGCATTGGCGCGGCGCAGGGCGGCTTCTGGTTCGACGCCCAGATGACGGCCGAGATTGGCCATGACAAACATCAGATCACCGAATTCCTCTTCAATCTTGTCCGGGGTGAGGTGATCGCGGGCCTCGACCAGCTCGGCGCTTTCTTCCTGGATCTTGTCGATCACATGGCTGGCGTCCGGCCAGTCAAAGCCGACGCGGGCGGCGCGTTTTTGCAATTTATACGCCCGGAGCAGGGCCGGCAGACCTACCGCGACCCCACCCAGTGTTCCGGTCTCGGCCTTGCCCGCGCGCTCCGCCGCCTTGATCGCTTCCCAGTCACGGGTCTGCTGTTCGGCGGATTTATCCCGGCTCTCATCGCCAAAAACATGTGGATGGCGCGAGACCATCTTGTCCGACATGGTCTGAACCACATCCTGAAAGGTGAAATGCCCGGCTTCCGCAGCCATTTGCGCGTGAAAGACCGATTGGAACAGAAGGTCGCCCAGCTCGCCCTTCAGCTCCTGCCAGGCCTCGCGCTCGATGGCATCGGCGACCTCATAGGCCTCCTCAATGGTATAGGGCGCGATGGTGCTGAAATCCTGCTCGATGTCCCAGGGGCAGCCGTTCTGCGGATCGCGCAGGCGGGACATGATCGCGAGGAGGCGCTCGATGCCTGCTCTGCGGTCATGAATCAGATCCTCGTTCAACGCTGGGTCACTTGCGGGTTTTGCGGTGGTTTCAGGCATTGCGGCTCATCTGCTTAAAGTGTCAGATGCATCAATCCCGAGTCCCGCACAGGAGTCCAGCCCCATGCCCGTCGTAAACCGCATCGCAGATTTTGCCGAAGAGATGAAGGGCTGGCGCCAAGCATTGCATCAGATCCCGGAACTGGCGCTGGATCTGCCCAAAACAGCGGCCTTTGTGGCGGAGCGGCTGCGCGAAATCGGCGTCGATGAGCTGCATGAGGGGATCGCCACCAGCGGCATGGTTGCGATCATCAACGGGCAGGGTAATGCGGCAGGAGAGGGGCCCACGATTGGCCTGCGTGCCGATATGGATGCCTTGCCGATTCCGGAGGAAACTGGTGTCGACTATGCCTCTGAACACGCGGGCAATATGCATGCCTGTGGTCATGACGGCCATACCACGATGTTATTGGGAGCAGCGAAATACCTGGCGGAGACGCGGAACTTCCGGGGCCGCGTGGCGCTGATCTTTCAACCCGCCGAAGAAGCCATCGGTGGCGCCCGCATCATGGTGGAAGAGGGCATCATGGAGCGCTTTGGCATTGGCGAGGTCTATGCGCTGCACAATGCGCCGGGCCTGCCGGTAGGGCATTTTCTGACAACGCCGGGGCCTTTGATGGCGGCGGTGGATACTTTTCATGTGCACATCCAGGGGCAGGGTGGCCATGGCGCCATGCCGCATGAGACCCGTGATCCGGTGATGGCCGCCTGCGGCATTGCACAGGCGATGCAGACCATCGTCAGCCGCAATCACCACTCGCTGGAGGATCTGGTCATCTCGGTGACGCAGATCCACACAGGCACAGTTGATAACGTGATCCCTGATACGGCCTATATCAACGGGACTGTGCGGACATTTAACCCCAAGGTGCAGGCCATGGTGATGCGCCGGATGCAGGAAATCGTCGCGGGCCAGGCTGCCAGCTATGGGGTCACAGCTGAGTTGGACTATGAGGTCGGATATCCGGCAACGGTGAATGACGCCGAAAAAACCCGCTTTGCTGTGGATGTCGCTGGAGAGATCTCCGGGTCAGAAAAGGTGGAAGGCGAAGCCGGGCGCGAAATGGGTGCAGAGGATTTTGCCTATATGCTGAATGCCCGCCCGGGCTCCTACTTGTTTTTGGGGCAGGGACAAGGGGCTGGCCTGCATCATCCCAAATATGACTTCAATGATGAGATCGCGCCCATTGGCGCGTCGTTCTTTGCACGTTTGGTGGAACGCGCTCAGCCATTGCCCTGACGCAGATCAGGGCGGTCATTCTAGTGCTGGAATGACGGCGCTGTCGCCCAAGCAAAGCTGCCACTTGGATTGCCAAGAGCAGTGCCTGCAGGTGGCGGGCCCAAAGCGGATGTCAGAATCTGTGCTTTGAGAAACGAGGCTCTGTCGCTGCGTTGACTTTTTGGCGCACGCTGGCTCTAGGTGCATGCCATTTCTCAATGATCAGTGGGGCAATTCCCGTTTCCATCGCAGGTCAGAACTTGGAAGGTCTTTCGCAGATCCTGCTAGATCCAGCTGGTCGTGAGACATCACAAATTTGTCCGAAATGTATTTTATGAATTGAACTGACTCTTGGTAACTCGCCGTTAGGGAGAGTAATTCAAGGTGCTGTGGATGGAACGACAATCCCCTTTAGAGAGTGAGAGAAATGAAAATCCCCAAGCGACTACTCTTTGCATTGATGTTTGTCTGGACGGCCCTTCTAGGAGCGCAGGTCAGCGCACAAATCGCTATAAACGTCCAGTCTGCGGTCTATGATAGCCAGGACAGATCGGTAACCGTTTCCGGAGACATCGTGTCAAACCTCGATACCGATCCGGGTATCAGTGTGTATTTGTACAGTTCCAGCGGGACGGAGAAAGCCACACTGATCGTGAACTACATGGAAGTGAACCATTTGGCCGGTACCAATAAGCCGCGGAAGTACAGGTATGAGTGGTCCAGTTCGATCTCTTCCGAGATTTCGGTGGAATCCGGAGACCAAATCCGGGTTGTCACCAACAGACAAGTGAATGCTTCACGGACTATAACCATCGAAAGTGGGCCGCATCAAATCAAGGTCTTGCTATTGCCGACGCCACAAGCGGTCATCGATATCGAGCAGGCCTACAAGGTCACGATCGCTGAGTGGAAAGCCAAGCTTGTAAAAACCGTAAACGATGCCTTCACCTTATCTGGCGCGACAAGTCTGGAATTGGTTTTGGCAGATTCTTCTGACACCATGCCGGAGTTTTCATCTTTTAGCGCTGGACTATCCGATATTCAGAACAACAGTTCTTTGCAGGCGCTGCGGAACCAGTATCAAGCTGATTTGGTGATCGGACTCGCCCCGAGATCGCTGGGCGGAGGTGGCCTGGCCCGCGGCCCCTGTGACGGGCAACCCAACTCCGAAGTCACCTTTGCCGCAACCGTCCCTGCTGGCTCAACCTATTCATTTGCACATGAGATCGGTCATCTTCTTGGCGGAAGTCATCTGGAGGCTAATGTTAGCCCTACAGCGCCTTGCAGGCCGAACGCGGCTTACTCCTATGCCTATGCCGTGGAGGGGGCTGATGCGAGCAACAAGGGATACCGCACCTTTGTTACGACCCCAGGTGCCAGCGGCACAGCCAATACGCTGTCGTCGGGAATGTACTCAAACCCAAATGTGCAGTTTCCGAATGGCTCCCCCGCAGGTACAGCCACCGCAAATAATGTTCGGATGTTTGAAGAGATGGCACCCTTCATTGCCGGTTACCGCTAAGCCAAAGTCGAGTGGCGAAATCGCCGCTCGGCTTTCCCTTTGAAGGGAACTCTCTTAGCTCAGTGAAAATATTCAGTGGTTCCCGGTTTCGACTGAGGGACTACCGGGGGACAGGTCAGACCACGCGAAGCCTGGTCGTGAAGTCGAGCTGCCTTTCCCTGTTGTGTTAGTGCCTATTTCCGTAAATCTAGATCCTCCGTCTGTGCTAAAGGTGGCTGCCCAAAGGGTAAAAGACAGAGGCGGATCAACGATTAGCGCGGCTTCCCTCTTTGACAGCAGGCGTGCAACTGCTATTGCCTTTTGGCAAGTGGGACGCAACAACATCTGTCATTGAGGCAGAAGACAAGAAAGAGTGGCTGAGCAGAGAATGGCTGAGTTCAATCAACCGATCAGCGGAAACGATCTGGCGCGGTTTTCCGGGCCCAATACCTTTATGCGCCTGCCGCAGGCGACCTCGCTTGAGGGGCTGGATGTGGCTTTCCTTGGCGTGCCGATGGATATCGGCGCTTCCTGGCGCTCTGGCACTCGTTTTGGCCCCAAGCAGATCCGTGCCGAAAGCGCTATGTTGCGGCCCTATAATATGGCGACAGGGGCGGCACCCTTTGATCACCTCAATGCCGCCGACATTGGTGATCTGGCGATCAATACTTTCTCTTTGAAGGACAGCCTGCGCATTATCGAAGACAGCTATCACGCTATCCTCTCAGGAGGTGTCATCCCTATGGCCATGGGCGGAGATCACTCGATCACCCTGCCGATCCTGCGCGCAATTGCGGCCAAATACGGGCCAGTTGCCCTGGTGCATGTGGATGCCCATGCGGATGTGAATGACGAGATGTTTGGTGAGCGCGAGACCCATGGCACCGTCTTCCGCCGCGCGCATGAGGAGGGGCTCATTACCTCTGACAAGACCTATCAGATTGGTATCCGCGGCACAGGCTATGGCGCCGATGATTTCAAAGAGGCGCAGAGCTGGGGCTTTCAGCATTTCCCGGCACAGGAACTGTGGGGCCGCAGCCTGCATGGTATGGGTGCCGAAATCCGCCGCGACATCGGCAACCGGCCTGTCTATGTAACCTATGATATCGACAGCCTGGACCCGGCTTATGCGCCAGGCACCGGCACGCCAGAAATTGGCGGACTAACCACACCGCAGGCGCTGGAGCTGATCCGCGCGCTCAAAGGGCTCAATATCGTTGGCTGTGATCTGGTGGAGGTTTCCCCCCCTTACGATAACTCAGGCAATACTGCGCTGACTGCGGCGAATTTGCTCTATGAGATGATGTGCGTTCTCCCAGGCGTCAAAACACGCTAACCTCTTGTCAGGACCCATCCTCTAGGGTGGGCCGGCCAGGGGAGAGGCCGTAAGAGAGGGGCAGGGAGACGATGGGGAAAGTAATGATGCTGGTCTGGATTTTGCTGGCTGCGGTGGCAATTGTTCTGGGGGCAATCCGGCTGGCGCCGGTGGATCCCTTGGACTGGAATGCGCAGCCTGAGCTTAACGAAGATAAAGATTTTCGTGGCGGCGTGTTCCGGGTGATACGCACAGGCCCCGAAGGGCTGCACCATTTCAACCAGATCGCCACCAGCGCCCCGCGTACCAAGTTGCTGACCGGCTCGGTTGAAGATGGCATGGCCACCTATGTGACCCGCACCAAAGTGATTGGCTTTCCCGATTACACCACCGCAAAGCAGGATGGAGACCTTCTGAAGGTCTATGCCCGTCTGCGTTTTGGCCGCTCCGACCTTGGCAGCAATAAATCCCGCATGGATGAATGGCTGGCACAGATGCCAGAGCGCCCTTCTGTGATTGAAAACTAATCCTCACAGGGCGTTGTTCTGTGTTTGGCGAAGTTTCTTATGATGCATTCAGGCGTGACGCCCAAAAACTAAAGTCATGGAACGGCTACTCTGGTCTGGAACTCGCGACCTAAGTCAAAGGGCTGGAAGGTGTTCCGGCGGATCAGAGACAGGCAAGTGTGCCGAGAGGCAGGTTGTCTGCACCTCGCGCCACATCGGCACATTCAGCGACATCTGGCACTGCGCCATGAACTGCCGCCCATCCACCTGTAGACAGCGGAATTCACCCAGTTCGACGCGAGCACCCGCTTTGTCGGTGCAATAGCAATCAATAGTTTTGCCGCCGGGACCTGTCACATCAGCCAGTGACGGGGATGCAAGACCGAAAAGGACGAAAGCGATAAGAACTCTGGCATGTTGCATGGCTCTAGCATATCACAGAAACCGAAACTGCCAAAGCGGCAGATACAACTTCCGAATGTGTGAGGCCTGCGCATGATCCCCGAAGAGCGTCTGGAACAGATCCTGCAACGCTTCCAATACCTTGAAGCCGCTATGGCCGAGGGGGCAAGTGGCGCCGAAATCGCCGATCTGGCGCGCGAATACTCCGAGATCAAGCCGGTGGCCGAGCAAATCTGCGCCTATCGACAGCTTTTGGCGGATCTCGAAGAGGCCGAGGTCATGTTGGCTGATCCCGATATGAAGGAATTGGCCGAGGAGGAAATTCCGACGCTGAAGGCGGCTCTCCCGGATGCGGAACATGCGCTGCAACTGGCACTTTTGCCCAAAGACGCGGCGGATACACGCCCGGCAATGCTGGAGATCCGCCCGGGAACCGGCGGCGATGAGGCCTCGCTTTTTGCCGGGGACCTGTTGCGCATGTATCAGCGCTATGCCGAGGCGCGGGGCTGGAAGTTTGAGGTGATCGAAGAACAGGCCACCGAACTGGGCGGCATCAAGGAGGTCGTGGTTCATATCAAGGGTGAGAATGTCTTTGCCCGAATGAAATACGAAAGTGGCGTGCATCGGGTGCAGCGGGTGCCGGTCACCGAAAGTGGCGGGCGCATCCATACCTCTGCCGCAACTGTCGCAGTCCTGCCCGAGGCCGAGGATGTGGATATTCATATCGACGCCAATGATCTGCGGATCGATACCATGCGGTCCTCCGGAGCCGGAGGACAGCATGTGAACACCACCGATTCCGCGGTGCGGATCACCCACCTGCCCACCGGGCTTGTGGTGACCAGCTCGGAGAAATCGCAGCACCGCAACCGTGAGATCGCCATGCAGGTGCTGAAAACCCGGCTTTATGATCTGGAACGCCAGCGCATCGATAGCGAGCGCTCAGCGGATCGGGCCAGCCAGGTTGGCTCCGGTGATCGCTCGGAGCGGATCCGCACCTATAATTTCCCGCAGGGGCGCATGTCTGATCACCGTATCAACCTGACCCTTTATAAGCTGGACCAGATCATGCAGGGCGATCTGGATGAAATCATCGATGCGCTCACCGCCGATCATCAGGCCCGCCTGCTGAGCGAAATGTCACAATGAGCGCCCCGGGAGCAGGATATAGCGGCGGAACAGCTGCCCAGGCGATGGCAGCTGCGGCGGCGCGGTTGCGGGCCGCAGGCGTTGAAGATCCTGCCCGTGACGCCCGTATCCTCTTGGCCCATGCCGCCCGGATCGAAGCCAGCCGGGTGACCCTCATCGCGCCTGAGGAATTGGAGCCGGAGGTGGCTGAGCGCTACGAGCAGCTGATTTCGCTACGCGCAATTCGGGTGCCGGTTTCACATCTGATCGGCGAACGTGAGTTTTACGGTCGCCGGTTCAAGGTTTCGGGAGATGTCCTTGATCCGCGTCCAGAGACGGAATGCCTGATCGAAGCAGCACTTGCGCAGCCCTTTGAACGGGTTTTGGATCTGGGGCTGGGCTCTGGCTGTATCTTGGTCACCCTGCTCGCAGAGCAGCCCAAGGCCTCGGGGTTTGGGGTGGACCTGAGTGAGGCTGCCTGCCTGCAGGCCAGCGCCAATGCGGTTTTGCACCGGGTCGAAGAACGGATTGATATTCAGCAGTCTGACTGGTTTTCGAATGTTACGGGGCAGTTTGATCTGGTGGTGTCCAACCCGCCTTATATTGCGCTGCCTGAAATGCAGGATCTCTCCCCGGAGGTGCGCAGTCACGAGCCTGAAATGGCACTGACGGATGGCGGGGATGGGTTGGGGGCATACCGGCAGATCGCTGCCAGTGTTCGCGAACATCTCTTGCCGGGTGGGCGCCTCCTTCTGGAAATCGGACCAAGTCAGGGGCGTGACGTCACAGCACTGCTGGCGGAAGCCGGGCTGCTTGAAATCCGGGTATTGCCGGATTTGGACGGGCGGGACCGGGTTGTCGTGGCTCAAAACCCGCTTTGAACCCGTTTTTCTTTAAAAAATTTGCGTTTTCTAAAGAAAAACACTCAAAAAAGGCTCTGGCCCCCTTGTTTGAAGCAGGGGAAAATGGTTACTCAAGTTGTCGCTTCCAACCAGGGCGAGGTTCTTCTACCTCCCAGCGACACCAAGCCCAAAAAATAGTTGGTCACCTGACGCGATGGCGCAGAGGAATTGACCCGCTACAAACGGAATTAAGGCTGACGTTAGGCATATGAGATCGTCAAAATCACGTTCGCGTTCCAAGTCGAACCGGAATCGCCCCAATGGGGCCAATGTAGTTAACCGCGTCTTCGACAGCTCCGGCCCAGAGGGTAAGGTGCGTGGCACGCCGCAGCAGATCATTGATAAATACAACCAGCTTGCCCGCGATGCACAGCTGAGCAATGACCGAGTTGCCACTGAGAACTTCCAGCAGCACGCAGAGCATTATCTGCGCATGTTGACTGAAGCTCAGCGAGAGATCGATGCGCGCCGTGAAGAGCAGGAGCGTCAGAACCGCGAACGCCAGGCAGAGCGCGACCGAGAACGCGCAGAGCGGCTTGAGCGCCAGGAGCGGGAAGCTACCGCCAAACAGGCAGCCGCTGCTGAGCAACCGCAGCCTGCGGCGGCTCCTGCTGCTGCTCAGGATCCTGCAGAGGCGCCCCAGCCGGATGTCATTGACCCGCGTGATGCCGGAAATGGCGATACCAGCAGCGGCCTGGTGGAAACACCAGAGAGCAAGCAGGAAGTGAACCCTGCGAAAAAAGCACCCGCTCCTCGCAAGCCTCGCGCACGCAAGGCGCCTCCAAAGCCGGTTGAGGCTGCAGAGGCAACTCCGGCTACAGAGGGGGATACCCCGGCAGCTTCAGAGGCCTCGACCGAAGGTGAGGCAGCGGCAAAGGAGGCCAAGCCCAAGGCCAAGCCGCGCGCAAGGGCCAAGCCCAAACCAAAACCCAAGGCGGAGGATACGCCCGACGCGCCCGAGGCCGCGGAATAATCTCGGTGACAATAGAAAAACCCGCCTGTCTTCGACTGGCGGGTTTTTTTTGCCTTTGGAGCGAGTGTTGTGCTCAATTTGAGAAGAGACTGAAGCTTCGCCCAAAGGTCTGCCGAGCCTGGTGCCGGTGAACTTTTTAGTAAGAGGAATTGCTAAAGTGCTTTGCAAAATTGGAGATGTTGAAGTTTGGAGGTTGCTCGAAATCCATGGTCCTTTCCTCAGGCCGGAAGAGCTGTTTCCAACGGCAGGACCCGAGGTTGGGGCGCGGATAGAGGAGTTGGTGCCGAATAGTCTATGCCCAACCTCTGGCAAATTGATTCTGCCGATACAGGGTTTTTTGCTGAAATCCCCCTCTCACAATATCCTGGTGGATAGCTGTGTCGGAAACCATAAGACCCATCCAGATGATCCGGAGTGGCATGGTCGATCTGACACCCGGTTCCTGTCCGCCCTGGCAGCGGCGGGGCTGACTACGGCTGATGTGGATTATGTGCTTTGCACCCATCTGCACGCGGATCACATAGGCTGGAACACCAGGTTGCAAGATGGACGTTGGGTGCCGACATTTGCCAATGCCCAGTACCTCATGCCCAGGGCGGACGAAGAGCTGCAGCGCGGACGTGACAGCGATACCTATAAGGAAAGCATCCTGCCGGTCATCGAGGCGGGACAAACAGAACTGGTGTTAGAGGGCCATCGGCTGGGAGATTGCATTACCTTGATCCCGACCCCTGGACATACACCTGGGCACGTTTCTGTTCGGATCGAAAGCGGCGGAAAGACGGCGCTGATCACAGGGGATGCTCTTCATACCACCGCACAATGTCAGCACCCGGAATGGCATTTCAAGTATGACCATGACGCAGAGAGCGCCGTTACCTCGCGAATTTCTTTGCTAGAGCAGGCCGCAGAAAGCGGATGCCTGGTTCTGGGTCACCATTTTGCGCTTCCCTCTCTGGGTCGGGTCTCTGCTGCGGGGAATGCCTTTAAATGGGAAGATCTGGACTGAGAACGGATCACCTGCCCATTGGTTCACATCCAGTGGACCTACCCGCAGTTCTACTCTGGTGGTCTACTCTAGTGGTTTCAGGCTGCGCGCCAGGGCGCAGAATTCTTCCAGGCTCACTTGCTCTGCGCGTTCGGTGGGCTTGATGCCAGCGGCGATTAGATGGTCTTCGATGTTCGGCGCGACACTTTTCAGGCTGGCGCGCAGCATCTTGCGGCGCTGGTTAAAGGCGGCAGCGATCACCCGCGACAGGGTCGCCGCATCAGCAGGATATCGAGGTTCCGCAAGGGCGGTAAGATGCACAACCGCGCTATGGACCTTTGGTGGTGGGCTAAAGGCCTCTGGTGGCAGAGCAAGCACAATACGGGCATCGGCGCGCCACTGGGCCAGCAATGCCAGGCGGCCGTAGGCCTTTGAGCCCGGCTGCGCCACGATGCGCTCGGCCACTTCACGTTGGAACATCAGGGTGAGGCTCTGCCAGAAGGGCGGCCATTCCTTTGGTGTCAACCAGCGTACCAGCAGTTCTGTGCCAACATTATAAGGCAGGTTGGCTGCAATGCGCACCGGAGGGGTCAGATGCGCCAGAGCGTCTACCTCCAGCGCATCGCCGTTGATTACCTCCAGTTGCCCCGGATAGGCTGTAGAGATCTCGGCGAGGGCAGGCATGCAGCGGGCGTCTTTTTCGACCGCAAGAACCCGGCGCGCACCTTCGGCCAGAAGGCCGCGCGTAAGCCCGCCGGGGCCGGGGCCGATTTCCAGCACGTCGCATTCGCTCAGATCACCGGCCTGACGGGCAATCTTTGCGGTCAGGTTCAGATCCAGCAGAAAGTTCTGCCCCAGCGATTTGCGGGCCGAAAGCTGATGGGTTTCGATCACCTCACGCAGAGGGGGCAGGTTGTCGATGGTGCTCATGGTCACGCTCCGCAGCGCCAGAAGCGCCACCGGGAAGCGCCACTGGGTTGAGTTAAGTTAGGGCCGCAATAGGCAGTGGGGTGCACAGGGTCAAGAACCTGCTGCCATGCTCCGGGCCAGCAAAAGCGCTTCGATCAGGCTGAAAGGGCTCGCCTTGCCGGTGCCCGCGATGTCAAAGGCAGTGCCGTGATCCGGAGAGGTGCGGATAAAGGGCAGGCCTAGGGTGACATTGACCCCACGGTCGAAATCCAAGGTCTTGATCGGGATCAGCGCCTGATCGTGATACATGCAGATCGCGGCATCATAGGATTTGCGCGCCGCGGCGTGAAACAAGGTATCAGCGGGATGCGGGCCGGTAACATCCAGCCCTTCGCCGCGCAGTGTTCTGATGAGATCTGTGATCCAATCCAGCTCTTCCTGCCCCATGGCACCACCTTCGCCCGCATGAGGGTTAAGGCCTGCAATGGCGATACGCGGGGAGGGAATGGAGAATTGGGTCTTCAATCCCTCAGCCGTGATTGCAGTGACATTGCGCAGAAGATCCGGCGTCAGCTTCTTGGGCACCTCAGAGAGGGCGATATGGATTGTCGCAGGCACCACGCGCAGCTGTGGGCTGGCCAGCATCATCACCACCTGGGACCCACCTGCGAGATGGGCCAGAAACTCCGTATGGCCGGGAAAGGCAAAACCCGCACCATCGATCAGCGCCTTTTTGTGGATCGGTGCGGTGCAGACCGCTGAGGCTTTGCCGTCTTGCACCAGATCTACCGCAGTCTCTATCGCGCGGATGACCCCGGCGGCATTGCGCGGGTCGGCTACGCCTTTTTCGGCATTGCCCGCAAAGCTGAGGGGGAGAACCGGCATGGATTTGGCAACAACGGATGCGGCCTGGGAAGGGTCTGAGATCTCTGTGATGGGCACACCGGCGGGCAGGTGGCGCGGATCACCGATCCAGACAAAGGGGCAATCCTGCCGCAGTTCCATCCAGGCCAGAGCGGCGATCTCTGGCCCGATGCCAGCAGGTTCGCCGCAGCTCAGCGCGATAGGCGCTTTGGGACCTGTCATTTTTCAACAATCCGCGCATCGGCGCGCAGCTGATTGAGCAGGCTTTGCGAGTAGGAGTTGATCCGCTGTTGGGTCAACGCATTTGCCACTGTCTCACGGGACTGACCCTCACCGAGCTCCGCTGTGCGGCCACAGAGCATGAGCAGCATCAGGGTTTGGCCCTCATTTCGGGTCAAGGTCAGAGAGGTCTCATTGGGGTCCAGTTTAGCCAGTTCGATACCGATATCGCGCGGAATCTCCCCAGGTACCAGGCTCTGGCGGTCCAGCACAGAAGGGTCCTGACCCTGGGCGATGCCGTAAAAATCATCACAGGTATCAACCTGGTTGATGATCTTCTGCCCCTCGGCCAGGGCCTCTGGGCTGCGCCCACCAGGGATGTAATAGGCTGCATATTCGATGGCGGCATAGCGCTGGGTACCGCCAACAATTTCCCGCAACCCGCGCATCTGGAACAGGGCAACGGCCCCCTGCAACGGCACGGGTTCGGTGATTTCACCAAGATCGAGTTCCAAAACAACTGCTTGAAGCTGCGGAGGGAGTTTCGTGAGATTCATCCAAGGCAGGCGGCCGCCGTTGTTGCGGCTGTCCGCAGCAGAGTATTGAGTCGCAGCAGAGGAGAAGGCGTCATAGCTTTTCAGCTTGCCGACTTGTTGAATGAACTGCTCAACTTGGCTGGCATTTTGCTCATTGATCGGAACGATCAACTCTGACAGCAGAACCTGAACCCCGCCAGAGCCCGCTTGGCCCATGGCACGGTCGATTTCTTCTTCAGTCGGACGTGCCTGAGACAAATAGCGAGCGCCCAGGAAGTTGCGCCAACTGATGCCAACCCTGGTCAAGTCACGCACGGTCTCGGGGGCGATGCCATTTTGCCTCAGCACTCCCAGGAACTCTTCCAGAGAGAGATTTGCCCGCCCGGCAAGCTCCGTCATGCCCTGTTTGATTTCTTCGTCGTCGACTTCAATGCCAAACTCGTCAAGTATGGCAAGCTTCAGCCGATCATCGATCAATTCTTCCCGCGCTTTTTCAGCGATATCCCCAGGGGTCCGCAACAGGGCCATGAACCGCTCACGTTGGTCGAGCTCATAATTGGTAATGACAGCACTATCTACAGTAATTGCAGGTGCAAAAAGGCTTTGGGCTTCAAGTGATGGCGCAAACCCAAGCCCGAAGGTCAGAGCAAAGGCAGCGCCTAGGAGCCGAGCCGATACGGAAAATTTGTGCATTGCATGCCGGATCAGAGACGCGGAGGAGACTGTGGTCAGGAATTTCTGCATGATCGCCTGTACTGTTTGCTGCCGTTGTTTACGGAGAACCCGTTCAGAGAGATGGTAAATCCAAAATCTGTCGAGGGATCAACACTTGTTGTTGAGGTATAGCGGCGGTTGACCGAAAGGTCGACCGTAACGCATTCATTGCTATAGGCGAGGCCCAGGCCTGCTCGTGTGGCGCGGGCATCGGAAATATCATAGCGCAGATTGGCGCTGGCTTTCCAACTGGGGGAGATCTCATAAGAGCCATCAACCCAGACCTCAGAGGTTTCGCTACTGCGACCTTCTGCGGGATCGCTGCCCAACCAGAGATAGCTGCCGGTCAAGGAAAGGTCATCGCGTTTCCAATCGCCTCTCACTTCGGCTTTTGAAAAGTTGATTGAATCATTGAGCAGCCCACGAGCCGAGAGGGCCAGCTCGTTGTTGAACTTGATCTGGCCCGCCAACAGCAGGTCAGACGCTGTGTCGCTCAGGCCAGAGCTTTTGGTAAAGCGTGTATCAGCGTCCTGACGTATAACTTGGCCGATGCTGGCCGCCGCTTGCCAGCCGCTGGGGGCAAAGCGTGCCCAATTGAATCCATAGGCCAGGGCAACCCCGTCTTCACGTGCATCCGAGGCAGGGAAACGAGAGAGCGACAGCAAATTGCCCTGGTCGAACTCGACAAAATCGCTTTCCTCGCTGGCGGTTGTGTCGCCGGAGGAATTGCTCCAGCCAAGCTGAAGAATTGGCTCAAGATGCTGGGTTGCGCCAGATGCCTCTCTTCGGGTCATAGGTCGCCGCAGAGTCAAGGCGCTGCGTGGTGTAACGCGTGTGGCATATTCCGAGAAAAAGGCATCATCATAGGTAATGAACCCATCGGCAGCTGCACCGATTTCCCATTTCAGCTCCGTGCCGCCGGCAAAAATCCAGTTTCTGCGCCAATCAAAATCGGCGGTGAACCGGGCCTGATCTCGCCCATTTGCATTGGTAAGATTGCCTTGAATGTCGGAACTGCGATTAAGTCCCAAGAGCTCGAAAGTCGTACGCGCTTCGCCACCAATCTGGTTTGGGAAGAAACGGCGTTGGTAGAAAATATCAATGATGGAGGAGGGGATAAGCTCCTGATCCTCGCTGTCACGCAGGGTTTTGAAATTGATCAAGCGCGCTCTTATCAGGCTTGCTCGTTCTGCTTTGGTTAGAGAGATCTCTGAGCGCAATCGATCTTTGTCAGGCAAGCCGTAATCCGCAATATAGCCATCATCGGAAACAGTTTTAAGATCAAATTCAAAACGGTAGCCGCTTCGCAGATGGAAGTTGCCCTCTGCGAAGATATAGCCTCGCCCTTCGCCTGGCTGTAGATCATCACGGGTATAAGCACCATTCAATTCGATATTGCCACGGTGAAAGGCCTGGCGATAGCGCCAATCCAAGGTTCGGGTCTTTGGCGACAAATAGGGCGAAAGCGTCAGGTCCTTGTGAGGGCCAAGCGTGAAGAAATAAGGGATCTTTGCGCCAGTCCCAAGGTTGGAGGTCGTGCGCGTCGAGGGAACCAGAAAGCCGCTGCTCCGTTCCAGGGTCGGATCCGGCAGACGAACCGCCGGGAAATAGAACACAGGCACATCCAGAACGCGCAGCTGCGCATGTTCGAAATAGAGTTGTTGTTCCAATTGGTCATGAATGACGCGCTCGGCTCGAATTTGCCAGAGAGGGGGGCGACCGTCCTCGCAGACATGGCAGGAGGTAACCGAGGTCTTATAAAGCTGTGTATAGCGCCCGGCGGTGCGGCTCATCTGCAAAGATGAAAGCTGCAACTGCTGCTGGAACACCATGCGCGCGCCCATCAAGATCCCATCGCGTAGGCTACGATCCATCTCGGCGGCATCAGCCAAAATCGTGATTTCGCCGCCCTGATCAATGCGGATCGGTCCTTCGATTTGAAGGGCGCCATCGGTTTGATCAAAGGTTATGCTCTTTGCACGCAGGCGAATATCTGCCTGAAAAGCCTCCACATTGCCTTTGGCAATCAGGCGACGGTCTGAGGTGATAAAGACCTGATCAGCGACCAGGGCTGCTGGCTTGGTGGTTTCGCTTGCTGGTGGCTGTGTCTGGGCCGGAACAGGGCCAGAGAAAACTATCCAGGGCAGGACCACGGAAAGCAAAAGGGCACGGCGCATATTAACCGTCCTCCGCGTGTAAGAGCAGACCGAGGGTCAGCAAAATTGATGCCACAGGCGGCGCCCAAGCGGCAAGTGCAACTGGAATTTCGCCATTCTCCCCCAGGATCTGGGCAAAATTCCGGATAAAGTAGAGGCCAAACCCCAAAAGGACTGCCGTCAGCACCGCCATGCCGGTTCCACCAAACCTTGTGTGGCGCATGGTGAAGGCTGCCCCGACGAGAACCATAGCAATCAAAAAGAACGGGCGGGCAAGTTCAACCTGATACCAGACTTCATGCTTTTTGGTGGCAAAGCCCGCCTCTGCCAGCTCGCGGATTGTCTGTGGCAGATCATAGATCGAAATCCCGTCAGAGGCATCCAACCGGTCACGGATCCGGTCCTGGGTCAGGGTTGTGGGGATCCGCAGTTCTTGATGCTCGCCTGCAGAAATCTCTGGGTTGGTCCAGGCAGACAGAGGCCAGACCTTGGCATCCTGCAAAACCCAGTCCGAGCCTTCAAGTCGAGCACTCCGCGCTTGGGTCCGGGTGCGAGGGCCTGAATCCTTGCCATAGGTCAGGATGGTGACGTCATAAAGAATGATCTCCTCACGCCCGCCACCATATCCGGCAGCATGGACAACGGATTGACCGCTGGGGCTGCCCTGTCGCAACCAGAGCCCTTCTCCGGTGAGAGAAAGGACCGAGGGGCCACCGGTGCGGTAGCTGTCTGACAGGCTTTTGTAACGGTTCGTCGTTGCCGCAACGATCGGGTTGAGGGTGCTAACCGCCAAAACCCCAATCAAAGCCGCTACGAGGACGGGTGCCGCAAGTGCGCGAATGCCAGAGCGCCCAATTGCGCGGGTGACCACCAGCTCACTACTGCGCGCGAGGCCAACAAAAAGCACAATCGTTGTCAGGATCATAATCAAGGGCAGGAATTCATTCATCGCCGCAGGCGCGTTGAGCAGTGTAAGTCCCAGGATTTGGCCCGCACTCAGATCAAAAGCATCAAACCGGCGGATTTGCTCGCTCAGGTCGATCAGAACCACCAATGTCATCAAAACGCCGGTAATCACCAAGAACCACTGCGCAAACCGCCGCGCATAATAGAGATCCAGCTTCATGTTGCGGCTCCCGGTTGAGGCATTTTCTTGATCCGGGTGGGGCGAGCTGCAAGCTGCAAAAAGCCAGCGGCGATGATCAGGCCGGTAACCGCAGGCAGGTAGATCAGCGGCCAGAGGGTCGGGTCTTTGAGGACGGGTTCAGAGACTACACCGCGTAGCCCCTCCACCAGAATGAGCAGCAAAAAGGCCAGAAGCGCCTGCCGCCAGACGCCAAATCTGGAAAAGGTTCCAAGCATCAGAGCGGAGAAACCAATTAGGGCAACCGTGACGCAGACCAATGCGCGGGCAAAGCGCAGGTGCAGCTCCTCCGCCAGCGCCCCGGCACTATAGCCATCGGTATTGGTGATCTGTTCTCGGGCGGTCAGAATCTCTAGGCTGGGGATTGCACGAATATTCCTGGATCGGTCAGCGGATTTGCGGGCCAGCGCACTGATGTCATAGGAGAAATCAGAGAAATTGGTGGTTGAGAGGCGCCGTGTATCTTTGGTGAAGCGTTGCGCCATACCATTGACCATGATGAGATGGGTTTTTTCGCCATCACGGACCAAAAAGGCTTCTGATCCGGTATAGGTCACACTGCTATTGGGATCGCGGCGATCAGAGAGGAAAACGTCCTTTAGCGTTCCGTCACTCTCGATCTTGCGAATGTAAAAGGTGATCCCCTTGGCGGGGTGCAGGAAATTCCCCTCGGTCAACAGGCGCGCGGTGACATTGCGTGAGACTTCGCGCTCACGAATTTCAAGCTGACTGATCGAGGCTGGCAGCAGCACGTGGGTAAGCGCGGACATCATAAGAGCTGCGACAAGGCCAAACACCAAAGCAGGGCGGGCCATCTGCCAGGGGCTAGTCCCGGTCGCGCGCAGGACTGTCAGCTCGCTCTCGCTCTGCAGGCGGTTTGTGACCCAAACTGATGAAGCAAAGACGGCAACCGGCAGCACCATCCGGATCAGGTTGGGCAGGGTCAGAGCGGTGAACTCCACGAAAACCAGTGCCGATTGCCCGTCACCGATTAGCCGGTCAAACAGCACCACTGCCCGGTTGACCCAGAAGACAGCCACAAGAATAAGCGCAAAGAAGCCGAAGAACAGCAGATATTGCGACAGGACATATCTGTCGTAGCGCGACACCAAATCCCCCCAGATCCTGTCGTTATTGTTTCCGGGACCTTAGAGGATTTGTGCGGCGGGGAAAACTGCAAACTGCGGCCTCGGGCAGCACATGCCATTGATGAGCGGGGCTTTGCGAATTCTCCCCCTGTTGCGGGGCTGGCTATTGCCGGGAGGGCAGGCTACCTGTTGAAGTCAAAGACAAGAATTGCACGCAACAGGAGTTGATTTGAGATGAGCAGTGTGCCCGCAGTCGAATTTAGCGAATATGATCCAAAGGACCTCTCTGGGATGTCGGACCATGTAGCCGTTTTGGTGACACCAGAAGGGGTGATGGATCAGGCCGCGCGCACCGCCAATCGCCTGACCAAGGGCGCGATCGCGCGCTTGATTGACTCCGAAAGCTTCAAGAAAGCCAAAAGTGGTCAGGTCATTTCCATGGCCTGGCCCGCAGGTTTGGCCGCCGATTCGCTGCATATTCTGGTCTTGTCGCGTAAACTCACCCCTGTTGAGGCGCGTCAGGCCGGCGCAAAACTGGCGGCCGCATCTGCAGGCAAGCCCCTGACCATCATGGCTGGCTCCATGCATAAGGCGGCGGAGCTGGCACAGGGGATTGCCCTGCGCAGCTATACATTTGAAGCGCATAAATCCCTAGATGAGGCCAAACCAGAAGTTGCGGTCACCGTTGCCCATAAGGCACCTGAGGAAATAGCCGAGGCCTATGCGCCATTGGCGGCTGTGGCTGAGGGGGTTCACATGACGCGGGATCTGGTCAATGAGCCCGCCAATGTGCTGACCACCAGCGAATTCGCGAACCGTATTGAAGGCATGCGCGAGATCGGCCTGGAAGTTGAGGTGCTGGAAGAGGAAGAGTTGGAGAAACTGGGAATGCGCACGCTGCTGAGTGTGGGCCAGGGATCCGACAGCCCTTCCAAGGTTGCGATCATGAAATGGAATGGCGGCGCAGAGGGTGCGGCTCCGCTGGCCTTGGTTGGTAAGGGCGTTGTGTTTGATACCGGTGGTATCTCGCTCAAACCTGCTGGCGGCATGGAAGACATGACAATGGACATGGGCGGCGCCGGTGTCGTCACCGGAACCATGAAAGCCCTGGCCCTGCGCAAGGCAAAAGCCAATGTTGTGGGTTTGGTCGGCCTGGTTGAAAACATGCCCTCTGGCAATGCCACCCGTCCAGGAGACGTGGTGAAATCCATGAAGGGCGACACGGTTGAGATCATCAATACCGATGCTGAGGGGCGTTTGGTTCTTTGTGACGTGATCTGGTACGCGCAGGAGCGCTTTAATCCGAGCGCGGTGATCGATCTGGCGACCTTGACCGGTGCGGTCATCATTGGCCTGGGTCATGAGAATGCGGGCGTGTTCTCCAATGACGATGAGATCTGCAATGCCTTCCTCAAAGCGGCGCGCCTGGAAGATGAAGGCGCCTGGAGGATGCCACTGGGCAAGGCCTATGATGATCAGCTGAAGTCGCGCATTGCGGATATGAAAAACGTCGGCGGCCGTCCCGCCGGTTCTATCACCGCAGCCCAGTTCCTTCAGCGTTTTGTCAAGGATGACATGCCTTGGATTCACCTGGATATCGCCGGTGTGGCCTCGGTGAAATCTGCGACCTCCTATGCGCCCAAGGGCGCAACCGGCTGGGGGGTCATGGCGTTGAACCGTTTGGTCGCTATCAAATACGAGACGGAGTAAGCCTATATGGGGGCTGCCTATTTCTATCATCTGACGCGCAAGCCAATGCCGGAAACCCTGATGGTGCTTTTGGAGAAGGCGCGCGGCGCTGGCTGGGCAATTGCGGTTCGCGGACAAGATCCCGACCGCATGACCTGGCTGGATGATGCCCTATGGTTGGGAAGCGATGACAGCTTTCTTGCCCATGGTCTGGCTGGCGGCCCCCATGATGCATTGCAACCCATCCTGCTGACTGCCACTGCCCAAGCCGCAAATGATCCCAAATGCCTGATGAGCGTGGATGGAGCCGGGGTGGAGGCAGAAGAGGTGCAGGCGCTGGAAAGGGTCTGCATTCTCTTTGATGGCAACGACATGCAGGCCGTACAGCGCGCGCGTGAGCAGTGGAAAGCACTTACCGGGGCCGGGTGCAAAGCGCAGTATTGGTCAGAAGAAAGCGGGCGTTGGGAGAAAAAAGCAGAGGCCTAGTATCAATCCTGTTGCCAAGCCTGTTGCCAAGCGACTGACAGGGAGAGGTCCATTTGGAGAGGATGTTGGGCAAGACACCGCCGCGAAGGGCTGCCTATAGCGTGCCGCGATCGGTGGCTGCTTCTTGGGTGGTGCTTGTGGACTAGGCTGTTCCAGTTGCTCTGAATTTTTGGGAATCAACTTACGTTTGTTGCTGATTTCGTCGACCGGTTCGGCAAACCAGGTCGCGATAAATCTAAACTTCTCGTATGAGAGTAGTCATGGAAACGGTGGCCAGTTCCCCGTTTGATTGTAAGGGTATTTTTGAAAAATGAAAAGTGGGCGTTCGTTTTAGTCTGTTTGGTTAGTTGTTTGGTGCTTGTTTTTCGATTTTATAAATATATTGCAGGATGCAGCCTTTACTTGCGCTTCTCATCATAGATGTAAGGACAATGCACGAAACAGCATGACCGTAAGGCTTTGTTTATCCAGTTTGATCAATAATAGCCCGAGGGATAGCTTCCCTCCCGTCTGGATAGGCCAAGTTCGTCTTAAAGGCGGCACTGTTGTTTGGGGCTGAGCTGGCTCCTGTGTACAAGGATTTTTTGGTGCGAGTGCTTGTTTTGTTAAATGATACCTTGGTTGGCCTGGCTTTCCGCTCCGGGCTTTTACCTGGTTTCGCCTAGGCAGGATTTGAAGACATGCGCGAACGCAATGAACGGTCTTCAGCTAAAAACGTAAGGGGTAAAACCCATCGCTGCGATGCGCTGCAGGAGGGATTGCCTTTCCTTGCGACGGTTTGGCACTGGGGATTAAGTGTCCTTGCGGCTTTCGTGTTCTTGGTGCTTGGCAGTACCCCACTTGCGGCACGGGAAATGAACTGCGCCGTTTTTGATGAGCTCGCGACATTGGTGCACCTCAGCGAGTTGTTCCTTGATAATGTCGAAACGGGTGCCAACCCAAGAGCACAAAAGAAACTGGAAAAATTCCTGCGGGAAACGCCGATCGTGCAGCTGCGGATGCAGTTGAATGAAAACGGCATGAACATTCTAAGTACGCCAACCGCCAGCTTCTATGCAAAGCAGCAGACGCTTTTGAAAATTCGCAAACTCGGTGGGCAATTCAAGGCTGCTGAGACCGCTCGCAAACTGCGCCTGCGTGAAAAGCTCAACACCTATCGAGAAGAACTGGTTGCAACCCCGTGCCTGGGAAAAAGCCAACGAGTGCGCGGCACCGCAGGCAGCAATCATACAGGCGTCGAGCATCTGGTTTCTACCGAAGTGGCAAGTGTTGGAGCGATCTCTGTTCTGATCCTCGGGGTCATTGCCTTTATTATCTATGACCGGATCAGCAAGATTAATTCTCGCAAGAAGAAGCGCTATCTTTGCAACGCAGACTGTATTGTTCTCTATCAAGACGACGAAGAGAGAGATCCCTTTGATGCCCAGATTGTGGATGTCAGCCAGATTGGCGCCAAGGTGAAGTCGGAAGTGGTCTGCAATGTGGGTGAAGAAATTGAAGTGACCTTTCCAGACAAGAAACTGGTCTTTCCTACCCATACGATTACCTATGATGGCTGGTCTATCCTAGGTACGGTGCTCTGGAAGAACGGCAACTACTTTGGTGTCGAGTTTGAAAACCTGATGCCTATGGATAGTCTCAAACAACTGACCTCGCCAGTTTGACGGTCAAACCTCCCACAGCGAAGGTGCGTTCCGACTAGAGAAAAGCGTGTTGCGTGGGGCTAGCCGATCTTTGCCCCAGAGATTTGCCTTCAGGGCGCTGACACTCGGGTTGCTCCCAGGTGAATTAGCGGGTCAAAATCAAGGCTTGCGAACTGATCTCTATGCTGGACCAACGCTGCAAGTAACTCATTCCCAAGAGGGATTTGTCCAGCTCTCCCTCGTTGACCCAAACCCAGAGGTTGCGGTCTGTAAAACCACCGATACTGATCTCATCCACTTTTACCGATGCGGTGCGGACCTCGCCGTTGGCAGTATAGGCGCGCCCGTGAAAGGCCAGTTCATCGGGGTTGATACCAATCCGGCGGGCATCCTCATCGTTTAGCACCACCTGACTGGCGCCGGTGTCCACCAGGAACTGGATGGGAACCTCATCGACCAAAAGCGTGAGATAGTAATGCCCATCCGGAGAGCGGGGCACAGTGATCTGGCCGGTTTCCGCGAGGACCTCTTGCCGCGGGATCAGGCTTTGCCGGATATCCCCCCACATGCCAAAGGCGGCAATGGCCGCAAGGAAGATAAAGCCCCAGAGCGCCAGCTGACGCAGCACCGTTCCCAGGGATTGGCGCATTTCCACGAAGACCCAGGATCCTACCGCAAGCAGCAAGAGTACGAGGTAAAGCAAATGCCCGTAGTCGTCCAAGCTTAGCATTTCCCGCAGATCCTTTGTCGCTATCTTAACTGCTACCTAAGCACGGCGCATGGCCTTGACCAGTGGCTTAGGTCGCAAAGCCAAAATCGCGCAGGCCATCCAGGACAAATTGAACGGAGAGGGCCGCGAGCAACATGCCCAAGAGCCGGGTCACAACATTGATCCCGGTTTTGCCAAGCGCCCGTTCCAGAACGCCAGAGGCCATAAACATCAAGAGCATGATGACCAGCACGGCGAAAACAACACACATGACCAGCGCAAAGCCTTCCAGCCCAGGTTTTTGCCCGGCCAGCAGGATTACGGTTGCAATGGAACCAGGGCCTGCGATCAGCGGGATCGACATTGGAAAAATCGACGGATCATCCGCTTCGATGGCCTCTTCGCCCTGGTTTTCGCGTCGCTTGGTGCGCCGTTCAAACAGCATATCCAGGGCGGTCAGGAACAAAAGGATGCCGCCGGCAACTCTGAAGGCGGCCATGGAGATTCCGGCAAATCCCAGAACCGCTTCCCCAAAGAGCGTAAAAAGCGCCAGCAGGAACATCGCGGTAAAGGCTGCGCGAAAGGCGATGGAGCGCCTCTCGCGCGCGCTGGCGCCTTGAGTCAGGGCCAGAAAGATCGGCGTCAGCCCGATCGGGTCGATGATCACAAACAGCGTGACAAATGAGGTGATCAGAAAAGCCGTATCCATCAAAGCGCTTCTGCCTGTTCCAGTTTTTCAAGGGCGCGCATCCAGAGGGCCTCGGCCCGGTCAAGTGCTTCGATGACCTCGGCGTGTTTGCTTTGCCAAACCCGCGCCTCATCCTTCTTTTCTGCCTCATAGAGTTCGGGATCCGCAAGCTTCACATCCAGCTTATCCTTCATCGCAGTCAATTTGTTGACGCGATCTTCGGATTTTCGGGCTTCCTTGCGCAGGGCCAGAATGGCATCGCGAGAGGGGCGCTTGGGTTTGGGCTTTTCCTTGGCCTTTTGCTTTGGGGCCGGTTTGTCCTTTTCCAGCAGCAAAGCGCGATAAGAGGCCAGATCCCCCTCATAGGGTTCAACCGTACCTTTTGAGACCAGCCACAGGCGATCCGCCACCAGAGATAGAAGGTGCATGTCGTGGCTGACCAGGATCACCGCACCAGTATAGGCGGTAAGTGCTTCAACCAGGGCCTCACGGCTTTCGATGTCCAGGTGGTTGGTCGGCTCGTCGAGGATCAAAAGATGTGGCGCATCCAATGTGGCGAGCAGGAGCGACAGCCGGGCTTTTTGCCCACCAGAGAGGCGCCTGACTTCGGTATCTGCCTGATCTGCGCCAAGGCCAAATCCGGCCAGACGCGCGCGCAGGCGCGGTTGCCCCTCGGTGGGGCGTTCGCGCACCAGATGCTGCAGTGGTGTTTCGTCGATGTAAAGCTCATCCACCTGATGCTGGGCAAAGAAGCCGATGCGCAGCTTGCTAGAGCGGCTCAACTTGCCCGCCATAGGCTCCAGCCGGTCCGAGAGCATCTTGGAAAGCGTTGACTTGCCTTCGCCGTTCTTTCCCAAGAGGGCTATACGATCATCCTGATCGATGCGCAGGTTCAGCTTGCTCAGAATGACCTTGTCGCCATAACCGACCTTGCTGCCTTCGGTGGCAATGATCGGCGGGGAGAGTTCTTCGGGGGTGGGGAAGGTGAAAACCGTGCGCGCCGCATCTTCGGGCGCGCGGATGGTCTCCATCTTTTCCAGCATTTTCACCCGGCTCTGAGCCTGCTTTGCCTTGCTGGCCTTGGCCTTGAAGCGATCCACAAAGGCTTGCAGATGGGCGCGGCGTGCATCCTGCTTCTTGGCCTGAGCCGCTTGATTGGCCCGGTTGGCTGCACGTTGGCGGGCGAATTGATCATAGTTGCCGCCATAGTATGTCAGCTGGCGATCTTCCAGATGCAGGATTCCGGTGACCGAGCGGTTCAACAGCTCGCGGTCGTGGCTGATGATGATCACCGTATGCGGATACTTGACCAGATAGGCCTCCAGCCAAAGCGCGCCTTCGAGGTCCAGGTAGTTGGTCGGTTCGTCAAGCAACAGAAGATCTGGTTCCGAAAACAGCACCGCTGCCAGAGCAACGCGCATGCGCCAGCCGCCGGAAAAGTCGGCGCAGGGACGCTGCTGTGCTTCTTCGTCAAAGCCAAGCCCCTTCAGGATCGAGGCTGCGCGGGATTCAGCTGACCATGCATCAATATCGGCCAGGCGGGTCTGCACCTCAGCGATGCGGGAAGGGTCCGTTGTGCTATCGGCCTCTGCCATCAGGGCGGCGCGTTCCGTATCCGCGGCCAGCACGGTATCCAGCAGCGAGACATCCGAAGCCGGGGCCTCCTGCGCGATGCCGCCGATCTTGGCACGCGAGGGCAGGCTGATCTCACCGGTTTCCAGGGCCAATTCTCCCCGGATAAGGCGGAAGAGCGTTGTCTTGCCGGTGCCGTTGCGTCCCACCAGGCCAACCTTGTGGCCAGTGGGGATGGTGGCGCCTGCCTCTTCAAACAGAGGGCGGCCTTCAACCGAATAGGTGATATCCTGAATACGTAGCATGGCCCGAGCACTGTCGCAGTCCCCGGGCCTTGTCAATCATCTTACGCTCAGAAAAGCGGCTTTCAATTCAATAGCGGCTCTAGCCCTTCCGCAGAATAAGAGGCAAAGCCAATCATTGGGCTCTCACCCTCGAGCGAAAAGGCAAAGACATGAATTTCCTCGTGATGAATGGAGGCACGGCAGAAACTCTCGGTCTGGGGCAGTGCTGCGGGGCAGGTCTCCAGGTCGATATGGGGAACTGCTGCTTCAAACTGTTCATAGGTAAGGGGCAGTGGCGTACCCTGTACCGTTTCGCTGGCCAGCAGGGGCGAAGCAGAGGACAGGGTTGCGAGCCCGAGGGCACAGGCAAAAAGGGTGTTCGGGAATGACATCTATTGGTCCATATCTTTGGTTTCACAGGTGATGTCACTTATCTGATAAAAATAGTCAGATACCGCAAGCCCCCCAGAATTGACCCGCGTCAAGTGAGCTGGCTTTGGGGTGAGACGCAGCGGAGGTCCTTTGCGCCACTGGCATTGCATCAAGGGGGGTGCTAGCAATTCCCGGCTACCCTCTTGTTTCAGGTTTTTTCCGATGCAGTCTGCGCAAACGCCCCCACATATGCTGTCGCTGATCTTTGTGACGGCGCTTGCGGTTCTGTCGCTGAATATGTTCCTGCCCTCATTGGCGCGCATCGCAGCAGACTTTGAGGTGAGCTATGCCCAGGTGAACTTGGCCCTGGGTGGTTATCTGGCATTATCAGCCTTGCTGCAGCTGATCATGGGGCCCCTGTCGGACCGGTTTGGCCGCCGCCCTGTAATGTTGGCTTCTTTGGCGCTTTTCGGCGTTGCCTCCGTAGGATGCGTTTTGGCGCAGGACTTTTGGGTGTTTTTGGGGTTCCGCCTCTTGCAGGGCATGGTGGTTGCGGGGCAGGTAGTTTCGCGCGCTGCGATCCGGGATATGTATTCCACCAAAGAGGCGGCGAGCAAACTGGGCTATGTCACCATGGCTATGGCCTTGGCACCGATGCTGGGGCCGATGCTGGGCGGGGCGCTGGATATGGCCTTTGGCTGGCGTTCGGGTTTTGTGCTTTATGCACTTTTGGGTTTTGGTCTGCTGGGCCTTTGCTGGGCTGATTGGGGGGAGACCAATTTCCAACGGGCATCGACCTTTGGCAAACAGATGCAAAGCTACCCAGAGCTTTTCACCTCGCGCAGGTTCTGGGGTTATAGCCTCTGCATGGCCTTTTCGATTGGCGGCTTTTACGCCTTTATCACCGGCGCGCCCCTAGTGGCTGAGGCCTGGTTCGATCTTAGCCCGGCCATGCTGGGGCTGGGCATAGGCATCATCACCGGTGGCTTTATGGTGGGCAATTTTGTGACTGGCCGCCTGGCTCATCGGGTGCCGCTGAACAATCTGATCCTGGCGGGGCGGATATCCGCGATCCTGGGGCCAGTTGTTGGGCTTACTTTTTTTGTGGCAGACCGAGGGCATGAGCTGATCTTCTTTGGTGCAGCCATTTGTGTTGGTTTTGGCAATGGTTTGACCGTTGCCAATGCAAGTGCCGGCCTGATGTCGGTGCGCCCGCATCTGGCGGGAAGTGCGGCTGGATTGTCGGGCGCACTAACCGTGGCGCTTGGCGCGGTGATGACCACCCTGACCGGTGTCCTGGTGACGCCTGAATCTGCCCCTTTGATTGTCCTCGCCATCATCCTGGGCTCTAGCCTTTGTGCCTTTGCCGCTATCCTCTATGTGCGTTGGTTAGATCGGGTCGAACCCCTGGAGGAGCCAATCTAAAAGACCCGTGCTAAGAGACCACAGGCCTACCTTCGCCACATCTCCACAATGGGGTCCGGGCAGAGTGTCGGATGACGGGGCGAAATGGTGCTGAGAATAGTGCGCCTAGGCAAGTCAGCCCTTCCCAAGCGCGTGCAAGCATGCTACCCGGCGCGCGATACATTCCGGCGCGGGGCTGTCCCGGCCAATCAATTCAATGGAGAACGCCCGATGGCTCTGCAACGCACTTTCTCGATCATCAAGCCCGACGCAACCCGCCGCAACCTGACCGGTGCAATCAACGCCAAGTTTGAAGAAGCCGGCCTGCGCGTTGTTGCGCAAAAGCGCATCCACCTGACCAAAGCTCAGGCGGGCAAGTTCTACGAAGTACACGCTGAGCGTCCCTTCTACGACGAACTGTGTGAGTTCATGTCCTCCGAGCCAATCGTTGCTCAGGTTCTGGAAGGCGAAGACGCCATCGCGAAAAACCGCGAAATCATGGGCGCGACCAACCCAGCAGACGCAGCTGCCGGCACCATCCGCGCCGAGTTCGCTGAATCCGTTGGTGAAAACTCCGTCCACGGTTCCGACGCGCCTGAAACTGCTGCTGTAGAAATCGCTTACTTCTTCTCCGGCCTGGAGCTGGTTGGCTAAGCCACCCTTCAGCGGAAATGAAAAATGGGGCCGTGCCAATCAGGCGCGGCCCTTTTTGTTGGAGCTGGAAACATCTCTTGCGGGGCTGCGCTGCGATAGCTCCCGACCCTAGCCGCGCACGGATCTTTCGATAACGCCGATCTGGTCCAGAATACTCTCTAGCTGCGACAGACCTTTGTCAAAACTCTGGGATTTGATGGCATCAAACCTCTTGCGCAGGGCTTCTTTCTCTTTGCCCTTGCAGTCGTTCCAGGGCCGCCCCTGAAGGGCCATCACCAGAACATAGTAGCCAATGAAGTGTGGTTTGCTGCCGCTTTGCAGCAGGCGGGCATAAGCTGCATCCGCGCCAAGTGTCTGCAACTCCTCAGCGCTGTGAATACCTGCACGAGCGCAGGCCTCCTCGTAGGCAGGACCCAGGTTACGGATTGTAGAGATAGCAGTGGACATAGGGGGAACATAGGCGGCAAAACCAGGGTTGTCATCCAGGATTTGCGATTTCCGTAGGGTTTCTTTTGTCGACAATTGACTGGATTTCAGAACTGTCAGAGCGTGAGATAGGGTTGTTGAGGAGAGGGCATGATGGGTGCAAACCCCGGATTTTCGACTTTTGATATTGCCGAACTCGATCTGGCCCATCTGCCGCCTGGGTTTGCAGAGGATCCCTTTCCCTTTTATCAGCGGCTCCTGCGTGAGGCTCCGGTGTTGCGGCAGCCGGATGGATCCTATTTGATCAGCCGTCATGCGGATCTGGATCGGATCTACCGGGATACACAGCTGTTTTCCTCTGACAAAAAGCAAGTTTTTGCGCCGAAATTTGGCGCTGGATCTCCACTCTTTACCCATCATACCACCTCGCTGGTATTTTCTGATCCGCCGCTGCACACCCGTGTGCGCCGGATCATGACCTCGGCGCTGACACCACGCGCCATTGCGCGGATGGAACCGGGTCTGGTACAGGCCGTTGACCATCTGCTGAACCGCATGGAGGATCGCGAAGAGGTCGATCTGATTGCTGATTTTGCCTCGATTATCCCGATCCAGATTATTGGAAACCTGTTGGACGTCCCGATGGAGGAACGGGGTCCGCTGCGGGACTGGTCCCTGGCTATTCTGGGCGCACTGGAGCCAAGCTTGGCTGCGGCGGAGCTGGAACGCGGGCACCGTGCTGTGAGAGAATTCTCGGCTTATCTAAAGGGGCTGATCGATCGCCGCAGAGCCAACCCTGGGGATCCGGAAACTGATGTTCTGACGCGTCTGATCGCAGAGGAGCAAGGAGGCCAGAGTGAGGAGGGGCTGACAGAACTGGAGTTGATCCAGAACTGCATCTTCATTCTCAACGCGGGTCATGAGACCACGACAAATTTGATCGGGAACGGGCTGGCGCTGCTCCATGACCACCCGGACCAGAAGCAGGCTTTGCTTGACGGGCCGGAGAGGATCAAATCCGCTGTCGAAGAGGTTTTGCGCTTTCACTCCCCCAATCAATTGGGGAACAGACAGGTCACAGCGGATGTGGAAATCGGTGGGAGGACAATTGCGGCTGGTACGAACCTGCATCTGATGATTGGCGCCGCCAACCGCGATCCAGAGGTGTTTTCGGAACCGGATCGGTTCGACATCACGCGCATCCCTAATCGCCACCTTGCTTTTGCCGGTGGGCCGCATGTCTGTGTTGGGCTCAGTCTGGCCCGTCTCGAAGGGCAGATTGCCCTGCAGCACTTCCTGCAACGCTTTCCAAGTTTTCAGATTTTGGACGGTCGCAAGGGGGGCGGTCGGGTCCGTTTTCGCGGCTATGCACATTTACCTGCATTGATTAGACAAGGGTGATTCATACCTTTTGGCGCAGCTACTCGGCGCCCCGTGCAGCTCTTGATTGTATGATCTGGCTGCCTTTCTCTGATTTCGCTCCTATAGGTTGTTGCTTCTACAAGGTGCCTTGGTTTTAAGCGGCTTATTGTGGCTGAGCTGGTGGATTTGTAATAATAATGATCTGGCGTAAAGACGCCTTTGTAGCCCGCTCTCTTTCGCCGAACCGCTGTTTCTATGCCAGGGATGGCGCCGCGTTGTAGAAGGGCTCTGAGGTCTGCCATTGGTTAGGGTGGGGTTAGTTTATGAGTTTTCCGCTTTTTGAATCGGCGGATGGCCTGGAGCTGGAAAAAGAGATTAAGGCGATCCAGGCCCGTGAAGCTGCCCCTTCTGTCCGCAGTCGGTGGCCGCAGAAGATGTGGCAAATGCTCTTCGCCTTCCTGCTGATGGGCCTGCTAGTCTTGGGGATTTTGCCTTTGTTGCGGGGACCCGCTGATGGGGTCGGCTTGGTGCTGTTGGGCTACCTCCTCTGGCGGCATGGCTGGAGCATCTGGAGCGCCTATCGGGCAGGGCGGTTTTGCAATGTGGTCTGGCCGGATGTACGTCGCCGTGCGGATCTTATGTGGCAGCAAGGATGGCGCCCGCAGCGGCTCCATGTTCAGATCACGGCTTGTTTCGAAGCGCCTGAGATTACCCGCCGTGCCATCTTTGCCCTGGTCCAGCAAATCCGCGAAGAAGGAATACCCACCACGGTCTACTATGGCACCGCCAGCGCCTATGATGAGGCCATTCTGACGGGCTTTTTTGAGGACGCGCGTGCTGACGGTGATGCGCTGGATCTGCAGTTGGTTTTCATCCGCCTCAAACAGAGTGGGCATTACATCACCATGGGGAAAGTGCTGCGGGAAATAAGGCGCTGGGGGGCAGAGCCCGATGATCTGATCCTGTTTCTGGATGATGATACGATCCTCGGTCCCGATGCCTTGCGCAAAACCCTGCCGCTCTTTGTGCTCGATCCGGAATTGCAACTTGTCGGTACTGGGCAGGAAGCCATTTGTTTTGGCCCCAAATGGGTGCGGGATTGGTTGCGGTTGCGCTTTGCGCGGCGGCACCAGGAACTGTGCTCACAATCTCTGTCCGGCCGGTTTCTGCCTCTGTCCGGGCGGCTGCGCATTTTGCGGGCGCGGCGCGTCTTGGATGAGGAGTTTATTCGCCAGCAAGAGCAAAGCCTGCGGTTTCCCAAGGTCGCGAGCAAACACTTGCGGCTTTCGGTTTCAGATTCAATTACTTGGATCCATTTGCTGCGCAGTAAAGGCAGGATGATGTTTGTGCCGGATGTGACCGTCTATTCGATAAGCCTGCTGCGCCAACTGAACCTATTGGAGCTGGCCCTGCATCTTCGGCGCTGGTCCGGACAAACCATGCAAAGAGCGATACAGGTTCTCTCCCTGGGGCCAGCGGTGATTTCTGGGTATATCTGGTGGCGCGTGCTGGATATGCGGCTGGCCTTTTTGATGACGCTCCTGATTCCGGCGTTGCTTTTGGTCGGGGAAGGACTGTCAGGGGGCTTTGCGATGACCTGGATTGCGGTTGGTGTGACGGCGCGGTTTTTGACGGGTCTCTATACGCTGGGGCGGGACATATCAGGCCGGTCGCTGCTGCTTCATGGGCTCTGGCTGACGCCGCTTATCCATATCTGTGTTTCTCTGCTGGATTGGGGGCACAGGGCAGCTGAGTGGCTGCAGGATTCCGATGCTGTTGACAGCACGGATGTCAAAATCCTGCCTGCACAATCACGTGCAAGAGACAGAAAAGACTAGGATAATTTGTCAGGCTGGTAGGGTTTGGTCTGATTAGAACAACCCGGCTTCTTTGGCGGTCAATGCGGCTTGGGTCCGGTTCTTAGCATCCAATTTGCGGCACAAAGTACGGACGTGAAGCTTGATCGTCACTTCCTGAAGATCCAGCTCGCGGGCGATTTCCTTGTTTGAAAGCCCTTTGCAGAGGCTTTCCAATACTTCCAGCTCCCGCGGGCTCAGCTTTTCGGCAAGTGGGTGATCAGTAGCTTCCTCTTCGCGCATGAGTTCAACAGGCATATAGACCTCACCTGAACTCATAAAACGGACAGCGTTGAGAAGAGACTGAGCGCCCATCGTTTTGGGGATAAAACCGATTGCGCCTGCTTCCAGAGCTTCGCGTGCCGTTTTGGCCGGCGCACTGCCGGAGAGGATTGCCACACGCCCGCCTTTGTTGGCGGAAATGGCCTGAATCAACCCGGTCAACCCATTCATGCCAGGCATTTGAAAGTCGAGGAGAACTAGGTCAAAGGGACCATCTTGCCGAATGGACTGCAATGCCCCGGCAAGGTCAATTGCTAGGGCAACTTCTGCACCACCTTCGCTTTCCAGATAGGCGGAGATCGTTTCACGGACCATGTCATGGTCATCTGCCAATAGAATATGCATGTAACCCCAAGCTATTTTCTAACTCAACTCAACATTATTCTAGAATAGGCCAGGAAGTGTTTAAATTCCATCAAGATTTCGCTCTAATTGAGTTAATACTCCTCCACCGAAAAAGAAGAGTTAAAAGCAATCGAAATGATCTTAAGCATCTGAAAAATAATGGTTAGTATCTGGAATTTTGCTGCATGGCACTAGTAACTAGAAATTAGCGAAACTGACCTAAATTGAATGTGGGCATAGCGTTCCTATACCAAAGGTTAGGGCGCTATCCCGAGGCGCAGGTGAGTGATGGCCCAACCTGTGGCAGGATGAGCCGGAGTTAGCGCAATGATGGAAGCGGTTACAGTCGGCCTAACCTGTAAGTTGAGGAGCACATAAATGAAGACCTGGATCAAATCGATATCTGCAGCTGTCTTGGGGAGCTTTGTTTTGCTTGCCTCCCCTGTTTCCAGCGACTCGGGTAGTGCCAGTGCGGCCTCAGCGGCGGTGAATGAAGAGGTGCTTCTTACAGTTCAACTTGCGGGCGCAGAAGATCAAAGCCGTCGTTTCACCTTGGCCGACCTCAGGGCGCTGGATGCGGAGACCTTTGAGACAGAGACAATCTGGACCGAAGGCAACCAGGTTTTTACGGGTGTACCACTTGCAACTCTTGTGGCCTTGTTTGGTGTTGAAGAGGGCACCTTGGAAGCGCGGGCAGTAAACGACTACATGGTCGAAATCCCCATCTCGGATGCTGTGACAGGGGGGCCAATCATCGCCTATACCCGCAACGGTGGCGCGATGTCTCTGCGAAATAAGGGGCCACTTTGGCTGGTTTATCCCTATGATTCAAATCCCGCGAGCTACAAGAACGAAACAGTTTACTCCCGCAGCATTTGGCAGCTCGACCGACTTAGAATAGTCGGCGCTGCCAACTAACGGGGCCATTTTTGGGGGCCGACAAGCAAAAGTGGAAAATGAGGCTGAGCCGCTCTTGGTTCAGCCTTTCTGGCTTTTTGTTACTGCTGGCTTTGATCCTGTTGCCCATTCTCACTGTCCAGTCTTTGAGGATGGGGCATGAGTTGAAGGAGCGGTTGGAGGCTCTTTCGACGGCGGCGACCGACAATATTCAGTGGACCCTGTCCCAGGCTGAAGTTGATCATCTGAAGCTTGAAGCCTCTGTGATGAATGTCGAATCCGCCAGGGACCTTCCGCATCTCAGGCGCCAGTTCGATATCTACTACAGCCGGATTGCTACTTTTCTGGAAAGTCCGCTGTTTGCCGTTGCGCGCGAGCGGAACGGCAGCCGTGACCTGCTCGCCAGCCTGGAAAACCGGCGCGACGTCATGGTGGACCTGATTGATGTCGGCGACAGCGCTCTCTTGGCCAACCTGGATAGGTTGAAAGAGGTTCTGGATGAGAATCTCAAAGACGCCAGGGAACTGGCCCTGATCGGTGTGGTTCTTCAGGTCGAAGCCACCGAAGAGAAGCGCCTGCAGCTTTTTTCGATCATGTCACGTTTGGCCAAGGTCGTCCTCGCACTGTTTGGCGGGCTTCTGTTTACCGCACTTCTGCTTGGCTGGATGTACAAGCGGGGGCGAAGACTGGCAGAGGAACGCAGGGAAGCGGCTTCTCGTATGGGGGCGATGATTGCCTCTTCTTTGGATGCTATCCTGGTTGTTGACAAAAAGGGGCGCATCCAGGCCTACAATGGCGCCGCAGAGGCCATTTTTGGCTATGAGCGCGATGAGGCAATCGGGCAGCGGATGGAGGAGCTGATCATCCCGCCGCATCTGCGTGAAGCGCATTGGGCGGGCATGAACCGGTTCAAGCGCACCGGTCAGACCCGGGTGGCTGGACGTGGGCGCATTCCGCTGGAAGCGATGCGCAAATCCGGTGAGGTTTTTCCCGTCGAAATGGCCCTCTCGGTGAGTGAGAGCGGCTCTGGTACGGTTTTTGTCAGCTACATTCGTGATATTTCGGACCGGATCGCAGCAGAGAAAGAGCTGTTGAAGGCACGTGATGACGCCTTGGCGGGTGAGCGTGCCAAGGCTGATCTGTTGACCGTGATGAGCCATGAGATGCGAACGCCTTTGACTGGGGTGCTTGGGGCTATCGACCTGCTAGAGGGAACTGGACCAACAACAGAGCAGGGCCGCTACCTGAATGCGATGCGCGTCTCCGGCGAGTTGTTGTTGCACCATGTGAATGATGTTCTGCAGCTGTCCAGCCTTGAAGCGGGTATGGCGCCGCAGGAGCTTTCCGATTTTGACCTCAAGGGCCTATTGGAGGGGCTTGTTGATAGTCAAAGCGCCAATGCAGGCTCTCACGGGAATGAGTTGATCCTGCAATATGCACTGGATGAGGCGGCAACGCGCTACACTGGCTCTCCGCGTGCCTTGCAGCAGGTGCTGCTCAATCTCATTGGCAACGCAATTAAGTTCACCCGCGATGGCGCGATCATTCTGGATGTAATGCCTGGCAATGGTGCCGATATGGTGGAATTCCACGTCTCTGATACCGGGCAGGGCATTGCGCCCGACGATCTGGAGCGGATTTTTGATGATTTCATAACCCTTGATGCCAGCTATGGTCGCGGAAGCGAAGGAACAGGCCTCGGTTTGGCGATCACCCGGCGCATTCTGCATTCCCTGGGCGGGAGCATCACCTGTGAAAGTGAACTGGGGGAGGGGAGCCTTTTTATCATAACGCTGCCTTTGCAACCGGCGACGACGCTGGGTGAGGCCGCCCAAAATGGCGATGTCTCCGTCAGCAGCGCTTCGCGTGTGTTGGTGGTCGAAGACAATGACATCAATCGCGAACTGCTGAAACAAATGCTTGAGCAACAAGGGCATGAGGTAACGACGGCCCCGGGAGGAGCAGAGGCTGTGGCAGCCTGCGCGGAACACAGCTTTGATCTGGTCCTAATGGATATTAGCATGCCGGAAGTCGATGGGATCGAAGCCATCACCCGCATTCGTAAACGCAAACTGGCTGAGGGAACCGAGATTGTTGCGCTGACGGCTCATACGGCCGCAGAGGATCATGCGCGGATCATCCGGGCGGGCTTTGCAGAGGTTGCCACAAAGCCGATCAGCCGCCACGATCTGGCCAGCGTTATTGCGCGAAGGTCGACTGCAGGTGTCAAAGCGACACTGGAAAATGACCCGGAAACACCCAGGGTAGGTGTAGGGGGAGAGGCAGATCAGACTGCCAAAGCAGTGCTCCCGCCCGAGGGAGATCAAGACGGGTCTGATATTCTCCAGTTCTTTGAAGCCCTTGGAGCAGAGCGTGCCAAGGGGTACCTCGAAGGTTTTGAAGCCGAGTTGGACCTACTGTTGAATGATCTGGAAGGGACCGACCAATTGGAAACGGCTCATCGCAAAGAAGCCCATAGGCTGGCTGGATCCGCTGCTGTCTTGGGATTGACCGATCTGCGGCAGGCCCTGCTTGAGATCGAGATGGCCGAAGGGGACGCAGTCCCTGTGCTGGACGGGCTCAGAGCGTTTTGGGGCGCGGCGCGGGATCTTTTGCAGAAATATGTCGCATGAGCCCATGGTCGGGTTTCGGTTTTCTATCGCATGGGGCTGGTTGGAAAAGGCGGGGCGGATGGCCCAGCAACGGCGCGTGCCAAGTTCGGTTTTTGCCGCTTCACTCCCCAAGTCCGACCAAAAGAACGGTAAATGTGGGGAAGCTACAACGAAGCAGCGCCACTCAGTGCCATCGGTAACACCCCTCTGGTTGCGCTGAAGAATGGCCCAGAGAGGCAAAATGCGCCCTTGCGCCCCCCAAAAAAGAAAAGCAACCGGGAGGGCAGAACAAGGGGATTGGTTCTAACCTCCTTTTCCAAACTTAAGAGACGGTCCACATCTGTGGGGGAGGATCAGCGTAGCCTTGCGGTAGAGGATGCGGATTGGACAGAGTGCGAATCCCAGACTGTGGACGCGCAAAAAAGCTAGTATTCTTTTTTTGAATGCAAAAAATGCAGGGCTGCTTTGACCTGAGCGCATGAGATCTGTGAACTGGTTCACTTAAGGCTCTGCAAAATATGAGGAAAAACTTCCCTCTCGATGCAGCGGGGGCACATTTTCGGCCAATCATTGCGGGCTGTCTGCCTGGAACGCATTTCAAGACTGCGCAGCAAAAATTCTGAGTGATAGCCAAATGACAGGTTCAGGTTCCAGGGATGGAGGGACGCTGGACAGTAAAAGACCTATTAGGAGACTCAGATCCATGAGCACCAAAATCGCTCTGCGCAGCAGCGCGGCGCTGGCCGTTGCCCTGGTTGCTGCACCTGCATTCGCAGGCCCGACCTATACCAATGACAACGGTGGCAGCTTCCGTTGGTATGGCCAGTTCAACCCATCCTTCCAATCCTTCGACGATGGTGTCGAAGACTACAACCGTGTTGTCGACAACTCCTCGTCGAATTCGCGCGTTGGCTTCTGGTTGGAGCAAGCCTTTGGCCAAAACACCCTGCGGTTCAACTTTGAAACCGCTTTCAGCTTCCGCTCTTCCGATGGCACCAATCAGAACACCAAAGGCGATGTGATCAGCTGGAGCCGGACCAATATCCGCCACGTTGACTTCCAGTTCGAGACCGCAAACTTCGGCACATTCTCCGCGGGTCAAGGTTCGATGGCGTCTGACGGTGTGACTGGTATGGATCTTTCCGGCACAGGCCTGGGGGCGAATGCCTCGATCGCGGATATTGGCGGTGGTTTCTTCTTCCGCGACTCCGCTGGCGCCCTGACCGGTGTGACCGTGGGAGATGTCTCTGCGACATACGATGGTCCGCGTCTGGGCCGTATTCGCTATGACAGCAAGAACTACGCAGGTTTCACCTTCTCGGCCTCTTACGGTACCGATATTCTTGCCGCCAATAACGATCGCGAAACCTATGACATCGCTGTGCGTTACGCCAATGATGAAATGGGTGCCTTTGCGGTGGATGCTGCTCTTGGCGCAGCCTGGACAGAGCAGACCGGCACGCAGGATCGTCGTGACATCTCTGGCTCTTTTGCCGTTCTGCACAAGGACAGCGGAATCTCCTTGGCCGTGGCTGCAGGCGACCGCGATATCGCGGGCAACTATGCCTATGCCAAGCTTGGCTATACAGCCGATCTGATCGCCGCAGGTTCGACCTCTTTCTCGGTCGATTATTATGATGGCTCCGATCAGGTCACAACTGGCGACTCCTCGGAATCCTGGGGCATTGCGGCGGTTCAGAAAATTGACCGCCTCAACCTGGAAACCTATCTCGCCTATCGCGACTATTCCTACGCGGATACCTCAGCAACCACATATCAGGATGCAAATGTCATCTTGGCCGGTGCGCGCTGGAAGTTCTGAAAACACCTCCCTCGGTTTTCATGACGGGAAGCACGTCCTTCGAAAGAGGGGCGTGTTTTTCTTTGTTTGGGAGTTCTGGTCCTAAGCCGGAGGTGGGGGCAGAGCCAAGAGTGTGGCTGAAACGGATAAATCGGAAGGAAAACCCAGCGAAATGCAGCTTTGCCGGGGCGAAAATGGCAATGCCTCTTGCGCCGCGAAGCCAGCGGCAATAGAAGGCCTCAAATTGTCTGGGGGCGGAGCCTGCGCGCGCGCCCCGAATCTCTATGGGGAATAGGATGCAGGTCACCGAGACGCTGAACGAAGGTCTGAAACGCGGCTACGCCATTACCGTTACTGCGGCAGAGCTGGACGACAAGGTCAATGAAAAGCTGGTAGAAGCACAGCCGGAAGTCGAAATGAAAGGTTTCCGCAAGGGCAAGGTGCCGATGGCTCTGCTGAAAAAGCAGTTTGGCCAGCGTTTGATGGGCGAAGCCATGCAGGAAGCCATCGACGGTGCTATGAACAAGCACTTTGAGGACAGCGGCGACCGTCCTGCACTGCAGCCAAATGTTAAGATGACCAACGAAGACTGGAAAGAGGGCGACGACGTCAACGTCGAGATGTCCTATGAGGCTCTGCCTACAATTCCAGAGGTCGATCTGTCCGGTGTTGAACTGGAAAAGCTTATTGTGAAAGCCGAAGACGAGGCCGTCACTGAGGCGCTGAACAACCTGGCGGAAACCGCCAAGGATTTCGATGCGCGTGACGAAGGTGCCGCAGCAGAAGATGGCGACCAGGTCGTCATCGACTTCCTGGGCAAAGTTGACGGCGAAGCCTTTGAAGGCGGCGCAGGCGATGACTACCCGCTGGTCCTGGGGTCCAACTCCTTCATCCCCGGTTTCGAAGAGCAGCTGGTCGGTACCAAAGCCGGTGAAGAAAAAGACGTGAACGTCAGCTTCCCGGAAGAGTATCAGGCCGAGCATCTTGCCGGTAAAGCAGCTGTTTTCACCTGCACCGTGAAAGAGGTGAAAGCCCCGAAAGCGGCTGAGATCAACGATGAGCTGGCGACCAAGTTTGGTGCCGAAGACCTGGAAGGCCTGAAAGGGCAGATTTCCGAGCGTCTGGAAGCGGAATATGCCGGCGCATCTCGCGCGGTTATGAAGCGTGCATTGCTGGACAAGCTGGATGATCTGGTCTCCTTCGACCTGCCACCATCCCTGGTTGAAGAAGAAGCTAAACAGATTGCACACCAGCTGTGGCATGACGATAACCCAGACGTGCAGGGCCATGACCACCCTGAAATCGAAACCACTGATGAGCACAACAAACTGGCTGAGCGTCGCGTGCGCCTTGGCCTGCTGCTTGCCGAAATCGGCCAGAAAGCAGAAGTCGAAGTCACCGACGCAGAAATGACCCAGGCGATCATGGCGCAGGCGCGTCAGTATCCTGGTCAAGAGCGTCAGTTCTTTGAGTTCATCCAGCAGAACGCTCAGATGCAGCAGCAGCTGCGTGCCCCGATCTTCGAAGACAAAGTGATCGACAGCCTTTTCGACCAAGCCAAGGTTGAGGAAAAGGAAGTCTCTAAAGACGATCTGCAAAAAGCTGTTGAAGCCCTCGAAGAAGAGTGAGCTCAGCGCTATAGTATGAGAAAGGCCGCTCAAACGAGCGGCCTTTTTCGTTTCTAGGAAATTTCTAATTTGAACTACTTTTTTCGGCGAATTCGCTGGTTTGAGATGGAAATCCGTCAAATTCCCCCATTTTTAAAGATGTGCATCAAATACAAATAATCAGTTGGAAAGGTTTCTTCCCGAATGTCGCTCTGAGACTTTAAATGTCAGGGCGCAGATATGACGACGAAGACGAAATCCAGACGGCCGCGGTTCTCGCTGTCGAATTTGAAGACAAAGACCAAGGTCATTTTGGCTGCAGTATTCCCACTGGTGCTGGTGGCCGGTGTTGGGACGATGACGATTTATGACCTCCAGAAGATGGAGAAAACTTCAGGTTGGGTGAACCATACTCAAAAGGTTCTCCAAGCCTCAGAAGGCATCGTCGCTTCTGCGGTTGATATGGAAACGGGTTTGCGTGGATATCTACTGGCGGGACAAGAGGAATACCTAGAGCCTTATACCGCAGGAAGCGAACGCGCCTTCCAGGCGCTTGAGAACCTGCGCCAAACAGTGTCGGACAACCCAACACAGGTAGAAAGACTGCAGCAGGCCGAGACCGTCTTGCGGAGCTGGCAGACTGATGTTGCCGAGGGTGCTATTGAGCTGCGCCGTGAAATCGGTGACGCCTTGACGATGAATGACATGGCCGATGAGGTCAAAGAAGCCAAGAGTGAGACCTTCTTCAAGACCATTCACGGTGCGATCCTGAAGTTTGTCGAAGAGGAAGAGGTCCTGCTCGCGGACCGGCGCCAGGTATTCAACACATTGGTGCGGACGGGGATTGCGGGTCCCGACTATATCAACAGCTCGCTCGCTGCCGTTGAAAAAGCCTATGAGAGCATCATGGATTCCAGGGAACTGCTCACCGCAGCGATCAGCATGGATTCCAGCGTCCGCGGATATTTGCTTTCGGGCGATGAGTCCTACCTTAAGCGGCTTCAAGATGGCAACGATCGCTTTGATGTTTTGAACAAGTCACTGAATGAAGCGGTGAACGACCGATTGATCCAGGTCAATCGCCTGCAAAAGATCCAAAAACTATTCAAGCTGTGGCGTGATGTCGCTGTAACACCTCTTTTGGATATGCGTCGTGAGATCGGTGACGCCAGCACAATGGACGATATGGCTGATCTTGTGCGCGAAGGACGTGGAAAACAGTATTTTGATGAGTTCCGTGGTCTCATGACAGCCTTCAAGGCCGAAGAGCAGACCCTTATGCAAGAACGTCAGGCCGCCAATATCGCGATCTCTGAGCAAGCACGAAACATGATCCCCATTGCGATCGGGACCGCTATTCTTTTGGGTTCAATCGTGGCTTTCCTCGTTGGGACAAGCATCGCGCGGGCAGTCAACAAGATCACCGTTTCGATGAAAGGCCTTGCGGATGGCAATAATGCTGTCGACATTCAGGGTCAGGAACGGGGTGATGAAGTGGGTGAAATGGCGCGCGCGCTAGAGGTGTTCCGCGATGCTTTGGCTGAGATGCAAGAGCTGGAGAAGCAGAAAGCCGAGGGGCGCGATGCAGAGCTGAAACGTGTTGTCGAGGAACTCAGCAGCCACCTGTCGGAGCTGTCTCATGGCCGTCTGAATGTTCGGATCGAAGAGGCCTTCCCTGAAGACTATGAGATGCTGCGTCATGACTTCAACGAGACGGTTTCAACTCTGAATAGGATCGTGGGTGAAGTCATTGAGACCTCGAGCAGCATTCGCAACGGCGCGGTGGAAATCAGCCAAGCTTCGGACGATCTTTCTCACCGTACCGAAAGCCAGGCCGCAACATTGGAACAGACCGCAGCTGCTCTGGATGAGCTGACTGCATCGGTGAAATCCGCAGCCGAAGGCGCACGCCGGGTCGAAAACACCATGGAAGACGCACGTCGGGAAGCCGAAAGCAGCGATCAGGTGGTGCAGAATGCTGTTACGGCAATGACGGAGATTGAGCAAAGCTCCTCCAGCATTTCGCAGATCATCTCTGTTATCGATGACATTGCTTTCCAGACAAACCTCCTTGCGTTGAATGCCGGTGTTGAAGCGGCCCGTGCGGGTGAAGCTGGGCGAGGCTTTGCGGTTGTTGCCTCGGAAGTTCGTGCCCTGGCACAGCGTTCTTCCGACGCTGCGATGGAGATCAAGACCCTGATTGGCGACAGTACCAAGCAGGTTGAGCGTGGTGTTGATCTGGTGGGTAAGGCTGGCGAAGCTCTTCAGAGCATTGTCACCCAGGTGAGCCAGATTTCGCGTCAGGTTTCTGAAATCGCTGAGGGGGCGGTTGACCAGTCAACCGGACTTGGGGAAATCAACATCGGTGTCACCCAGTTGGATAAGGTCACTCAGCAAAACGCCGCCATGGTAGAGCAGGCAACAGCTGCGGGCCATATGCTGAAATCAGATGCTGGCAAGCTGTCAGAGTTGATGGGGCATTTTCAGGCGGAGGATGCCGTTCAATCCCCGGCTTCGCAAAGCCCGGCCCCATCTGCCCATGGCGATTTCGGCGATGAAGCGGGATGGGATACCGCAGAAGCGCCAGTGGAAGAGGAAGTGCTGGGTACCGGGACCGACGGAAATCGTGGGTGGCAGGACTTTTAACTAGGATCAAGTACTTCTGTGCAATTGACCTGCAAAAGCGGCCCCTCCTTTGAGGGGCCTCTTTCTTTGCCTGGCGAATTTGCCATGGCTCACTCAAAGCGAGATTTTGAAGCGTGCAAAGCCTTCGGCACCTGCACCTGCAGCTTCGATTTCTAATCCTTTGATCGTGTCAATATAGGCCTCAGCCTTTGGTCCGGTGTCAAAGAGAACGCTGGTGCCTGGCAGCGGGGCAAAGCGCCAGTTTTCGTCTGCTCTGGGACTGATAGTGCCTTTCTCGACGATATAGCGGACAATCACATCGCGGTTGGTGTCCGGTCCTTCGAAAATGATCGTATCCCCCTTGGCGCCTGGGAAAGCGCCACCACCCGATGCACGGTAGTTATTTGTCGCGATGACAAACTGCGCATCCGGCTGAATTGGTTCCCCTTGGTAGGTAAGGTTCACGATCCGGCTGGCAGCTGGATGGATGAGTTCACCCTTGGGGTCGAATTTTGAGGGCTGGCTGAGGTCAATCTCATATGAAACCCCGTCGATCACATCAAAATTATAGCTGGGGAAGGAGGGATTCAGCAGCAGCTGATCCGCCTTGCCGGTCTCAACCTGATTGAAAATACCTGCAGAGCGCTCCAGCCAGTCTTTTACCTCGGCGCCACTGACCAGAACGGCGCGGGCGGTATTGGGATAGAGGTAAAGGTCAGAGACGTTCTTGATCGCAACATCGCCTTTGGGAACATCGGTGAAATACTCTGGTCCGCCACGGCCACCTGCCTTGAAGGGTGCCGCAGCAGAGAGGATAGGCAGGCCCTCATATTCCGTACCTTCCAGCATTTGCGAGATATACCAGGTCTGCGCGATAGAAACGATCTGGACCGAAGGGTCATCGGCCACCAAGGCAAAATAGCTATGCAGCGGCGCGTCTGTCTTGCCGACGGCGCGGCGCACATAAGCCAGGGTTTCCTCATGCTCCTGAGCTACAGAGGAAAGAACCTCCTGGTCGCTTTCAACCAGGGCTGTAATGGACCTGTCTTCGTTGCGTTTGGAAATGGGCCGGGCTTCGCTGGAATGGCCGACAACCCGCCATCCAGATCCATCCCGCTCAAGCATGAGGTCAATCAGGCCCATATGACTGCCCCAATAGCCCCCCATGGTTGCGGGTTTGCCATGGATGGTACCGCCTTCTGCATCGACACCAGCAAATCCCTGATACTTGGAGGAGGGGAAGACCAGGTGGCTGTGCCCAGTCATGATGGCGTCAATGCCCTCGACCAAAGCCAGCGGGACCGAGGCATTCTCCATCCCATCGCTTTCCTGGGCGCTGCCAATTCCGGAATGAGACAGGGCAATCACGATATCCGCGCCACGTTCACGCATTTCAGGCACATAGGCACGGGCCGTTTCCAGAATGTCTCGCGCTTGAACATTACCCTCCAGATGGCGACGGTCCCAGTTCATCACCTGGGGTGGCACAAATCCGATCAATCCAATCTTGATACTATGTTTCTGACCGGCTCCATCCTCCAGTTCACGTTCAATAATGACATAGGGGGGCAGGAGGGTGCTGTCGTAACGGGGGGAGGCGCCTGTCTCCTTAGCGATATTGGCGCAGACAACAGGGAATGACGCCCCTGCAAGGGATTTCATCAGGAAGGGCAGACCATAGTTAAACTCGTGGTTTCCGAGAGTTGAGGCATCAAACCCCAGCGTGTTCATCGCTGCAATCACCGGGTGCATGTCACCTTCCTTCATGCCCCGCTCATATGCGATGTAATCACCCATCGGGTTGCCCTGCAGAAAATCGCCATTGTCCAATAGTAGCGAGTTTGTCGCTTCGGCCCGAATTCCACGCACAAGTGAGGCAGTCCGGGCAAGGCCCACTGTATCGCGGGGCTTGTCTGCATAATAATCATAGGGAAAGACATGGACGTGTAGGTCCGTTGTCTCCATCAGGCGAAGATGGGCCTGGTTGCTGGCTGCCTGCAATGAAAAAGGATGCAAAGCGAGTAAGCCTGCGCTTCCAGCTAGAAAACTCCGGCGGTCTAGGGTGATCGGCATTTCAAACTCCCAAATATGTCTTTTTGTTTCTTATCCGGTAACGATAACAGGAAAGTAACAGCTGAAAAGATCAATCTTTGGGAGAGAAGATTACTCGCTTACTAAACCAGTTTCCTTCAGCATGCCGCGGCGTTTGGCTTCGTGCCAATACCCGCGTGAGTAATGTTTGACCGCCATGTCGAAACTGCCATCGGAAATGAGCCAGGCGCCGCGCAGGTATTTGACCGCGAACTCCAGATTGGTATCTGCATTCAGCAGATCCGTCGGTTTGCCCTGAAATCCCATGGATCGCGCGGTGGCAGGCAAGATCTGCAACAGACCATAATACGGACGATTTACGGCCCAGGGGCGGTGGGTGCTTTCCCGAATGGCTAGGCGGTGCACCAGGGCGCGTGGCACCTCATAATGGTCGGCCCAGCGGTTTATGCTGTGGCGCAGTTCTGGCGTCTCATTTGGGTAGAGAGGCGGATCAAAGCGGGCTGAGCCTTCCTCCGCATGGCTGTCACTACAGGCTGCTGCAAAAAGAGGCAAAAGAACAAGACCAAGAAAAAGGCGCCGATGCATGGCGAACTCCTAAGTAAGCAATACTGGAACCCTAGCAAGGAGAGAGGCAAAGAGAAATCAATGCGCAGCGCTTCGGCGGTTCTTCTCCGAAGCGCTGCGCAGTGCCTTGCCTACACCAGGGAATGGTCTGGCGTAGACTAAGAGCAAGTTGAGGCCAGTTAGCGTGGCGGGTTTAACCGGTTACGGGGTGGCCCCTTTGTTGCATGCAGCGCACCAGATACTGGCGGCGGGCCTGTTTCACTTCTGCATCCGCAGCCGCAGCACCAATTGCAGCGCCGATCACGGCACCTGCCAAGGCATCATCGCTGCTTTCGATAGAACCGACCAAGGCACCGCCAACGCCGCCAATCGCAGCAGTCTGACCTATGTGGCCTTGGCCAACTCGGCGTGCCTCGGAGCGGCATTGGGCCTCATCCGCATTGAAATTGGTGCCCAGGGGACCTGAGACCTGCAAAGGTGCGTCAAGCGGGACGGTGTTGCAGGCCGTAAGCAACAGAGCAAGGCAGCAGCTGCCAAGGGTGGGAATAGCTTTTTTCAACATAACAAATACCCTTCAAAAGACTGATAGCGAAAGGGTAGAGCGAATGCTTGCTCTGGGCTAGTCCGAAAGAAAAAGGCCACCCAAATCGGATGGCCTTTCCAGAATTTCAGGGCTGATCTTGGATCAAGCTGAGGTTTCTTCGCTTTCGGCAGCTGCCGGAGCGTCGCCCTCGTCGTCATCAGAAGCGGCAGAACCGATATCGTCGAAGAGTTCGGCGATTTCGAATTCAGCAGCAGCTTCTTCTTCCGCAGCCAGCTCTTGGATCGACTTGCCAGAGGCCTGCAGCTCAGCTTCTTCAGCGGAACGTGCAACGTTCAGCTTGATTTCAGCTTCGACTTCAGGGTGCAGATTCACCAGAACTGTGTGCAGACCCAGTTCTTTGATCGGTGCGATCAGAGCAATCTGTTTCTTGTCGACGGTGAACCCATCGGCAGTCGCTGCGTCGGCGGCGTCGCGTGGGGTAACCGAACCGTAAAGGGCACCAGCGTCGGAAGCGGAGCGAATCACGATGAACTGCTGGCCATCCAGCTTTTCAGACAGTGCTTCTGCTTCTTTTTTGGTTTCCAGGTTACGGGCTTCCAGCTGCGCTTTTTGCTCTTCAAAAGCAGCCAGGTTGGCTTCCGATGCTGTCTTGGCTTTGCCCTGAGGCAGCAGGAAGTTGCGAGCATAACCGGACTTTACGTCTACGACGTCGCCCATCTGACCCAGTTTGGCCACACGCTCAAGAAGGATAACTTGCATCTGCTTATCTCCTTACTTCACGGCGTAGGGCAGCAGGGCGAGGAAGCGGGCGCGCTTGATAGCACGGGCCAGTTCACGCTGCTTCTTTGCCGAAACGGCGGTGATGCGGGAAGGAACGATTTTGCCACGCTCAGAGATGTAGCGCTGCAGCAGACGGGTGTCTTTGTAATCGATCTTCGGCGCGTTGTCGCCCGAGAAGGGGCACACTTTGCGGCGGCGGAAAAATGGTTTTGCGGCCATTGTTTAGCGTCCTTTTCTCAAGCTTAGATCAGCGGCGCTCGCGACGGTTGTCGCGTTCGTCACGTTTCTGCATCTGGACCGAAGGGCCCTCGGCGTGCTCGTCGACCTTGATGGTCAGAACGCGCATAACGTCATCATGCAGGCGCATCAGGCGTTCCATTTCCTGAACGGCCGCTGCAGATGCATCGGTGCGCAGGAAGGAATAGTGACCTTTGCGGTTTTTGTTGATCTTGTAGGCCATGGTCTTGACGCCCCAGTACTCACTGTCAACGAGTTTACCTTCGTTGTCAGCCAGAACGGCACCAAAATGTTCGATGAGGCCTTCAGCTTGCGAGTTGGACAGGTCCTGACGCGCAATCATTACATGCTCATAAAGGGGCATGCGAACTCCTGTTTGTGTCTAGGCGCATTTCATAGACGGGGCGGTTTGCCTTCCGCTGCCCTGTCACGAGAGTCTACGCGGATCGAAAAAATCGCGGAAGGATGGCCCCATATATCCGCTGCTGCAAAAAGGGCAAGGCAAAACATGGCCCAGAGGCTGCGATTGGAAGTCAATTCCGATAAATCCCGACTTCCGCCCAAATGCTGACGCATTCCTGCAGTCAAACATGGTTAACGAAAAGTTAAAAGTGCAGGGATCTGACCCTGTGATACGCAAAAAGGGCAAAAGCAGATGACCCATCAAGCCATTTCCACCTCCTTCAACCCCCAATCGGCGGTGATAAGAGCCCGCAAGCATGCGGCAGCGGTGCCTTTGGTTCTGAAGTTTGAGGCCCATTGGCAGATCAGGGCCTATCTGATGCGTGCGCTTGGCGTTGCAATGCTTCTGAGTGCCGCCGGTGTCTGGCTGGTGCACGGTAGTCCGAATGACCCAGAAATGAACCTCATCAAGGTTGGGGTCTCGCTGGTTTTTGCTGTTCTGGGGCTGATCCTGGTCACGCTGCGTGATCATCGCGATCTGCCAGAGGTCTGTTTTGATCCGGTGCGCCAGGAATTGCGTGCGCTCAAACGTGACCGTCGGGGCAGGGCCCGCACAGTACTGCGTCGGCGCTATGATACAATCGGTGGCGCCCGGCTGACGGAAACATCCGCTATTTTCTACGAACGAGATGGCAGCTTCCTGGTTGAAGTCCCTCTGGACAGCTCTTTTGCCCGTAGCCAGCTGCGCGATCAGCTAAGCGGGGCGGTTCAACTGTTCAGCTAAGATTCGATTAGCCTAATTATCCGCCGTCCTAAATTCCGTCGCTCTTGAAGATCACGAGGCTGTGAAGACTGCCACCCTCATGCGCGGTTTTCTGCACCCCACCCCCTGTCTGTGCAAAAAGTCGCAGATGAATTGTTCATTTCACAACAGAACGTGTTGGAAAATGTCTCTTTCATTTCAATCGCACTGAACCCAGAATTTGAAGTGTAGAAACAATCTTCAGATCCAACGGAGCTCTGACCCATGAAAAAGATCATTCTCGCTGCTGCATTTGCAGGGCTTAGTGCAGCTGCAGTTCAGGCCGCCCCGGAAAAATATGTTCTCGATGCCAGCCACAGCCAGGTTCTGTTCAACTATAATCACCTTGGCTATTCGACCACATGGGGGATGTTTTCCGGCTTTGAAGGCGAGGTGATGTTCGATCAGGAAGCGCCTGCCAACTCGAGCGTTTCCGTTTCGATGCCACTGTCTTCCATGCTGACAGGCTGGGAAGCGCGTTTTGATCATTTCATGTCCAAAGATTTCTTTGCGGCAAATGGCGATGATCAGATCACATTTAAATCCACTGCGATTGAAGTGACGGGCGATTCCACTGCCAAAATCACCGGTGATCTGACCCTGAATGGCGTGACCAAGCCTGTTGTGCTGGATGCCAAGCTGAACCAGACCGGCGATCACCCAATGGCGGGCAAGCCATGGGCCGGATTTGACGCGACAGCCTCGCTGGTGCGTTCTGATTTCAACCTCGGAAAATTTGCCCCCTTCGTCAGCGACGAAGTGCAGCTGCAGATTTCGATCGAGGCAATGAAGGCCGAATAAACTTTCGACGCTTTCAACAATGCTGATCAGAGATGCCGCGTTTCCCCAAGGAACGCGGCATTTCTTGTTTCGTTTGATTGGCAAAGAAAGGGAAATTTTGCAGTTCAATTCTGGGGCGCTATGTCCAGAAAGAAACGATTGTCCGAGGCCCAAACACTTGTAGGTTCCAGACCTTCCTTCCGAAGCGCTGCGAGGACAGAAGGGTCCAAGGGAAACCCTCTCACTTGGACCGAGGTACTTCTTGGATGGTGATCCTGTACGTTCCACAACACGCGAAGCAGGTTTCAACAGGGGGCTCGCCCGATATGCAGAGGAATAAAGCACTGCCTGCAAGGAGTTTTCCCTGCCGATTGAACCAATCCTCATTCTCCGGTGTCCTAAGGATCCAAAGCGGTCCGTGCCAGTCTTCGCCAAAATTCCGATCAAAAGAAATAAGTGCCTGCATAGACAAAGGATGCAGTATAAATTTGTGCTGGCAAAGGGCCCAACTGGTGTGATGCCAAAAAAGAACGCCCTGCAGCAACAGAGCGTTCAGTGTTTTCTGAACTCGAGAGTTACCTGTCAGTCACCGGTATTGACTGCATCAAGCGCTACTACAATCACGACTTCATAGCCCAGTGATCCTTCGTCTTTGGTGCCAAGGCCGATGTCAAAATCCATTCGGTTTACAGAAGCCTGGGCCTGCATCGTGGCCTTGTCCCCGTTGAGTTGCAGATCAAAGAGGAAGGACAGGGGCAGGCTTTTCCCTCTCAGCGTCAGAGTTCCCACAGCCTCGTAACCGGATGTGCCTTTTGACAGTTCAGCCTGGAAGCGGGCGGTTGGAAAACTGGCACTGTCGAAATAGTCCGCACCCATTGCTTGGTCGGTCACAGAACCCAAGCTGAGCGAAGTGATGTCGATCTCAACATCAACTCGCCCTGCTGGGCCCGGAGCGGTTGGCTCCTCGAACTGGATTTGCGCATCCCAGCTGTTGAATTGCCCAGTGACAGCGCTGCCCATCTGCTGAATGGTGATAGAAATGCTCCCGTTCTCAACCCGCCAGTTGGAGGCAAGCGTCGCAGCGTCGTTTTGAGCAGGCTCTGTGGCCCAGGTGCTGTCGGTTTCAGCGGTTGCACCCTCTTGTTGCACTGCCACGGCAGCATCCGCCTGGCTATGATCAGAGGCGTGATCATGGTTCGAACCTAGAAGCTGACTGCCAGCACCCAGAACGGCCACCCAGATCGCCAGTGCCGCAAAGGCTGGCAGGATGGCGTGCTTTTGCGCGCGTGGGGCAGGCAGATCAGAGTTCCCTGGCAGCATCCGCTGAAGCGTCGCGTCGCGGTCAATAACGGCATGTTTCAATGCCCCAGCAACATGCAGCCCAAAGGCGCCAAGCAGGGTGAAGACCGCCAGCCAATGCAGTGTACCAAAGAGCGCGGCTAGGCCTTCGGATTTGGGAACAAAGGGGAGGTCCTGTCCAAAGGGCCACCAGATTGGAGCAAAACCGGTGGTGGCCGCATGATGGATCCAGCCGGAAAGTGGTGCGATCAGCATGGCCCCATAAAGAAGCCAGTGAACCGTTTCCGCGGCAAAGGCTTCGGGTTTGTTCTCGGGGTGCAAAAGCCCTGGCTTAGGCTGTGTCAGGGCCCAAAGGATGCGCGCAATCGCGACAAAGAAGATCGTCACGCCAAGAGTTTTGTGGATAGAGAACAGAAGAACTGCGCGCGCAATCGTCTCTGCCGAACCATCAAACTCTGCGCTGAGTATGGAGTGTGAAAGGTTGCTTGCAACGAGCCCAAGCGGAAACACCGTTAGCATCAAGAGGGCCGTTAGCCAGTGGAAAAACTTTGCTATGCTGCCATAGCGCTGCGCTGAATTTTGTATTGGCACGGCAGTGGATCCTTGTTGTCGTGAGAGCGCTAGGTATTCATCCTCAACTTAGGCATTGAAAGCTGCTGTGCAAAGCGAGGGCCTTCTTCACCTTTGCACAGAATTTGTGCGCAAGTTTAGACTGGCCAGAAGCATGTAGTCCTGACGCCATATCGCGCGACCTCATCGCTGTTCTCTTGTACGTTGCGTCAGCTGCGTCTAAACCGAAGCAAATGGCAGTGAAGGATGAGGTCCTTATGACAATCGCATTTGTGTTCCCTGGTCAGGGTGCCCAGACCATCGGTATGGGAAAGGCTCTGGCAGAGGCTTTCCCGGCAGCAAAATCCGTTTTCGAGGAAGTGGATGACGCGCTGGGTGAAAAGCTCAGTGACCTGATCTGGGAGGGTGAGATCGAGACGCTGACGCTGACCCAGAATGCTCAGCCTGCTTTGATGGCCACATCCATTGCTGCGATGAAGGCGCTTGAGGCGGAAGGGATCACCATTGAGAAGGCGGGATTTGTTGCAGGTCACAGCCTTGGGGAATACTCAGCCCTAGCTGCGGCGGGCGCGATCTCTCTGGCTGATACTGCTCGACTGTTGCGGACCCGCGGGCAGGCCATGCAAAGCGCAGTTCCCGTTGGTGTTGGCGCTATGGCGGCTCTTCTGGGGCTCGACTTTGCAACCGTCAAAGAGGTTGCGGCAGAGGCCGCAGCGGAGGGCGAGGTTGTTCAGGCCGCAAATGACAATGACCCCACTCAGGTCGTGGTTTCTGGCCACAAAGCGGCGGTTGAGCGGGCTGCAGAGATCGCCAAATCCCGCGGAGCGAAGCGTGCCGTGATGCTTCCGGTTTCTGCGCCGTTCCATTGTGCCCTGATGCAGCCGGCGGCGGATGTCATGGCCGAGGCCCTGACAGCTGTGGAAATTCAAGCGCCAAAGGTTCCCCTGATTGCCAATGTGCGCGCTGATGAGGTGACTGATCCCGCCCTGATCCGTGAATTGTTGGTCGAACAGGTGACCGGATCCGTGCGCTGGCGCGAAAGTGTGCAGGCCATGGCGGCCAAGGGTGTGACTGAATTCTGGGAGATTGGCGCAGGTAAAGCGCTCTCTGGCATGATTCGAAAAATAGATCGCAGCCTGGCGTCACGTCAGGTTGGAACCGATGCAGACGTCAAAGCGGCGTTGGAAGCATAAGGAACGAGGAAAAAGAATGTTTGATCTGACCGGCAAGAATGCCCTGGTAACCGGCGCTTCAGGTGGCATTGGTGGTGACATTGCCCGCGCTCTGCATGCTGCAGGAGCAACTGTTGCGCTTTCGGGCACACGCGAAGAGCCGCTGAACGCTCTGGCGGAAGAGCTAGGCGAACGGGCCCATGTTCTGACCTGCAATCTTTCGGATGCAGAAGCGGTGGAAGCACTGCCCAAACAGGCGGCCGAAGCCATGGGCTCGGTTGATGTTCTGGTGAACAACGCAGGCATCACCCGCGACAACCTCTTCATGCGCATGAAAGATGAGGAATGGCAGAGCGTTCTGGACGTGAACCTTACCTCTACCATGCGCCTGTGCCGCGGCGTTCTGCGTGGCATGATGAAAGCGCGTTGGGGGCGGATCATCAATATCTCCTCTGTTGTTGGCTCAACCGGGAACCCGGGTCAGGGCAACTACGCGGCCTCCAAGGCGGGGATGATCGGGATGTCGAAATCGCTGGCCTATGAGGTCGCGAACCGGGGCATTACCGTCAACGCGGTGGCTCCTGGTTTCATTGCGACCGCGATGACCGAAAAGCTGAATGACAAGCAAAAAGACGCAATCCTGACCCAAATCCCCGCAGGTCGAATGGGAGATTCGAAAGAGATTGCATCGGCGGTGCTTTATCTGGCGAGCGAGGAATCTGGCTATGTCACAGGCACTACGTTGCATGTGAATGGCGGCATGGCGATGCTCTGATTTTCGCCTGTGTTTTGGGGGTGGAATGCGATGGTATTCCAGCCCGAAAACAGCGCCTGGGGCGGAAAAATGCCCCGCCAACAAATGGTAGCTGACAGGTCTTTCTGTCTTTTTTCAGAAACTTACCACGCTTTTCCTCGGGTAAGTCTTGTTTGAAGTTGAGAGAGCCTCCATCTGCTGTCACTGCAGAGGTGAGAGACCCGAGCTCAGAACAGAGCTGAGACCGGGAAACCATTTGCCTCTGTCGCCGACTATGCTATAGGCGGCGCATATCTGTATCTGGCGGGGCCTGCTCTTGGGGTTCGACCAGGCCGTCTCCGCGTTTAGGAGGCAGAACCGCCCGGCAGGGCAATCTAACGCCAGCCCCTGCGGGTTCGGGCACAACCGGGCAAGCTGCCCTGAAGAATGAGGAATTGACATGAGCGACGTCGCAGACCGCGTAAAAAAGATCGTTGTAGAGCACCTGGGTGTTGAAGAAGACAAAGTAACCGAAGCTGCGTCCTTCATCGACGATCTGGGCGCCGACAGCCTGGACACCGTTGAGCTGGTCATGGCGTTCGAAGAAGAATTCGGCATCGAAATCCCTGACGATGCAGCGGAAACCATCCAGACCTTTGGCGACGCAGTGAAGTTCATCACTGAAGCTTCCTAAGCTCTGTTCACAGTTTTGTGAATTTTCCAACGGCGCTTCCTGGACAGGGAGCGCCGTTTTGCGTCGTCTCTCCCCTGGTGTCCTGGCGTAACCTCGCTGGGCAAGGCCACTTATTGTGGTAGACTTGCAGTTGATAGCAACCAGGAGGGCTACTGCCATGATGATATTCCCGACAATGGAACTGATGGACGGTCGTTGTGTTACCTTGGACAAAGGTCGGCTTGATGAACCAATGGTCTGGCATGTCGATCCGGTGGAAACAGCCAAGAGCTTTGCCGCCGCTGGCGCGGAGTGGATGCACATCACGGACTTCAACGCGCTTCAGGGAAACTCTGACAATGTTGAACTGATTGAAGAAATCATCCGCACAGCTGGGATCCCCGTGCAGCTTGGCGGCGGGATGCGCAGTCGCGAAACCATCGAGACCTGGATCGACAAAGGCGCTGGTCGCATCGTTGTCGGAACATTGGCTGCGCTGGATCCTGCGCTGATTTCGGATCTGGCAAAGCATCACCCGGACCAGATCGTTTTAGCGGTAGATGTCTGGGAGGGCCAGGTCATGACAGAAGGTTGGCGCCAGGCGGGGGCCTTTGACCCTTCGAGCTTTATCGCAGCCTTTGGGTCGGACCCCTTTGCGGGCATTATCGTAACGGATATCGACAGCGATATGTCTGATGTCGAAGCGCAGCTTGGATTGATCTCTAAACTCGCTTCAGAAGCAAAATCCCCGGTGATCGCCAGTGGCGTTGTTCGTGGGGCGGACGACATTGCACGTTTGAAGTACATCAACAATATCTCAGGCGCCCTTGTGGGTCGTGCCCTGTTCCGCAAAACGCTCACTCTGGAAGATGCGCTGCAGGTTGCGCAGCCACAACCTGAACCGGTTGCTGAATTCCTCTAGATGCCTTTGGATCGGGATTGCGCCAGAGTAGGCCATCCCGATCCATCTCGCGCTTTGCAAAAGCCTTTTCCGGAGTGGGGATCGCAAAAGGGGCTGTTGGCAGTTGCTGAACGGGGCGGGGCAAGCCGTTCTATCCCTATAAGATGAGAAATAGACCGGTTTCCGGCGGGTTTACGCCGTTCTGAACTCTTGCGCCCCAAGCGCAATCCAAGCTATTTGGTTTCACGGATTGCCGAGGCAAAGGAGAGCAAGGAATGCGTCGAGTAGTTGTCACCGGACTGGGCTTGGTTACCCCATTGGCCAGCGGAGTGGAAGAATCCTGGACACGCCTGCTTGACGGAGAGTCTGGTGCAGGTCCCATCACCCTGTTTGATGCCGAGGCAAGCGGCGTCACTACGACATATGCCTGCGAAGTGCCACGCGGTGACGGCTCTGAGGGCACGTTTAGCCCGGATGATTGGGTCATCAAGAAAGATCAGAAGAAGATCGATGATTTCATCCTCTATGGCATTGCTGCCGCCGATATGGCTGTGCGCGATGCGGGCTGGACGCCTGAGGACGAGGAGAGCCTGCTGCGCACTGGCGTTATGATCGGCTCCGGCATTGGTGGGCTTAGCTCCATCGCGGATACCGCTGTGATGATCAAGGAAAAGGGGCCCCGTCGGGTTTCTCCTTTCTTTATTCCCGGTGCGCTGATCAACCTGATCTCTGGCCAGGTTTCGATCCGTTTCGGATTCAAAGGCCCCAACCATTCGGTTGTGACGGCCTGTTCCACTGGTGCCCATGCCATTGGTGATGCGGCGCGGCTGATCCGCTCAGGGGACGCGGATGTTATGGTTGCAGGTGGTGCAGAAGCGGCCATTTGTGAAATCGGCATTGCGGGCTTCAACGCCTGCAAGGCGCTCAGCACCAAACGCGCGGATGATCCAAAATCAGCCAGCCGCCCCTATGACGCAGACCGCGATGGTTTTGTCATGGGTGAAGGTGCTGGCATCGTTGTTCTGGAAGATTACGACCACGCCAAGGCTCGCGGAGCTAAGATCTACGCCGAGGTGCTGGGTTATGGCCTCTCCGGTGATGCCTATCACATCACAGCGCCCTCCGAGGACGGTGAAGGTGGTGAGCGCTCCATGCGTGCGGCTCTGAAAAACGCGGGCCTGGAGCCAAACGACATCGATTACATCAATGCGCATGGTACTTCGACCATGGCGGATACGATTGAGCTGGGCGCGGTGGAACGTATGCTGGGCGATCACGCCAGCAACGTCACCATGACTTCAACCAAATCCGCCACCGGGCACCTTTTGGGGGCGGCCGGCGCGATTGAGGCGATCTTCTCCATTCTGGCGATCCGGGATCAGGTGGCACCGCCCACAATCAACCTGGATAACCCCGCTGTTGAAACCGAACTTGATCTCGCGCCCAATCAGAAGCGGGAGCGGGAAATCAATGTGGCCCTGTCCAACTCCTTTGGGTTTGGCGGGACCAATGCCTCGGTTATCTTCGGAAAGCCTGAATAAATGTGGCGAAGCCTCGCTTCTAACATGTTGACTATCCTGGTTGTGGGGCTGTTCCTTTTGGGCGGCCTCATCCTCTGGGGAAAGTCGCAATATACTTCTGATGGGCCATTGGCAGAGGCCATCTGCCTGCAGGTCCGACCTGGTTCAAACATGACCAAGGTCAGCCGCTCTTTGGAGGAGCAGGGGGCTGTTTCGTCGGGTGTGATATTCCGGCTTGCGGCGAAATACAGTGAAAAGACCGCGCAGCTCAAAGCCGGTAGTTTTCTGGTCGAGCCAGGTGCCTCGATGGAGCAGATCCTGGGGCAGGTTACCATCGGTGGAGCAAGTACTTGCGGCACAGAGATTGTTTATCGCATCGGCGTGACGCGTCTGCGGGCTGAGTTGCGTGAACTGGATCCGGCAACCGGGAATTTTGTCGAACGCGCCAAATTTGAGCCCGGTACCGATGAAATTCCGGAACTTTTTGTCAAACGCCAGGCTGAGCCCGATACACGTTTCAGGGTCTCCTTGGCCGAAGGTGTGACCAGCTGGCAGGTTGTTGAAGCTCTGAAATCGATTGAAGTGCTTTCCGGTGAGGTTGCTGATCTGCCGGCGGAGGGTACTCTGGCGCCAGACAGTTATGAGCTGGTGGCTGGTACCAGCCGTGAGCGTGTTCTGGAAGACATGCAGGACCGTCAGGCGCTACTAATCGCTGCCGCTTGGGAAAATCGTGGACCAAATGCAGCGGTCAACTCACCGGAAGAGATGCTGATCCTGGCCTCTATCATCGAGAAAGAGACAGGTGTAGCAGAGGAACGCTGGCAGGTTGCGAGCGTCTTTACCAATCGTCTCAACCGTGGAATGCGTCTGCAAACGGACCCGACCGTGATCTATGGCGTGACTAAGGGGCAGGGCATCCTGGGAAGAGGGTTGAGACGCAGCGAACTTCGCAAAGTCACGCCCTGGAACACCTATGTGATCGAAGGTCTTCCACCTACTCCGATTGCAAACCCTGGTCGTGCCAGCCTGGAAGCTGCGGTGAACCCGGCTGATACGGAGTTCCTGTTTTTTGTGGCGGATGGCACCGGTGGCCATGCCTTTGCAAAGACCCTGCAAGAGCACAATCAGAACGTTGCCAAATGGCGACGCATCGAGGCAGAGCGCAACAACAACTAATGGCTCTTTGACGGGCCAGAAGTTTCAGAACCACCCACACGCGATGCCGTGTCGGGTGGTTTTCTCTTTTGGGGCAGTATGATCGAGGCAGGTCGACGAAGGTTAAGGTTCTTCAGCAGGGCCGGGCTGTACCGGCCAAACTGGATTTGACCGACCCGTCCCAATGCGGCAAACTGTTCAAAGCAGCGACAACTGGGAAGCATCGGGGCAAATCATCCTCATTCCCAGCGGCTTATGGCGGTTTGGAACCAGCCGAGTTTGATCACTCATGACAATACCAGAAACGGACAGGGATGTCCTGAACCTGCGGGATCTATGTCAATCCCTGCAGCGCTCCATCCTTAGGCTTCGACAGGAGGCCGAGAGCTTCCACGACAGATTATCCCAAGAAGAGACGGACGCGATCAGCGGACCAACGCCTGCGTTGAACAAGCTGGAGGGGCTTATTCGAGATTGCCAGAAAGTGGAGAAATTCCTTGCAGAGCGAAATGCCCTCACCCTTGCAGAGACAACAGAACTTGATCTCGACGCCGCAAAGCATGAGATCCGCGATCGATTGGCTCGCCTGCGCGCCGCCAGAGATGCAGGAAAGGTTTCTGAGTAGTCTGCAAGGCAACGCTCTTGCTGCTCTGCCCTATCTCTTTGAATGCTGGGCTTTGCCTCATCAGATCGCTCCAAAGGGGGCTTGGCGAAACTGGGTCATTTTGGGTGGTCGCGGAGCAGGAAAGACCCGCGCAGGGGCAGAATGGGTTCGCTGCCAGATAGAGGGAGCAACGCCGCTCTCCACTGGCCCGTCCCGGCGGCTTGCCCTGGTTGGTGAAACCTATGATCAGGTGCGCGACGTCATGATCCAGGGAGATAGTGGCATTCTGGCCTGTTCCCCAAAGGATCGCAGGCCGCAGTGGAAAGCGGGTGAGCGCAAACTTCTCTGGGCCAATGGAGCCCAGGCACAGGCCTTCTCAGCCCATGATCCAGAAGCCTTGCGGGGACCGCAATTTGATCTGGCCTGGCTGGATGAACTGGCCAAGTGGAAACGCGGACGTGAAGCCTGGGATATGCTGCAGTTTGCCCTGCGTTTGGGCAAGGATCCAAGGGCCTGTATCACCACAACACCGCGCAACAGCCAGATTTTGCGCGACGTTCTGGCTCAAAGCTCTACCGTGCAGACCCATGCGCCGACCGATGCGAACCGCGCAAATCTTGCGCCGTCCTTTCTGGAAGAGATGAAGCAGCGATATGCTGGGACCCGTCTAGGGCGACAAGAACTGGAGGGTTGTTTGCTCAGCGATGTTGAGGGGGCGCTATGGAGTTCTGCTGAGCTTGCAGGGCAGCAGTGCAAAGAAGCGCCGGAACTTGACCGGATCGTGGTTGCTGTTGATCCAGCGGTGAGTGCGGGCAAAGCCTCTGATGCCTGCGGCATTCTGGTTGCGGGGGCGCGTCACGCTGGTACTCCCAGTGAGTGGGAAACCTATGTGCTGGCGGATCGCACCGTGCAGGGTGAAGGACCTTTAAGTTGGGCCAAGGCGGTCATCGCCGCCAAAGAAGAGTTCGGCGCCTGTCGCGTGATTGCAGAGGTCAATCAAGGGGGCGCCTTGGTCGAAAACCTGCTCAGGCAAGTTGATCCTAATGTTCCCTTTACGGCGCATCACGCAAGCAAAGGAAAGACCGCGAGGGCAGAGCCTGTTGCCGCGCTTTATGAGCAGGGGCGCGTGTTTCATCTGCGGGGGCTGGGCGCCCTAGAAGATCAGATGTGCCAGATGACCCCCCAGGGCTTCCTGGGGCAGGGGTCACCGGATCGGCTGGATGCCCTGGTTTGGGCAATCCATGAACTGATCTTGCGGCCGACAAGCAGCTACCGGCTACCCAGGGCAAGAGTGCTTTAGGGGGAAATTGTTATTTTACAAGTGGTTGAGCTGGTGTTGCCAATGCTCTGAACGGCGTGACTTAGATTTCTTCAATTCCGTCGGCAATGATCTTCTTCAGCACAGGGGCAAATGCCCCGCCTCAAACCTAAGGAGTGGCTCATGCGGTTCAATCTACCCTGGCAGCGGCGACAGCCCGTGGAAAAGAAAGCCAGTGCCGCATCTCGTGTCATTGCTCTGCAAGCAGGATCAACTGCGGTTTGGGGCCCCAGAGATACCGTCTCCCTGACCAATCTGGGCTACAGCAGCAATCCGGTTGGATTTCGCGCGGTTCGCATGGTGGCTGAGGCCGCGGCGGCCTTGCCACTGGTTCTGCAGGATACACAGGCGCGTTTTGAAACCCATCCTGTTTTGTCTCTTGTTGCACATCCAAATGCCGCGCAGGCACGACAGGATTTTCTCGAAGCTCTCTTTGCCTCTTTGCTGCTGTCCGGCAACGCCTATGTCGAAGCGGTGAGTGAGACCCAAGGTTGGCCAGCGGAATTGCATGTTCTGCGTCCAGAGCGGATGAGCGTTGTGCCAGGCCCCGATGGCTGGCCTCAGGCCTATGAATATCGGGTCGGCGGGCGAAAACATCGCTTTAACTGCGCAGATATGCGCAACCCAATTCTGCATCTCAAGAACTATCACCCGCAGGATGATCACTATGGGCTGGCTCCGCTACAGGCGGCGGGATCCGCACTGGAGGTGCATAACGCGGCCTCTCATTGGTCCAAAGCGCTGCTGGACAATGCTGCCCGCCCCTCTGGTGCCCTGGTCTGGAGCGGAAGTGACGGGCAGGGGGGGCTCTCGGATGATCAGTTCCGGCGGCTGAGCGAAGAGATCGAGGTGAATTTTCAGGGGGCGCGAAATGCCGGGCGGCCTATGGTCCTGGAGGGGGGGCTGGATTGGAAGCCCATGGGGTTCTCCCCGGCTGATATGGAGTTTCAAAAAACCAAGGAAGCCGCCGCACGTGAAATTGCATTGGCGATTGGGGTACCTCCTATGCTGTTGGGATTGCCCGGGGATGCGACCTATTCCAACTACCAAGAGGCCAACCGCGCCTTTTACCGCCTGACAGTGCTGCCACTGGCAACACGGGTTGCCGCAAGCCTGTCTGAGTGGATCTCCGGCTTTGGTGGGGAAGTTGTTGAATTGAAACCGGACCTCGACCAAATCCCAGCTCTTGCAAGTGAACGAGAGGCACAGTGGCGACAGGTTTCAGGGGCCGAATTTCTGAGCGCTTCGGAAAAGAGGCAACTGCTGGGACTACCCCCCCTTCCTCTGGGGGAGGAGGGGGAGACGGATGTCTGATATGCCTCTGCCCCCCTTCGAATGCGCGCCCGGGCACCGGCTGACGGCGCATGAAAAGGTGCACCAGATCCAGCTGGATACCCTGGGTCGCAGATTGGACCGGCTGGAACAGATGCTGGAGCGACTGGAGCGCCGTATCTGGCTGACGGTCTACGGTGTTGCAGCCGTCATCCTAGCTCAGGCCTTTCAATCGATCATCGCTTCGCAATGAGCCTTTTCAGGGAGTTAGCAGGAGTTCCCAATGAGTGTTAAATCAGATTTCGAGCACAAATTCGCCCATTTCGGAGAGGCGCTGAACCTGAAGGATGGGAATGTCATCCAAGGCTACGCCAGCCTCTTTGGTGAGACCGATCAAGGTGGCGATGTGGTAGCAGCAGGTGCCTACCGGAGATCCCTGACAGATCTGCGGGACCGTGGGATGCGGATCAAGATGCTATGGCAGCACGACCCTGCGCAACCCATTGGGGTCTGGGATGAAATCCGTGAAGACCAAAAGGGACTTTGGGTCAGGGGGAGCATCTTAACGGATATTCAGCGCGGCGCCGAAGCGGTCAGTCTGATTGCGGCGGGCGCGATGGAGGGGCTCTCTATCGGCTATCGTACCAAACGGGCACAGAAGAATGCCGCTGGTGGCCGTCTCCTACAGGATGTCGAACTGTGGGAGGTATCCCTGGTCACCTTTCCAATGCTGCCTTCGGCGCGGGTTACGACACCGGAACTTCCCGGCAAAGCCAATGAGTTGACTGCGATGAAGGCTTTGGCCGGTCAGCTCCGTCGCACAGCCCGGCAAGTCGCGAGCTTCAACTCTTCAATTCAGGCAATAGGATCAAAAAATGAGCAGTGAAAATCTCCCTGAAAGCTCAGAGGCACCCCTGGCTCTGACACAGGATTTCTCTCAGGCATTTTCCGAGTTTCTGAGAGAATTCAAGGGATTTCAGGGCAATGTGAAGGCAAAGCTGAAACAAACGGAAGAACGTATGACCATGCTGGACCGAAAAAATTATCGCGCGGCGCGCCCGCTTCTCTCAGCGGCAGCAGAAGTAGAAGCGCCGCATCAAAAAGCCTTTGCTGGCTATGTTCGCACTGGCGATGAGGCCGCTCTGCGAGGGCTGTTGCCCGAGAGCAAGGCTCTCTCGACCACGGTGAATGGTGACGGCGGTTATCTGGTGGATCCGCAGACTGCTGATACGGTGAAATCGGTATTGCAATCCACTGCTTCCATTCGCGCAGTTGCTTCGATTGTCAGTGTAGAAGCGACGTCCTTTGATGTCTTGGTCGATCACAGTGAGGCCGGGGCAGGCTGGGCAAACGAAACGGATCCTACCTCCGAGAGCGCAACCCCTGTGATTGATCGGATCACGATCCCATTGCATGAGCTTAGCGCCTTGCCCAAGGCCTCCCAGCGGTTGCTGGACGACAGCGCTTTTGACATCGAAAACTGGCTGGCAAATCGGATTGCGGACAAGTTTTCGCGCGCAGAGGCCGCTGCCTTTGTGAATGGGGACGGCATTGACAAGCCAATGGGGATCCTCAGTCATCCGGCAGTGGACAACGACGTCTGGACCTGGGGCAATCTGGGCTACATCGCAACCGGTGATGCGGGTGGGGTCGGAGATGGTGATGCCATCATTGACTTGGTCTATGCGCTTGGGGCGCAATATCGCGCCAATGCGAGTTTTGTGATGAACTCAAAAACCGCCGGTCTGATCCGCAAGCTGAAAGATTCTGATGGCCGTTTCCTCTGGTCAGATGGATTGGCGGCTGGCGAACCCGCGCGCCTGCTGGGGTACCCTGTTCTGGTTGCGGAAGATATGCCTGATGCTGCGGCGGATAGTTTCTCGATCGCCTTTGGAGATTTCAACGCAGGCTACACAATCGCAGAGCGGCCCGACTTGCGGGTTCTGCGCGACCCCTTCAGTGCCAAACCTCATGTGCTGTTCTATGCAACCAAGCGCATTGGCGGTGACATCAGCGATTTCGCTGCGATCAAACTGCTGAAATTTGGTCTGAGCTAAGTCTCTGGCTGAATGGGGGTCCGGCAGCCCGGATCCCCGACGGGTACGCTCATTCAATCTTTGCCATCTCGCTGCTCCCCTCCGTCTGGGTGGTCGAGGAAGGCGTGCCCGTCAAACCAGTTGAGAATAACCCCGGGGATCCGAGCTTGCGGAGATGAAGATGATATTGAAAGAAGTGACGCCAGTCAGCGATATGGCGCTGCCGCTAGCAGCCTTTAAGGATCACCTGCGGTTGGGAACAGGGTTTTCCGGCAGTGCGTTTCAGGACGATCTGCTTGGTGGGTTTCTTCGTGCAGCCTTTGCCGCCATCGAAAGACGAACCAGCAAAGCCTTGCTGCAGCGCGCGTTTCTCTTGCGGGTTGAGAAGTGGCCGGGTCACGGGGGGCTTCAGCTCCCTATCGCGCCGGTTTCTACGCTGACCCATATCGAAAAGACGACAAGCGCCGGAGCGCAATCGCTGGATGTTGCCTCTTTCCTTCTGTCACAGGATACACATGCACCTATTCTGCGCCCTCTGACTGAGAGCTTGACCCGGTTGGGCAGGGGCGAAGCGTTGGAGCTGGAGTTTACGGCTGGCTTCGCTGCGAGTTGGGCTGAGCTCCCTCCGGATTTGGCCCAGGCGGTGCTGCTGTTGGCGGCACATTACTATGAATATCGCAGTGATACTGCGTTGCACGGTGGCTGTATGCCCTTTGGGGTCACCAGCCTCATTGAGAGGTATCGCCCCATCCGGCTGTCCCCCCTGCGGTCGGAGGGATGAGCGTGGAGCGGTTTCATCTCAATCGAAAACTGACGCTGGAGACCCCGCAGCGTCTGGATGATGGCTCGGGCGGCTTTCAGCAAAGCTGGGTTGCATTGGGCGACTGCTGGGCAGCCTTTGCGCCACGGCAGGGGCGAACCGAAGGCAGCGGCGGGACAACGGTCTCTTCCCAGAGTTTTCGTATAACCGTGCGGGCCGCCCCGCCTGAGGATCCATCCAGACCCATCGCGGGCCAGAGGTTTCGGGAAGGCAATCGGCTCTTTCTGATCGAAGCCGTGAGAGAAGCTGATGTGCTGGCCCGTTACCTGACCTGCGAATGTAGAGAGGAGGTGTCGCCATGACCTATGCCTTTGCCGCCCCCCTCCAGGCCGCTGTGTTTCAGCATCTGAGTACGGATCCAAATGTGACGAGTGCACTGGGGGGCGCGATCTATGACGCTTTGCCTCCTGGGCCGCTGCCGGAGACCTATGCGCTACTTGGGGTCGAAGATGTAGAAGATGTTTCCGATGCTACATCTCGTGCCAGTCGGCACAGGCTCGACATAACATTGTTCACCAGCCAGCCGGGCTTTGAAGCGGTCAAGGCGGCGGCCGGAAGCATCTGTGAAAGCCTGCAAGACGTATCGCTAACACTGAGCCAGGGGTCTTTGACCAACCTGCGGTTCAAACGGGCCTCCGCCCAGCGAACTGCGGATGGGCTAAGAAGTGTCGCCCTGCGCTTTTCAGCCCGTGTCGAAGAGAGCTGAGATCAAAAATCCCTTAATTCTGAATGGAGTGGCATCATGGCTGCGCAAAATGGCAAGGACCTTTTAATCAAGGTGGATATGACGGGTGGGGGCCAGTTTGAGACCCTGGCAGGGCTGCGGGCCTCACGGATCAGTTTCAATGCGGAAACGGTGGATGTCACCACATTGGAAAGTCAGGGCGGCTGGCGAGAGTTACTCTCTGGCGCGGGCGTACGCTCTGCTGCAATCACCGGTTCCGGGATCTTCAGGGATGAAACCACGGATGAAAGAGCGCGACAGTTGTTCTTTGATGGGCTCGCTCCGGCCTTTCAGGTGATCATCCCGGATTTCGGCATCATCGAAGGGGCTTTTCAGGTGACTGGCCTGGAATACTCCGGAACACATAACGGCGAAGCCACTTATGAGCTTGCCTTGGCAAGCGCGGGCGCTCTCACCTTTACGGCGGTTTGATCAATGCAAGAGGGTGCAAAAACCGCGGGTGGATTTGAGAACCCCTGGCAGGGCGAAGTCTCTCTGGTGATCAATGACGTGCCGCACCGGTTGCGGCTGACCCTGGGGGCCTTGGCCCGTCTTGAGACGCATCTTGGCGAAGAGAACCTGCTGGATCTGGTGCGTCGGTTTGAAGAAAGACGCTTTTCCGCGCGTGACATTCTCGCTTTGCTAACCGCGGGTCTCGAGGGTGGCGGTTATGACTATGCCACCGAAGACCTGGCCCGTGCGGACATTGCAGGGGGACCCTTGGCGGCGGCCCGGGCGGGGGCGACCCTTCTGGCGCGCAGTTTTGCCCTGCCTGAGACCGTGACCTCAGGTCTGGTAGAATGACGGGCTTGGATTGGCAGGGGATGTTGCACTTGGGAGTTGGGAGGCTGGGCTTGCGGCCAGAGGCCTTCTGGAAACTCACCCCCGCTGAATTCTTTCTGATGCTGGGACCCAATCAATCCATGGGTCCGATGCAACGCGATACCCTGAAGCGGTTGATGGAGAGTTTTCCGGATCTGAAAGATCCATCGGAAGAAAACCAATTGGATCGCCCAGGTGCAAATCCATTTATGGAAAGCGGAGAACCCCATGGCGGATAGCAGTGATTTTGCGGCACTCGAAATGCAGAGCGATGCCTTGGCGCAAAGTCTGGGCGATGCGGGTAGCATGGCGGCTAGTTTCGAAAGCGAATTGACCCGTGTGAGACAGGCCTTTGCGGCAACAAGCAAAGATACCGCGACTCTGGAACGCGGGCTGTCCAGGGGATTGAAAAGGGCATTCGATCAGGTTGTTTTTGATGGGGAAAGCCTGTCTGGCGCCCTGGACGGGCTGGCGCGCTCCTTGATCAACACAACCTACAATGCGGCTCTTCGACCGGTGACCAATCATATTGGCGGGATGATCTCTGGCGGGATCGGGGATCTGGTTAGCGGCTTGCTACCTTTTGCGGATGGGGCTGCCTTCTCGCAGGGGCGGGTCATGCCTTTTGCCAAGGGGGGGGTGGTCACCTCTCCGGTGCAGTTTCCCATGCGGGGAGGGTTGGGACTGATGGGCGAAGCTGGGCCCGAAGCAATTCTACCCTTGAGCCGTGGCCGCGACGGTAAACTCGGGGTGCAGAGCCTCGGCGGTGGCGGCGCAACCAATGTGGTGATGAATATCTCGACCCCGGACCTGCGCGCCTTTGAACGCAGCAGAACCCAGATTGCAGCGCAGGCTGCCCGGGCGATGAGCCGCGCAAATCGCAACCGCTGAAACCATCCAAAACCGGAGGGCCCGGAATGAGCTTTCATGAAATTCGTTTTCCCGCCTCGTTGAGCTTTGGTTCAGTCGGGGGGCCAGAACGGCGCACAGATGTCGTGACCTTGGCCAATGGCTTTGAGGAGCGAAATACACCTTGGGCCCATTCCAGACGTCGCTATGACGCCGGATTGGGTTTGCGCTCCCTCGAAGACATGGAACAGCTCATCGCATTTTTCGAAGCGCGGCAGGGGCAGCTCTTTGGTTTTCGCTGGAAGGATTGGTCCGATTACAAATCCGCCCGAGCCTCGGCAGAGGTGGATTTTCGCGACCAGGTCATTGGCCAAGGAAATGGTGTGAAAACCCGGTTTCAGATTTCCAAAACCTACCGGTCTGGTCCTGTTCAATACCAGCGCCCGATAACCAAACCGGTTGCGGGCAGCCTGCGGCTTGGCCTCGGACAAGAGGCATTGAAAGAGGGGATCGATTTCACTCTTGATCTTACAACTGGTGTCGTGACCCTCAGTCATCCTCCGGAACGGGGCATCACCATAGTGGCCGGCTATGAATTCGACGTACCCGTGCGCTTTGATACCGACCGGCTGCAGACCAGCGTGTCCTCTTTCCAGGCGGGCGAGGCGCCAAATGTACCGGTTGTGGAGGTTCGGGTCTGATGGCGGGGCCGAGTGGCGCTTTCCTGAAGCATCTTCAGAGTGGAACCACCAGTGTGTGCAGGTGCTGGGGGCTGACCCGTGTGGACGGCATGCGCTATGGATTTACGGATCACGATTGCACCCTTGCCTTTGCGGGCTGGAGCTTCAAAGCTGGAACCGGCCTGACAGCACGCGCCCTTGCGCAGGCGACGGGGCTATCTGTTGACAATAGTGAAGCACAGGGCGCGCTTTCTGATCTAAGCCTCACGGAAAGTGACATCGTGGCGGGCCGGTTTGATGGGGCTTCGCTACAGTGTTGGTTGGTGAACTGGCAGAACCCTGTGGAACGGTGGCTGCAGTTCAGCGGCAGTATCGGTGAGCTACGGCGTGCGGGCGGTGCTTTTGAAGCGGAGCTGCGCGGGCAGACCGAACCGCTCAATCGTCCCTTGGGTCGGATCTACCAAAAGTCCTGCACAGCTGTTCTGGGGGATGCCTCTTGCGGGTTTGATCTGCAGCGGCTGGGATATTTCTTTGAGGGGCAGGTAGAAACCTACAGCGACGAAGGGCAGTTCACCTGGAACGCGCTCGAGGGGTTTGAGGCGGAATGGTTCTCTGGCGGGCGGTTAAGCGTCCTGAGTGGTGAAGCAAAGGGCCTTTGGGGGGCGATCAAACGGGATCGAACAGATAGCACCGGACGCCACATCACGCTGTGGGAGCCCCTGAAGGTGCCACTGCAGCCGGGTGATCTGCTTCGTCTGGATGCGGGCTGCGACAAGCGCCCGCAAAGTTGCCGATTAAAGTTCAATAATTTCATCAACTTTCAGGGGTTCCCTGACATCCCCGGAGAAGACTGGATGATGGCCGTTCCCAAGAGCACGGGGCGCAACAGTGGCGGTAGCCGGAGATGATGCACCTTGGCCCCGATAGCTCCGCAGAGGGTCCAAGAGCGGTTGAAATTGCACGGCAATGGATCGCTACCCCCTATCGGCACCAGGCTTCTACCCGGGGGGCGGGTTGCGATTGCCTCGGCTTGATCCGGGGCATCTGGCGAGAGCTATACGGTACAGAGCCCGAAACCCTCCCGGCCTATTCCAGGGACTGGTCAGAACCCCAGGGAGAGGAGCGGCTCTGGTGCGCGGCGCTTCGGCATCTGAAACAAAAAGACCTGCATGATGTGGCTCCGGGTGATGTCTTGCTATTTCGTATGCGCGCAGGAGCTGTCGCAAAGCATCTTGGCCTGCAGAGCGAACAGGACCCGGATGCCTTTGTGCATGCCTATCAGGGGCATGGTGTTGTCGAAACACGGCTTAGCTGCCCCTGGCGCCGCCGCATCGTTGCGCGATTTGCATTTCCTCAAGAGGTGAACTGATGGCGACCATAGTACTCTCGGCAGCAGGCGCTGCCATTGGCGGCACCATGGGGGGAACCCTGGCGGGTCTATCCTCGGTTGCGATTGGGCGCGCAATCGGGGCAACAGCGGGGCGATTGATTGATGATCGCCTTCTAGGGCATGGATCCCAGGCGGTTGAGGTTGGCCGGGTGGATCGTTTTCGCCTCACCCATGCAAGTGAGGGAACACCGGTGCAACAGGTCTTTGGACGGACCAGGGTTGCAGGACAGGTGATCTGGTCCTCTGATTTTGCCGAAAGCGCCACTGTTTCCGGGGGCGGGAAGGGGGCGCCCAGCCAGCCCAAGACGACTCGTTACAGCTATTCGGTTTCGCTTGCCATTGCGCTTTGCGCTGGGGAAATCCAATCGGTTCCCCGCATCTGGGCCGATGGGGAGGAGGTCTCGCCGATTGACCTCAACATGACGGTTTACAAGGGGAGCATGAGCCAACTGCCGGACCCCCTAATGGAAGCTGTCGAAGGCGCCGGAACCGTCCCAGCCTATCGTGGGACCGCCTATGTGGTGATGGAGGACCTTCAGCTGGAGGGGTTTGGCAATCGTGTGCCACAATTCTCTTTTGAAGTGGTGCGGGCGGAGCAGCCGGACAGTCCGAATTATGAAAGCGATCTGGGGCAATTGATCAAAGGTGTCGCCCTGATGCCGGGAACAGGGGAATACAGCCTGGCTGCGACCCCTATCCACTATGAGATCTCGCCGGGGGTGTCGAAAAGTGCCAATGTTCACACGGCCTCTGGCCAGAGCGATTTGCGGACCTCACTCGCGGCTTTGGAGGGGGAGCTCCCTGCCTGTGAGGCGACTTCCCTGATTGTGTCCTGGTTTGGCAATGACCTGCGCTGTGGCCATTGCGAAATCAAGCCGAAAGTTGAGCAAAAAATCTCTGAGGCTGCACAGATGCCCTGGCGCGTTGCTGGGCTGGATCGCAGTTCAGCAGAGCAGGTCTTGCAGGATGGGGAGGGGCGGCCCGTTTACGGCGCTACGCCAGCCGATGCGGCTGTCGTTGAAGCCATCACAGAGCTCCGCAATTCAGGGAAACGGGTGTTGTTCTACCCCTTTATCCTGATGGATCAGGAAGAGGGCAACACTCTGCCAGACCCCTGGACCGGCGCAGAGGGTCAACCGCATCTTCCCTGGCGGGGGCGGATTACCCTGTCACAGGCCCCTGGACTGACCGGTAGCCCAGACCAAACACCTGCGGCCCGGAATGAGGTTCAAACCTTCATGGGGCTGGCCAGTGCAGGTGATTTTGCTATCCACAATGGGGAGGTCAGCTATAGCGGACCCACGGAATGGGGATTGCGCCGGTTTATCCTTCATTGCGCGGCGCTTTGTGCCGCTGCCGGGGGCGTGGATGCTTTTTGCATTTCTTCCGAGATGCGTGGCCTGACCCAAATCCGTGACGATCTGGGTTTTCCTGCGGTAGCTGCTCTTATTGATCTGGCCGCAGAGGTTCGCCTGTTGCTGCCAGAGGCCAAAATCAGCTATGCGGCTGATTGGTCGGAGTATTGGGGCTATCACGCTGCGGATGGGAACCGGTATTTTCACCTCGACCCGCTTTGGGCGGATGCGAATATCGATTTCATTGGCATCGACAATTACATGCCGCTGTCGGATTGGCGCGATGGCGATGAGCACCTCGATAGTGTAGAGGGTACGCGCCAGATCTATGATCTCCCTTATCTCGAAAGCAATATCGAAGGCGGTGAGGGCTATGAGTGGTATTATCATTCCGAGGAAGCCCGCGAAGCGCAGCTGCGTACGCCGATCACGGATGCAGCCCATGACGAAGCCTGGATCTGGCGCTACAAGGACCTGAAGAATTGGTGGCTAAATAGCCATCATGATCGGATCGATGGTCTGCGCCAGGAGGGCGCTACGGCCTGGTTGCCTCAGATGAAACCGATTTGGTTCACAGAGCTGGGCTGCGCTGCCATTGACAAAGGCACCAACCAGCCAAACAAGTTTCTTGATCCCAAGAGTTCAGAATCCACCTTACCCCGCTATTCAAGCGGGCACCGAGATGATCTGATCCAAATGCAATATCTTCGTGCGGTCCTGGCCTATTGGGGCCGGGAAGAGAACAACCCGACCTCCAGCGAATACGATGCCCCAATGCTGGATCTGAGCAATGCCTATGTCTGGGCCTGGGATCTGCGTCCCTTTCCTGCGTTTCCAAATCTCGCGAACCAATGGAGTGATGGGGGGAACTACCTGCGGGGACATTGGCTTAACGGTCGGGTAGGGCAACGCAGCCTGGCCTCTGTGGTAGAGGAAATTTGCCGCAGCTCAGGTCAAGAGGAGATCGATGTCTCAGAGCTCCATGGTATCGTTCATGGTTATCTTGTGCCGGATGTGAGTGAAGCCCGCGCAGCCTTGCAGCCCCTAAGCCTGAACTACGGCTTTGATGCGATTGAAAGGGACGGAAAACTCCTGTTTCGTCTTCGCCATGGCCGAAGGGCAAAACCACTCTCTGCGGAACAGCTGGCAATCGCGGAAGATATCGACGGGGCGCTGGAATTGACCAGAGAGCCAGAGGCCGAATTGGCCGGTCGTATGCGGTTGCGCTTTGTTGAATGGGGGCGCTCCTATGATGTTGGGTCCGAAGAGGCAATCCTGCCGGATGAGGCCACCCATTCAGTCAGTGAAAGCGAATTCCCATTGGTGTTGACACGCGCAGAGGCGCGCCAGACGACACAGCGATGGCTGGCCGAAGCGCGGGTCTCCAGAGATAGCGCTAGGTTCATGCTGCCTCCTTCTGCTTTGGAGGTTGGTGCAGGTGACACCATTGATCTTGCCAGCGATGAGGTCACCAGCACCTCGGGTGAAACATCTTGCCGGTATCGGGTAGATCAGGTGGAAAGCGCCGAAGGTCAGATCATTGAAGCCGTTAGAATTGAACCGGAGGTCTATATCCCGGCCGAGAGTGCAGATGATCTGCCGGGTGTGAATGAGTTTATTCCCCCGCTACCAGTGCTGCCGCTCTTTATGGATCTACCTCTCCTCACCGGGGAAGAGGTGCCACATGCGCCTCATTTTGCGGTTTCCTCTGATCCATGGCCGGGATCTGTTGCGCTCTATGGGGCGGATCAGGACCAGGACTATGTGCTGGAACAGATCATCGCTGCACGGGCTACGATTGGGGTCACCGAGACAGAGTTGCACCAGGCACCGTCAGGGCGCTGGGACGAAGGGCCTGACCTGCAGGTGAAGCTGATCTCCGGTGAATTTGAGAGCCGATCGGTAACCCGGGTGCTCAATGGTGCGAATGCTGTTGCGATTGGCGATGGCAGCAATGGCAACTGGGAGATTTTCCAGTTTCGCGAGGCAGAACTGGTTGCCTCGGATACCTATATGTTGAGGGGACGGCTTCGTGGGCAAAAGGGAACCGATGCGCTGATGCCCGTCACATGGCCGATTGGCTCATATGTGGTCTTGCTTGACGCAAGTACGCTACAGCTGGAGCTGCCATTGGATCAACGCCGACGGGCGCGGGACTATCGCATTGGCCCAGCCCGGCGCGGCTATGACGATCCCAGCTATGTCCACAGATCAGAGGCCTTTGAGGGCAATGGCTTGCGGCCCTATTCTCCGGTGCATTTGAAAGCAGATGGGAAACTAGGTGCGGATATAGCGTTGACCTGGATCCGTCGCGCACGGCTGGAAGCGGATAGCTGGGACCTCCCTGAAATCCCGCTGGGTGAAGATCTGGAAGCCTATCGTGTGCGGATCATGCGCGGCGCAACAATTCTGCGAGAGATACAGGTTTCGACCCCGGATTGGACCTATGCGCAACAAGAGCAGTCGGAGGACGACACACAGCCGGGTGATGAAATTGAGGTTTCGCAAGTCTCGGCACGGTTTGGCGCTGGGCCAGGGGCGAAAATCCTGTTGGCCTAGGTCAGATGGGCGCAGTGAAACGCGGTCTACCCCCAATCCTCCCACAGGATTGCACGGTTCTGGCCCGTCTGTTGCTCATCCGGCCAGAGCATGAGCGAGATACCCTTTGCCACGATGTTCTAAAGGCGGCTGAGCGGGCTCATAGGTATTGCAGCGAAACGGGGACGGTGCACCCGCGTTGGGGAAATGGGAGCCTAGAGGCCGCAACCCGGTCTTTGCTCGAGATGGGTGAGACTTTGCCGGTAGAGCCCCTGTGGGATGATGAGGAGTATCTGACGTGCCTATTGCTGGTTCTTCATCATCTAAAGGCGACACTTTTGCGTGAGAGCCCCGCAACCAAGATGTGATAGGGATGAGCGCGACCTTCTGGGGAACAAGCCGAAAAAGCGGGGCCATTATAGGTTTCTTACGCGACAATATGGCTCCGTTCACCTTGATCTATCGCGATCCGGAAACAGTACCGTTCGGCATCACAGTGTCACCAGATCGCGCAGAATAGGTAGCACCTTCGCGGTTGGGGCTGAATTTCCAGCTTATCAGTTCCTTTCGGTCACGCACAACTACTCATCAAACTCAATCACTTCTGACATCTGTTTCAGGTGCCGAATTGCGGGCAATAGGCTGACGCGTAAATCCATCAGGTGAATCCTTCGGCCCGGTGAGCCGCATTCATAAGATTTTGAAATCTTTTCCATCAAGGGTTTGCGCTTGGGTTTTTCTATCCTAAATGCAAGAGTCAGGGCGAGAAGAGGATGAAATGCCATGATCAAGCCAGATGCAGCCGTGACCTCCTTGGATCCCGTTTGGGATCGGATCACGCGAGAAGCGCAGGAAGCGGTCGCGCAGCAACCGCTTATGGGTGGGTTGATTCACGCCTGTATTTTGCACCACAAATCCCTGGATAAGGCGCTCTCCTATCGGATTTCTGCCAAGCTTTCCTCCAATGAAATGTCGATGACCATCCTGCGTGAGATCGTGGATGAGGCCTATCGGGATTGCTCTGAACTGGTGGAATGCGCCCGCTCGGACCTTCGTGCGATCAATGAGCGTGATCCGGCCAGCCATCGCCTGCTGCAGCCGATCTTGTACTTCAAGGGGTTTCAGGCCGTGCAGGCATATCGGGTGAGCCATTATCTCTGGGATCAGGGGCAGAAAGACCTGGCCTATTTCTTCCAGATGCGCACCTCTGAGATCTTTGGGATCGATATTCACCCCGGCGCCCGCATTGGCAAAGGTATCATGATCGATCACGCCCATTCTATCGTGATCGGGGAGACGGCTGTTGTTGGCGACAATGTGTCTATGCTGCACTCCGTGACCCTGGGTGGGACCGGCAAAGAGGAAGAGGATCGTCACCCCAAAATTGGCGATGGTGTGCTGATCGGGGCGGGAGCCAAGGTTCTGGGCAATATCAAGGTCGGCCATTGCAGCCGCATTGCAGCGGGCTCGGTTGTTTTGCAGGAAGTTCCCCCTTGCACCACCGTGGCCGGGGTCCCGGCCAAGATTGTCGGAGAGGCGGGATGCGATCAACCCTCTGTCAATATGGATCAGGTGGTGCCTGCCGGCTCAGAGACGAGCTGATCCTTTTTCTTTCCCGATCAACGTAGAGGGGCGCTGAGAGGTGCCTCTTTTTCTTTGTGGCTGCGATAAGATCTCAAGCAATTCGCAAAAGAAAATTCTCCCAAAGGGTTTTGGATTGCTGGTGATTTGTTCCAAATCTGGCAACCTTGAAGGTAAGCAATCTAGATGCTTGCAGATGGGATGAACCCCCTTCTTTTTGTTTTTTTGCAACTATTTAGCCGCTCTTGAAAGCCTTTTCCTTCGGGCGCATATTCAAACGGAAACGTGAAGAGAAACGACTGTTTGAGATAGGAAAACCGATGATCTATTCAACCAAAGGTCGGGGTCGCCGATTTGACTCAATTCTTGAAACCATTGGCGATACCCCAGTTGTCCGCCTGAAACGGATTGCCCCCAAAGGCGTTGAAATCTATGCGAAGTTCGAAGCTTTCAACCCGGCGGGCTCGGTCAAGGACCGCCTGGCCCTGAACATCATCGAAGCGGCTGAGCGTGAGGGACGTCTGCAGCCCGGTCAAACCGTGGTCGAAGCCACCAGTGGCAACACCGGTATCGGCCTGGCCATGGTCTGCGCGGCCAAAGGTTATCCTCTGGTGATCACTATGCATGACGGTTTTTCGGTGGAACGGCGTCAGCTGATGCGGATGCTGGGTGCGAAAGTGGTGCTGACCCGTAAGGAAGACAAGGCGGTTGGTATGGTCGACAAGGCCCGCGAGCTCGCTGAAGCCAATGGCTGGTTCTTGGCGCATCAGTTCGAAACCAAGGACAATGCCGATATTCACGAAAGCACCACGGCGCAGGAAATACTGGGTGACTTTGACGGCGAGCGTCTGGACCATGTGGTACTGGGCTATGGAACCGGCGGAACCGCAACGGGGCTTGGCCGGGTGCTGAAAGATGCGCGTCCGGATTTGAAGATCACGTTGAGTGAGCCCGAGAATGCGGCCCTGGTCAGCTCCGGCACCACTCAGGCACGCAATGCAGAAGGTGAGCCAGCTGAAAGCCACCCCAGCTTTGCGCCACACCCGGTGCAGGGGTGGACACCAGATTTTATTCCGCTGGTCCTGCAAGAGGCCTTGGATAAAGGCTATTTTGATGGCTTGCAGCCAGTGACCGGACCGGAGAGCATCGCCATGTCGCGCCGCCTGGCAGCCGAAGAAGGTATTTTGGCAGGGATTTCAGGTGGTGCCTCTGTTGCGGCCGCCCTGAAGGTTGCCGAGCAGGCTCCCGAAGGCTCCGTAATCCTGACGATCCTGCCGGATACAGGGGAGCGTTACCTCTCAACTCCCTTGTTTGAGGGGATAAATGCCGAAATGGATGATGAGGAAATGACATTGTCTCAGTCGACGCCCGGTTATCGCTACTAGGGACTTGCTTCAATGGGTTTTCCTTGCAACAGGCAGTGAAGCTGCAGGCAGGGTCAATTGAGGAGGCAATGTTGGGCAAAAATAGGTGATCCCCTATCTGGCTTCGCCCCTGGTCTTTCCCCTGCCGCAGAGCCTCGCGGCGGGGGTAGTTTCTGTCGGGCTGCGAGCCCAATTGTTCCTATCAGGTGGTAGAACACCGTAAAATTGCACCTATTTTCTTGTGCCTCTGACCCGGAGAAGGGCGCTACGGTCCCTCTGATCGCAAGTTTTCGGTAGGAAAATTCGGCTAGTCTTCTTTGGCCGTAACATCGTTCTGCTGTCTATGTGCACACCTGGTTTCGGTTTCGCGTCCCATAGCAGCATCTTGCAAAGCAATAGGGTTCCGTTTGCAAGAATTGGTGATGTGGCAGCGCGTATGAGTAAAAGGTAAGTCCAATTGTTAGGAGGCTTAGATGGCAGGGAACGAAAAGCAGCCCGAACGCATTTATGTTTCAGTGCAGCGCCCGCAGATCGATCCCAAGCAGCTTCAAGATGAACTACAGCGTGTTCTTGATACGATCGGGGCGCGGATCAGCAAGCTTGAGAACTTGGTTAAGACCCAAAAAGACCTGCAATATGTCGTATTGCGGGCCCTCGTGGATCATGGGGTGACCGACAAGGAGCTGACCTGTAGGGTGCTGGAAGAGCTTGCCGAAGCAACGGATGCTGGCAGCTATGAGCATACCATGCTCACGGATATGGCAAGACATATGCATGATCCGAGCAAGCCGAGGCGGCAGAGCCCCTTCTTTCAGCTGATCCCAGAGCGGGACGACCGGAATTAAAACAATCAGAACCGGAGACCTAAAAGCAGGCTAGCCCACTCTTAGGGGGAATACCGACGCTTTGCGCAATTTAACTCTGTTATGCGTGGAAGCGGTGTGTGGTGGGGAGCAGGGTGGGCACTAATAAGCCGAGGCACTAGCGTCAAAAAAGCCCCGGTCGCGCTGAGCGGGGCCTTCTTTGTTCTATCGGGCGCGTCTTAGGCCAGCATGGCAACCGGGTTTTCCAGGTTGTCGACGATGGCTTTCAGCAGATTGGCCCCCACGGCACCATCGATGACGCGGTGATCGACGGACATGGTGACAGACATCACCGTTGCCACTTTCAGTTCACCATCTTCGCCCACGACAGGCTTCTTGGTGCCAGCACCTACTGCCAGGATACCGGCATGGGGTGGGTTCACGATGGCGTCGAAATTGTCGATACCGAACATGCCGAGGTTTGAGATGGCAAAGCTGCCGCCCTGGTATTCATGCGGGGCCAGTTTGCGGTCTCGTGCGCGGGAGGCTAGGTCCTTCATCTGGGCCGAAAGCGCAGAGAGCGACTTCATGTCGGCGTCCTGTAGGACCGGAGTGAAGAGCCCACCTTCGATCGCCACGGCAACAGCCACGTCAGAGGCTTTCATCTGCAGCACCCGGTCGCCGGCCCAGACCGCATTGGCCTCAGGCACCTGCTGCAGCGCATTGGCCACGGCCTTGATGATGAAATCATTGACCGAAAGCTTTACACCGCGCCCTTCCAGCTGCTTGTTCAGCTGGCTGCGGAACTTCAGTAGCGCATCCAGCTGGATGTCGCGGCGCAGGTAGAAATGCGGGATGGTTTGTTTGGCTTCCGACAGGCGCGCGGCAATAGTCTTGCGCATGCCATCCAGGCTGACCTCTTCGAACTCCCGGCCTTCGTACATCTTGGCGACCATATCGGCAGAGGGGCCGGAAGGGGCCGCTACTGCTGGCGCGGAGGCAGGTGTGGCTGCTGCAACTGGTGCAGCGGCGGGCTGCGGCGCAGCGGTTGCGTTTTCCACATCCGCCTTGACGATCCGTCCGCGCGGGCCGGAACCTGTCAGTGCGGCCAGGTCTAGGCCTTTGTCCGCAGCGATACGGCGGGCAAGCGGCGAGGCGAAGATACGGGTGCCATCGGCGCCGGTGGGAGCTGCCGGGGCAGGAGCAGCCGCGGGGTCAGGGGCGGCGGCTTTCTCGGCGGCTACAGGAGCCCCCTCGGCAGCCGCTGCGGCAGGGGCCGCGGGCGCGCTGGCGGCGATGTCATCGGCGCTTTCACCCTCTTCGAGCAGAACCGCGATGGCGGTGTTGACCTTCACCCCTTCGGAGCCCTCAGCGATCAGGATTTTGCCGACGACGCCTTCGTCCACGGCTTCGAATTCCATGGTGGCCTTGTCGGTTTCAATCTCGGCGATCAGATCGCCGGAAGAGATGATATCGCCTTCCTTGACCAGCCATTTGGCCAGGGTGCCTTCCTCCATAGTGGGAGACAGGGCAGGCATGAGAATTTCAGTCGGCATGTCTCTGGCTCCTTACCGGTAGGTCACTTGTTTCACAGCTGCGACCACCTCATCAGTGGTGATCAGCGCGTGGCGTTCCAGGTTGGCAGCATAGGGCATGGGCACGTCCTTGCCGGTGCAGGTCACAACAGGCGCATCCAGATAGTCAAAGGCCTGCTGCATCACCTCAGAGGCGATGTAGCTGCCAACGGAACCTTGGGGCCAGCCCTCCTCGACGGTGACCAACCGGTTGGTTTTCATAACCGATTTGATCACCGTGGGCAGGTCCATCGGACGCAGGGTGCGCAGGTCGATCACTTCGGCATCGATGCCTTCTTCGGCCAGCTTGTCAGCCGCTTCCAGAGCGTATTGCATGCCGATCCCGAAGGAGACGATGGTGACGTCATTGCCCTTGCGCCAGATCCGGGCCTTGCCGAATGGCACGGTGAAATCATCCAGTTTCGGCACATCAAAGCTGCGACCATAGAGGATTTCATTCTCCAGGAAGATCACCGGGTTCTGATCGCGGATCGCTGTTTTCAGCAGGCCTTTGGCGTCAGAGGCCGAATAGGGCATCACAACCTTCAGGCCGGGGATCTGCATATACCAGGCGGCATAGTCCTGACTGTGCTGAGCGGCTACACGTGCCGCAGCGCCATTAGGACCACGGAAGACCATCGGCGCCCCCATCTGACCGCCAGACATATAGAGCGTCTTGGCGGCTGAGTTGATGATGTGGTCGATGGCCTGCATGGCAAAGTTGAAGGTCATGAACTCGACAATCGGGTTCAGCCCTGCAAAGGCGGCTCCGGTCGCGATGCCGGCAAAACCATGCTCTGTGATCGGGGTGTCGATGACACGCTTGGAGCCGAATTCATCCAAGAGCCCTTGCGAGATCTTATAGGCGCCCTGATATTCAGCGACTTCTTCGCCCATGAGGAAAACACGCTCATTTGCGCGCATCTCTTCGGCCATGGCGTCGCGCAGTGCTTCACGCACAGTGGTCTGGACCACTTCGGTGCCTTCGGGCCAATCCGGGCTTTCATCGGTTTCAGGTGCGGCAGGCGCTGCGGCAGCAGCGGGGGTGGGAGTGGGCGCCGCAGGCGCCTCGACCGCAGCCGCACTCTCGCTCGCCGCAGGTGCTGATGCCGCTGTGGCATCATAGCTTTCGCCCTCTTCGACAAGAACCGCGATTGGGGTGTTCACTTTCACCCCTTCGGAGCCTTCGCCGATCAGGATGGCGCCAATCACGCCCTCGTCCACGGCTTCGAATTCCATGGTGGCCTTGTCGGTCTCGATCTCCGCCAGAATATCGCCGGAGTTCACACTATCGCCCTCTTTCACCAGCCATTTGGCCAGGGTGCCTTCCTCCATGGTCGGCGACAGGGCGGGCATCAGAATTTCAGTTGCCATATCTAATTTCTTCCCCTCAGGCGTAAATATCGGTCCAGAGCTCTTCGAGCCCCGGTTCCGGGCTGGTGCGGGCAAAATCCGCGGCCTCGTTCACGACGTCCTTGATTTCCTTATCGATCGCTTTCAGATCGTCCTCGCTGGCGTGCTTTCCGGTGAGCAGCATATCGCGGACCTGTTCGATTGGGTCACGCTCGCTACGCATCTTCTGCACCTCTTCGCGGGTACGGTATTTTGCCGGGTCCGACATGGAGTGGCCACGGTAGCGGTAGGTCTTCACTTCCAGAATGTAGGGCCCTTTGCCTGCGCGGCAGTGTGCCACCGCGCGTTCACTGGCTTCCTTGACGCTGAGGACGTTCATGCCGTCCACAGCCTCACCAGGGATGCCGAATGCCTCGCCGCGGGTGTAGATGTCAGGGGTCGAAGTGGAGCGCGCCTGAGCGGTGCCCATGGCATATTGGTTGTTCTCGATCACAAAGACCACCGGCAGATCCCAGATCGCGGCCATGTTGAAGGTCTCGTAGACCTGGCCCTGGTTTGCAGCGCCATCGCCGAAATAGGTGAAGGTCACGCGCCCATTGTCGAGGTATTTGTCCGCAAAGGCGAGGCCTGCGCCCAGTGGCACCTGAGCACCGACAATGCCGTGGCCGCCGTAGAAATGCTTCTCTTTCGAGAACATATGCATTGAGCCGCCCTTGCCTTTGGAGAGGCCGCCCTCGCGCCCGGTCAACTCGGCCATGACGCCCCCGGCATCCATGCCGCAGGCCAGCATATGGCCGTGGTCCCGATAGGATGTGATCCGCTTGTCGCCTTCTTCGGCGGCGGCCTCCAGGCCAACAACAACCGCTTCCTGTCCGATATAAAGGTGACAGAACCCTCCGATCAGACCCATGCCATAAAGCTGACCGGCCTTTTCTTCGAATCGACGGATCAAAAGCATGTCGCGATAAAACTGAAGCAGCTCATCTGCGGAGACATTTGTTTTCTTGGTACTTTTTCTAGCAGCCATTGATGCGGGCTCCCCCTAGAAGGCTAGATAGTTTAGTATTAAACCACTTCATAAGTGATTTCCTGTCACCTGGCGAGTGATTTTCTCATCCGGTGGCAAATCACCGCAGGGTTGATGCAAAATTCCTGCAACCCACAGTATTCTGTAAGGCATGCTGACACGGCGGCGGGATGGGCGCAACCAGCCCATTCAAACTAGAAGGATTGTGCTGAAGAGGGCTTAGTGGATGACGATTTCGTCGGAGCGAAGCAGGCCAAGGACAGAGCGTGCTTGCTCATCCAGGAGATCCAGGTCGAGGTAGTCATCAGAGAGGCGTTGGGTCAGGTTTTCCATCTGGGAAATCTCCCCCTGCAGTCGAGCGAGATCCAGGCGAAGCTCTTCGGATTCTGCCTGGATCTCGACCCTTTTGAACAACCCGAAATCCCCCTGCACAGCGGCAAAGGTGAAATATGCGCTAAGCGCAAAAGCGACAGCGAAAAAGGTGAAAACACCTAGAGAAGACCTGTTGCTCCGGGTCACGTGGGGTTGCCTGTATGTTACTGCTTTTTTGTATTGTAGCGCCGGTTGTTCCAGCGTCTGACAATGTTATCGCATAAGCGAATCGCTTTGTGAATCCCTTTTTGTCCACAGGTTCAACTTTTTTACCGTTAAGGATTTGTTAAGGAATTACAGAGACTTCATGGTCACAATAAAAAAGCACCGCCTCTGGCAAAAGAGGCGGTGCAATCAAAAGCGAGAGACATTCATCCCGGAGGGGCGATCGGAAACTTCAGCTTATCCATCGCTGTAAGGTCCCGAAAAAAACGCCGCAGATCGCGGGTCTTAGGCCTGTTCGAGTGCTGCAACGCCAGGCAGCGTTTTGCCTTCCATCCATTCCAGGAACGCCCCGCCTGCGGTGGAGATATAGGTGAAATCCCCGGCAGCCCCGGAGGCATTCAGAGCGGCAACCGTATCCCCACCACCTGCAACAGAGGTCAAAAGCCCGGCGCGCGTCAGGGCAGCAGCCTTCAGGGCTGCGGCATTTGTGGCCGCATCAAAAGGTTCCAGTTCAAACGCCCCCAGCGGGCCATTCCAGATCAGGGTTTTGCTCTCTTCAAAGATAGAGATGATCTGTTCCACGCTGGCAGGACCAGCATCGAGGATCATGCCATCTTCGGGGCAATTCTCTGTGGAAAGAACTTCATGCTCTGTATGGGCCTCAAATTTCTTGGCGACGACAATGTCGCTGGGCAGGATGATCTTGCAGCCGGTGCTGTCAGCCTTGGCCAGGATCTCTGCAGCAGTGTCTTTCATGATCCGTTCAGCAAGAGAGACGCCGACATTCTTGCCCTGGGCGACCAGGAAGGTGTTGGCCATTCCGCCACCGATGACCAAGTAATCCACTTTCTCGATCAGATTGCCCAGAAGCTCCAGCTTGGTGGAAACCTTTGCACCGCCAACAACAGCAGTAACCGGGCGCTCTGGTGCGCCCAGGGCAGCTTCCAGGGCTTCCAGCTCTGCCTGCATCAGACGACCGGCACAGGCGGGCAGGAGGCGCGCCAGGGCCTCGGTTGAGCTATGGGCGCGATGGGCTGCAGAGAAAGCATCATTGCAGTAGACATCACCCAGGGCTGCCATACCTGCAGCAAGTTCTGGGTCGTTCTTTGTCTCGGCCGCATGAAAACGGGTGTTTTCCAACAGCAGAACCTCACCAGGCTGCAGTGTTTCTGCCGCTTCCTTAGCACCTGCACCAACGCAGTCTGCTGCAAAGTGTACCTTGGTTTCAAAAGCGCGCTCCAGGGTAGGAACCAGCTGGTTCAGCGAGAGGTTCTCGCGTCGCTCCCCGCCGGGACGGCCGAAATGGGCCAATAGGATCGGGAAACCACCTGCAGCGATAATATCGCGAACAGTTGGCGCGATCCGACGGATCCGGGTGGAGTCTGTGACAACGCCATCGACCAGCGGCACGTTGATATCCACGCGCACCAGCACGCGTTTGCCGTTCAGATCCATATCATCAAGTGTTTTCCAGCCCATCGGAGGCTCCTTCGCTGTCAAATGCCGGTTGTTTGCGCGTTCTTTCAGCGGTTTTTGCGCTTAGGTCAATGCTCCCTTGGCAATTGCAGGCCTTGGCCTTAACTATCGTTGCAAATTTTTACGACAGGAGAGCCAAAATGGCTGAGATTAAAGATCCGGAAAACACCATCATCGTTGAACTAAAAGACGGCAATGTGGTGATTGAACTGTTGCCAGATGTGGCCCCCAAACACGCTGAGCGGATGAAAGAACTCGCCCGCGCTGGTGAGTATGATAACGTTTGTTTTCATCGTGTTATCGATGGTTTCATGGCGCAAACTGGCGATGTTGCCAATGGCGATATGGAAGATGGTTTCAACCTGCGTATGGCGGGAACCGGTGGTTCTTCTCTGCCAAATCTGCCAGCAGAATTCTCCAAACTGCCACATGACCGCGGCACTTTGGGCGCGGCCCGTTCCGCGAACCCGGATTCGGCAAATTCGCAGTTCTTTATCAACTTCGGCGACAATCACTTCCTGAACGGCCAATATACCGTCTACGGTCGCGTGATCGAAGGCATGGAGCATGTAGATGCGATCACCCGTGGTGAGCCGCCTGCGAATCCTGATCGCATGATTTCGGTGAAAGTGGCAGCTGATGTTTAAACTCGCAGCAGCTTTCTCGCTCCTGGCGACCTCAGCCCTTGCCACCGGTCTGGAAATCCAGATCGAAGGCGAGGCCAATGGCACCGTCAAGATCGATCTGTTCGAAGACGTGGCCCCCAAGCACGTTGAGCAGATTGCGGCCCTGGCAGCAGAAGGTAAATACGACGGCGTGGTGTTTCACCGCGTGATCGAAGACTTTATGGCGCAGACCGGTGATGTTCAGTTTGGCCGTATCGGTGGCGATATGAGCCGCGCAGGCATGGGCGGATCCGAGCGAGCTGATTTGCCCGCTGAGTTTTCCAAACTGCCGTTTGATCGTGGTGTTGTTGGTATGGCGCGGTCTCAGAACCCCAATAGTGCCAACTCGCAGTTCTTCATCATGTTCAAACCTGGGCATTTCCTGAACGGCGACTACACGGTTGTTGGTCAGGTTACCGAAGGCATGGATGTTGTTGACGCGATCAAGCGTGGCGCTGGTAACAATGGCTCTGTGCTGGGCAAACCCGATGTGATGAGCAAAGTGGTCGTCACCGAGTAAGACTGGAGGTCGCAGGCCGGTGCACCCAGCCCGCGACCTTACTTTCGGCGACTAAGAGACCTTGAGACCGCGTTGGAGATCCTCCAGCGCGGTTTTTTGCTTTTCACTAAGCGCGCCATTGCCAAATTTTGCGATGCTCGTCGCAATCTTGGCTATGGTCTCCAAATCTTCCGCACCGTTCAACTTATAGAGGCGTTTGGCTAGGCGAGAAACGGCCTGCGCCGGGCCGCCACTCTCATTGGTGATCCAACGGCCCAGGATCACCAACTCTTCGGCAGCTTCGTGAGAGATCCCCTGGGCATCCCGCAACCCCCGAATGAGCGCTTCTTTTTGTTCCGCAGTGGGGTAGTCATCCAGTTCCAGCAAGCAGCTGCCAATTGCAGCAATCGCAATCGCTGCATCGTCGATAGTATCCACAGGGTGCAAATTGTGACGACGGCGAAAACCAAAACGACGGGCGGCGAGGCGCACATCATTGGCAACATCCAAAAGTTCATGGGTCATCTCGGCAGCGTTGCGGGCGCGCATGGCCCAGAAATAGGCGGCTGCGATCAAGCCGAGGGCTCCTAAAAGAAATGGCATTAAAAAGTCTCCGTGAAACTGAATCCTTTATTAACTACACGCTTTGATTGAATGCGTCATCCGCCTTACATTCGAAATAGGAGGCGAAATTTGAAAAACTCTTTTGTGTCTCTGGCAACAATCCCAGGCGAAAGGAGAGCCGGAAGGAAAATACACAGCAAGTGGGTCAAAACAGAGCAGCTGGGCCAAAATAGAAAAGCCGCGGACCTCCGCGGCTTTCCAAATTGTTGATCAGGTTTGGCCGGAAAAACCGTTCAACCCGAAACGTCGATCTCTAGGCGTTAAGCCTCGGCTTTGGCCGCAGCGGTTGCGGCCTTAACGGCTGCAGAGGGCGCTGGCGCCGGAGCAGGAGCGGCAGCAGGAGCAGCCTTCTTGCCACCGGGAGTCAGAGGATCATCCTGGCGCTGCACAGAGCCTTCGAAATGGGCGCCGCTCTCGATTGCGATGGTCTTGTGGATGATGTCACCCTCGACCCGCGCGGTGGAGGTCAGGCGCACTTTCAAGCCACGTACACGGCCTACAACACGTCCGTTGACCACAACGTCGTCGGCGGTGATTTCGCCCTTGATGGTGGCGCTTTCGCCAACTGTCAAAAGATGCGCGCGGATGTCGCCCTCAACAGTGCCTTCGACCTGAATGTCGCCGGTTGTCCTCAGGTTCCCGGTGATATGCAGATCCGAGCTCAGAAGCGAAGCCGCTGGCTTTGCTTTTGGGGTCGAGGAGGGCTTGAAATCGCTTGTCGGAGCGACAGGGGCAGAAGGCGCAGGTGCCGCAGAAGAGGGAGCTTCGCTCTGCTTGGGCCCTGGTTCGTTGATTTTGCTCTTAGAAAACATTTCTTGCAGCCTTGATGTAGATCATAGGGTTTATTGGTTTCCCATTGACCCGAACCTCATAGTGGAGGTGGGTCCCGGTGGACCGTCCGGTGTTACCCATATCAGCAATATGATCCCCGCGCGAGACCCTTTGACCGACCTTTACGCGCAGATTGGAGTTATGAGCGTATTTTGTCTCAATGCCAAAGGCATGCTGAATGGTGACAAGTTTTCCATAGCCGGATTGCCAACCCGCATGGGTGACAACGCCATCGGCTGTGGCATAGATATCTGTTCCGGTTTTCCCTGCAAAATCAGACCCTTTGTGCAGGCGGCGACCGCCCGTCTTTGGGTCACGGCGATAGCCAAAGCCAGAGGTCTGTCGCACCAGGCCCAGATTGACCGGAGATGAAAATGGCGCCTGCTGTGCGGCCATTCGATAGAGGTTCAGCTGATCCAATTGTCCGAGAATGCTATTGGCACGCAGCTCATCCGCAGTGGGTTCTTCACCGCGGGTGGACAGGGCTAAAGGGCTGAGCGGACCGCCCTGACCGCTATAACCGCGCCGCACCTGCTCCAGGATCCGGTCGGGTGGCATTCCGGCGCTGCGGAACATCTTGTCCAAAGGGCTGACCGATACGGCAACGGCTTCTTCCAGCTGGCGGAAAATCTGATCATTGCGCTCATTCAACAGCTCAAGCTCGAGCTCTAGCTCGCGACGCTGGTCAAGTGCGGCCTGCGCGTCGGCTTCAATCTGATCGCGCTCCTCAGCCGTCTCAGCCAGGGCGTTTGTCATGAACTCCATTTGAATAGGAGCGGTTGCGGCGCGCAGGCGCGCGCTACTTTCTTCCTGGGTGTCGGCCTGCAGGGCTTCCAGTGCTTTTCGATTTTCATCGCGCTGGGTCATGGTTTTGCGCAGGGTTGTTTGCACAACTTCGATTCCGGTTTCCAACTCTTGGCGCCGCGTTTCCGAGGTCAAAAGCTCTGACTGCATGGATGAAATCTGCGCAAGAGCAGCGTTGAACCGGCCCTGAGCCGCCAGCGCTTCCTCGGCACGGGCGTCACGTTCCTGCGACAGCGCGTTCAGGCGCTCGCGATAGGTTATCTGGTCCCGCTTGGCCTGTTCGCGGAAATTGCCCCCACCGATACTGTCCATCAGAACAATCGCAGTTGCGACAATGGACCAGGCGACAAAAACAACAGCACCGCTAAAGGCGATCAACTGTGTTTCAGGCCTGAGCCGAACAAAGCGCGTATCGGTGTCAGATTTCAGGAAGACCCGACGCTCCGGAAACTTCCGTTCAAGAAATGAGTGAATTCTTATTGCCAGACGTGTGCGCACCATCTGATCCTTGTTCCGTCCCTGTCAGTAGGATGGCGACCATCCCCTGCCAGCACCCTGAGGGAGATCTTTAGACACCACAGCTGTTTAGGGCAAGGCTGATGACCAGAAGCGAGCAGGAGCAGAGGGATTCGCCGCGTGATAGGCGGAAATTCGCCTCTGTTTGTATTGTGAAGGGGCTGCGATCTAGTCTCCAACACCCGGAATGGGGCGGTTTGCTTCGGCAAGCGGCCAATAGAAATCAGGTGGGAGGCCCGCATCCGCGCGCTTTTCTTCGTTAAAGGGGGGCTTTAATGCACCCTTGAAATATTTACGCACCAGTTGGTGGAAGACATCCTTGGGGTCCAGGTTGTCGCGACCGCAGAGAAAGTAGAACCACTTTGATCCATAAGCGACATGGCCAACTTCTTCGGAATAGATCAGCTCAAGGGCCTCTACCGCCTGGGTGTTTTTGGCCTTTTTGAAGATCTCGATCATGCCGGGTGTCACATCGAGACCGCGCGCTTCCAACACCATGGGAACAACGGCCAGCCGCCCCATCAGATCATCCGCAGTGTCTTCAGCAGCGCGCCACATGCCTGCGTGTGCGGGCAGGGCCCCATAATGGCTATCCAGTGCTTCGAGACAGTCGCACATCAGGTTGAAATGCTTGGATTCTTCATCCGCTGCCTTGACCCAATCGTCAAAGAACCCAACCGGCAGCGGGACATGGGAGAAGCGTGCGATAATGTCCCAATGCAGATCCACCGCATTCAGCTCAATATGCGCAACCGCATGAAGCAAGGCGATGCGCCCAGCATCGGATCCGGGTTTGCGTTTTGGAACATCCCTAGGGTTCAGGAGTTCGGGCTTTTCTGGTCTTGCCGGATGCAGTGGGGGTGAAGCGGTCCCGATTTCGATTGCGCAGGGTTCCTGCTGACGGGCCTCAAACCAGGCAGTGGCGTGACGGCGCGAAAGCGCGGTCTTTTCACGCCCATCTGCGGTGTTCAGGACTTCGGCTGCCATTTCGGCGAGGCTCAGGGTGGGAGTGGTCATGGCAGTTGTCCAAGCGTTTCGCAGTCTTGGGCCAATTCCGTGTTTGTTAGACGGAGATGGCGCTCGATCTGTTGAGAATAAACTAGGCTGGAAAGCCCCAAGGTAGGGGGCTATCCAATAAATGGAGCGATGTGAAGGTTTTCAGAAGCGCGTTTCAGAGAGACTTTGCTGCCTCAAGCACCTCTTCTACATGCCCGTCCACTTTCACCTTGCGCCAGATTCTTGCGATATTTCCCTCGGCATCAATCAAGAAGGTCGAGCGCTCAATGCCCCAGTGTTTTTTGCCGTACATATTCTTTTCTTTCCAGACGTCATAGGCCTCGCAGGTATTGCTCTCTGCATCAGAAAGGAGGGGGGTCGTTAGGTCATGTTTGGCGATGAATTTCTCATGTTTGGGAATGGGGTCCTTGGAGATCCCGAACACCAGCGTGGTCGCATCGGCAAAGGCTTGCAGATGCTGCGAAAAGCCGATGGATTCTTTGGTGCAGCCCGGAGTATCATCGCGGGGATAAAAGAACAGGACTACCGCCTTGCCTTTGAGATCGTCCAATGAGACTTCGGACCCTCCGTCCCGCGGCAAGGTGAAGCGAGGGGCTGGATTAGAAACTTCGAGCATTTTTGGTCTCCGGAAGAGTTTGGCAAATTTTGCCTGCTACTGTTAGGCCATCATGGGCAAAGGATAAACACAGATCGAACCGGATGGGCATAAAGCCGATCATGGCGAAACCGGGCAGGAAGCCGGGCAAGAGGCTGTGATTGGATCTTCCTTTGGGAAGGGGCGTCTGCTTTGGCTATTGCTCAGGGCGGTGGTCTGGTCTGTTTCAGTTACCGCGTTTTTGCTAGCGGCGGCGATCTATTTGGGGATTGGGACCCGTTTAGAGGCGCCGGAATGGCTGCGGCTGCAAGTCGAAAACCGCATCGAGCAAGAACTCAACGGGTTAGAGATCGAATTTGGCGAGATCGAGGTTGTCGTAAACCGCGGCTGGAGACCCCGCGTTGGTTTGCGAGACGTGTCCCTGATGCATCCAGATGGCACAACACTTGCCCATTTGGCGGATGCCGAGATCTCCCTGGCGATGCGCCCATTGTTGCGCGCTCAGGTGCAACCAAAATCCGTCACACTAAGTGGCCTATATGCCAACCTTGTGCGCGAAAGCGAAGGTATCGCGCTGAGCTTTGCCGAAGGAGGCTCGCCCCTACGGCAGGCCGCCAATCTGCCGCAACTCATTGAAGAATGGGATCAACAGTTTGAGCTGCCGGTCCTGGCCGCTTTGGTCGAGGTGACCACAGAAAACCTGACGCTGCGCTATGAGGATCGTCGCCTTGGCCGGGTCTGGACCATGGATGGCGGGCACATCAAATTACGGCGGAAGGGGAACCTCCTATCTGCCTCAGCGGGGTTTTCACTGCTGAGCGGGCGCCAGGATGTCGGCAATGTTGAGGCCAGCTATAGCTCTGACATCGGTCAGGCCTCAGCCGAGTTTGGCTTCCTCTTTAGTGATATTGCCAGCGAAGACATTGCGGTACAAGCGCCCGCTTTGGGCTGGTTGGGCGTTTTGCGTGCGCCGATTTCCGGGTCCTTACGTGGTGCAATCGATGAGACGGGTTCGCTTTTGCCTCTTTCTGCCAGTTTGCAGATTGGTGAAGGAGCCATTCAGCCCGCTTCCGAGGCACCGCCGGTTCCGATCCAGGGGGCAAGTAGCTATTTCACTTATTTCCCCAAAGCACAGTCGCTGCAGTTTGATGCGCTCAGCCTGCAGAGCGGTTGGGGTTCTGGCACCATCGAAGGTCGCGCGGATCTCGCAGGGATCGAAGATGGGCAACTCACCGATCTGGTCGGGCAGTTGCGTTTCACGGATCTCTCCTTGAATCCTGGTAACCTCTACGAGGCACCGCAGATTTTTCCAGGGGTAACGGCAGATTTCCGGCTGCGGCCGACCCCGTTCCGTTTTCAGCTAGGAGAGATGCTGATCCAGCATGAAGAGAGCAATATCCTTCTGAGCGGTGAGATCACCACGGGCCCTGAGGGGTGGAAATATGCTCTGGACGCGCAGGCGGACCGGGTTGACCTCGCACAGGTCAATGCGCTGTGGCCGCAGGGCGCCTCTGAAAAACCACGCAATTGGGTGCGTGAAAACGTCTTTGCGGCGAGAGCTGAAAATGTGAATTTTGCGCTACGCGGATCAGGCAACGCTCGCCCTTTTATCTCTCTGGATGCGGATTTTGCAGGAGCGGATGTCCGTTTCCAAAAGCACCTCCCGAACTTGCGCGGTGGGGCAGGGCAATTCAGCATCTATGGAAATCGCCTGGTCATTTCTGCCACCGATGGCGTGGTAACCGCGGATGAGGGGGGATCTGTCGCCGTCGCTGGGACATCTTTTATCATTCCGGATATGAGCGCTAAGGACGGTACTCCGGGCATTGTCCGGGTGGTTGCGCAGGGGACTGTCACCTCGGCTTTGTCTTTGCTGGACCGGCCCCCATTGAAAATCATGGAGAAGGCGAAACTGCCTGTGGATCTTGCGGGTGGGAAGCTTCAACTACGCGGGACACTGGCCTTGCCGCTGCGCGCTGGGATAGATCCATCAGAAATCATCTACCACTATCAAGGGGAAGTCCTGCGTGTTCGCAGCGATGTTCTGGTCCCCGGCCATGTGGTTCAGGCAGATCATTTGGACCTGGTTGGAAATGAGAGTTTTGTCGAACTCGCAGGGAAAGGGCAACTGTCAGGCATCCCGATCACCGCGACTTGGCGTCAACAGGTTGGCAAGGGTGCCAATCCGGAGAGCGCAGTTCATGGGATCGTTGAGCTTTCTGAAGACACTGTGGAGGCGCTGCGCCTTGGGCTTCCAAGAAGAAGTGTAGGTGGCTCAGGCAGCGCTGAATACAGGGTCTCGCTACATCCTGAAAAACCTCCCAGGCTGAGCCTGCAATCCAATCTAGAAGGGCTCATTTTACGGGTCTCTCCGATCAGCTGGTATAAATCGGCCGCCAGCAACGGAGAGCTGAAGCTCGAAGCCACTTTGGCCACTCCGGTTTTGGTTGATCAATTCTCTGTTGTGGCTCCCGGTCTGACCGTCAGGGGGCAGATCTCCACCCGCGAAAATGGCCGGTTGGGGCAGGCACGGTTCAGCCATGTTTCGGTTGGAAACTGGCTGCGCGCTCCCGTGACGCTGATAGGTCGTGGTGGAGCCGATCCAGAGGTGCGCGTTTCTGGCGGTGTTTTGGATCTGCGGCACGCGCCCTTTGACAGTGAAAGTGGGAGTAGCAGTTCCAGAGGCGGGTCCGGATCCGCCCCGATCATTCTGGCGCTTGATCGCTTGCAGGTCACCGACAGCATTGCCCTGACCCAATTTAGGGGACGGTTTTCAACGCTCAAAGGGTTTAACGGGAAATACAGTGGCAGTTTGAACGGGATCACCCCCTTGAACGGGGTAGTCGTGCCCAAGCCAGGGGGGGCCGCCACGCGCATTCAGTCTGAGGATGCTGGTGGTGTGTTCCGTGCCGCCGGGATCTTACGTCATGGGCGCGGCGGCAGTTTCGACATGACACTTTTGCCCTCGGCCAAAGCCGGGGAATATGACGGACAGATCAAAATCCGCAACACGCGCATTAAAGATGCGCCTTCCATGGCCGCATTGTTGAATGCCATTAGCGTAGTCGGGCTGCTCACTGAACTTGGCGGGCAGGGTATTTTCTTTAGCCAGGTGGAGGCAAAGTTCAAACTGGGCTCCACTCATTTGATTGTGCATGAGAGTAGCGCCGTTGGGCCTGCGATCGGGTTGTCGATGGATGGCAACTATGATTTGCGCAATGGCGCGCTGGATATGCGCGGTGTCGTTTCACCGATTTACCTGGTCAATGCGATTGGTCGGGTGATGACACGCAAAGGAGAAGGCTTGTTTGGCTTTTCCTATAGGCTGCGCGGGACGGCTGACAATCCAAAGGTCGGGGTGAATCCCCTGTCTGGCCTGGCTCCTGGTGTGTTCAGAGAGCTATTTCGAGGCCGCGCCCCTCGAGTTCCGGGAGAGGCACCACCGGAACCGCGATCCAAACCAGTTGCGCCCCAGGTTGGTGGGGAACGATAGGGGCACCCGAGAGTAGGAAAAGTCATAGCCAAACCCCACCAAAAGTCCTAAGGGACCCGCATGAAACTGAGTGATTTTGACTTTGACCTGCCCGAGACCTTGATCGCTACGCGGCCCGCATCGCCGCGCAGCTCGGCTAGGATGCTTGTCGCGACGCCGCAAGAAATCCATGATCAAACAGTGACTGATCTGATCGATTGGCTAAAGCCAGGCGACCGGTTGGTTTTGAATGACACGAAGGTCATTCCCGCGCGGCTGTCCGGCCTGCGCCACCGTGAAAGTGCCCAGGGAAAAACTGCCGCGCGCATTGAAGTGACACTGCTGGAGCCACGCTCGGATGGGAGCTGGGCGGGGCTGTTGAAACCTCTGAAAAAGATCAAGCTTGGTGAGAGGATCGTATTTTCTGATGCGCTCTCGGCTGAATTGGTGGGCGTAGAGGACGGGCAGGGGCTTTTGTCTTTCAACCTGCAGGGTGAAGATTTTGACGCCGCACTTGCGCAGGCAGGGGCGATGCCATTGCCGCCCTACATCGCCGCCAAGCGTGCGGCGGATGCACAGGACAAAACAGACTACCAGACCGTTTGGGCCAAAAACTCAGGCGCTGTTGCCGCGCCAACAGCCTCTTTGCATTTTGACACCGCGCTTTTGGAAGCTCTGCAGGAAAAGGGTGTCAAGTTCACTCATGTGACCCTGCATGTGGGGGCAGGGACCTTTTTGCCGGTCAAGGTTGACGATGTGACCACCCATAAGATGCACGCGGAATGGGGGAAAGTCTCTGAGCAGGCCGCTTCTGAGATTGCTGAAACCAAGGCTGCGGGCGGACGGGTCATTCCGGTTGGAACGACTGCGCTGCGATTGATAGAAAGCGCTGCTCGGGATGGGCGTGTTGAACCCTGGGAGGGGGAGACGGATATCTTTATCTATCCGGGGTTTTCCTTTCAGGCCACTGACGCCCTGATGACCAATTTCCATCTGCCCAAATCGACGCTTCTTATGTTGATTTCAGCATTGATGGGCCAAGAGCGCGTGCGCGAGATTTATGCCCATGCGGTAGAGGGCGAATATCGTTTCTTCTCTTACGGGGATGCGTCGCTTTTATTGCCCGATGGGACGAATACGCCGCAGAAGTGACGCGAATAACTCTAGACAAGCGCCTGCACGACCCGTTCTGATAAAGAACGAAGAGTTGAGTCACGAAAACGAAACAAATCAAGCCGATACCCCTTGTTTAAGCGTGGGGCGCCCCGGCGCATAATTCTATTGGGGCATTTGCTGTCTGGATCTGGTCCGGGTGGCATATGCGTGCTGGCAAAGGAGCCACTGAGATGCTGCAGGTCTTGTCAAGCGCATGGGCGCTGCTCTTGGGGATGGGGATGCTGATGATCGGCAACGGTCTTCAAGGCACCATTCTGGGCGTGCGTGGTTCGCTGGAAGGTTTCTCTACCTTTGAGATGTCCCTGGTGATGTCGGCCTATTTTGTAGGTTTCCTTGGGGGCTCACGTTTGGCGCCGGAAATGATCCGTCGGGTTGGCCATGTGCGCGTCTTTGCGGCTCTGGCCTCGCTGATCTCGGCGGTGATGATCCTGTATCCGGCAATTGCAAACCCGATTGCCTGGGCTCTAGGACGGATCTTGATCGGCTTCTGCTTTTCGGGCGTTTATGTGACCGCGGAGAGCTGGCTGAACAATGCGGCTGACAATGCCAATCGCGGCAAGGCTCTGTCTCTCTATATGATCGTTCAGACCTTCGGGATCGTCGCGGCACAGGCATTGATGCTGGTGGGCGATCCTTCGGGCTATGAGACCTTTGTAATCGCCTCCATCGTGGTTTCGGTGTCCTTCGCGCCGATCCTTTTGTCGATTTCGCCAACACCTGCTTTTGACACCACCAAACCGATGACGCTGCGCCAGTTGATGCATGCTTCCCCATTGGGCTGTGTTGGCATGTTCTTGCTGGGCGGAGTGTTCTCGGCGCAATTCGGAATGAGCGCGGTTTACGCCGCTTCTGCCGGGCTGACCCTTGGCCAGATCTCGATCTTTATCGCAACCTTCTATATCGGAGCCATTGTTCTGCAATATCCCTTGGGTTGGGCCTCTGACTGGATGGATCGGCGGGTTTTGGTTCTGGTGGTTTCTGCGCTTGGTGGCGCGGCTGCGCTGATTGGTATGAGGCTAGGAGGGGAGTTCACTTTCCTTCTTGCCGCAGCCTTTCTGATTGGCGGGATGTCGAACCCGCTCTACTCGCTGCTGATTGCCCATACCAATGACTATCTGGATCACGATGATATGGCAGCGGCCTCTGGCGGCTTGGTCTTCATCAATGGTTTGGGCGCAATTGCTGGTCCTCTGATAACCGGCTGGATGATGGATGATGCCGTCTTTGGCCCCTCAGGCTTCTTCCTCTTCATGGCCGTCCTGCTGTTGATGCTTGCGGTCTATGCTCTCTATCGGACGACCCAACGGGCTGCGATCCCGGTCGAAGATACGGGAATCATGGCGCCGATGGCGCCAACAGGTTCGCCGGTTGTGGTAGAATTTGCCCAGGAATATGCCATTGAAACAGATATGGAAGAGCAAGAAGCCGCCGGTGACGCCTAGTGATTGCGCTAACCCCATGTCCTTGTGAGGAATATTTCAGCAAATGACCCCATATGTTGCAATTTGTGACCCGGGGTCACTTGTCAAATCTGTCTAAATTCGTCTGAAGTGGTTCTTAGTGAGACACTTGGAGATTGGACCGATGCAGGGCCCTGAGGCGATCCTCGAATTCTGGCTTGATAAAGTCGGCGAAAACGGCTGGTACAATAGTAATGAAACGCTGGATCAAGAGATCCGCGATCGGTTTTTAAGCACTTGGGAGGGCGCGCACGAAGGTAAGTTTTCCATGTGGTTGACCTATCCATCTGGAACATTGGCTTACATTATCCTGACAGATCAGTTCCCCCGGAATATGTTCCGTGGCGCTGGAGAGGCCTTTGGCAGTGATCGGGCGGCATTGGCAGCGGCCAAGGTTGCAATCAACAAGAAATGGGATCTCAAAATCGACGAGCCGGCGCGCCAGTTCTTTTATCTGCCGTTGATGCACTCTGAAAATCTATGTGATCAAGAGCGTTGCATCCGCTTGATGCTTGAGAGGATGCCAAAGACAGGCGCAAGCAATTTGCTTCATGCGCGTGCGCATCGAGAGGTGATCCGCAAATTTGGGCGTTTCCCTTACCGGAACGAGGCATTGCACCGGGCCAGCACACGTCCTGAATTGGACTATGTAATGGCAGGTGGCTACGGTGAAACCGTACGTACCCTAGAAGCTGCCAGCTGACCGACTACCCTTGGCGACTGAGCAGTAGATCTGGCCTCGATCAATAGGGCAAAAGTCACCCTCAAAGCGCTCCTGTAACTGGGGCGCTTTTTCGTTTCTTTTGGTTTAATTTGCACCAGGGATACGCAGAGGTCAGCGCCCTGCCTGTTCGGATGGGGGCGCTACCGGAGGGGGGCATTCGTTCCACTCCACCTGGGTCTGTTCATTTTGAAAGGGCAAGCTATGTTGGGCTTGTCTGAGTTTCCTAGTTGTATTTGAATTGGTCGATTGAGACAAATCACCGCTGTCCCTCATAGGGTGATATGAGGAATTGCAGTTTGAAAGAAACTAGTTTAACGGTAAACTAGTTTTACGGATCCTGTTTTGTGAGGGAACATAATGGCTGCGCAATCTTATGATGTGATCGTAATTGGAGCAGGCCCCGGAGGCTATGTCGCAGCCATCCGCGCGGCCCAGCTGGGACTGAAAACCGCAATTGTTGAACGAGAGCATCTGGGCGGCATCTGCTTGAACTGGGGCTGTATTCCAACAAAGGCCTTGCTGCGCTCATCCGAGGTTTTCCATCTGATGGAGCGCGCGGCAGAGTTTGGTCTGAAAGCAGAAAAGATCGGTTACGATCTGGATGCGGTTGTGAAGCGCTCTCGTGGGGTCGCAAAACAGCTTTCATCGGGCATTGGCCATTTGATGAAGAAAAACAAGATCACCGTGGTGATGGGGGAAGCGTCAATCCCCGCCAAGGGGAAGGTCGCTGTCAAGACCGACAAGGGTGTAGAAGACCTCACCGCAAAGAACATTGTTCTAGCGACAGGTGCCCGTGCCCGCGAGTTGCCCGGACTTGAGGCGGATGGGGATCTGGTCTGGACCTATAAACACGCGCTTCAGCCGGTGCGGATGCCAAAGAAGCTCCTGGTGATTGGTTCCGGCGCAATCGGGATTGAATTTGCCAGCTTTTATAACACGCTTGGCGCCGATACGACCGTTGTTGAAGTTATGGATCGGGTGCTGCCGGTTGAAGATGCCGAAATTTCGGCCTTTGCCAAAAAGGCCTTTGTGAAACAGGGCATGAAGATCATGGAGAAAGCCATGGTCAAGCAGCTCGATCGGGGTAAGGGTAAAGTGACCGCCCATATTGAGGTTGGCGGCAAGATCGAAAAACAGGAATTTGACACGGTGATTTCCGCGGTGGGTATCGTCGGCAATGTCGAAGGCCTGGGGCTTGAAGCCTTGGGTGTCAAAGTGGATCGCACCCATGTGGTCACCGATGCCTTCTGTCGTACCGGTATAGAGGGGCTCTATGCGATTGGCGATATCGCAGGTGCGCCCTGGTTGGCGCATAAGGCAAGCCACGAAGGTGTCATGGTGGCAGAGCTGATCGCGGGGAAACACGCGCATCCCGTAAAACCAGAAAGCATCGCGGGTTGTACCTACTGTCATCCGCAAGTGGCAAGTGTAGGCTATACCGAAGCCAAGGCCAAAGAGCTGGGCTATGACATCAAAGTCGGCCGTTTCCCGTTTATTGGCAATGGTAAGGCCATCGCCTTGGGTGAGGCTGAAGGCATGATCAAGACGGTTTTTGATGCCAAAACCGGCGAGCTGCTGGGCGCCCATATGGTCGGGGCAGAAGTGACAGAGATGATCCAGGGCTATGTCGTTGGCCGTCAGCTGGAAACAACAGAAGAAGATCTGATGAACACGGTCTTCCCGCATCCGACCCTCAGCGAAATGATGCATGAGAGCGTGCTGGATGCCTTTGACCGTGTGATCCACATGTAGATGGCATCTGCTCTATTTTTTACTGTGAAGTGGAAGGCGCGCTCCCCTTATGAGGGTGCGCCTTTCTTGCGGGGCTTTTGAAACCCTTTTAACTTCAATGGATTGCGGTGTTTTTAGCGCGAGTCAAAGGCCAAGGTGAGTGCAAGATCATTGAAATCTGGCACAAATTGTAGCGATATTCCCGCCGCCGGGCCAACGAATGTGGCGGCGTTTTCTGGGATTGAGGCAAGTCTGCCCTATTCCTGCCCCAATCCAGGCGCCTCCTAGAGAGGTCTCCCACCCAGAAGGGCAGGAGCCTAAACCACTCACCAAACAGTAAAGAGGCGCCCGAGTTTTTGTTTAGGGCGAGAAACCACATGCTTCAGAGAATTTTACGCTGGTGTCTGCCAGACCGACGGCCGCACACAAAAGCCATGGGAAAAGATAAGATGGAGATCTTGCGGAACTGGCACTCCGATGTGTCTCGCTCTACAACCGGCTGGCAATAGATAGGCAGCACCGCAACAGCGCTCTGCCGATAAAGCAGAGTGAGGTTGGCGATGGTGGTTCAGACAACGCGATGGCTTCCGGTGCTTGCCATTTGGATGGCTGGACTTGGAGTTGCGGCGCAATACGGCAAGATCAGTGTTGTCTATGACAAGTTGCCAGAGCTCTATCCATCAGCGGGTGCCAATCTGAGTTTTAGTGTCTCGCTTGTCGGTGCGGTGGGGATCGCATTGGGGCTGGTTGCTGGGATTTTTGTTGCCTCGCTTGGCTATCGAAGAACCATTGTCGCCTGCCTATGGCTGGGCGCCCTCTTGTCTGGGTTGCAGGCCTTGCATCTGCCCTATGTCTGGTTCCTGGGCACACGTCTTGTTGAAGGGATATCGCATCTTGGCGTTGTGGTTGCGGCGCCCACTCTGATCGCAGGGCTGAGCGCGCCGCGCCATCAAGGGATTGCTATGAGCCTCTGGAGTACGTTTTTTGGAGTCGCCTTTGCGCTCCTGGCGTGGTTCGGACTGCCTTTGGTGCAGACCTGGGGCGTATTGGCGCTGTTCTGGGCCCACGCGCTGATCATGGCTGGCCTTGCACTCTTCTTGGGGTATGCCCTGCGGGACATGAAGGTGCCTGATCGAAAACCTTTGCCTCCGTTGCGGAGCTTACCGGCCCTACATTGGCCAATCTATCGCTCCCCTTGGAAGGCGGCGCCGGCGGCTGGCTGGCTGTTCTATACCTGTTGCTTTGTGGCGGTTCTGACCGTCATACCACCCTATATTGAGCCGGAGCTGCGCGCGTTCGTGCTGGGCGCCATGCCTCTGGCCAGTATTCTCAGTTCCATGACCCTGGGCGTTTTCCTCATGCGCTTTCAAACCGCTATCAGGGTCGTGGAGCTGGGATTTTTGCTTTGCGCCCTGGCCGTGATCTGGCTTTGGTATACCCCCGGTGATCCTCTGGGTTGCATTGCCCTTGCAGCAGCGATGGGACTGGTTCAGGGCGGGTCCTTTGCCGCGGTTCCGCAACTCAATGCCATTGATGCTGCTCGGGCACAGGCAAGTGGTGTCATGGCGCAAGCAGGTAATCTGGGCAATACCATTGGCACGCCAATGATGGTTCTGATGCTGAGTTTTTCAGGATATTCGGGGTTGATGGCTCTCCTTATCGCGTTGTTCCTGGCCGGGTTCCTAAGCCATCTCTTGCTTGGCTGGCTAAGAGCGCGGCCAGCCTGACCGGTTGCCGCCTTCTATATCTAGCGAATTCTCCAAGATGTTATGGGGGCTTCGATAGGGAATAACAAAATGTTCCATCTATGTTCTCATTTTTCCCTTGGAGTCTTTGCCAAGTTTGCCTATCTCTAGGCGGTGACCGTCCGGGCAGGGCTTGGGCGGTGGATCTCTGGGCGTGAGGGCAGAATGGCAGAGCTGAAATCCATTGAGGTGCGCGGAGCGCGCGAGCACAATCTCAAGAGCATCGATGTTGATATTCCACGCGATGAGCTGGTGGTCATCACTGGGCTTTCGGGCTCGGGCAAATCCTCGCTGGCCTTTGACACGATATATGCCGAGGGGCAGCGCCGCTATGTCGAGAGCCTCTCTGCCTATGCGCGCCAATTCCTCGATATGATGGAAAAGCCGGATGTGGATCATATCTCCGGCCTCAGCCCTGCCATTTCGATCGAACAGAAGACGACCTCGAAAAACCCGCGCTCGACCGTTGGAACGGTGACCGAGATCTACGACTATCTGCGTCTACTCTTTGCCCGTGCCGGCACGCCCTACAGTCCCGCTACTGGCAAGCCGATTGAGGCACAGCAGGTGCAGGACATGGTGGACCGGGTAATGTCGCTGGAGGAGGGGACCCGCGGCTATCTGCTGGCGCCCATCGTTCGCGACCGCAAGGGCGAATACAAAAAGGAAATGCTGGAACTGCGCAAACAGGGCTTCCAGCGTGTTAAGATCGACGGCGAGTTCTATGAGTTGGATGAACCGCCCACCTTGGACAAGAAATTCCGCCATGACATCGATGTGGTCGTCGACCGGATTGTGGTGCGTGAAGGGCTGGAAACCCGTCTGGCGGATTCCCTGCGCACAGCATTGGACCTGGCCGATGGCATTGCCATCCTGGAAACCGCCCCGCGTGAAGGGGATCCGGAACGCATCACTTTCAGTGAGAATTTTGCCTGCCCGGTTAGTGGCTTCACCATCCCTGAGATTGAACCGCGCCTGTTTTCCTTTAACGCGCCCTTCGGGGCTTGTACCGAATGCGATGGCCTGGGGGTTGAGCTGTTCTTTGACGAACGGCTGGTGGTTCCTGACCAGAGCCTCAAGATTTATGACGGGGCTCTGGCGCCCTGGCGCAAGGGTAAATCACCTTATTTCCTGCAGACGATTGAAGCCATCGCCAAGCATTATGAGTTCGATAAGAACACCCAGTGGAAGGACCTGCCAGCCCATGTGAAACAGGTGTTCCTCTATGGCTCCGGCGATGAGGAAATCCCCTTCCGTTATGACGAAGGCGGGCGGGTCTATGAGGTGACCCGAGTCTTTGAGGGCGTCATTCCGAACATGGAACGGCGCTACCGCGAGACCGACAGCAACTGGATCCGCGAAGAATTCGAACGCTATCAGAACAACCGCTCCTGCGGGTCCTGTGGGGGGTACCGGCTGCGCGAGGAAGCGCTGGCGGTCAAGATTGCGGGTATCCATGTGGGTGAGGTTGTGCAGAAATCCATCCGCGAGGCGCTGGCCTGGATTGAGGATGTGCCCAACCATCTGACCAAACAGAAACAAGAGATCGCCCGCGCCATCGTTAAGGAGATCCGCGAGCGGCTGGGGTTCCTGAATAACGTGGGGCTTGAGTATCTGACACTGTCACGCAACTCCGGTACTTTGTCTGGCGGAGAGAGCCAGCGTATCCGTCTGGCCAGCCAGATTGGTTCAGGCCTTACCGGTGTTCTCTATGTGCTGGACGAGCCCTCTATCGGTTTGCACCAGCGCGACAATGACCGCCTGATAACCACGCTGAAGAACCTGCGCGATCAGGGCAACACAGTGATCGTAGTGGAGCATGATGAGGATATGATCCGCCAGGCGGATTATGTCTTTGACATTGGGCCAGGCGCAGGTGTGCACGGCGGGCAGGTGGTCAGCCATGGCACTCCGCAGGTCGTTGCTGATGACAGCGCATCTATCACCGGGCAGTATCTGTCCGGCACCCGCGAGATTGCCGTTCCTGCAAAGCGGCGCAAGGGCAACAAGAAAAAGCTGAAGGTGGTCAAGGCCACGGGCAACAACCTGAAGAATGTGACTGCGGAGTTCCCGCTGGGCAAATTCCTTTGCGTGACCGGGGTCTCTGGCGGTGGCAAATCCACCCTGACGATTGAAACCCTGTTCAAAACCGCTTCGATGCGCCTTAATGGCGCGCGCCAGACACCAGCCCCTTGCGAGAGCATCAAAGGGCTGGAGCATTTAGACAAGGTGATCGACATCGATCAGCGCCCTATCGGGCGTACTCCACGTTCGAATCCAGCCACTTACACCGGGGCCTTCACCCCGATCCGCGACTGGTTCGCCGGGCTGCCGGAGGCCAAGACCCGCGGCTACAAGCCGGGGCGGTTCTCCTTCAACGTCAAGGGTGGGCGCTGCGAGGCCTGCCAGGGTGACGGCGTCATCAAGATCGAGATGCACTTCCTGCCGGATGTCTATGTGGAATGCGAGACCTGCAAGGGCGCGCGCTACAACCGGGAAACACTGGAGATCAAATTCAAAGGCAAAAGTATCGCCGATGTGCTTGATATGACTGTGGAGGAGGCACAAAGCTTCTTTCAGGCGGTGCCCTCGATCCGGGACAAGATGGATGCGCTGATGCGGGTGGGCCTAGGCTATATCAAGGTGGGCCAGCAAGCGACTACGCTCTCTGGCGGTGAGGCGCAGCGGGTGAAACTGTCAAAGGAGCTGTCCAAACGATCAACGGGCCGGACGCTCTATATCCTGGATGAACCTACGACAGGCCTGCATTTCGAGGATGTGAAAAAGCTGCTGGAGGTTCTGCACGAGTTGGTGGAACAGGGCAATTCTGTTGTGGTGATCGAGCACAATCTCGATGTCATCAAGACCGCGGACTGGATTATCGACATCGGGCCAGAGGGTGGTGATGGCGGCGGTGAGATCGTTGCTACCGGTACGCCAGAAGCTGTAGCTAAGGAACCCCGCAGCCATACAGGGCGATATCTGAAGGATATTCTTGTTTCAAAACAAGTAGCTGCGGAGTAATCCTGCTGCAAGTCCTCTCCGGGCGGTGAGGGCTATGCCTTTACCGCCTGACTGGTATCGCGATGCAGAATGACCGGCAGCGCAAACATGGCCAGGAACCCTGTGTTTAGAACGACATTAAACCAGGCGCCTACCATGTAGCTGCCGAAACTGTCAGGCAGATACCAGGCAACCACACCGATCAGGATGATATTGCCGCCGCGTGCAGGATCGGTGGCATAGATATCCGTGGCAAGTCGCCAGACCAAGGCACCAAGCCCGCACATCAATCCCCCTGTGATCGCGGCCAATACTCTGGCGCTGTCACCGGTGAGGGACTGATCTCTGTCCAGAGGGTAGTGAACCAAGTCTAGAAAGACATCAAAAACGGTTTTGAGCGGGGAAACAAGCGCCGCTACCATTGCTAGCCCAAACAGGACTGAAGAAAGAGCGGCGAGTTTCAAAAGGCGGGTAGAGGTATCCAGGGTCATCTCAGTTCTCCTATGTCGAGATGGGAACAGATCTGACGGAGCGCTTGCAGAAAAACAATTACCTCGGAGGTAAGTGAATTTCCTCATTTCTTGCGCTAGAATGGGCAGGAATACGGATGGGATTTCATGTTAGATACCTTTGGCAACACCTTGAAAGAGTGGCGAAAGCTGCGACGTCTCAGTCAGTTGGATCTTGCGCTTTCTGCTCAGGTTTCGGCGCGCCATATTTCTTTTCTGGAGACGGGGCGGTCTCGACCCAGCCGTGAAATGGTTCTGCGGCTGAGTGAGGAGCTTCAGGTGCCGCTTGGGGCGCGCAACCATCTTTTGGATGCAGCGGGGCTAGCACCGGCCTATCCGGTTGATAGCCTGGCTGAGGATGAGTTGGCGCCGCTCAGGGAGGCGATGGAGCGCATGCTGGAACGGCATGCGCCCTATCCAGCGATGGCCATTGATCGCCATTGGAAGCTAGTTTCACTCAATGCTCCGGCCGCCTTTATGCTGTCCCAGACCGGGATCTCATTGGGTGATAGTCTGATCGATGCTCTGGTGGAGAATGAGACATTGCGCGGCCAGTTGGTAAATCTTGAGGAAGTCGAAGCGTTGAGCCTAATGCGTCTGCGCACGGAATTGGCTCATTTTGGCCGGGATCCTGTTTTAGAAAGCTCTGTTAAGGCATTGGAAGCACGTGTCAAAAACCACAATGTGTCGCTGCCTGATCCCCTGCCTGCGATCATTCCTGCACGCTACAAATTGGGGGGGCAAGTGCTTTCCTTCTTTTCGACGATGTCGCAATTTGCCACCAGCGGCAGCGTTGCGATGTCAGAACTGAAGATCGAGATGCTCTTTCCGTCGGATCAACAGACAAAAGAAGTGGTGGAAGCTCTCTTTGGTCAACTGCCTTCAAAGTGAGTTTGTTGGCCGAGCCTAAAGGAGAGAGCTGTTCAGAAGAGAAGCTTCAAACCCACGCAGCGAGCGTCTCGCCTCTGCGCCATAGCCCTGACCCTTGATTACACATAGCTCAGGAAACAGAGCGAACAGCTCTGCCTGTGTCTCTGCATCAAAGCTTTGCGAGGTTTCTGGACCGGGATAATAGCTCTCGCTCAGGACGCCATGGGTCCAGAGGATCTGATGCTGGTCAAACAGCAGATGGTAGTATTCTGCTCGTTTGACCGAGGTATCTTGGCGGATGCTTTGATCGTTGATCAGGTCCTTTGCCTTGACCAGGATTTCCTCTTCGCCAAAAAGCAGCTCTGCAAACGCGCCGGTGATCAACAGGCGGTGGTTTGGCGAAACCCAGAGATCCCGGGTGCTGCCCAGGTGGCCAGCACTGATGCGAATGGGGGCGTGGTTGCGCAGAGACGGGGCTATGCTTCGGCCGATCCAGCGCAGGGTTTGCAACCCATTGTCATAGGTCTTGATCCGCATTCCAGGGCTCAGCTCTTCGATGGGCAGGGGGCCGTGCTCTGTCTCCACCACTGTGCCGCGCAGGAAGCAGGGCTGAGCTTGGTTCACCTCAACCAGTGCTGTGTCGCTGTCCCCATTGCTGTCTTGTGTGGTGTAGTTGAAATAGACCGTTTCTGTATCGCTATCCGAGGTCACGCTTAGCGTGCCATCGGGGTTGAGCAGGATACTCTGGCCTGTTGCCAATGTTACGGTATCTCCGGCCGAGACAGCGACATCATTGATATGGGTTATTGTTAGATCACCCGGGGCAGTGCTGCTATCATTGGCCAGAACATCCACCGTTTTGGTGCCGTTGAAGCCGATGTCAAAGCTGTCATCCTGCGCCACAAACGCAGTTTGAACCGAACCACCTGCAACCAGAAGATTGGTATCATAGCTAGCGTCAGCAACATCAGCGACACCAATCTTGATTGAGTTGGTAACCCCAGCGTTCACTGGCGCGGTGAAGGTCAGGGTAATGGTAAAGCCGTCCATTTCTGTATTGAACTGGTCGGCGGTGTTGTCGACATAGATGTTTTGCGTGTCAGACTGATTGATGTTCCCGATCGAAGCCGAGCCATCGCCAATCGTAACCTGGGCTTCTACGCCATTCACCCAGACCCCCACAACGTCATTGAACTGAGAGCTGGAAAACTCAGGGTATTCCTCTGAGGAGAGAACAAAGTCCAGGGTCAGGACATCGCCGTCCGGGACAAAGTCAATCTCAAGGAAGGCCGCGTCAAATGTGCTGGCACCAGCAAGCGTGTTGAAATCGCTGTCGCCATCCACACCGGTGGTGTTTGTGGTCGTGCTGGCCGAGGTATTGGTATCAGTGGTTCCGGAACTATTGGTGAAATCACTGACCTGGCCGGTTGAGAGAATGACTCCGCTATCAGAGGGTGCAACGCCGGGGGTTGTGGTATCCGCTCCGCTATAAACGCCCGAGCTTCGGGCGTCACCACTATAGCTCGCGCCAACAACCGTGGTGCCATCGCCAAAAATCTCATTCGCCATGTCCAGGGCGGTGGCGGAGGTGTTGATATCCAACTCTGTTGCGGTGGCCATTTGCTATCCTGCGCTTTCCTACTGGCCGTAAGGTGAAACGACCGTAAATTCTGGAATGCGGGTGGATTTGGTCGGAAATGTGGAGAAGCAGTGCCGATTTGCTGAATTTTAATCAAATTGAACAAATTCTTAATTCGGCAAGAGCCGTTCTACTGTTCACGCATGGGGGCAGGAACAGAAAACCCCGCCAAAGGGAACATTTTCCTTGGCGGGGTAGGGACCTGATAACTTCGAGAGAGGTTAGTCGCGCGAGCGTTTCTCAAAGCGAGGCAACATGGCAGAGAAATCCATGCCCAAACCATCTTCCTCTTCGACAAAACGTGCGTAAAGCGCTTGGGCAAGCTCACCCATAGGGGTATCCGCATCAGCACTTTCTGCCGCTTGCTGGCTCAGGCGCAGGTCTTTCAGCATCAGTTCAGCCGCGAACCCAGGCTTATAGTCATTGTCGGCTGGCGAAGAGGGGCCCACGCCAGGGGCGGGGCAATATGCGTTCATGGTCCAGGAATAGCCAGAGGAGGTTGAAACCACATCGAACATCTTTTGGCGATCAAGGCCCAGTTTGTCGGCGAGGGCAAAGGCTTCGCAGGTTCCGATCATGGTGACACCAAGGATCATGTTGTTGCAGATCTTCGCGGCTTGACCGGCCCCAGCTGCGCCGCAATGCACGGCCTTTTGTCCCATGATGTCAAAGAGAGGAAGGGCCTTGGCAAAGGCATCCTCTGTGCCACCGGCCATAAAGGTCAGGGTGCCGCCAGCCGCGCCGCCAATTCCGCCAGAGACGGGGGCGTCAACAAACAAGAGGCTGGCCTCCGCAGCTTCAGCGGCGACCGCACGGGCAGAATCCACATCCACGGTGGAGCAATCAACCAGAGCCGCGCCAGCGCTCATCGCCGGGAGGACTTCCTTGGCAACGGCGCGCAGGATAGCTCCATTGGGCAGCATGGTGATCACGACGTCCGCGCCTGTGGCTGCGTGCGCGCCTGAAGTGGCCATTGAAACGCCTTCAATTGAGACATCCGCCATGTCAAAGCCAGTTACCTCATGGCCGGCTTTTGCCAGGTTGGCCGCCATGGGTCCGCCCATGTTGCCAAGGCCAATAAATCCGATCTTCATGCTTTAGTCCTCCTCAAAAGTCAGCGCATCCGCGCCCAATGGCATCAGCATTTTGCTGACCGCAGATGTCGGCACGTTGCCATCCGGAAAGAGCCACTTGGGTTGGCGGTCTTTGTCAATGATCTGGGCCCGGATCCCTTCGAGAAAATCGCCATGTTCCATTGCCCGGAAGGTGAAGCGATACTCATGATCCAAAGCTTTGCGGATGCTCAGCGTTTCAACGCGAAGCCGGTGGAGCATCTCAATAAAGCATCCCATGGCCAGAGCGGAATTGCGCGCTAGCGGTTTCAGCGCTTGTTTCGCAAAATCGCTTCCGTCCCCTTTGAGGACCGTCAGGATATCACCCAAAGCTTCACCAGAAAAGCAGCGATCAATGTCGGACTGCATGGCCTCCAGCGTGCCACCATCGGCCGGGGAGGCGGCTTCCTTCAGGATTTCCGGACTTCCACTCTCCTCGAGCGTTGCAATCAATGCAGGCCAGTTTTCTTCTGGAATGAAGAAATCCGCAAACCCCGCATAGATGGCGTCAGCTGCTTTCATTCTGCCCGCGGTACAGCCCAGGTATTCCCCTAGGCGACCCGGCGCCAAGGCTAGCATGAGGCTGCCACCCACGTCAGGCACCAGGCCAATACCGGTCTCAGGCATGGCGATTTGGCTGCTTGCCCCAACAACGCGATGGGTGCCGTGACAGCCGATGCCAACGCCGCCACCCATGGTGAAGCCTTGCATAAAGCTGACAACCGGCTTTGGGTATTCAAATATCCGGGCGTTCAGCCGGTACTCATCCCGCCAGAAGCGCTGTCCATAGGAGTAATCGCCCTTGGTACCTGTCTCATAGAGCTCGGCAATATCACCGCCTGCGCAAAAGGCGCGCTCGCCGGCAGCATCGATAACCACCAGTTTGACCCGGTCGTCATCGGCCCAGGCTTTTATAGCTGCATCGATCGCCATGCACATGTCATAAGACAGCGCGTTCAATGCCTTTTCGCGGGTAAAGGTTATGCGTCCGGCGTGCCCGGCTATGCGAATATCAATATCGCTCATCTTGGCCTCTTTGTGGAAGGTCTTGACGGTGTTTAACGGGATCAGTGGTTCTCCGCCAAGAGATGACGGGCCACGATGACCCGCATGATCTCATTGGTGCCTTCCAGTATCTGGTGCACACGCAGGTCGCGGACCAGTTTTTCAATCCCGTAGTCGGCCAGATAGCCATAACCACCATGCAGCTGCAGACATTGGTCAACAATCTTGGAGCCCGCTTCGGTGACGAATTTCTTGGCCATCGCACAGTGCTTGCTGGCGTCCGGCGCGCCCTTGTCCAACTTCCAAGCCGCTTGGCGCAGGAAGACACGGGCAGCCTGCAATTCGATCTCCATGTCTGCCAGGCGGAACTGCAACCCCTGGAATTGATCGATGCTTTTGCCAAAAGCTTTGCGCTCGGACATATATTGCAGGGTCATATCAAGGCCAGCTTGCGCTGCCCCCAGAGAGCAGGACGCGATATTGAGGCGCCCGCCATCAAGTCCCATCATGGCGTATCTAAAACCCTTGCCCTCTTCGCCAACCAGGTTATTTGCTGGGATTTTGCAATCATCAAATTGCACCTGCGAAGTTGGCTGGCTTTTCCAGCCCATTTTGATCTCTTGCCCGCCAAAGGACAGGCCAGGGGTGCCATCCTCGACATAGACCGTTGAGATCCCCTTGGGGCCATCCTCACCTGTACGCACCATGCAAACATAGGCATCGGAATAACCGCCACCAGAAATAAAGGCCTTATTGCCGTTCAGGGTATAGCCCTCGTTGGTTTTTTCAGCGCGGGTTTTCAGGGCCGCCGCATCGGAACCGGAACCAGGTTCGGTCAAGCAATAGCTGAGCACTGTATTAAGAGAGAGAACCTCCGGCATGATGCGCGATTTCATCTCGTCGCTGGCAAAGGTGTCCAGCATCTTGGCGCACATATTGTGGATCGACAAAAACGCGGCGACCGAAGGGCAGGACATGGAAAGCGCTTCAAATACCAGCGTGGCATCCAGACGCGAAAGCGCGGAGCCGCCGGTCTCTTCGCTGACATAAAGACCACCAAATCCGAGTTCACCAATGCGGGGCCAGAGCTCTTTGGGAATGGTGCCGTCGGCTTCCCACTGGCGGGCAAAGGGGGCGATGTTTTCCTGGCCAAAGGCATGCGCCATATCAAAAATCGCGGTTTGTTCCTCGGTCAAAGCGAAATCCACGTCGTGTCCTCCCTGGAGCGGTGTGAATTGAACAGTTGTTTATTTAATACGCAATGCCAGACGCAAGAGCAACATGCGCCACTGCAAATCTATGCTGCAAGAATGTATGTAGCTGTAGCGGGTGTAGCGGGACACTTCGCGTTTCAGTGTGGGACACTTCCCGTTGCAGCAACTCGTTTTTGCTGTTTGCGAGTCTCTTCAGGTTGCTGCAGATTTTCACTCAATCTCCATTTTCCCAACTGTAAGGATAATGCTGACGGTCGTTCTTACCGTTTTTCGCGCAGATGGGACGGGTGAAAGGCACAATTCACTCGTCCCATCCACCTCTACTTTCGAGGCCGTGCTTTGGCAAACTCCAACTTTGACGACCCCAAGTGTTTAAAACCACAGCGTAGCGAGATCTTTAAAAGGCGCTTAAACGCAGTTTTAGGGTTCGCGGTTGCGCAAAGTGGGGAAAAGTACAGCTGCGGATCCTTGTGCGGTTGTGGCTGTCTGACTGTACGACGAAATTAGTGTCATTTCGCTGAAGGAGCGCCTAGGTAATCACCAAATGTCCTCTTTGCGCAGAAAGCGCCCTTTGCAAAACTTCCGGGACAGCCCAAAGGAGTCAACAAATGTTCTGGATTGCCTACCAATTTCCGTTTTCCCTTAAGTCGGCCCTGGCGTCTTCCACTTGATCAAGCAGATTCTGGATCGCAGTCTTGAGGCCGGAGTGATCATCATCGACTTTGTCGTATGTCAAAGTTTTCAAGTTTCGGTTCTTGCGTAACGAGCTCCGAAGATCGCCCGGCATCTCAGTGGAAGTCAAAAAATAGTGAGGATTAACGGAACCCGGTGTCGCGCTGAATGCTTGGTTTTCCATTAACAGATTGATGTCTGGGTCGCCGTATCTGATCAGCCCCATCGAAGTGGTCCAGTGTGAGTGTTAGTGCATGATCGGCCTGGTTTCCACCGGAACGATGGCTTCCGGAGCCGGTGGGCGATAGCCCAGAGCACTATGCGGCCGTTTTGTGTTGTAGTGATTTCTCCATTGTTCAATCAGGATCTGGGCTTCACGCAGGCTGTAAAATACCTCTCCATTCAGCAGCTCGTCTCTGAAGCGCGCGTTGAAGCTTTCACAGCATCCGTTCTCCCAAGGTGATCCTGGTTCAATGTAGGCCGTTTGGGCACCGACCGCTGCGATCCAATCTCGAACGGCCTGAGCAATGAACTCTGGGCCATTATCTGATCTGATGAAAGCAGGAACGCCACGCAGGATGAAAAGATCTGTCAGCGCGTCAATAACTTCTGCCGAGTTCAAGCGCCTCTTCACCCGGATCGCCAGGCATTCCCGGCTGTGTTCATCCAGAATGTTCAGTGTCCGGAACGCTTTCCCGTCATCCGTTCGATGGTGCACGAAGTCATAGGACCAGACATGGTCACGATATTCGGGCCGGAGTCGAACACACGACCCGTCGTTCAGCCAGAGCCGTCCTTTCTTCGGTTGTTTCATTGGAACTTTCAGCCCCTCACGCCGCCATAGGCGCTCAACACGTTTGTCGTTGATTTGCCAGCCGGCGTCTCTCAGAAGAGCCGCTATCCGACGGTAACCGTATCGACCATATTGGCGTGTCAGTTCGATCATGTCAGACACCAACCGGTCTTCGTCAGCACGTCCAACAGGCACCCGCCTCTGTGTGGAACGGTGCTGTCCCAGAACACGGCAGGCGCGACGCTCTGAGACGTGGAACTGGCGTCGCACATGATCAATGCAGTTACGGCGGCGCGAGGGGCTCAGAAGTTTCCCCGTGCAGCTTCCGACAGAATGAGCTTGTCCAATGTCAGATCAGAAACTGCCCGACGCAGCCGGTCATTCTCCTTCTGAAGTCGCTTTAGTTCCTTCAGTTGGTCGGTTCCCATACCGCCATATTGCTTGCGCCAGCGATAGAAGGTTTGTTCTGTAATCTGCACCTGTCGAATGGCGTCTACGCGCGGCATCCCTTGGCCGCAAAGCACCTCAACCTGCCGTAACTTCGTGACAATCTCTTCGGGCTTGTGTCGCTTGATTCCCATATCTGATCCTCCGTTTCCTAACTATACGGGCGGATCACTTCAGTGGGGGAGGATCAGCCAGGAAACTCAGCATTTGTGCTAGGATTAACTTCTGATCCAAAGGTCGGAGTGTGCAAAAATGAGTTTTTTCTGGTGCCGTCTTGATTGGCTCAAAAACCAAGTTGAGAGCGAGTGGCCATCACTTCTGCCTTGAACTTGTATCCTCTTACAAGGCCAGAATACTGATCAACAGGCCACCAATCATCACTTCCAGGCCAACTCCGCCACAGTTGCCCCCAGCGATCTTGGATGTGGGCAATACAGTTGCTGTCGCTGGGGCTTTTGCCTATCTGATCGTCGTTTGGCCAGTACCAGCTTAGATTTTGACACAAGTTTCCTTGAACATCGATGCTCCAAGTTCCTGCTCCAAAACTATTGCTACTATCCTTGCACCAAGCTCTCGCCTGACCGTCGGGAGAGAAATAAATTCCGCCATTGCAGCCGCTGTTCCAAAGGTCTGTTTTCCCAGTATATGCCTTTGAAATTTTCGAGATACTGGCTGGTTTGGCTCCTTTGGGAAGTGGGTCTGCCATTGTAGCGGTCGAAGCAAACACTGAAAAACCTGCCAATACTAGTGCTGTGCCGAGCGACCGCATAAAACTTCTCCAAATTGAACTAAACTCTTTGAATATTTAAAGGGGGCCGAAACGGGGTCAAGTAGTTTCAGAGAGACAGACTGTTTCCAGAAAGAGCGTCGAATTGGAATGTTCCAATGGCTGCTGAAGTTCGGTGAGTCGCAACGGACGTGGTAGCTGCCAGCTAGATTTTTGCAAACAATGTTAGCTTTTTGTAGAGATTGTCCCGCTGTCGGGGCTTCCAAATTCAGAAAAACCCTAAAATCAGACTAAATTGCGCAAGTAATTTGACTGAAATTGGCGCAATGTCAAAATGAGCTGATTGTAGCAGCATCTTGATCTGCGTTTGAACTTCTGTGGGGGAGGCTCGGACGGTTTGTCTCTTATGAGACACGATCCTTATGCACTCGGGGTGAGGAGAGCTCGTGTCGCGAGCGACTGGAAATTCAAGTGCCTGTTCTGCACTTGAAGTAAACAGAAACAAGCTGGTTCCGCTCTTCGCAAAGAGCTCACTATGAAACGATACACGTTTCATAGTGAATTGCTGCCGTCTAGGGTGTCTGCACCTAAGGTCTTTGAAGACCAGGTTCAGCGACGTTCAAAGCAAGTTCGTCGTGTCTTCCTACTTTGTTTGATTGGGCTTTCGACTTGGCTTTGGTTCTTTGTAAAGGGGCTTGGTATCTGGTCTTCGTTCTCCCCCATGGATTCCACTCAGGATGCAGCACATCAAGTTAAAAGTGTGGCGCTGCTCGAACAGAAGCACCTGACCTCTCCAAGCCAATTGGTTCAAATCCAGGCACCAGCTGGTGAGACTCCCGCTTACTGCAAGTCATTTGAGCAGCCGGTTTTCTCGGCTATGGCCAAATCTCTATCTGTCCCCAGCTTATTCGCTCACCTTCCTATTTCTTATGAATGGGCACATCTCTCGCTTGAGGATGAATGTGCTCGTCCGAGCGTGCTAGTTCCTGAGTGGATCACGTTCGAGTACGAAACAGGTAAATTGTCTGTAAACTTGGCGAGTGATGATACGCGCCGTGCGATCACCGAGTATACCAGCAAGACAAAAAGAGCTACCAGCCTGCTTCCTTCTGTCAGGTTGAATGCTTCAGGATCTTCGGAGCAGTTTTTAGAGCTGTTGGTTGAAAAGAACAGTAAAGCGGCAACGGTTGCTTCACTGATTGAAATGCTAGCTTCTATAAAAGCTCAGGGTGCTTGCCTTGATTTCAACACCCTCAAGCTCAACGATATGGAGCGTATTGCCCCGTTCTGGAGTGAAATCACGGGGCAGTTTCGAACAAGTGGCCTGCTCTCTTGTATCGTTTTGAATCATGAACAAGCGTTTCAACAACCAGCACTACTCGAAAACTTTGACCAAGTCGTTGTGAAAATGTTCCAGACCCCTTGGATTGGGTCTGCTCCTATGCCTCTGGCGTCTGATCAATGGTTCGAAGACACAGTGAGGCAATCGATACAGGAGATCGGGACTGAAAGACTTGTGGTGGCTATTGGCAATTTCGCGGTGGACTGGACTTCTGGGACGGCGATGCCAAAGAAGCTGCCTTATTCAGAAGCAATGCAACGTATTAGCTTTGCCAAGGCAGAGGTACATTTCAGCCCAAATACGTCTAACAGTTTCAGCAGATTTACTGACTCTGAAGGGGTTTTACACAAAATTTGGATGCTTGATGCCGCGTCAGCGCACAATCAGCTAGCTATGCTTCGTAAGCTGGGAATAGAGAATGTTGCAGTCTGGTCTCTAGGGCAAGAAGACCCGGGACTGTGGAAGGTGCTTGCTGGTCAGTTAGAAAATAAGGACTCGTTGAGTGCACGGCTGTCGATGGTCGATTTGCAGAACTATGTAAGCTATACTGGTGAAGGCGCGTTCTTACGTGTCGAAGCTGAACCTGATGTCGGGTTTCGCCAAACAAGCTTTGATCTTGTGAGCGGTCGACTCATTGATCAATCTTATAGCACCATACCCTCGCCTTATACTGTTGAGCGCTATGGTAAGCCAGAGGCGACCAAACTGGTCTTAACCTTTGATGACGGGCCGCATCCAGAATACACTAAGCAGATTCTGGATATTTTGCGGGATACCAAAACGCCCGGTTCCTTTTTTGTACTCGGTCAGAGCGTAATGAATGCTCCCGATCTTTTGAATCGTATCGTTGATGAGGGGCACGAAATTGGTGCACATAGCTTCTCGCACCCCAGAATGGACCAGATTTCGGACACTCGGCTAGAACTCGAGTTTTCTCTCCTTGATAAAATCGTTGCAGGTGTCTCAGGGCGGGGCTCTCTGCTGTACCGAGAACCTTTCTTGCGTAGCGGTGGGCCCATCAGCGCAGCGCGCGTCGCTTCTTTGATGGAAGCACAGAAGCGCGGTTACATCATTTCGGGTATGGATATTGTTCCCAAGGATTGGGCAGGCTGGAGCAGTGAGAAAATTGCGTCCTATGTCATTGAACAAGCGGAGAAGGGGACAGGGAATGTAATCCTTTTGCATGATGGTGGTGAGGATCGAAGTGCTTCAGTTGAGGCTCTCCCGGTGATCATCAAGGAGTTGCAGTCAAAAGGATTTGAGTTCACGACTTTGGCTGATCTTTTGGGCACTACACCAAATGCACTGATGCCGACACGAGAAGGTGCCTATCCAATTTTTGATAGGATTACTTTCTCCGCCGCGGCAACTGCCAAGAGTGCGATTGTTGTTGTTTTTTGGGTCGTTCTGAGTATCGGCGTAGTCAGATCGATAGCAATCATTTTGATGGCCGTGATCAACCGTAAATACAAAAGGATCGAGACTGACAATGACCCCAAAGTTGCGGTGATCATTCCCGCATATAATGAACAGGACGTCATCGCTAAGTGTATCGAAAGTGTGCGTGCCAGCACCTACGGAAATTTGGAGATTTTCGTTGTAGACGATGGGTCGACGGACAATACCGTTGCAGAAGTTCTGAAATTCAAAGAGCGCAACGAAGTGCATCTCATATCACAGCCGAACCAGGGGAAGTGGAGCGCACTCAATCGTGCTATCATGATGGTAGAGGCAGAATATGTTGTTTGTATCGATGCCGATACGCAGATCAGGCAGGACGCCATTGATCATCTGGTTAAGCACTTTGATGATCCAAAAGTCGGAGCCGTCGCTGGTAAAATCATGGTTGGAAACCGAGTCAATCTGCTGACCCGTTTGCAGGCTTATGAGTATGCTACGTCGCAGAACATCGATCGTAAGGCCTTTGATTTGATCAACGGCATTCTCGTGGTTCCTGGTGCTATTGGCGCCTGGCGTGTCGAGGCACTTGAAGAGGCCGGTCTGTATTGTTCTGAAACTTTGACTGAAGACACTGACCTAACAATTCAGGTCAACCGGGCAGGATACAAGGTTGTCTATGAGAAACTTGCCCGCGGCTACACCGAGGCTCCTGAACGGGTCGGGCAGCTTTTGAAGCAAAGACTTCGTTGGTCTCTGGGCATGTTTCAGAGCGCATGGAAGCACAAGGAGGCAATACGAGAAGGTCGCTCTATCGGGCTGGTCTCTATTCCTGATATGCTGGTCTTTGGTTACCTCTTCCCATTGCTCGCACCCATTGCGGATCTATTCATTGCTATAGTGATCTATTCTTATTTTTCCGGTGGCTGGACCGGGGATGTTGGCTCATCTCTCGATCCAAACCAAACAAAGTTGTTATGGGCATACCTTACCCTCCCTGCACTTGAGTTCCTAATTGCCTTCTACGCCATTTCAACCGACCGTGAAGAAAGTAACTGGTCTCTTCTTTTGTTCCCATTGCAGCGTGTGTTTTACCGTCCGTTGCTGTATTTCTCTGTTATGAGAGCGATCTTGAGAGCTCTGACTGGACGTTTGGCAACTTGGAACTCGCTCAAACGGCAGGGACGCGACTACCAATTGGCGACACACAACCTATGAATCGAAGAGCTCTGTTGAAATCTGCAGTGGCAAGCCTGGCCTTGCTTCCTTTGGGAGCAAGGCCATCTATGGCGATTTCGTCGGTTCAACAAAGCATCATTGTTTTGTCAGATATCAGTGAAGAAACTTCTTTCCCCCAATTGATAGCGGCTTTGGATGCATTTACAGAGCAGAACATTCCAGTTGTCTGCGCCATCAGACTTTTTGACGAGGCAGAGAAAGAACTTGGCTCCGGAAGTAAACTGAGTCAGCTCATGAAAGGGTATCTGATAGGGGGCAGCAATGTAGAGCTTGCACCCTATCTTCCCGACCTGGCAAGGCTATCTCCACACTTCCAAGCGAGAGCTACTTTTGAAGCTACTCAAGCATTGCAACGATTGATTGGATCAAACCTCATCAATTCAGTTCGGACCGTAATTTGTGATGAGGTCGAAAATCCGACGGCTCCCACTGGCGCGCGTTCTTCTGGGATTCTAAACATCCTGGTGAAACCGAACGAAAACAGCTTGGTCCAATCACAAACTTGGCACACGGGGACTGTACGGCTTCTCGGGGGACAAAAGGTCTCGCTTGGTTCCTTTCCGCATTTGCCAAAAGTTATGAATGCGAAGAGCAGTCAACGAGTGTTTTATCTTTCCGCACAAGAGTTCTCTAAGTATCCCATCAATGAAATAGAAATTGCAGCAAAAAGGTTTTGTTCCGAACTATCAGAGGCAGAGCTAGAGGGGATCTTATCCCTTGAGCCTGCCTCTGATTTGCAGTTGCGTAACAATTACGAGTTTAGGCGACACTTTTGCTGTCTTCTGGTTCAGCCTCCGGATAAAGATGCCCCGCTTTGGGCATCCTTTAACGAACTCAGGGCTTCGCTTACCAAGATGGGCGTTGCATTCACCGAAGTGAATGATCCAGGCCGAGGTCCTTTTGATAGGCTTCGGGGAATTTGGGTCCCCTCCGACAAGGCGCAAATTCAAGCAGCTCAGGGTCTGACCTGGCCCCAAGTGATTCCCATCGAGATCCCTAAGGGTTTGCCAGATCGGGATCAGGCTATCCGCAATACACGCCCACTTGGTCCTGGGGTTGGGATCGTTTTTCGCTCAGTCAGTGATCGGCAAACTGGCTTTGACCGCAACGGTCTACTGAATGCAATCGAGCTGGAAATCCACTCCGAAAATTCGATGGTGCAGCTTCGTCGGGCAGTCGGGGGAATGGATGACCTGATCATATCCATTCTTCCGTCCTTTTTACACTCACAACCAGTACGCAATACGTTTCTTGGGCTGGTTTCACAGTTGATGAACGATGGGATCACTTATTCTCTGCCTATTGATCAATTCGTGCGGTTTCGGATCCCGAAGGACCCAATTTCGTCTCGAAGACGCAAGGTCGCTGCAGCGCAACCGGGACTAAGGCTGCCTAGACGGCCCTTGAAGAGTTTAGAAAAAGATAGGTTACTCGAGGATGCGCGAGTAGCCTGGCGATACTTTACCCGTTTTACCAACAAGAAAACAGGGCTGTGTCCTGCCACGGTGAATGCAGCGCCAGGCGGGCGCTTGCACGAAACAGTGACCATGTGGGACGTCGGCAGCCACATCAATGGTCTTGTCGCAGCAACGCAGATCGGCCTGATTGATCAAAAGAGCTTTGAGATTTCTGTCCGGAAAATCCTGCCAAACATTGTTGGGCGGACCTCCCAAAATCGGCGCCTGCCGCAAGGCTGGATCCGAACTGATCGCCACAAATGGGGAAACAAGAACTTTGACGGCAGTGATGCGGGGCGCCTTTTATCATCATTGGACAATCTGCGCCGTTTTGGCGGATTTGAAGATCAGCTGGAGGAAATGGTGGCATCGTGGAGTCTTCAGGATATCATCCTGGAAGGAAAGATCCATTCGGTCATAAATGGAGGACTGGCTTCTTCCTATGTCTCCCACAGCGCTCATTATTCGGCGTTGGCGTTCCGTAGGTGGGGGTTGGATGTCCGCTCTCCATATGAGGTCTACAAAGAAATTTCTGAAGTTGATGATCAAACTGCCCTGCTTGAAGCCGTAGCGAAAATTGGACCAATCGGAGCTGAACCGCTCTTGCTTGAAGCAATGGAAATGGGAATGTCTCGCGAAAGTGCCTATCTTGCGGATGTTCTTTTTTCGACCCAGGTTGAGGAGTTTGACGATACAGGGCGCTTGATTTGCGTTTCTGAGGGGCCGATAGACCTCAGCCCTTGGTTTACCTATCAAGGTCTTCAGCTTGATGCAGAGACGCGAACTTGGGCTACAGATACCGTTGGTAAGGAGCCAGAGTATAGGACCCCAGATTTCAGAGAAAACTATTTAGTTGTTAGCACGAAATCGGCTTTTTTGTGGGGTGCTTATCAGCAGCATGAATACTCGGATAGGCTTCTGAGATTTGTACGAGAAACCTCGAAGACCGAAAATGGGTTCTCGTCTTCGACTTTCGTCAAAACCGGAAGAACAACGGAGTTATATTCTGATCTGAACACCAATGGAGTAATTCTGCAGGCCCTAGCCCACCAGCTCGGTGTGGCAGGCTAGGGGGCTTGTCGTCAGGTGTTTAGGCAGGTGCTGGTTGATATCTCGCCAGGCAAAACCGAATAGCCTCTTTGTGGGTTTAGGATCACCGTCTGTATGCCGGTAATTCTATTCATACATGCGTTCGAGAGGTTTTCACCGACTGAACGGCCTCCTACATAGATATCAAGCCATTCGTATCCTTGGTACCCACTGTGGCAGGGACCGTCTTGCGGGTTGTCCCCGTCGCCACAGAGATCTTCCACTATTGCATATTTACGTAGATTTTGGACGTAGAATCTCGTTCCTGCTGGATAATCCATCGTGCTTTGACCGCCTCTTTTGACATGCCCAACGGCTAAGGTGATTGGGTCCTCGTATGTCCCTGTGCCCCCGGCCGACTGATGGACCACTGGACGGGCGATCCGTGCAGAACCTCTAGGGGTGTTGTCCCAATAGCTGTATCCCGTTAGAAAAACTGTCATGGATCGCTCTCCACTTGCGGAAGAGACACCGCTGTCTGTGTATTGCGGTGCTTCAATGCCCGAAATTACACGCTTGCTGACCGAGTTTTCGGTTTGAGAAGGAGTTTCCAGGCTAGAACCGCAAGCAGACAGTGATATTGCAGCAGTTGTTAGGATTAAGCGGCTTTTAGTGGTGTAGATCATGAAACTGACTCCAGGGTGTTTGTTTCCCATCCGAGGTCAGTATTGAGTTCTAGATCTTACTGTTTAGGAAATTAGCTTAAAGGGAAGTTCTTTAATTTTTATTCAAGTTGTCTACATTTCTGGTTCTGCTTTTGTCTCAATGGGCAAGGGGAGGGGTGAATTTGTGTAATTGCGTAAATTTCGATACAATGTCGGTGGATATTGTTTAGTGTTCACGTGATTCCTCAATAGTCCTCCAAATTCCCCCAAAAAAACAATTCCTCAAACGATCTCTCTTTGGCAAAATAAAGACAAATTTTACCTGTTGGGAGAGCTACGCCGATGATGATTCTTGCAGTGCTTGGGTTCACATTCGCCGCTGGTGCATTGATCTCAATTTCTGATGATGACGATGATGTTTTTCAAGAGACCGACAGCGGAGGAGGGGCTGATAGCGGAGGAGGGGGCGACGTCGGAGGCAGCGACACGAACAGTGAGGACGACGAGTTCTACGGTGGATTCGAAAACGACAACGTGGCTGGTGCAGCTGGTGATGACACTCTTTATGGGGGTGCTGGCAATGACATCCTGACAGGGGGGGAGGGCAACGACGGCCTTGATGGTGAAGACGGCGAGGACAGTCTTGACGGAGGTGAGGGACTGGACGTTCTTCAGGGCGGCTATGGAGATGATATCCTCAACGGTGGATCCGGAAATGACTTTCTTCAAGGGGAATCCCAGGATGATACTCTTGATGGTGGAAGCGGAGATGATGGGCTGCATGGCGGGAACGGAGCTGATCAGCTAAATGGCGGCGAGGGAGATGACCTTCTGAACGGGGCATCAATTGACGTTGAAGATCGGCTACTGGATGAATGGCTTGAAACCTTCGAACCTTCCGGCTCCACGACTGGTATTGGTGGGACCGATGACGCAATTGTCGATGATTTCATCGCCGATACTTTGGACGGTGGAGCTGGTGAGGATACTTTGGTTGGAGCCGCATTTGACGTTCTTACCGGCGGTACCGATGCAGATGAGTTTGTAGTGGGTGACTGGTCTACCAGTGGATATGTTGCGACTGTAACTGACTTCGATACTAGTGAGGACATGATTTTGTATCGTTATGACGAGACTGGATCTGAACCAGAAATCTCTATGAATATGACAGCCAATCCCGACGGTACTACCAACGTTGAGATCCTTGCCAACGGTTTGCCAGTATTAAATTTGGAAAACGTTGCAGATGATTTTGACATTGCCACTCACCTGGGAATGATCGCAACTCCAATGGCGTCTCCTACGACTTCGTAAGTATGTAACGCACTATTTAGTTGAGAATGAAGACCCGTTTGCAAGGATAGGGTGAAGGCTGTAGTTGAAGTGGCGCGGTCAAATTTGTGTGCAATCTAGATGGCTGCAGTTGTGTCCATCGTTGGCCATATTTTTTGCGGCGGAAGGGGCAGGCGCAGCAGCGTTGGGAAATACCGGCATTGTTGTGGCAGGAATGGATGCCTGCAGGCACCAACTCCGCCTTTGAGAATGATCTGATCTGCCAATGCCAGTCTTGGGCTCAAACCGTCGGTGTCCCAGACTGGAACGAAGCTTTGCCGAAATTGCTGGCAAAGTGGAAGATGGAAAAACCAAATGGCTGACACCCAAGCGATCCCTTAGCTTATGTTTTCTCTCTCAGTTCATCAAAAACGTGGGAAATGGCCCGCTTTGAGGCCGCGAACCGGAAATCGCTAGAAGCACTTTTCTTTGCCGCCGATCGGTACCTAGTCTCTAAGGGGCGCTAGTTCTGCGGTGACATTCACTAGGAGTAGTTTTGCGTCCATCTCGAGCCGCCTGCAATTTCCGACAGAGATCCTAGGTCCAGAGGTGATCTATGGAGGGAAGAAGTACTGCGACTTGCGGACTACTCTCAACCCGGCTCACACTAGTATCGCTTCTCCCAAGGGGAGGAGGTCAATAGCTGAGCAGCTAAAGCCGGAACTCGCCTGAGTGCGAAAATCTGTTCCTAGTTCAAAGAGCCTTTTTTGCACATGGATTTCCTCTATGACATTGTTACTATAGAGGAAATTGATCAGCCCCATCGAAGTGGTCCAGTGTGAGTGTTAGTGCATGATCGGCCTGGTTTCCACCGGAACGATGGCTTCCGGAGCCGGTGGGCGATAGCCCAGAGCACTATGCGGCCGTTTTGTGTTGTAGTGATTTCTCCATTGTTCAATCAGGATCTGGGCTTCACGCAGGCTGTAAAATACCTCTCCATTCAGCAGCTCGTCTCTGAAGCGCGCGTTGAAGCTTTCACAGTATCCGTTCTCCCAAGGTGATCCTGGTTCAATGTAGGCCGTTTGGGCACCGACCGCTGCGATCCAATCTCGAGCGGCCTGAGCAATGAACTCTGGGCCATTATCTGATCTGATGAAAGCAGGAACGCCACGCAGGATGAAAAGATCTGTCAGCGCGTCAATAACTTCTGCCGAGTTCAAGCGCCTCTTCACCCGGATCGCCAGGCATTCCCGGCTGTGTTCATCCAGAATGTTCAGTGTCCGGAACGCTTTCCCGTCATCCGTTCGATGGTGCACGAAGTCATAGGACCAGACATGGTCACGATATTCGGGCCGGAGTCGAACACACGACCCGTCGTTCAGCCAGAGCCGTCCTTTCTTCGGTTGTTTCATTGGAACTTTCAGCCCCTCACGCCGCCATAGGCGCTCAACACGTTTGTCGTTGATTTGCCAGCCGGCGTCTCTCAGAAGAGCCGCTATCCGACGGTAACCGTATCGACCATATTGGCGTGTCAGTTCGATCATGTCAGACACCAACCGGTCTTCGTCAGCACGTCCAACAGGCACCCGCCTCTGTGTGGAACGGTGCTGTCCCAGAACACGGCAGGCGCGACGCTCTGAGACGTGGAACTGGCGTCGCACATGATCAATGCAGTTACGGCGGCGCGAGGGGCTCAGAAGTTTCCCCGTGCAGCTTCCGACAGAATGAGCTTGTCCAATGTCAGATCAGAAACTGCCCGACGCAGCCGGTCATTCTCCTTCTGAAGTCGCTTTAGTTCCTTCAGTTGGTCGGTTCCCATACCGCCATATTGCTTGCGCCAGCGATAGAAGGTTTGTTCTGTAATCTGCACCTGTCGAATGGCGTCTACGCGCGGCATCCCTTGGCCGCAAAGCACCTCAACCTGCCGTAACTTCGTGACAATCTCTTCGGGCTTGTGTCGCTTGATTCCCATATCTGATCCTCCGTTTCCTAACTATACGGGCGGATCACTTCAGTGGGGGAGGATCACCTGTTTGAAGTCAAGGGCCTCAGGCAGCAACAACGCAGATCTGCATGGGTGACGAAAAAATAGACCTTCGTTTCGAGTATTTTGAAGGTTCCCAATCGGTCATTGCAGACAAGCCTATTTTCAGAATTTCGCAAAATGTTTCAAAGGGCTCAGGTTCTTGTACTTCGGTCGAGCCGAAGGCGGCGGCGACGGTTTATGATCTCCTTCGAGGAAGGTGATGTTTGCCCGGTTTTTCCGCCAAAAAGATGAGCTGCGAGACGGCCGGGGGTCGGGAAACGAAATACATCGACTATTGTCACGGGAAGGCCGAACTTCTCTCTAAGAGAGACCTGTAGTTCCAAGGCCATTTTCGAAGTGCCGCCTGCGTCGAAGAAGTTAGCCTCACGGTTGATGGACGGCATGTTTAGGACCTGAGCAAAGGCCGCTTGCAGTTCTTTCAAGGAGGCTGACGTGCCGACGCTTTGCTCACGCTCGTGGGGGGCCTTATCTCCGACCGATAAAGGTGCTGTTGAAACCAGGCCGCCCATGATTTCAGCAGGCACTCCAAGCGCAGTGCAGTCGGCGGGGATGTCACAAATCGCTGCCGAGCATGCGCTTACAGTGGCCTCTACGCCGACTGCGAGGTCCGGGAGCACTGAGGCATTGGATCCGATATAGGCGCTATTGCCTATTTGAACCCGGGCATTGACCACTGCTCCTGGTGCAAGCACGGCGCCATCGCCAAGCGATGCTCCATGCCCTAGCACGGCCTGTGTAAAGACCACAGCGTGGTTGCCGACCGTGGACTGGGCGGAAATCGTGCAGCCCGCGTAGATGGTCACAGACTGCCCGATTGTCGCCCATCGTACATCGGTCGAGGGATGTATCAGGCTAACTAGCGGGATACCGAAACTCTCAATCTTGGCGCGTGCGCCGTTGCGTCCCTTTGTCGACCGGGCCACCAGATTGACAGCCTCGTCTCCGGGTTGATGGCCTGCCAGAGAACCGAAGCCGCCGACAACCGGAACCCCCAGAATCTCGAGCCCCTGTTTGGCGGGATCATCGTCCAATAGCACGATGTGATCCCAACGCTGGTCCGCTTCGTTTACTTCGATAGCAAGTCGAACTCCCTCAGGGTTCCCCGCTGCACAGAGGAAAAGAGTGGTCATCTGTACGATTGCAGGCGTTTGAGGTGATCTGCTCTGTCCGGGCGCAGTTTCACCGATGCGCCGGTCTTCCAATCGGTACAGGCGGTACATCGTTCGGGCAGATCATCGAAATTATGGTCCAGATGAAGCTGGCGGTAGTTGTGCAGATTGGCCCACAGATCGACCAGACTGTCGTCCCAGGCATTGCCAGCGGCTTCGTCCCCCTCGGTATCTCCGGGGCAACGCGGCACCCGGCCATCCCAGAACAGATGCATCATGGTAATTGCCCAAGGGCACGCGATACGCTTTTCCTCCGCGATTTCGATGGCGGTTTCGAATTTTCCACCCCAGCTGAGCTGTCGGCGCAGCTTTACGGTCGCACCAAGCCCGAGCCAGTGCTTGGCATAGTCTTCAAACTCTTTGACGTTGTCGTCCATCTCGATAAACTGGACCATGATTTCAGGACCAGTGCCGCGCCGCTTCCGCTCCTCCAGCAAGAATTGCACGTTGCTATAGACAGTGTCGCGATTGCCAAGAAAACGGTATTTCTCGTATGTATCTTTCTCAAAGCCGTCGATCCCGATCACGATTGTCGAGAGACTGGTGTCGAGGAGCTTTCTTGCAACCTCATTTGTGAGCCGCATCCCATTGGTGTTGAGATTGAGAGAGCGAAGGCCGACTTGCGCACCGTACTTCAGCATCTCGATCAACCGGTCCGGCATCAGCAGCGGTTCGCCACAGAAAGAGAACCAGACGTTTGTTGCTGGCGCCACTTCTGCGATTTCATCCGCGCATTTCTGCCAAAGTGGCATTGGCAGGTTGCCCTTTGGACGTATCATTTGATCGTGATGGCACATCGAACAGTTTAGATCGCAGTCAGCGCATAATTCGACTGCGAAAATTTTGGGAAACGCCGGATTTTTCAATCCTGATTCGATGCGCTCCAGCTCAGCAGCGTGATTTGAATGTTCCATGACCAAACACTAGGTCAGCGAAGAGAGGGTCGATTTGACGAAAGTCAAGTTGGCCAGGATCCGCCTTCGACTATGCTCAAAGCGCTCATCAATGCGCTTGACTGCCCCGCATTGTTTACAATTTCACTGCGAGGACAATGTCTTGAAGTTTCAAAAAATTTTGGTGACCGGTTCAAGCGGGCTGATTGGTACCGCTCTGTGCTCGACTTTCGAATCACTCGGCCACGAAGTGCGCAGGTTCGACATCACTGACACGAACGGAGGCTTCGGCGATGTTCTATCCCCCGCAAATCTGGCTTCTGCAATGGTCGATTGCACAGGGGTGGTTCACCTGGCAGCAGTCTCGCGGGTGATATGGGGGCAAGAAGACCCTGAAGGTTGCTATCTGACCAATGTCATCGGAACTCAGAATGTCATTGATCAGCTTCGCGCAAGCGCTCTGCAACCTTGGTTGATCTTTGGAAGCAGTCGAGAGGTATATGGTCAAAGCAACCTGCTACCTGTCACGGAGAATACTCCGCTGCGACCGATGAATGACTACGCGCGTTCCAAAGTTGCCGCGGAAAAGGCAGTCCAGCGTGTGGGGGAAGACGGGTTTCGCACGGCGGTGCTTCGGTTTTCGACTGTATATGGTTCGGCCTCGGATCACAGGGATCGCGTCATTCCCGCATTTTGTCGGGCCGCGCTCAGTAATCACCCTCTCAGAGTCGAGGGCGCGGCAAACATCTTGGATATCACACATGTCTCAGATGTTGCGGACAACATCATGAATGTGGTCCGCAGTCTTTCAGCTGGGAAATCACTAGACCCGATGCATCTAACGACGGGGCAAGGGACCTCTTTAATGGATTTGGCCCATTCCGTTGTTCGCTTATCTCAAAGCGATAGTGAAATCGTCACCGCCACATCACGTGACTTCGACGTCAAGCAATTTGTTGGCGATCCCAAACTTGCGGAAACACTAACTGATTGGTGTCCCGGATTCTCTCTGGAACTAGGATTAATGGAGCTGATTTCTCAATACAGAAGAAAGGATGCGGTCGTCAGCATAGACCGAGGCGGTCTCAAATCAGAGACGGTCTGCAATCCACTAGACCACCACTATAAGGCCAGAAAATGAGTGCGCAGAAAGACGTTGCCCCAAAGTGTCCACGTGACGTGCTCAAAGACGGTACGGCCAGCCTTCTCGGCTTGCCCTGCCAAATCGTCACTCACTTGTTCGGGAAACATCAGTGCTTTTAGAAGGGAAGGCACATCTGTAGCTGGGCCGTATGCATAGTGAAGCTGAGACCATGGCAACGTGTCAATATCGTCAAATACACTCATACCCTGTAACTAGTCCTTAAAGCTGCAGAGCGAAAGCGGACATCGATCAGAAAGATGCCAACGGCAGGTCTGTCCGCGCTCCTTCCATTCGTCCCAGATTTGAGGCTGCGCACGCGCCGAAGGGCGGCTTTTTCCCGTGCGCCTGCGGCATGGGCCTTCTGCCATGTCGCCGAATCCCATGGCTTTGCAGATTCCGCTTTCTGCGCTCCGCTGCCCCTGATGCGACCCGCAGCAGCACATGAGACAACTCGGCCCTGCCGAGAGTCCGCTTCCGGGAAAATGGCCATGGATTTTTGCACTGACAGCATCATTAACGCCCGTCGCAAAGTCTATGGCCGCTTCGGGCTGAGAGCAGTTGTCCGTAGCCTGAAGGGATGAGGGCTACCCTCGCAGACGGCCCGCAACGTCGACTATGCGCAGAAAGCACCATTTGCAAAGTCGCCGGATCTGGTGGCATGACGAAGGATCTGTGCCGCATGCGCACAGGGAAAAGCCGCCTTTCGCCGCAAGCACAGCCTTAAACCAGGGTCGAACGGTACAGACGCGGACAAAACACCATTTCGCTGCAAATTCACCAATGGTCGATTTCTGCGGTTCTCGTCGATCATTCGTGTTTCGCGTTTGGAAATCTTGGCGCCTCAAGAGGCTGAGACTAGTGCCAATATCTTTTCCAACAGTATATTGGCGAAACTCAATACAGATGGGACGCCCATGGATTTTAATCAGATACGCTACTTCCTAGCGCTCGCCGAGACCTTAAACTTTACCCGTGCTGCTGAACAATGTTATGTCTCCCAACCCGCCCTGACGCAGGCTATCAAGCGCCTGGAAGCCGAACTGGATGGTGACTTGGTTGTCCGCGACGGTCGCTACACGGAACTCACCGAACTTGGAAAATCGTTGCGAGGGCATTTCCAGCAAATCGACCAGACAAGGCACCTGGTACGATCTACTGCCAAGGCCATAACGTCCGGTGAAGTCGCGGAGCTCAACATCGGTCTTATGTGCACGATCGGTCCGGGTGTTTTGAGCAGAATGCTGGATGCATTTCGAATGGAGCATCCGATGATCTCGATCGTTCTGCACGATGTGAAACCATCGTCGATTGCTGATCTGTTGCTGTCCGGAGCACTAGATGGGGCGTTCTGCGCGCGCCATGGACCACCTCACCCGCAGTTGCAGTACGCCAACCTTTTTGAAGAAGCTATGGTCATCGCGTTTCCATCAAATCACGCGTTTTCTGAAAGAGACTACGTACCTCTCAATGACGTAACAGAACAGAACTATATCGACCGTTTGCATTGCGAGTTCCGGGAAGAAGTCAATGAGTTGATCTTCCCCCACTGAAGTGATCCGCCCGTATAGTTAGGAAACGGAGGATCAGATATGGGAATCAAGCGACACAAGCCCGAAGAGATTGTCACGAAGTTACGGCAGGTTGAGGTGCTTTGCGGCCAAGGGATGCCGCGCGTAGACGCCATTCGACAGGTGCAGATTACAGAACAAACCTTCTATCGCTGGCGCAAGCAATATGGCGGTATGGGAACCGACCAACTGAAGGAACTAAAGCGACTTCAGAAGGAGAATGACCGGCTGCGTCGGGCAGTTTCTGATCTGACATTGGACAAGCTCATTCTGTCGGAAGCTGCACGGGGAAACTTCTGAGCCCCTCGCGCCGCCGTAACTGCATTGATCATGTGCGACGCCAGTTCCACGTCTCAGAGCGTCGCGCCTGCCGTGTTCTGGGACAGCACCGTTCCACACAGAGGCGGGTGCCTGTTGGACGTGCTGACGAAGACCGGTTGGTGTCTGACATGATCGAACTGACACGCCAATATGGTCGATACGGTTACCGTCGGATAGCGGCTCTTCTGAGAGACGCCGGCTGGCAAATCAACGACAAACGTGTTGAGCGCCTATGGCGGCGTGAGGGGCTGAAAGTTCCAATGAAACAACCGAAGAAAGGACGGCTCTGGCTGAACGACGGGTCGTGTGTTCGACTCCGGCCCGAATATCGTGACCATGTCTGGTCCTATGACTTCGTGCACCATCGAACGGATGACGGGAAAGCGTTCCGGACACTGAACATTCTGGATGAACACAGCCGGGAATGCCTGGCGATCCGGGTGAAGAGGCGCTTGAACTCGGCAGAAGTTATTGACGCGCTGACAGATCTTTTCATCCTGCGTGGCGTTCCTGCTTTCATCAGATCAGATAATGGCCCAGAGTTCATTGCTCAGGCCGTTCGAGATTGGATCGCAGCGGTCGGTGCCCAAACGGCCTACATTGAACCAGGATCACCTTGGGAGAACGGATACTGTGAAAGCTTCAACGCGCGCTTCAGAGACGAGCTGCTGAATGGAGAGGTATTTTACAGCCTGCGTGAAGCCCAGATCCTGATTGAACAATGGAGAAATCACTACAACACAAAACGGCCGCATAGTGCTCTGGGCTATCGCCCACCGGCTCCGGAAGCCATCGTTCCGGTGGAAACCAGGCCGATCATGCACTAACACTCACACTGGACCACTTCGATGGGGCTGATCAGTAGCTGCCCTAACGACATTGAATTTCCTAGAGCAAAACAAACGTAGAGCAACTGTACGTTGACACGATCAGAGTTTGCAACGGGAAGTGTCTCAAGCACGATACGAAGCGTGTATTGGGCAAAATCTCCGAGTTTGAAAGACAAAACGTCCCTGAGACCCAACCGGGTTCGAAGAGCGTTTAAAGCCCTTATTTATAGGCCCCTATCCGGCTTCTTCCGGGGTCATCCGGGCTCTTCCGGTTACTGCAATATGAAGTGTCTCCTAACAGCGAAGCACAACTTAAAAGCGGAGTTCGCTTTCAGCGAACAATAACGATAAGCGCGTTCCCCTTGATGTGCGAAGCGGTGCTGCAAGGGGCCGGAACAGCGATCTTCCTTGGCGCGAGCGGGTTGATTTCAAGAGGTTTGGCCGAAGTTCCGATTGCTGAACTGACCCAGCAGCATGAAACCGCAATTGTGGCTCCAAAAGACCGAGCAAAACTACGGCTGGTAAAGGCTTTCATTGGAATAGCCTCGTCCTGACCCGAAATACGCACTCTGCGCTTCCGAACCGTTCGCACCATGTGCAGCATTCGACATTATGGGGCTCTTCACAGTCATCGGAGGCAGCGCAGCACCCAGCCGATTAGGTTCCGGCTAGGCGTTGAGGACGGACCATTGCAGCCATTCGTCAGCACCCCGCACGCCGCGATGCAGCTCCACCGACCCGGCCATTCGCTGTGGCTTTGCCAATGGCAGTTTCAGGGGTGGCTGTCAGTTAGGTTGAGTTGATTGTTTTCGCCATCATCAACGTACTCAGCACTCAACCGTCAGAATTTCGCTTCATCCACTTCTTCTTAGACGTCCCGACAAATCGAAGTGCACCGGATACCTTCCCTCGAAGAAACCGCCATAATCTCCCGTCCTCAGCGAACCATACAGAAATTTGCTCGGAAACTTGACCAATGCAAAGAACCATTCTTGATCCTGCGTCAAATTGGGATCTGAGTGTCATCTGACAAGCAATTAAGACTTGGGCATGCCCTTTGCACGGGACTGACGCTTTTGAGCAGCGATGCGAAACGGGGCGTTGGGGGCTCCGTAGCCTGCATACCCTTGCCCTCTTTGGACAAACTCGACGAACAGGTTTCCGCTGAATGATTGTGAATAGGATTGGAAAAAGCCGGCTCCGTCTTGCTCGTCATACATGACGCCCTGGGTTTGCATCCTTTGCAACAGATCTTCCGTCAGATCAAAGCGCGCTGCGAGGTCATCGTAGTAGTTCGGCGAGATCGGCAGCGTATTGAATCCCTTGGCTGTCAGCTTTTCCAGCGTTGTGAAAATATCTGGCGTGGCAAAGGCGATGTGCTGGACGGAGGCGCCGAAACTGTCCGACAGAAACGCGCCCGCCAGCGTCCTGTGACTGTCCGCGCCATTCAGCGTCACCCGTAGGGCGCCGTCGCCCGTCTCGACCGCCAGGCTGCGCACAAGCCCATCGGGGTCGATCACATCCACCATGGGAGCTTTGGTCATGTCGAACAGCGTGGTGTAAAACAGCGACCAGCTGAGCATCTCGTCATAGCTCATGGTCTGGGCGATGTGGTCGATATGGGTCAGGCCCACGCCAGCGGGTGCCGGACCGGCTGCAAACTCCTGCTGCCAGACCTGCGACAACTCTGATCCTTCGTCGAGGAAATGCAGGACGGAGCCGGACAGTCCCCTGACGGCCGGGATCGCCAGTTCACCTGCACCAATAGGCTGGGAGAACACTTCGGCGCCCAGTGCGGTCGCGCGGGCTGCTGCAGATCTTGCATTGGCGACTTCGAGTCCGAGATCGCACACGCAGGTCCCCCGGGCGTTCCAGCTGCTTGCGGCGTGTCCACTGGTTTCCTCGTTCACGACGATGCGGATGTCGCCCTGCTGCCAGAGCGCGGCGGATTTGCTGCGATGCTGCCCGACCTGTTCAAAGCCCAGAGCGGACAGGTCGGCTTGCAAAGAAACCGCCTCTTCCCCGCGCGTCGCGAATTCGACAAAGGCGACACCCCTGGCCTGCTGGCGTGGTGGGATATCGGGTAACGCGTGTTCCAGCCCCGGCTCGGCCCGCCGGACGTCATCCATCAAGGCGATCAGTGAACTGTAACCGTCCTTGGCCAATGTTCGCGGGTTGCCGCCGCGAAACTGGTCATTGAAGATCTCAAGGCTGATGGGCCCGTCATAGCCGGTCGCCATGACGGCCTGCATGAACCGGGTCACGTCCAGATCGCCTTCGCCGGGCATGTTCCGGAAGTGGCGCGACCAATAGAGCAGATTCATTTCGATCAGCGGTGCATCGGCCAGTTGAACGAAAAAGATCTTGTCCCCCGGAACCGACCGAATGCTATCGGGGTCCAGCTTGCGCCCCAGGGTGTGAAAGCTGTCGACAATCAGCCCGACATTGGGGTGATCGGCGCGGCGCACGACCTCCCACGCATCGCGGTGATCATTGATGTGACGGCCCCAGGCCAGCGCCTCATAGCCCACGCGCAGCCCGCGTTTGGCGGCGCGTTCGCCCAGTTCGTGAAAATCCCCGGCCGCCCGTTCGATGCCGCCCAGCGACGCCGGATGCACGGAGGAGCAGACAAGCACCAGATCCGCGCCCAGTTCCTGCATCACGTCAAACTTGCGTTCGGCCCGGTCAAAGGCTTTGGAACGGGCCGGTTCCGGCAGGGTTTCGAAATCGCGGAACGGTTGGAACAGCATGATGTCCAGCCCATGGTCGCGGATCATGTTTCCAACATCGCGGGGGCTTCCGTGATCTGCGATGAAATCGGCCTCGAATATCTCGATCCCGTCAAACCCGGAAGCCGCAATGGCGGTAAGCTTTTCCCTCAGGTTGCCGGAAATCGAGACTGTAGCGATGGAGGTCTTCATTGGCGCACTCACCCCTGATAGCCAAACAGGCGCGGCAGCCAGAGCACGATATCGGGGACCAGGATCATTGCGCAAAGGGCGAGCAGTAGCACCGCGAGAAAGGCCCAGATCTCTCCAATGATTTCTTTCAGTGGGATGCCGGTGACCGCGTTGATGACAAACAGCAAGATGCCATAGGGCGGCGTGATCAAGCCGATCATCGAATTGACCACGATCAGAACCCCGAAATGCACCAGATCAATGCCAAGCGCCTGACAGGTCGGAATGAACAGCGGCACGATCACCAGGATGATCACCGTCGCATCCAGGATGCAGCCCAGCAACAGCACCAGTACGTTGATCAGGATCAGGAAGACAAGCGGATGGATGTTCGCCCCGTCCAACAACGCAGAAAGCGCCTGGGGCACATTTTCCTGCACCACGATGTAGGTCAGGATCATCGACGCCCCGATTACCAGACCAACGGACGCAGCGGCGCGGGCGCTGTCGACAAAGACCTGATACAGCGTTTTCAGCTTGATAGCCTGGTAAAGTCCCGCCGCGATGGCGAGCGCATAAAGCGCGGCGATGGCCGCTGCCTCGGTCGGGGTGGTAATGCCGCTGTAGAGGCAGAACAGCAGAATGATCGGCATCAGCAGGGCCGGCGTCGCCTGCATGGTCAGCCGCGGCAGGTCACGCAGGGGCACTGGCTCTTCGCGTCCGAACCCGCGGCGGTGGGACATGAAGACATTCAGCGCCATCAGCACCATCCCCATGAACAGGCCGGGAATGATACCGCCGAGAAACAGGTCCTTGATCGACGCGCCCGACACCAGCGCATAGATTACCATCGGGATCGACGGTGGGATGATCGGGCCAATGGTGGCCGTGGCGGCGGTGATCGCGGCTGCATAGCCACGGGTGTATTTGCCGCTTTTGATCATCATCTCGATGATGATCTTGCCGATCCCCGCCGCATCTGCGACCGCCGAGCCGGACATGCCGGAAAAGATCAGGGAAGCAACCACGTTGACGTGTCCCATGCCGCCCCGGAACCGCCCCACGACGGCGATGCAGAAGTTCAGCAACCGGTCCGTTATCGACCCGGCGTTCATGATGTTGGCCGACACGATGAATAGCGGCACCGCCAGCAGAAGAAAGCCGTCAAACAGGCGTTGCACCATGGTCTGCCCGGCGATGGCCAGATCCTGTCCGGCTACACCCAGATAGACGATGACCCCGACAAGGATTGAGAAAGCCACCGGCGTGCCAATCGCCGCCATGCCAAACAGGGCGATGAGGCCCAGCAAAAGCTCGATGCTCATGATGCGTCCTCCCTGTCCGATTTGTCTGACAGCAGTTCCTCTAGCTCGGTTTCGGGGAGGCCATGGCGGGCAACGGAATAGAGCCTCCACAGATAACGGAGGATGGTTGTGACCATGAGCAGGATGTAGGCAGCGAACAGCCATTTGATGGCAATCTTGTCACCGGTGATCGGCATCCTCAGCGTCTGGATTTTCTTCAGCTCCATCAGCCGGTTGCCGAATATCGCGTCCCATGTGGCGGGAAAGGAATACAGCATTGCCGCGATCAGCCCCAAGGCTGAGACAAGCGCCAAAATGCGTTGCGTCCGGCGTGGCGTGGCGAGGTACAGCACATCAAAGGTAACGTGGTCGCGCTCCTTCACGATGAAGGCGCAACCAAAGAACACGATCCAGACCCAGAGCAGCGAAATCAGGTTCACGGTCCAGCCGATCGGCTCCAATGACACCATCCAGTTCGAAATGGGTGGGATCGGCATGAGCCAGGCGATCTTGGCCGCATAGCGCGAAAAGATCTGGATCAGAAAGGTCACAAACACCGCCGCCAAGGTCATGGCGGCGATGAAGTCGGCAACGCGGGAGAGTTTGTTAAGAAATACCTTCATACCTCTGACCCTCCCGCAAAGCTTGCTCAGTTGCCAAGTGCGTTGATGCGGTCAAGAACGCCTTCGGGCCAGCTTTCGGCCGCTTCGGACCCGACATACTGGGCCTGCACGTGGTTGCGGAACGCCGCCAGATCCGGCGTGTAGATTTCAACACCCTGGCTGCGGACGAACTCGGCCAGGCTGTTTTCCTGATCCAGCTGTTTCAAACGTCCATAAGATGCGGCGGCGTCAGCGGCCCGCTGCACGGCCAGCTTCTGATCCGGCGACAGGCCATCCCAGGTCTCTTTCGAGAAGGCGATATAGTTAAGATCGACGAGGTGAGAGGTCAGTGCGATCTGTTTGGTCACCTCATAAAACTTCTTGTCGACCACGGTGGGCAGCGGGTTGTCCTGCCCATCGACCGCGCCGGTGGAAAGCGCGGTGTAAACCTCGGTAAAGGCCAGCGGTGTCGGAGAGGCACCGAGTGCCTTGCCTAGGAATTGCCAGGCGTCGGTGCCCGGCATACGCAGGTTCACGCCCGCCAGATCGGCAGGGGTCTGCACGTCCTTTTCCGAACGCGGGAAGCGCAGGTTCACATGGCGTTTGCCCAGATACATCACCGAAAGCAGTTTGACGCCTAGCTCGTCTTCAACCTTGGCCTTGAACGGGTCCATCAGCGGATCGTTGAAGACGCGCACCTGATGGGCCGCATCCTGATGCACATATCCGGTCGCAAAGATCGAGAATTCCGGGAAGAACTGCGCCAGCTCTTGCGCCGAGGTGATCGACATGGTCAGGTTGCCGCGCGCGATGGCCTCCAGCTCGGCCCCTTGGGCGAACATCGTGCCATTGTAACCGGGTTTATATTCGGCAAAACCCGCAACCATCGGCGCGAACACTTCGGCCAGGGCGACCGACCGCTGGTCGGTTTCCGAACCAGAGGTGGCCATAGTGAAGGTCATGTCCTGCGCGGCGGCTGTGGTTGCAACACCGGCGGCCAGCCCCAGGGCGGCAAAAGACGCGAGCGCGGCCCGTCGTGTAATTCTGGTGATCATTTCTTGTTTCCTCCCAAGACGATTATAGGGCGCAGTTAGTGCGCCTGGTTTGTCATTTTCGTTTCTTTCTTTTCCCTCATCGAAGCTAACGCAACGTTGGCTCCGCCCTCCTCCAGGCGGATCAGTTCGTTGGACTTCGCGGACCGCTGGATTGCGTCCACGACGGCCAGACTGCGCAGCCCTTCGCGCCCCGAGACCAGGGGTGTTTCATCCCCGCGGATCACGGCGGCGAAATGCACCATCTGATTGATCAGGGGATCCGACGTGTCCCGCAGGACCGAGGTCGCCGAAATCGGCGTCCACCAATCCCGCACCTCTTCATGGGTCCACAGGGTCAGATCCGGAACCGACAGCGCCCCGTGGCTTCCGCCGATCTGGTAGGCGCTTTGCGATGTGGTCGGGTAGACCGGGTATTCATGTGCGGTCATTTCCCAGCTCCAGGGGGCAACGATGCTGTCTGACACGGTGATCGTGCCAATCGCGCCATTGTCAAAGGTCAGCAAGGCCGCCGCCACATCTTCGTTCTCATGGCCGCGCGCCGAGGGCGCGGCCTGCGCCTGAACGCTGGTGATCTCACCACACAGATGCCGCATCAGATCTATGTCATGGACCAGGTTGACCGAGATGGGCCCGGCCCCGCCCTGCTTGCGCCAGGGCGCCACATCGAAATAGGCGTCGGGTTTGTAGAACCAGCAGGTCGCCTGCATCGCCCGCACGTCGCCGATCCTGCCTTGGGTGATGTATTCATGCGCCTTGCGGATCAGCGGGTTGTGACGCCGATGATGCCCGACCAATAGCGCGACATCCACCTGCTCGGACCGCTCAACCAAGCTGGCCGCCGCCGCCAGGTCATCCGCCAGCGGCTTTTCTATCAGGACCGGAATACCTGCATCCAGGCACTGCCTCCCTTGCGCCACATGCAGTTTTGTCGGCGTGGACAGAATGATCCCATCAGGTGCCTCTGCTTCGATCATCTGCTGCAGGTCGCCATAACACGCAACATTGCGCGCCTGCGCCTCCTCCTTGCCTGCATCGCTTGGGTCCACGATCGCACACAGCGTCAGGCCCGGCACCTGGCTGATCGCATCCGCGTGACGCTGCCCAACAAGGCCGATGCCGGCGATGGCCAACCTCAGAGCTGGCCATGCGCCAGCTGCACTTGCACTATGTTCTGTCGGCGTCAAACGCCTCTCCCCCAGGGTCGGATCATTGGTGTCAGTCGCGGAATCAGTTCCGCGTTCGAGAGAGCCTAGCGACGATAATCGATGAAATCAATAATATCATATATTTTTGCTTTGACGGGGTATTATATCGAATTGTATGACCGTCAAAGAGGTGCTATCTCATGTGAAATCCCCAATCAGAACGGGTTTTCACCATGGCCAAGCAGCCACCCACCGTTGGCTCTTCAACCTTTGAACGGATCAAGCGTGACATCATTTTTGGCACGCTGGCGCCGGGATCGAAGCTGAAACTGGATGGTTTGAAAGAGCGCTATTCCGCCAGCGTCTCAACCTTGCGCGAAACGCTCAACCGGCTCGCCAGCGATGGTTTCGTCGCCGCCGAAGAACAGCGCGGCTTCTTTGTGACGCCTGTATCGCAAGAGGATCTGCGCGAAATTGCGAGCCTTCGGATCCTGCTTGAAAGCCACGCCTTGCGTCAATCCATCGCCAATGGAGACACCGAATGGGAGGGCGACCTGGTCGCCGCCCACCACAAACTGCACCGCATGGAAGTGCGGATGCAGGCGGGCGATGAAACCGAAAAGGAGACCTGGAAGCGTTATGACTGGGAGTTCCATCAGGCGCTGATCCGCGCCTGCAACTCGCAGAACCTGCTGTCGCTACATTCGACAATCTACGACAAATACCTGCGCTATCAGATGCTGGTGCTAACTTTCCGGGGCGAAGCCGCTGCAGTTGAACACCGCGGCATGCTGGATGCAGCCCTGGCGCGCGACCCCGATACCGCGATCAAGTTCCTCGAAGACCATATCAACAACGGCCTACATCACACGTTGGAGGCGATGTTGGAGTAGCCCCCTGAAAGTGGTCCACCAACTGGGATAGATTGTCCCACAAATTGGAGGATCAGCGATGGCTGGGAAACGAGAGAAACCCGAAGAGATTGTATCGAAGCTTCGTCAGGTTGAAGTTCTGCAGGGACAAGGTGCGACGATTGCCGAGGCGGTGCGCTAGATCGGCGTGACGCAGCAGACCTTTTGCCGATGGCGCAAGCTCTACGGTGGGATGCAGCGATCTCAGCTCGCACGGCTGAAGGAGCTTGAGAAAGAGAACTTGCGGCTTCGGCGCGCGGTATCTGACCTGACGCTGGACCAGCTCATTCTGACGGAAGCGGCAAAGGGAGTGATAGCCGTCTAGGAATTGATCCTGCGGATCAATTCAGGCCTGAACGGGCGGAGCCCCTGAGCCCTTCGCGTCGTCGTAAATGCATCGACCATGTGCGGAAGGAGCTGGGTGTGTCTGAGCGCCGGGCCTGCCGCACTCTGGGTCAGCATCGATCGACGCAGCGCAAGGTGTCCCAAGGCCGGGCCGATGAAGAGCGTCTGACCGACGACATCATAGAACTGGCCGACCAATACGGGCGCTATGGCTACCGCATGGTCACTGGCCTGCTGAACAACGCAGGCTGGCCCCCTCTCGGCAGATTTGGCTTGGCCAAATCGCCTGCCGGGCAACGGATGATCCGCGTCGATCTTAAACTTAACTCAACCGATGTGCTGGACACGCTGACCGACCTGTTCATCCTGCGTGGGCCGCCGCAATATATCAGATCAGACAATGGCCCGCTCGCCATTGGGCTCGAACCAATGGCGCCTTCAATGGCCCGGAGTTCATTGCCCAGAAGGAGCGGGACTGGATCGCCGCCGTCGGCGCAAAAACCGCTTATATCGAACCAGGGTCACCCCTCTCGGGACATCGCCATGCGATGCCCTGCCGGGCAGTGCATGGGAGAACGGTTACTGTGAAAGCTTCAACGCCCGCTTCCGTGATGAATTGTTAAACGGTGAGCTGTTCTATAGCCTGCGTGAGGCCCAGATCATCATCGAGCAGTGGCGAGTTCACTCCAACACGGTCAGGCCACACAGTGCTTTGGGATATCGTCCGCCCGCGCCAGAAAGCATCGTTCCGATGGACCAGAGGCCGACGATGACTAACAATCGAACCGGACCACCCGATGGGGGCATGCCATCGGTGCCACCGAAAGCTTCGAGAAATCTCAGAGTATCATCCAGGCTCAGGATGTTGAAGTAGGGTTCGACTTAGGCGGTTGGTTTTGGAAGGGGCGGATTTGGAGAAGACATTGTAGACCCTTTGCTGTGTGCGGTTCCGGGCCAGGGTTACTACCAAAGAAAGAGAGCGTCAGTCCGACTGCTGCCGCATTGATATCCAACTTGGACCAGGCATCCAAAGGGACAGGTTATTATTGCGCGCACGAGCTAACCACGCTGGGCTAAGACGACGCTGGGCTAGGACGTTTTGTGTTGGACTTGGTTCACTTCTTTTATAGCCAGCTTGGTCATTCTGTTTGAGAAACCTTCCGGCGAGAATTGCCCGTTTGGAAAGCAGCTTTCCTTTGCGGCATCCTGCCGTGGCGTTATCCTGTCTGCTAAGTCGCCTTCAAATTCGGTTGTGTCGCTTTTCGGAATACCAAGAAGAATACCTGATGCGATGCCCTCGACCAGTAAATTAGACGAGGACGCATGTTTTGCGAAAGGTTAGCGATGACCTAAGACCGGAGGCTTTGAAGGGTAAAAGCTCTACCGGTGACAGGATTTTTGAATACATCACCCCCCAGCCATCAGATAGAATTTGGAAGTACTACTTGGCCTGGATGGCTGCGATCATCATGTTGTACTTGTTTCAAAAGTTCATGTTTGACGGTTCGCTGGAGTATGGAATTGTACAACCGCTTCGAACAATCTTGTTCATCGGTTCCCCTACGGTGCTTCTTGGTCTCTATTCACTGCGCAAGTTGCGGTTCTTCACAGAAGAGAATTTCAAACTTGCTAGGCAAGATGTGTTGACCGGCCTTTGGAACAGAAGGGCCCTCCAGGAGCATATCGACCGAAAATTCTCCGGTAGTTCCGGAGCTATTATTCTGATGGACATAGACAAGTTCAAATCCATAAACGATCGGTATGGACACGCTGCCGGGGATCTCTGCCTGAGGCAGGTTGCGGAGTTTGTTCAAAGTACTCTGCCCGCAGGAGGACTGGTCGGTCGCTGGGGAGGAGACGAGTTCCTCGCAATTCTAGACCGCTTCGACCTGGACACCTATCGGGGGTTTTCCGATAAACTCGTATCGGGAGCCAAGCTAGAAGGTCGTATGAGAGAAGATTTGCCTAGGGTGACTATATCCAGTGGATTTGCTCGCTTCGACGAGGTCGAGAGTGTTGACAGTCTGCTGAGTTTGAGCGACCGGCGTCTTTATTCTTCCAAGGCGAAGCGCCAGACCCTCTCTTAGCTCAGGTCGCCAACTGGACCAAAACCTCTGACCACGGACAATAAGGCTCAGTCAGGCGATGCTGATGTTAGGGGAGAGCAGTAGTAGGATGCAAAGTTGGATAGGAGGAGGAACTCTTGGCAATGAAGAGAGCTCCCAATCTGGGCGATTTAGACCAAAATATCTGATCTAGAGCCTGAAAGGTGTCTTTATCGATACCCTGATATTCGCTCGCAATATGTTTAACCTCCTACTTTGCAATGTCGGTAATACTCTTCTTGATGGGGGAGGGAGCGAAGGCAGACACTCTCTGGGAGAATGTCTGCCTCTTGTTTGCGCTAGGAAAGGAGAGGGGATGATCATGATCACCACCATGGCCATGTCCATTTTGGTGCCGTTGTTCATTAGAACTCTGGCTTCTCCGAGCAAACCGGGCGGCAGTCACCTTTGCTAGTTGAAGCCAGCCCCTAAAAACTCGAAATCACTTAAAATCTTTGCTCACTGTTTTGACGCGTGTGACGCATCCTCGGTTTCAGGGGAGGGGAGGTCACTCAAAAATGCCTCAAACCCTACCAGGAAGCTACGCGTGCGGCTGCGGATAAGCGTTTCTATATTCACCTTGGTTGGCGTTCTGTAGATCCACTGGCGCACGCCGAGGTAAAAGATGCTGGAGTGAAATCCCCAGATCAGCTCCAGCGCCAATTCGCAGTCTTCAGGGTTTGAAAGCGCTTCGAGCCCCATACTGGCGAGCTGCTCTTCCAGAAGGGGTTCAAAAATTCGCCGCCGCAGCATTGAAACATACCGCTGAGAAATCAGCGGGTCTTCAAAGGCGGAGAGCAGGAAAATGCGCACCCAGTCCTTCTGCAGCACCACCTTGGCATAGTCCAAAAGGTAGCGTTCCAGTCGCTGCTGAACGCTCAGCTTGCGGTCTCGCAAGATTTCATCCCATTCCGGGTTCCAGCGCCCGACATAGACCCTGTCATAGATCTTCTCGATGATTTCTTCTTTGGTGGCAAAATACCGATACAGCAGGCTTTGACTGACATTGAGATGCCGGGCCAGCTCGCGGGTGGAGAAGGCAAAGCCGCGATCCGCCACAAATTCGATTGCCCCTGTCAGTATCAGATGTTCCCTGTCCTGCGGAGATAGGCGCACCCGCTTTTTCTTGGCTGGCGTTTGCGTTTCTGGCTCTTGCATGAGTTTTCTATCCGCTCGTTCTGCCATTGTACCAAAGCGCCCCGCCGGGATCTGGGGCCGGGCGCTTTGCTTACCTTAGTGCATAGGGGAGCCATATGGAAATGCCCGGTATCAAGGCCACAAGGACCAGGACCAGGAGCTGCAGCCCGATAAAGGGCATGACCCCAAGATAGATCGATCGTGTAGAAATCTCGGGCGGCGCAGCGGAGCGGAAATAGAACAGCGCAAACCCAAAAGGTGGGGTGAGAAAGGAGGTCTGCAGATTGAGAGAGATCAGGATAGCAAGCCAGATCGGATCAATTCCGGACATCAGCAAAACCGGGGCAATTGTCGGCACGATGACAAAGATGATTTCGATAAAGTCGAGAATGAAGCCCAGAAGAAACATGACCGCAAGAACTGCCGCCAGCGCTGCATAGGGGCCGCCGGGGACGCTTGAGATCAGCTTCTGTACAGCCTCATCGCCGCCAAAACCGCGAAAGACCAGCGACAGCGTGGCCGCACCGATGAGGATCATGAAGACCATTGCACTCAATCGCACGGTTTCGGTGGTGGTGCTGGATACTGCCCTGATCTTGAAACAGCGCAGCAGAGCGATGGCAAAATACCCAAAGAAGACCAGAACCGGGATGGAAAGGATAGCGCGCTCTGCCAGGATTGGAAGGTCAATGGTGCCAAAGATGAACTGCTTGGTGAAGACGGCCAGGGCTAGGAACGACAGCGCAATGTTGGCGTACTTTCGCTGCTCTGAGCCAAACCCGGCAAGCAAAATGGCGCCAGCGGCTCCGATTGACGCGGATTCCGTCGGAGTTGCGACCCCGCCAAGTATTGAGCCGAGAACACCAAGGATCAACGCCAATGGGGGAACCAGCCTGGTCAAAAGGACCGGCAATGGGATGGTCATTTCTGCGGCCTCTTCTGTCGGCGGCGGCGGGCAGCTCTCTGGCCTGAGAAAGGTTAGCATGACCTGGTAGACCAGGAACACGATCACCATCAGTATCCCGGGAACGATTGCGCCAGCAAAGAGATCCGAGATTGACACGGTGTCGGGAGAGAAATTTCCCTGGGCCAATTGCGCTTTTTGGTAGGCTGAGGAAATCGTGTCGGCCAGGAGCACCAGCACCAGCGAGGGCGGGATGATCTGCCCCAGAGTTCCAGCCGCGCAGATTGATCCGGCCGCCAGGCGCGGGGAATAGCCCCATTTCAACATCACCGGCAGGGACAAGAGCGCCATGGTTGTTACGGTGGCGCCGACAATCCCAGTCGAGGCCGCAAGCAAGGCACCAACCAGCGTGATGGCAAAGCCAAGCCCGCCGCGCCGCTTGCCAAACAACCGGCCAATCCCATCCAAGAGTTCGGATGCGATGCCGCTGCGCTCGAGCATTGCCCCCATGAAGACAAAAAGCGGCACCGCCAACAGAACATCGTTGGTCATGGCGGCGTAAATGCGCTGCGGCATTGCGGCCAGAAATGAGGCGTCAAAGTGCTGGAAGAGAATTCCAACGCCAGCCAGGAGCAGCGACACACCGCCCAGAACGAAGGCCACCGGGAAGCCGGACATCAGACAGAATAGCAGACCCGCAAAGAGGGCAACCAGATAGATGGTATGAATATCACCCATTGTCGGCCCCCTTCGCCACAACGCAGCGCTTCAGAATCGACAGGGCCTGCAGGATGAGCAGCAGCAGTGCGACGGGAATGACCGTCTTGAACAGAAAGACGCCAGGCAGGCCTGCGGCCTCTCGTGAGCCTTCTAGCGCGGCCCAGCTGTTGAGAACATAGTCCTTTGATGTCCAAAGCATAAAGCCGCAGAGTGGCAAGAGGAAAACCACTATGCCAATGGCATCGACAAGACGCCGTCGCCGCTCGCAATAGCTGTGGTACAGCATGTCGACGCGCACATGCCGGTCCGAGGCCAGGGCGTCAGCCATTGCAAGCATGAACATGGCACCAAAGAGATAGAGAATGGCTTCTTGGGCCATCACAGACCCCGCATCAAAAAGGTATCGTGCGACAACCACTGAAAACTGGAGCAGGACCATGGCAATCGCCAGCCATCTGCTGAGGATGCCGGTCCAGGCGACAAGCTGTCCCAAGGCTCCGGAGTGGGACATATGTGTTTCTCTTTGTTCCATGTGCTTTTCCTGGTCTTCGGCGCAGTGCTGGTGATCCGTGGCCGGGGTGTCGGGCGAAAAGGTGATCCGATCCGGGTGAAAGAGGTTAAGTTCCCGGATCGGATCAGCCGGCCACAAGGGTGGACAGGGGCCAGCTATGGCGAAGCTGTGTCAGCCCTGTTTCAGGCGGGCGTTGGCATAGTCCCCAATCTCGCCCCATTGACGCTGGTTGTCGCGAAAGGCGCTCCAGCTTTGGTGAACCTTTGTCGCCATTTCGCTTCTGGCAGCGCTTTCCGCCAGCACCTCGGGGGCGATGCGTTGCATCTCCTCGACAATTTCTGCGGGCCATTCGTGCAGCTGCACCTGATGCTTGTTCACCAGCGTGTTCAAGGCATCCAGATTGCGCGCATTGTATTCGGCAAGCGAGGTCACATATTCCGCATCTGCGGCGCTCTGCATGATGGCCTGCTCGCTGTCGCTGAGGCCGGCCCAGACATCTGCGTTTACATGGGAGGAGAGCGTGTGCCCCATCTCGTGGAACCCGGGGTAGTAGTAGTGTTTTGCGGCCCGGTGAAAGCCAAATGCGAGATCGTTCCACGGCGCGATCCACTCCAGCCCATCAATGGTGCCGGATTGCAGGGCGGTGAACAATTCACCGCCCGGAATGTTCACCGGTGTCGCGCCAAGACGGGCCAGCATCTGTCCGCCGAGCCCTGGATAGCGGACCCGTAGGCCCTGAAGATCCGCAGCACTATTGATCGGGTCCTTGAACCAGCCTCCCATCTGCGCACCGGTGTTCAGATTGGCGAGAGGCTTTACGCCATGAGCAGCGCCCAGCTTATCCCACAACGCCTGCCCACCACCAAATTTCAGCCAGGTGAAATGCTCGTCTGCCGTCAACCCGAATGGCACCACCGCAAAATAGACAAAGGCCGGATCCTTGCCGAACCAGTAGTAGGGGGTGTCATGGGTCAGATCGCCAGCGCCGGCGGCGACGGCATCCAGGACCTCAAATGGGGCCACTACCTCACCGGCGCCAAAGACCTTGATGCGAAGCTTGCCTTCGCTGGCGGCGGCAACGCGCTGCGCAAACCGTTCTGCGCTGGTGCCAAGCCCTGGGAAATTCTTGGGCCAGCAGGTCAGCATCTTGAGTTCTGTCCCACCCTGAGCAAGGGCAGGGGCGGCAAGCGCGGTGGTGCCGGCGGCCAAAGATGCGGCTTTAAAGAACTTGCGGCGGGTCAGATTTGTACTCATAGCGATTCCTCCCATGGATCAAATAATCAATTGATCAATAAAAATACAATTCAGACTCGTCAATAAAAACTTTCTTGACGGTTTGCTGGAAAAAATGCTCTTTCCAAAATAATCAATCGAACATTAAAGGAGGAAATCATGCCCAACGAACCCTGTCTGGAGAACTTTTCTGACTGGTCGACCGAGAGGAGGCAGGAGATCGTTGAGAACTGGAGCAACCGTCAGGTTGGGTCACGTGTTGTGTCAGAAACGGATAACCTGCGGATCTGGCATCTGGAGCTTCAACCGGGGGAACGCGCGCCCTTTCATCGCCACCAAGAAAGCTATTTCTGGACCGTGATCGGGGAGGGGAAGTCGCGCTCACACTATCATGATGGGGCCATTCGGGACACGAATTATCAGCCCGGTGATACGCGGCATTATGATATTCGCGAGGGTGATTTCTTTGTCCATGATCTGGAGAATATCGGCAGTACGACGCTGGTGTTTGTGACCGTCGAATTCAAACGTTAAAACCTGGCCTCAGGGTCCTTGGTGCGGGTGCCAAGGCGCGTGATTGTTTAACCTGGTCAAACTCTCATTTCCGCTTTGGTGCCCTACTTCTTTGTCTCATTTGGCTGCATCTTGCAGGCCGGAAAGACAGGGAGCTGACATGCAGCTTGATCACATCACCATCCGCACATCCAACTTGCCCAAAGCACGGGCCTTCTTTCTGGAGGTCTTTCCAGATCTAAAAGAGCGCCCGCGTCCCAAAGCGATCGAAAGGGTCCCAGGTCATTGGCTCTATGCCGGAGAGGAACCGATTGTGCATCTGATCAGCTCCTTTGGCGGGCGACTCGACCAGGGGGGTGAGGCCTGGGATCACATCGGCTTCAGGCTGGATGATTATGCCGGTTTTCGCGACAGGCTCGAGCGGCTCCAGATCCCCTATGCGCCGATGGACATTCCGGAACTGGATGAGCGCAGACTGTTTTTCCGAACTCCGGGCGGCCCGCTGATCGAGGCGGTTTTTCGAGAAACACACAACAAGGAAGAAATGTGAAATGGGATTTGACGATAGAGTGAGAACCTTTGTGGTGGGCGGTACTTCCGGCATTGGCCATGCCGTCGTGGAGGCACTGCAGGCACGGCCAGGCGAAATTGTCGCTGCGAGCCGGGCGACCGGATTCGACATCTCGGATCCGGCACAGGCCAAGGCGTTTTTTGAGCAACAGGGGAGCTTTGATCATCTTGTCATAACCGCCGGGTCGCAGGCTCCGGGAGGCGAGCTATCGGAACTGGATCTGACAGCAGCCAAAGCGGCATTCGAGACAAAGTTCTGGGGGTCGGTGACGACGGTACAGGCGGCGGTGCCCCATATCCGCCCCGGCGGGACGATAACGCTGACGACGGGTTTTCTGGCCCGCCGGACTGTGCCGGGAACTTTTGTGAAAACGGCAATGAATGCGGCACTTGAAGCCACGGTCAAAATCCTCGCCCGCGAACTCGCGCCGCTGCGGGTCAATGCGGTCAGTCCCGGTTTGACCAAGACCGAAGCCTATACGGGAATGACGCCCGAGGCACGGGCGCAGATGTACCAGGGTGCAGCGGAGAATCTGCCCGCAGGCCGGGTTGCGCAGGCCCAGGACCTGGCCGCTGGGTATCTCTTTGCCATTGATACGCCATCTGTCACAGGAACGGTGATTGATATCGATGGCGGAGCATTGGTTGCCTAGGTCAGATCGAACCCCGCGCGCAGGCGCTTGGGCGCTTTTGCGCGGGCCCTATTTGCTATTGTGGCTTTCGGTTATCATTCTTGGGCTCAACTGGCCGGTGATGAAACTGGCATTGCAGCATGTGGCGCCCTTTTGGATGGTGGCCCTGCGTTATTGTTTCAGCGTGCCGGTTGTCGCTGCCCTCATTCTGGTTCTGAGACATCGGCTGCCCCGGTTCGAACGGCGGGACTTGCGCGTCATTCTGGGCGTGGCCTTCCTGCAATTTGTGATCCAGATGGGCTTGGTGACATTTGCGCTGCAATGGGTTGCGGCGGGCACCGCAAGCATCCTGATCTACACCACACCGGTCTGGCTGGTTCTGCTTGATTGGGTCATCTTCGGACAACAAATTTCCGCCAGCCGATTGTGGCCAACGCTGCTGTCCGCAACGGGCTGTCTTCTGGTCCTGTTGGGCGCGGGTCACATTGGTGTTGCGGCGCCGCTATTGTTGATACTGGCGGCTGCCCTGTGCTGGTCCTGCTCGATGCGGCTTATTGCATCGCATGTTTGGTCGGGAGGGGTCCTGGATGCGTTGTTTTGGCAGTTTTTGATCGCCGGGCTGGTTTCTCTCCCGATCGCTTTTGTTGCGGAGGGAGGGTTGGAGCTTGGCTCTTTCTCAGCAAAGGGGTTGGCGCTTCTTGTCTTTGTTGGCCCGGTGGCGACCGGGATTGGTTTTGGCCTGATGGTGGTCGTGGGCCGGTTGCTCCCGGTTGCGCAAATCGCATTGATCAGCACCCTGTCGCCCGTAATTGGATTCCTGAGTTCCGCCGTCTTCCTGGGGGAACCCCTTAGCCTCATGCTCGTGTCGGGTGCAGCAACAATGCTCTTGGCGCTTGTCTGGGGGGCGGTGTCAGGCAAATAGCCCAATCCAGGATCCTCATTCGGGCAACCAAAGGACAGAGCCGGAGATCAGGCTCTGTCCAGGCCTGGGTTGGCCGCCAGCCAGCCGCCACCCCATTTGCAGGTCCTGTAGCTACGCGGTTTCCGAGGCAGGGTCCGTGGCCGGGTAATCGGAATAGCCCGCTTCTGTTCCACCAAATAGCGTTGCCGGGTC
>NZ_AAYC01000008.1 GCF_000169455.1 Roseobacter sp. SK209-2-6 | reverse complement strand
CTCTCATGACTGGCGCGAATACCCTCGAAGCTATTTCGGGCAAAACGGCAGGCTAGATACAGTAGACAAATAGAGGTGGGTTAGGTTCCCGATTGTGATCGGTTCTAGTCAGGTCGGCGAACCAAATGGCGAACCTATTAGTTTCGCTGTCTTAGCTGTCACTTGAAAAAGCGCCGGGTAGGGCGCTTTCTTCTTTGTCACTTTTTCGGCTTGCCCTGCCAAATTCCAGTGCACCGATTTGACCTTAGCCTGGCATTGCGGAGAAAGAGCGGGCTTCTGCAGGATTGTCGCGAGGTGGGCGGCCAATTACATCCTTCAACTCTTCCAGCTCGATGAAGTTGTCAGCCTGACGGCGCAATTCATCAGAAATCATCGGAGGTTGACTGCGGATTGTCGACACAACAGAGACCCGAACGCCCTGGCGCTGCAAGCTGGCAATCAGAGGACGGAAATCTCCATCGCCTGAAAATAGGACGATGTGATCAACGCGCGGTGCAAGCTCCATTGCATCAACGGTCAGTTCAATGTCCATATTCCCTTTGACTTTTCGACGCCCCATGCTGTCAGTGTATTCCTTGGCGGGCTTGGTGACCATGGTGAAGCCATTATAATGCAGCCAGTCAACTAGGGGGCGGATAGGGGAGTACTCATCGTTCTCCAGAAGTGCTGTGTAATAGAAGGCTCGAAGAAGCTTCCCGCGGCGCATGAATTCTTGCCGTAAAAGCTTATAATCGATGTCGAACCCTAGCGATTTGGCCGCCGCATAGAGATTCGACCCATCTATGAACAGCGCAAGCCGTTCGTCTTTGTAAAACATTTAAATTGTCCTTCCGGTAAATCCGGTTTCGCCAATTGTTTCCGTGAGTGTGAGTGTGGATGCAGCGAAACAGGGTGGACTTATTCTAAGTACTTTGCCACCTGCTTCAAGTGTAGCTTTATCGTTAAATGGGGTCAAAAGTGACCAAAAACTGCAAAAATGTGATCATCGCGCTTGGCGGCAATCTGCCTTTGGGCGAAACGCCGTCAAAGGATATACTTGAGGCTGCATTCCTCGAACTCACTCTCCTATTCGGAGAGAGTAGCCAGAAATCTCGGCTTTTTCAAACCCCTTGTTTCCCCGCGGGAACAGGTCCGGACTATATAAACGCCGTATTTACATGTTTTTCAGAGCTTTCGCCCGAAGAAATTTTGCAGCATCTGCATGTTATCGAAGCAAAATTCTCACGTTCGCGCGAGCAGCGTTGGGGAATGCGTACCCTGGACCTGGATCTTGTTGCGGTAGATGATCAGGTTGAACCCGATCTGCCGACCTACCAGCAGTGGCTGGATTTGCCCCTGCAGGAGCAGAAAGTTCAAGCGCCCAAGCAACTGATTCTTCCGCACCCGCGGTTGCAGGAAAGAGCATTTGTTTTGGTCCCGTTGTGCGATGTTCAACCCAATTGGATGCACCCCGTTTTGGGGAAAAGGGCGGCTGAGCTTTGCGCAGAGTTGCCAAAAGACGAAATAGCTGCGGTAACACCGTTGAAATGACCTGTTTTGCGCTGTTTCAGCGCTTGTCAATATCGAGATTAGGGCGTAAAACTCGCCTTTCCGGACCCACTTTGATTTTGGAGAGTCGCCTATGGCCCGCGTGACGGTTGAAGACTGCGTAGACAAGGTACCCAACCGCTTTGAGCTGGTGATGCTGGCTGCACATCGCGCCCGAGAGATTTCGGCGGGTGCCGAGCTGACGGTTGAGCGTGACAATGACAAGAACCCTGTGGTGTCCCTTCGCGAGATTGCCGACGAAACGCAAAGCGCGGATGAGCTGCGCGAACGTCTCATCGAGAGCAATCAAACCCAGATTGAGGTGGATGAGCCCGAAGAAGATTCGATGGCCCTGCTGATGGGTGCGGAAAACGACAAGCCTGTCGAAGACGATATGTCTGAAGAAAAACTGCTGCGTGCTCTGATGGAGGCCCAGGGGCAAGGCTGATTTAGGCTGTGCCACGATCTGAGGCTGCGGACCGGATATGATTTCACCAGAAGACCTGATTGCTCTGGTCCGCAACTACAATCCGAAGTGCAACGCGGAACGCATCGCTGATGCCTATGCCTACGGCGAAGAAATGCACGAGGGGCAGTTCCGCCATTCTGGTGAGCCCTATTTTACGCATCCTGTTGCAGTTGCCGCAATACTGACCGAACAGCGCTTGGATGATGCAACGATCATCACTGCGCTGTTGCATGACACCATCGAAGACACCAAAGCATCTTATGAGGAGGTCGCGAGTCGCTTCGGTGATGAGGTGGCTGGCCTGGTGGACGGCGTCACTAAGCTGACTAACCTGCAACTTTCCAGCCGGGAAACCAAACAGGCAGAGAATTTCCGCAAGCTGTTCATGGCGATGTCCAAGGACCTGCGGGTGATTCTGGTGAAGCTGGCCGATCGTCTGCACAATATGCGCACCATCAAGGCGATGCGTCCCGAAAAGCAGGCGCAGAAGGCACGCGAAACCATGGATATCTATGCGCCGCTTGCGGGTCGCATGGGGATGCAGTGGATGCGCGAAGAGCTGGAAGATCTGGCCTTCAAGGTTCTGAATGCCGAGGGGCGCCAATCCATTATCCGCCGCTTTGTGACCCTGCAGCGCGAGACGGGGGATGTCATCCACCGGATCACGGGCGATATGCGAGCCGAGTTGGTGAAAGCCGGGATCGAAGCAGAGGTATTTGGCCGTGCCAAAAAACCCTATTCGATCTGGCGGAAAATGCAGGAGAAGGACCAGGGCTTCTCTCGCCTCTCTGACATTTACGGCTTTCGGGTCATTACAGCCTCCGAGGCAGACTGTTATGGAGCGCTCGGCGCGATCCACCAGCGTTGGCGGGCTGTTCCTGGCCGCTTCAAGGATTACATCAGTCAGCCAAAATCCAATGGTTATCGTTCGATCCATACCACCGTTTCTGGCCGTGATGGCAAGCGGGTGGAGGTACAGATCCGAACCCGGCAGATGCATGATGTTGCAGAAACCGGGGTTGCTGCGCATTGGTCCTATCGGGACGGTGTTCGGTCCGAAAACCCCTTTGCTGTGGATCCCGCCAAGTGGATCGCATCGCTGACAGAGCAATTTGACGCCGAAGATGATCACGATGAGTTTCTCGAAGCGGTTAAGCTTGAGATGTATTCGGACCAAGTCTTCTGCTTCACCCCCAAAGGCGAAGTGATCAAACTGCCCAAGGGTGCCACACCAATCGATTTCGCCTATGCGATCCATACCCGTATTGGCCATGCCTGTGTCGGGGCCAAGGTGGACGGCATCCGGGTCCCGCTTTGGACACGTATTCGCAATGGGCAATCGGTTGAGGTGATCACCGCAGAGGGTCAGACACCACAGGTCAGTTGGTTGGAAATCGCTACAACGGGTAAAGCACGCACCGCGATTCGCCGGGCGCTGCGTCAGGCTGATCGGGCGCGATTTGTGAAGCTGGGCCATGAGCTGGCGCGCTCCGCCTTTGAACATGTAGACCGCAAGGCAACTGATAAGGCACTGGAAACAGCGGCGCGTGGGTTGCGCCTCAGCTCGGTCGAAGAGCTTCTGGCGCGTCTCGGCTCTGCCGAGATTACCGCACATGATGTGGTGCAGGCTGTTTATCCAGAGCTGAGCTCGGACGAGGGAGACGCAGTATCACCTCGGCGTGCGGTGATTGGACTTGAGGCTGGGCAAGGATTTGAGCGCGCACCCTGCTGCCAGCCCCTGCCAGGTGAGCGGATCATTGGAATCACTTACCGGGGCCGTGGCGTGGTTGTGCATGCGGCGGATTGTGACCGGTTGAGTGAATTCGACGAACAGCCAGAGCGTTGGGTGGATGTGCATTGGCACAGCGGTACTCACCAGGCTGCCTATGGCACGACCCTGGAACTGACGATCGGCAATGATGCAGGGGTCCTGGGACGTATTTGCACATTGATTGGCGAGAAAAAGGCCAATATCTCAGACCTCGAATTTGTTGATCGGAAACCAGACTTTTACCGCCTCGTGATAAATGTTGAGCTTAGGGATGTGGAGCAGCTGCATTCCTTGATGCTTACATTAGAAGCCGAGAGCCATGTCGCCGAAGTAGCGCGTTTCCGGGAAAAGCCGGAAACCCGTTCCATCTTGGGGTAATTGCGCGGTTGGAACTGATAAGGACGCAGGACTTTGGTATTCAGGCGCCGGGATAGACGCCCAATCTTGCGCGCAGTCGCGGATTTCTTCTGGCCTCGTGGAGGCTGGGGGCGAGCTTTCCTGTATGTCAAACATCGCGTTCGCCGCTTGCCAGATTCGCCTGAGAGGATCGCCCGCGGGATTTGGGCCGGGGTTTTCACCACTTTCACGCCCTTTTACGCCTTCCATTTCATTGTCGCGGCACTGATCGCACGCATCATGAATGGGAATATTCTCGCCGCCCTCAGTGGGACCTTTTTTGGCAATCCGCTGACCTATGTGCCTATTGGCGTTGCCTCTTTGCAGACAGGTCATTGGCTGCTTGGGACTGAATATCAGGAAGTGGATAAATCCCTGGTTGGCAAGTTCTTTGATGCAGGCAAGGACCTGAAAGACAATCTTTTTGCGCTGTTCATGGATCAGCCAGCGGATTGGCAGGGACTTTACCTCTTTTATGACGAGGTCTTCTTTCCCTATATGGTGGGCGGCGTCATTCCCGGCGCGATCACGGCGACGGTCTGCTATGTGCTGAGCTTGCCAGTTATCCGGGCCTATCAGCAGCACCGCCGCACCCGTATCAAGGCCAAGTTTGAAGCTATTAAAAGGCGCGCGGAACTGGAGGCTGCCGGTGGCGAGACCCTAGAGACCAAACCCAAGCCCAAGGGAAAGCTGCCGCTTGGGCGGATTCGCCGCGCGAAATAGCGTTTGCGGGGTTGTCCTTGCGCGCTTTGCTACTAGTCTCTGCCCTAGATAAATTCCAATTCAGGACATGACACATGGCTCAGAACGCTTTGCGCTTGGGGGTTAACATAGATCACGTTGCGACGGTGCGTAATGCGCGGGGTGGTGACAACCCGGATCCCGTTCGTGCGGCGATTCTAGCGCAGAATGCAGGGGCGGATGGGATTACTGCCCATCTGCGCGAAGACCGCCGCCATATTATCGACAGCGACATTGATGGTTTGATGCAGGCTCTGCGTATCCCGCTGAATTTCGAAATGGCGGCAACCGAAGAGATGCAGAGTATTGCCTTGCGTCACAAGCCCCATGCGGTTTGCCTGGTGCCCGAAAAACGCGAAGAACGTACCACCGAAGGTGGGTTGGATGTGGCAGCCAATGACAACGCCTTGGCGGATTACATCTCCCCCCTACGCGATTCAGGTAGTCGAGTGTCCATGTTCATTGCTGCGGATAAGGCCCAGGTGGAAGCAAGCCATCGCATTGGTGCACCAGTGATTGAGCTTCATGCAGGGGCCTATGCCGATGCCTGGGCAGAAGGACGCTGGGAAGAGCGGGATCTTGAGTTGGCCAAGATCACCGAAATGGCGGCATTTGCCCATGATCTAGGTCTGGAAGTCCATGTCGGTCACGGCCTCACCTATGAGAGCGTTGGTCCCATTGCCGCCCTGCCACAAGTGAGAGAGTTGAATATCGGTCACTTCCTGATGGGCGAAGCCATGTTTGTTGGACTACCCGCAGCCCTGGCCGAGATGCGCCGCTGCATGGAACAGGCCCGCGCATGATTGGGCCGGAATGGGCAGCGCTCTGGGTGGCTTGGGTACTGGCTGGCGGCAGCCCTGGGCCAGCCACGCTGTCAATTGCGGGAACTTCGATGAACACCGGACGACGCGCGGGGGTGATTTTTGCACTGGGCATTCTGTTTGGATCTGCCTGTTGGGGATTGGCGGCGGCGGCTGGCCTAAGTGCTGTCATGCTGGCCAATGCCTGGATCTTTGAGATCTTGCGCTATTGCGGCGCGGGTTACCTGCTGTTTCTGGCGGCAAAATCCCTGCGTTCTGCACTGAAACCAGACGCGCCTCTTGCGCAGCGCGCTTATGGCGGTAGCGCTAGGCAGATCTTCAGCAAAGGCGCGCTGATCCACCTCACCAACCCCAAGGCAATCCTGTCCTGGGCTTCAATCTATTCTTTGGTTTTGCCCGCAGGATCGTCTCCTGCAGAGGTTTTTGGGTTGTTTGCCTTTTTGTACTCCGGCTCAATTGTGATTTTCATTGGCTATGCCTTCCTGTTTTCCACTCCAGGTGTGGTTGCGGGATATATGCGGATGAAGCGCGGTTTCGAATTGGTCTTTGCCGGGTTCTTTGGCTTTGCCAGCCTGAAAATCTTTACAGCCAAGCTCGAAGGCTAAGAGGATGATCCTGGGTATCGGAACCGATCTGGCCAATATTGACCGCATCCAAGGTACTTTGGATCGCTTTGGGGATCGGTTTCGAAATCGGGTCTTTACAGAGACAGAGCAGCGCAAAGCCGAACGCAGGCTTGATGTGGCGGGCACATACGCCAAGCGCTGGGCCGCTAAAGAAGCCTGTTCCAAGGCGCTTGGTACTGGGTTGCGCATGGGGATCGCCTGGAAAGACATGGCGGTCAGCAATCTTCGCACTGGTCAGCCTGTCATGCATGTAACCGGTTGGGCTGCCGACCGGCTTGCCAAGATGACGCCAAAGGGCCATCAGGCGATCATTCATGTGACCCTGACCGATGATCATCCCTGGGCACAGGCATTCGTGGTTATCGAAGCGCGCCCTATCGCCAGTGATGAGGCTGAAATCCCTGCAGAAGCTTGACTCACGGCAGTTGCGCCCTCATGTAGCGCCGGACCCTTTTTTCTTTTTATCCCGGAGAGCCTGATGACGGCCAAAATCTCAGCCGGACAATCGATCCTCGAAACGGTGAAGACTGTTGTTTATGCCCTGCTCATTGCGGGTGTTTTCCGTACCCTCTTTTTCCAACCCTTCTGGATCCCTTCGGGTTCCATGAAGGAAACTCTGCTGATTGGCGATTTCCTCTTTGTGAATAAGATGGCCTATGGCTATTCCTATGCGTCCTGCCCCAGCCTGCGCATTGCGAGCGTTGGGATTGATGTCGACGCCAAGGATATCTGCGGATTCTTGGATGGTGAAAACACCAGAATTCTAGGATCCGAACCCGAGCGCGGCGATGTCGTGGTGTTCCGTCACCCGGTTCAGGGAGCCGATTTCATCAAACGTGTCGTTGGTTTGCCAGGTGACAAGTTGCAGATGAAAGACGGTCTGCTCTTTATCAACGAAGAACCCGTCGGACGCGAAGATGCTGGCAATTTTGAAGAACTGATGGCGCGTCAGGGGCCGCAGGGCAGTCACCCGCGTTGTGAAAATGCGCCAGTCGGGCAGGGTGGATCCTGCCTGAAAAGCCGCCAGATCGAAACACTGCCCGGTGGCAGCAAACATGTCGTTCTGAACATCACCAATCAGGGTGTTGACCATACTGGCGTCTATCAGGTTCCGGCTGGTCACTACTTCTTTATGGGGGACAACCGCGACAACTCCAACGATAGCCGGATGCCGCAAACCGCTGGTGGCGTTGGCTTCGTGCCTTATGAGAACCTCATTGGGCGCGCGGATCGCATCATCTTTTCCTCTGCAGGCCGTTCGATGCTGTTCTTCTGGACCTGGCGCAGCGACCGTTACTTCAAGGCAGTCGAGTGAAACTTTCAAAAGATATGCGCGCATTCGAAGAGCGCATAGGTTATCGTTTTAAACGCGTTGACCTGCTTGTGCGTGCGTTGACCCATCCATCGGTTTCTTCACCGAACCGGAAAGACAATCAACGGCTGGAGTTCTTGGGGGACCGGGTTCTTGGTCTTGTTATGGCAACAGCCATGCTGGAGAGCGACAAGGAGGCCAGCGAAGGTCAGCTTGCGCCCCGCTTTAATGCGCTGGTGCGCAAAGAAACCTGTGCGGATGTAGCTCGCGAGATCGACCTTGGCGCTGTCCTGAAACTGGGCCGTTCTGAAATGATGTCAGGGGGGCGCCGAAAGCTGGCGCTGCTTGGGGATGGCATGGAGGCGGTGATTGCCGCGGTTTACAAAGATGCGGGCTTTGAAGTCGCCCAGGATATGATCCTGCGGCTGTGGGGGCAGCGAATTTTTCAGGTTGAAGAAGACGCGCGCGATCCCAAGACAGCCCTGCAGGAATATGTGCAAGCGCGCCGCCAACCTCCGCCTGCCTATGTGCAGGTTTCCCGGCAAGGCCCGGATCACGAACCAATCTTTACCATCGCAGTTCGATTGCAGGATGGAACTGAAGAACAGGCCAGCGCCGGCTCCAAACGCCTGGCAGAGCAGGCCGCAGCCAAAGCGCTACTGGCGCGACTGGAGCAAAAGACATGAGTACACGTGCCGGATTTGTTGCCCTGATCGGTGAACCCAACGCGGGCAAATCGACGCTTTTGAATCGTATGGTCGGGGCCAAAGTCTCGATCGTCACCCACAAGGTGCAAACCACCCGCGCGCGGGTTCGTGGTGTTGCCATGGAGGGTGACAGTCAGATCGTCTTTGTTGACACGCCGGGCCTGTTTCAGCCTCGCCGTCGCCTGGACCGCGCCATGGTTGCTGCCGCTTGGGGCGGCGCTGCGGATGCGGATATCATCCTCCTGCTGGTAGAGGCACATCGGGGCATCACCGAGGGTGTTGAGCGTATCCTCGAAGGTCTTGCGGATATCGGTGAGGGGCGCAGGGTGGCGCTGGCGATCAATAAGATCGACCGGGTGCAATCCGAGGTTCTCTTGGGCCTCACAAAGGACCTGAACGAAAAATTCGATTTTGCCGAAACCTTCCTGATCTCTGCCGAACGAGGCCATGGGGTCGAGGATCTGCGCGGCTGGATCGCAAGTGAACTTCCCGAGGGGCCCTGGCTCTATCCAGAAGATCAGATCGCCGATCTGCCGATGCGGATGATTGCCGCCGAGATGACCCGCGAAAAACTCACTCTGCGACTGCATCAGGAACTGCCCTACCAGATGACCGTGGAGACGGAGAAATGGGAAGAGCGCAAGGATGGTTCAGCCCGGATTGATCAGGTGATCTATGTGGTGCGCGATGGCCACAAGGGCATCGTACTGGGCAAGCGCGGCGAGACCATCAAAGCGGTTTCTCAGGCTGCGCGGGAAGAGCTGACCGAGTTTCTAGGCCGCAAGGTGCATCTGTTCTTGCAAGTGAAGGTCCGTCCGAATTGGCTGGAAGAGGCCGAGCGCTATTCGGAAATGGGTCTGGATTTCAAAGACGGCAATTGATCCGTCCTTTCCTCTTGCCAGATGTTCTTCATCTTTCCAGAAATATCCCCGCCGGAGGCCCCCTCCGCCTGCCAAGCCCTCCGCCCTGTCGGCCGAGGTCCCCACAGAGGCCAAGATGACCAGACTAACTGCGCGTTTTTGGGTTGATGCCTATCTCTCTCGCCTGCGGTTCCAGGAAATCCCGGCCTTTGTCACCGCCCATGGCGATGACACTGCAGGTGCTGTTCTGGTCAAACTCAACACACTCGACGGCGCGGCTCAGGCTTTCCACCGGTCCTATGATCTGATGACTGGTGCGCGCCAATGGGTGGAGCTGATCAGCGGTGCGGAGACGGATGTGGATGCCGCAATTCGCAAGCAACAGGAATTTGATCCCGACCTCTGGGTGATCGAGGTCGAAGATCGTCAAGGACGTCACCTGCTGGATGAACCAGGGTTGGAATAGTTCCTAACCAGAGGGTTTCTGCGCTTTGCGACAAGAGGGCTTGAGCTTCCGGTGATCATGGGCTCTGTTTGGGCCAGCGCAGACAGGAGTTGGGTCCAGTGGAATGGCGGGATCATGGCATTTTGCTTTCGGCGCGTCGTCACGGCGAAAGCTCCGCTATCATTGATGTCTTCACCGAGGAGCACGGCAGGCACGCGGGTGTTGTCCGTGGAGGAGCGAGCCGTAGGCTTGCCCCCATCCTGCAACCCGGTGCGCAATTGGATTTGCTGTGGCGCGCACGTCTGGAGGAGCATCTGGGAAGCTATCAGGCAGAGCCCCTGCGCAGCCGAGCGGTGGCCGCGATGTCGGGCCGTCTTGCTCTTTCCGGGTTGAATGCTGTCACGGCTCTTTTGGGGTTTTGCCTGCCGGAACGGGAGCCACATCCAGCGCTTTATGCGTCCAGCGAACGACTGCTGGATTTACTGGAGCAGGAGGAGCTTTGGCCGCTTGCCTACCTGCGCTGGGAGATGGAGCTCTTGGAGGAAATGGGGTTTGGATTGGACTTGCTGGCCTGCGCAGTCTCTGGTCGTAATGAAGAGCTGGCCTATGTTTCCCCCCGAACTGGCCGCGCAGTCTCTCGGCAGGAAGCTGGACCCTGGGTTGCGCGGTTGCTACCTCTGCCACCGGTTATGCTGGGTAAGGGTGAGGCACCTGATCATGAGATTGCCGAGGGTTTGAAAACCACAGGGTACTTTTTGGAGACGAGACTGGCGCCAGCTCTAGGAAACCGACCCCTTCCTGAAGCGCGTGGGCGGTTTCTGGATGCCTTCAGTCGCCGACTGTGAAGAGCATCTCCCCGCCGTTTTCATTCCTCAGGATCAGTACGGATCCGGAAACCTCAGCCTCACGCATCTCCGCCAAGGAGGTCAGAAATTGCATCTCTTGTTTCATTTCTGGGCAGGCCCGGCGCGTCGTGGCAATCTGTTCTACTTGAAACCAAGGGTAGGGGGCGCTCTGCTTGCCATGAAAGCTGTTGCAAGGAGCCTGACCAGCGATCTGTCCTTTGGCTGGAAATGTGAGTATCCCTTTGGCCGGGAAATCTACGCTATTTATCTGCTGAAGGGTCCAGACCCGGTCTGCGGCGCCATAGCCGGTCAAGGTTTCATCGCGCCAGCAAGCGGTTAGGGTGCTCGCCAGGCAGGTACTCAGGACTATTGGGCGGAACATAGGAATGCGGATTCTCATTTGGCCAGTCAATAGGATTTCAAAAGTTTGAATAGCCTCTTCGCGTGGATTCCGCTTCATGATGACCCTTAAGTGAAAACAACCCGGCAGAGTGCCGAACTGTTTCGCATTGAGTTTTGGGATAGACCTCAGGCCAAGAGGCGGCGCGCAATGACTTGGGCCTGGATTTCAGCGGCCCCCTCAAAGATGTTGAGGATCCGGGCATCGCAGAGCACGCGGGAGATCTTGTACTCCATGGCAAAACCGTTGCCACCATGGATCTGCAGCCCGTTGTCGGCCGCGGCCCAGGCAACGCGTGCGCCCAGCAGTTTCGCCATGCCAGCCTCCAGGTCGCAGCGATGCCCGTTGTCCTTTTCCCAGGCCGAGAAATAGGTCAGTTGGCGGGCGACCATGATCTCCACCGCCATCATCGCCAGTTTACCGGAGACGCGGGGAAAGTTGATCAGGCTTTTGCCAAATTGCTTGCGGTCCTGCGCGTATTGCATGCCAATATCCAGAGCGGATTGTGCCACGCCGATGGCGCGGGCTGCGGTCTGGATACGAGCAGACTCAAAGGTCTCCATAAGCTGTTTGAAGCCTTTGTTCTCTTCTCCACCCAGGAGGTTCTCTCCTTTTACGTGGAAGCCATCAAAGCCCAGCTCATATTCCTTCATGCCACGATAGCCGAGAACCTCGATTTCACCACCCGTCATACCTTCGGTGGGGAAGGGCTGCTCATCGGTTCCCGGTGCCTTTTCGGCCAGGAACATCGATAGGCCCCTGTGGTCGGTGGTTTCGGGATCGGTGCGCGCCAGCAGGGTCATCACATGGGTGCGTGCGGCATGGGTGATCCAGGTCTTGTTGCCGGTGATTTTATAGTCGCCGTTTTCATCCTTGACTGCACGGGTGCGTAAAGACCCCAGGTCAGAGCCGGTATTCGGTTCAGTGAAAACCGCTGTAGGCAGGATCTCTGCACTGGCGATCTTTGGCAGCCAATTGGCCTTTTGCTCTTCTGTGCCACCGCAGAGGATCAGTTCAGCGGCGATTTCAGAGCGGGTGCCAAGGGAGCCGACGCCGATATAGCCGCGCGACAGCTCTTCGGAGACAACCACCATCGAGGCTTTGGAGAGGCCAAAGCCGCCGTATTCCTCGGGGATGGTCAGGCCAAAGACGCCCATCTCGGCCAGCTCTTCAATTACCTCCATCGGGATGAGTTCATCCTTCAGGTGCCAGTCATGCGCATGGGGTTCGACCTTTTCTGCGGCATAGCGGCGGAACTGGTCGCGGATCATCTCCAGCTCTTCCTCAAGGCCGGAGGCGCCAAACATGGTCGAGCCGCTCTGCTCCTGCATCAGTTCGACCAAACGGGTGCGGGCAGACTGGGTATTGCCGCCTTGGGTCAGGGTCATAACCGCAGGGGCCATCAATTCGCGCATGTCACCCTGTGAAAGCCCCAGGTCCTGCAGTCGCAGAATTTCCCCCTGGTTCATCTGGATGCCGCCATAGACCTGCCAAAGGTACTCACCAAAGGCGATCTGGTGGATCAGCTGCTCAAGTTCGCCAAAACCACCGCTTTCATTCAGACGATCGGCCCAGACCTGCATTTGCCGCAGGCTGTAAACATATGTCGCCAACCAAGAGAGCCCATGTGCGGCGGTCTGGTTCTCTTCAATCAGCTGGCCGGAAACGCGGCCCTCCTGCGAAACCATGTCGCGCACTGATTGGCGCGCCTTTTCCAGAATGGCCTCCAGCGGAGGCAGAGCCGCTGCGGTGAGTGTCAGCAGTTCGGGGAGCACAATCTGTTTCATCTGCAGGTCCTGTCCGTCATGGGCCATGAATCACGTCCTTCTTCCATCGCTTGGTGGTAAATCACTTTGCAGGTGCAGCGCAACAAAAATACGCCGCAATGCGGCAATTTGATAAAATATTGCGTGACAAAATTCTGCATGCTCTCTGTTTCTTCTGTGATAGAGCAGAAGTATGGAGCACTTTACTTCGCTGATTTCACCCGGGATTTCATCCTTTGACCTGTATCTTGCCTTTGCTGTCGCCCTGCTTGCAGGGACAGTGAAAGGCGTTGTTGGCTTTGCACTTCCGATGATCCTGGTTTCAGGTCTTAGCTTGTTTCTGGCACCAGAGCTCGCTTTGGCTGGGTTGATACTGCCCACCCTAGTTACCAATTGGATGCAAGCTCTGCGTCAAGGGTTGGGCGCTGCCTTTGCCTCGCTCAAGCGGTTCAAGGTTTTTCTTCTGACCGGTCTTGTTTTTCTGTTGCTCTCGGCGCAGCTGGTTCGGATTTTGTCGCAACAGGTGATGTTCCTGATGATTGGCGGGCCTGTGGTTCTATTTGTGCTGCTGCAACTGCTGGGCATACCCCTCCGGATTGCAAAGCCCACGCGTCTTGTCGAAATGGCGATTGGCGGGTTTGCAGGTTTCATCGGTGGGGTCTCCGGGGTTTGGGGGCCGCCAACCGTGGCCTATTTGACCGCGTTAGAAACCGAAAAGAGCGAGCAGGTCCGGGTCCAGGGGGTGATCTATGGGATGGGGGCGATTGCCCTGCTTTTTGCGCATATCGGCTCAGGCGTGGTACGTGCGGAAACCCTGCCCTTTTCGATCGTTCTGATTGCACCAGCGGTCTGTGGCATGTGGATAGGGGGGCGTCTCCATGATCGTGTGGATCAGAAGATGTTCCGTCGCGCCACATTGATTGTGCTGCTGTTGGCGGGCGCGAACCTATTACGCAGAGGCTTTTTCGTGTAACACCCTTCTTCAGGGGTTCTCGGAGAAGGCAGGTCTATGAGGCAGTGGAACGCGGAACAGCTGGCACTTGGCTCCATCTTGGTAGCATTGCTGGTGTTGGCGCTGAAACTTGCCGCCTGGTGGATGACAGACTCTGTCGCGCTGCTCTCGGATGCTTTGGAGACCCTGGTGAATGTGACTGGCGCGTTGCTGGCTTGGATGGCGGTGCATATCGCCAAACGCCCACCTGATACAGGGCATCCTTTTGGTCACTACAAGGCAGAGTATTTCTCGGCGGTGGCAGAAGGCATCATGATCATCATTGCAGCCCTGTTGATCGTGCAGCAATCGGTGCAGGCGTTGACCTCGCTTGGATCAACCGAAGACTGGAACCGCTTGGGGCTGGTGATCAACGCCTTGGCGATGTGTCTGAACCTGTTCTGGGCGCGACTTTTGATCTCGCGAGGCTCTGTGCTCAGCTCACCCGCCATTGCGGCGAGCGGCAGACATCTGATGAGCGATGTCTGGACTTCGGCAGGTGTCTTGATTGGGCTGGGACTGGCTCTGCTCACCGGGTGGGTGATCCTGGATCCGATCATTGCATTTTTTGTTGCGATCCACATCCTGCGTGAAGGCTTTGAAGTGGTGATTTCTTCGGTCAATGGCTTGATGGATTCTGCCGCACCAGAGGAAGAGCGCATCAGGATCGAAGAGATCCTGCATCAAAGCGCTGGCGGTGCTCTGCAGATGCATGGGTTGAAAACCCGCCGGGCTGGACCCGCACTTTTTGTAGAGTTCCACATGGTCGTGGACGGCCAAATGACTGTGCTGGCCTCGCATGAGATTTGCGACAGAATAGAAGACGCCGTCAAAGCCGAATTTCCGGACGCCCAGGTCATCATTCACGTTGAGCCCGAGAGCAAAATGGAACCAGCAGGAATAGCTCCGGCTTAATCCGAGGAAGCGATTGCATTCCGCCAGCGCTCCCGGCTAATGCAAGAAAAACGGGCACCGGCAGCAAAGGACAGGCACAATGGCGATGGAATGGGAACAACTGCTGAACCCGGGGCGCCTGTGCCGTCCTGACTATCCTGAGGCTCCGGGCCGCCCGGCGCATCTGCAGGACTATGACCGGATCCTGTTTTCCGAACCCTTTCGCAGGCTGGCGCAAAAGACCCAGGTGCATCCGCTATATGAGCATGACCATGTACACCACCGGATGATCCATAGTCTGGAGACTGCGAGTGTAGGCCGCTCTCTGGGGGTGTTGGCTGGCCAGAAGATGATGGAGCAGGGGCTTGTTGATGCCTCTCAGCGAGATGTGATCGCGGGCGTGGTCTCCTCTGCCTGTCTGCTGCATGATATTGGAAACCCGCCCTTTGGGCACTCCGGTGAGGATAGCATCGGCGCCTGGTTTGCTATACAGTTCCGCCTTGGGACCGGAGTTTCTGCAAATGTTCCTACTGATTTACAGGCTGAATTCGAAGAGTTTGAGGGCAATGCCCAGGGTTTCCGTATTGCCGCACAACTCGAGATGGGGCGGCGCGAAGGGGGGATGCGGCTATCCTATGCGACCCTGGGCGCCTTTATGAAATACCCCTGTACCGCTGAGGCCCGCCGACTTTCCCACGGAGGGTATGTTGGCCTGAAGAAATTCGGCGTGTTCCAGAGTGAAGCTGCGCTGTTTGAGGAATGCGCTGAAGCGCTGGGCCTTCGATCAGAGGGAACTGACGCAGCCCGGACCTGGCGCCGCCATCCATTGGCCTTTCTTGTCGAAGCTGCGGATGATCTTTGCTACCGTATTCTGGACCTGGAAGATGCGGCAACTGTGGGTGATCTGTCGACGCAGCAGGTGCTGACCTATCTGGAGGAGATTGGCGGCAAGCCGAACAGGGCGGATGACCCGATGATGTCTACACGGGAGATCATCGCCATGCGCCGCGCTGTTGCGATCAACAATTCCATTGAAAGCGCGGTCGAAGCCTTCATGACCAACTATGATGCCATCATGGCCGGGGAGTTCAGCGATGGTTTGATGGAGGTCTCCTCCAAAGCCGGGGCATTTGCGGGTATGAAAGAGATTTCAAACGAGCGGATCTTTACCGCCCGCCGCAAGACCGAACTGGAGATCGCGGGCCGCCGTGTGCTGCATGATGTGCTGGATCATTTCCATGGTCTTTATCAGGATTTGCAAGATTGTGGCTGGGATGCAGAGCATCTTCTGTCGCGTGATAGCTATTGGGCCAAACTGGTGCGCGCGGTGGATCTCGATCTGCGTGGAGTGAGTGACCCTTATAGCGCCATGCACAGCCTTGGTGATTTTGTCTCGGGGATGACGGATCGCTATGCTTTAAAGGTGAGAGACATGGTTGTGGGGCGGATCTAATCCAAAAGGTCAGTATTTGTACAATATCGCCCCGGTCGAGGTCGTGCCCTGACAAATTGAAGCGCAAAAAAAGAGCCCCAGCTTTGCTAGGGCTCTCTCTTTTTTGAAAAGGCCTGGGCAATTTTAGCCGATTGCAGAGGCTTTCACATCGTCGTCAATGTAGGGCAGGTACTGCTCAAAGTTGTCCGAGAACATCTGAACCAGTTTGGCGGCCTGTTTGTCATAGGCGGCCTGGTCGTCCCAGGTGCGGCGCGGGTCCAACAAAACTTCTGCAACACCAGGCACGGTGACGGGAACGTCAAAGCCGAAGTTGCTGTCCTTGCGGAACTCGGCCTCGGCCAGGGAGCCGTCTAGGGCTGCCGTCAGCAGTGCACGGGTTGCACGGATCGGCATACGCGAGCCAACGCCATAGGCGCCACCGGTCCAGCCGGTGTTGACCAGCCAGCAAGTTGCACCATGCTGGGCAATCTTGTCACGCAGCAGGTTGCCATAGACCTCTGGGCGACGCGGCATGAAGGGCGCGCCAAAGCAGGTTGAAAAGGTGGGCTCCGGCTCGGTCACGCCGCGCTCTGTTCCGGCCACCTTGGAAGTGAAGCCCGAGAGGAAGTGGTACATTGCCTGGGCAGGTGTCAGACGTGCGATGGGAGGCAGTACACCAAAGGCATCACAAGTCAGCATGATGATGTTCTTGGGGTGGCCGCCGATGGCAGTCTCGGAGGCATTGCCGATATAGTGCAGCGGATAGGCGCAGCGCATATTTGCGGTCAGGCTGTCGTCCTTGAAGTCCAGCTCTTTGGTGTCCTCGTCGAACACCATGTTTTCGATCACGGTACCGAATTTGGAGGTGGTGGCGTAGATCTCTGGTTCTGCTTCGGCGTTCAGGTTGATCGTCTTGGCATAACAGCCGCCTTCAAAGTTGAAGGTGCCGGTGTCGGCCCAGCCGTGCTCATCATCGCCGATCAAAACGCGGTCAGGATCAGCAGAGAGCGTGGTCTTGCCGGTGCCGGAGAGGCCAAAGAAGACTGCGGTGTCGACCGGGTTGCCCTTGGCGTGGTTGGCCGAGCAGTGCATTGGCATGATGCCTTTTTCAGGCAGGAGGTAGTTCAGCAGGGTGAAGACAGACTTCTTGTTCTCGCCCGCATATTCGGTGCCACCAATCAGGATCATCTTGCGATCGAAATTCATCGCGATGACAGTTTCCGAGCGGCAATCGTGACGCTTGGGGTCGGCCTGGAAGCTGGGGCAGTTGATAACGGTGAAATCCGCAACAAAATCATCCAGGTCTTCGCGGTCAGGGCGACGCAGCATGGTGCGGATGAAAAGGCCGTGCCAAGCCAGCTCTGTCACCACGCGAACGTTGATCGAGTGTTTCGGGTCGGCGCCACCAACCAGATCCTGTACCTGGTAGTCGCCACCTTTCATGTGCTCCAGCATGTCGACATAGAGATTGTCGAAACCTTCCGGCGTCATGGCGGCGTTGTTTTCCCACCAGATGGTGTCTTTTACACTGTCGGATTTGACGACGTGCTTGTCTTTGGGAGAGCGGCCAGTGAACTTGCCGGTGGTGACAAGAAAGGCGCCGCCATTGCCCAGGGTGCCTTCGTTGCGCTTTAAGGCCGCCTCAATCAGAGCAGGTTCCATGAGGTTGTATTGGACATTTCCAAGTCCCTCGATACCTTGGTCTTCGAGGCGGAAATTTGGATTTACCCGTCCAGTTGCCATGTGTTCTCTCTCCTGTGGCGGCAAAAGCCGCTTCAATAGTAGATGTGCGCCCGAATATTGCGGGAGCTGAAACGTGCCGGTAGCGACACCGGTTGCCGGGGTCTTAGCATGACGCTTCTATGACTGAACAGGACGGTTTGGCGCAGTTAGCGCCATCAAGGCGGAGTTTAGCGCAACCATGTTTTGTGAGCGCTGCTCAAACGCGTTTCTTCAGGCGATAATAAGACATTTTTGCCCTAATTGTGTCGAAAGAGCGCCGTGATTCGCCAATGGGGATTGATTCGCTAGCCCATAAGAGCGATTAAGGTTCGTAAAAACAGGCTATAACAGAGCAGATTTAGGGGCAAATCCAATGTCGAAGATTGCTTTGGTGGATGATGACCGCAATATTTTGACCTCAGTGGCGATGACACTCGAGGCCGAAGGATTTGAGGTCGAAACCTACAATGATGGGCAGGCCGCACTGGATGCCTTTAACAAGAAACTGCCGGATATGGCTGTGCTGGACATTAAGATGCCCCGCATGGACGGCATGGATCTTTTGCAGCGGCTGCGTCAAAAGACGCAGATGCCAGTGATTTTCCTCACCTCCAAGGATGACGAAATCGATGAGGTGCTGGGGCTGCGCATGGGGGCTGACGATTACGTCAAGAAACCCTTCTCACAGCGCTTGCTGGTGGAGCGGATCCGGGCCCTGCTGAGGCGCCAGGAAGCAATCAGCAACGATGAGGAAGGCGGGACCGCCACTGCGGAAACCAAGGTCATGGAACGGGGCCAACTTCGGATGGATCCACTGCGCCACGCGGTTAGCTGGAAGGGTAAAGATGTTTCCCTGACGGTCACTGAGTTTCTGTTGTTGCAGGCTTTGGCGCAGCGCCCGGGTTTTGTCAAAAGCCGAGATCAGCTGATGGATGTGGCCTATGATGATCAGGTCTATGTTGATGACCGCACTATCGACAGCCATATTAAACGGCTGCGCAAGAAAATGCGTACCGCTGATTCGGATTTTGCGGCGATCGAAACGCTTTATGGTATCGGTTACCGATACAATGAAGAATAAGCTCTGCACCCTGGTTAAGGGAGGGCCGCACAGATGCGCGATACGGGTCTGAAGCACAATTCAAGCGATGGTGATGTGGTTCTGGGAGATGATTGGGTCGCCCCGGACAAAACCGTTGGATCCGAAATGCAAGCCAAGCGCGCGCGCCGTGGCTTGCTATCGCTCAAGGGCTCGCCGCTGACGCGCAAGATTATCACGTTCAACCTGATCGCGCTGATCATCTTGGTCGCGGGGATCCTGTATCTCAATTCCACACGCCAGAGCCTGGTAAAGCAGCGCGCGGGCGCTCTGGTCGCCGAAGTTGCTTTGATCGCGGATGTCTTTGAGGCGGTATTGCCTTCGGCAGGGGCGGTTAACCTCTCCACCAATGATGGCATTGATACAGCGGCTACACTGCAGGGATTGACCCTGCGCGGCGGTGTTGAAGCTTTTGTTTTTGATCCTTCGGGTCATCTTGTGGCCCAGGTCACCGGTGTTAACCGCTCGGATCAGTTGAACGCATTGAACACCGGCAAAGAGCAACCCACGCTGATTTCGGATGGGTTGTCTGCACTTTGGTCAAAAGTTGGTGGCCTGTTCCAAGCGCAGGATGCTGATGTGGGGACCATCAAGCCGGTTGAGGAGCAGCTGCGCGAAATCACCCAGCGTTTCATCAATGGCACCGCTGGCATCGATGTCATTGTGGACACGAGCGGCGGCACCGTTATTTCAGCTGTAGCGCCTATTCTGAATGATGGCCGACCCATCGGGGCGGTCGCTTTGACCTCGCCTGCGGGGGAGATTGACACCCTGGTGCGCGGGGAGCGGGAACAGGTTCTGCAGATGTTTGTGGTAGCTTTGCTGGTTTCGGTGGGGCTCAGCCTGGTGCTTGCCTCGACCATCGCAAACCCGCTGGCTGATTTGGCCGAAGCTGCAGAGTTGGGCCGGGACAGAGATGCACGAAAGGCCCAGCAACCTGGGCGTATTCGCATTCCTGATCTCTCTGCACGACCGGATGAGATCGGCCGCCTTAGTCGTGCCCTGCGCGGGATGGTCAAAGCACTATACAGCCGTATCGACAGCAACGAGCAGTTCGCTGCGGATGTGGCCCATGAAATCAAAAACCCACTGGCAAGCCTGCAATCCGCGGTGGGAACTCTGCGTATGGTCAAACGAGATGATCAGCGTGAGAAGCTCATGGATGTGATTGAGCACGACGTGCGTCGCCTCGATCGTTTGGTGAGCGATATTTCGAATGCCTCGCGTTTGGATGCGGAACTGGTCAAAGAGGAAGAGGAAGAGTTCAACCTCATTCAGATGCTGAGTAACCTGAACCAGTATCTCGGAGAGGATGCCCGTGCGAAGGAAATTGACTATATCACCGACCTGCCGCAGCGGTCGGTCATGATCCATGGTCTCGAAGCACGTCTTGCTCAGGTCTTTGTCAACTTGATCACCAATGCCATTTCCTTTTGCGAAGAAGGAGATGCAATCAGAGTTTGGGCACGCCGCCGGGAAAACAGGGTTCTCGTGGTTGTCGAAGATACTGGCCCCGGGATTCCCGAGCAGGCGCTGTCAAAGATCTTCAAGCGATTCTATTCGCAGCGACCTGTTGAGCATTTCGGCAATAATTCCGGCCTGGGTCTGGCGATTTCCCAGCAAATCGTAGAGGCGCACGGAGGGGTCATCTGGGCGGAAAACATTCGACCAACTGAGGCGGATGTGACGTCAGAGCCTCTTGGCGCGCGCTTTGTGGTGGGGTTACCGGTCTGATCTGACATGCCTGCAGCTCCCGCCTCTCGCAATATTCTGCACGCAACCTGCGTGGCCTGTGAGGCGCGCGGGCTGCTCATCCTTGGTGCCTCTGGTAGCGGGAAGTCATCTCTGGCATTGCAGCTTTTGGCCTATGGGGCGGAACTGGTCGCGGATGATCGTGTAGAACTCTGGCGCGAGGGGCCATCGGTGATTGCTGCAGCCCCCGCTGCGATCAAAGGGCTGATCGAGGCGCGTGGATTGGGGCTTTTGAATGCGGTTGCAAGCGGTCCGATCGAAGTCGCAATTGTGGTGGATCTGGACCAACTTGAAAGTGATCGGCTCCCTGCACAGATTGAGATAGACTTAATGGGGCTTCAGCTTCCTTTGTTCAAGCGAGTCGATGCCCCTCATTTTGCACCAGCCCTGTTGCAGCTATTGAAAAACGGAGCCTTGGATCCAGATGCCAAATCATAGTGGCAAAGCCCCCCCTATCGTTCTGGTGACCGGGCCTTCCGGGGCGGGGCGCACAACCGCCATCAATGTGCTGGAAGACCTTGGCTTTGAGGCAATCGACAACCTGCCGCTACGGCTTTTGTCTGGACTAGTGGAAGCTGCCGGCAGCCAGCGCCCGATGGCACTTGGGTTAGACAGCCGCAATAGAGATTTCTCCCCTGATGCACTGCTTGAGGTGATCGAGATGCTCGCCTCGAGAGAGGAAATGGAACTTACGGTTTTATACCTTGAGGCGAGACGAGATGTATTGCTGCGTCGCTACTCGGAAACCCGTCGTCGGCACCCGATGGCGCCCGCAGAAACCCCTGAGGTTGGCGTAGCGCGCGAGCTGCGCCTGATGGAACCGATCAGGGAACAGGCGAGTCTCCTCCTCGATACCTCCGAGATGAATGTTCACCAGCTGAAAGCCGAAATCGAGCACCTCTTTGCGCCAACGGGGCGGAGCCTGGCCATTTCCGTACAGAGTTTTTCCTACAAACGCGGCGTACCGCGCACCGTTGACCTGATCTTTGATTGCCGCTTTTTGAACAACCCCTACTGGCAAGAGGATCTGCGGCAGCTTGACGGTCGGTCAGAGGCGGTTCAGGAGCATGTAAAAGGGGATGCCCGCTATGACGGGTTCTTTGAGAGGGTCCTGGATCTGACCAGGTTTCTTCTTCCGGCCTATAGAGATGAAGGCAAGGCTCACCTCTCGGTTGCATTTGGCTGTACCGGTGGTCAGCACCGTTCGGTAACGCTTGCGGAATCCCTTGCAAAAGCCCTTGCGGAAGAGGGGCAGCAGGTGTCAATTAGGCACCGCGAGCTGCAAAGCTAGCGAAGAGATTGAGAGGCGACAGGGTTGATTGGGATCGTAATCGTTGCGCATGGTGGGCTGGCAAAGGAATACCTGGCTGCGGTGGAGCATGTCGTGGGTCCACAGCCGAACCTCTCGGCCATTGCGATTGCACCCGAAGATGACCGCGAAAACAAGCGCTGCGAAATCTGCGAAGCCGCAGACCAGGTCGATAGTGGTGATGGGGTTGTGGTCGTCACGGATCTTTTTGGAGGATCTCCCTCCAACCTCAGTCTACGTGCCTGTGCCCCTGCCAATAGGCGAATCCTATATGGTGCGAACCTTCCAATGCTGATCAAGCTGGCCAAATCTCGTCACCTCGCGGTGGGGGAGGCCGTGCGTCAGGCAATGGAAGCCGGGCGTAAGTATATCAATTCTCAGAATGTGAATCCCGATTCAGAACAGGCTTCCTAAATGGCATTTAAGACCTTGAAAATTGTCAATGAAAAGGGCTTGCACGCCCGTGCTTCGGCCAAGTTGGTAGAAGTCGTCGAGAGCTTTGATGCATCAGCGGAGGTTTCCAAGGACGGGATGTCAGCCTCCGGTGATAGCATTATGGGGCTTTTGATGTTGGCAGCGTCGAAAGGAACGACTATTGACGTCGAGACTTCGGGGCCGGACGACAGCGCGCTTGCAGAGGCGTTGGAAGCTCTTGTGGCGGATAAGTTCGGGGAAGGGTTCTGAAGAACCGGAATAGCGTTTTACGGGAATGGCACTTTGGCGGATACCGCACATGAGCAAGAGAGCGGCCACCAGACTGAGGCGGCTCAGGATGGAAGCACTGGCGAAGTCTATGATCGCCGGACACTGACCTACGCCAACTCCTTTGACGACCGCTGGACCTCGACGGCTATCAAAACCATTGAATGGTTGACGGGTAAGTTGCGCATCCTGCGCATGGTCAACAAGTTCGAAAAGCAGAACGCGGATTATCGCGGTCAAAAGTTCTGGCGTGGGGCTCTCAACATCATGGGGATTGATTTGCTCACCCCCAAAGAGCAGATCGCCAATATCCCGGCAGAGGGTCCGGTGGTCATTGTCGCCAACCACCCGCATGGCATGGTGGACGGGATGATCTTTGCGGATCTGATTGGGCAGGTTCGACAGGACTACCGCATCTTGACCCGCTCCGTTCTGACGGGCCTTGATGAGGCTGCCACCTCTTTCATGATCCCGGTGCCCTTTCCGCATGATCCGGAAGCGCAGAAAAAGATGGTGGAGATGCGGGCCAAAACCATGTCTCATCTGAAGGCGGGGGGTGTGGTTGCTCTATTTCCATCTGGGGTCGTGATGTCTTCTGAAACCTGGTTCGGGCCGGCGATCGAGCAGGAGTGGAATGTCTTCACTGCTCAATTGATCCGTCGATCAGGCGCGCGAGTTGTGCCAATCTTCTTTCCAGGCTCAAACTCACGTTGGTATCAGATTGCCAACAGGGTCTCGCCAATCCTGCGTCAGGGCCTTTTGCTGCATGAGATTGTGCGGTCTTGCAATAAGCCGCAGGCACCTGTGGTCGGTAAGCCTCTGACGGATGCGGAGATGGAGCCACTGCAGAGTGATCCCCGCGGCTTTATGGCCTGGTTGCGAGAGCATACCCTCAGCCTTGGTAAAAATAGCTAGCCTGATCCGTCTCTTCATAAGCCCGGAAATTTCCCGGGGGTGATTTAGTCTTTGACCAAGAGGGGGCTGGCCCCCTCCAGAACCCTTGCCAATCAGCGTGTCGGTACCGGAACCTCTCCGCGATAGTCGTAAAAGCCTCGCTGGGTTTTGCGGCCCAACCAACCGGCTTCAACATATTTGGTCAACAATGGGCAGGGGCGGTATTTGGTATCGGCTAGGCCGTCATGCAGCACGTTCATGATCGCAAGACATGTATCCAGCCCGATGAAATCCGCCAGCTCCAGGGGGCCCATGGGATGATTGGCCCCGAGTTTCATTGATTCATCAATGGACTTCACCGAACCCACCCCTTCATAGAGTGTATAAACGGCTTCGTTGATCATCGGCATCAGGATGCGGTTGACGATGAAAGCAGGAAAATCTTCGGCACTGGCCGAGGTCTTGCCAAGACGTGCTACAACTTCCTGACAGGCTTTGAAGGTAGGCTCATCCGTCGCAATGCCACGGATCAGCTCCACCAGCTGCATCACGGGCACAGGGTTCATGAAGTGGAACCCCATAAAGCGCTCAGGACGATCAGTGCGGCTGGCCAGGCGGGTGATCGAGATCGAGGATGTATTAGAGGTGAGAATCGTATGCGGCTGCAGATGCGGAAGCAGATCTTCAAAGATGGCCTGCTTAACGGTTTCACGCTCTGTGGCTGCTTCGATCACCAGATCGGTCGCACCAACATCAGCGAGGGTCAGCGTGGTCGAAATACGCGACAGGGTGGCATCAACATCGGCTTCCGCAATCTTGCCGCGACCAGCCTGGCGGGCCAGGTTTTTGTGGATGGCGGCCAGCGCTGCATCTAGCGACTGTTGGTTGATGTCATTCAAAACAACATCATAGCCAGCCAAGGCCATAACATGTGCGATCCCGTTGCCCATTTGACCCGCGCCTATGACGCCGATTTTCTTGATATCCATGCTCTTGGCTCCCGCTTTGCCTGCGAGGCCGATCTTATCGGCGCGCTTGGGGCAGGCACAAGCCTAGGCAGGTGGAATTTTAAGTGAATTTTCACTTTAGGGAATTTGCAATCTTTCGGCGTCAGATTGATTCTGGGTGAAAAATTTGGTGGGAGCTATGAGCTACGAACTCAAAAGCGCTGCGGCGCTTGCGGGGGGGACGTGCTGCTATGCCGGGTCTCGGCTGCAGGTGCGTGGTCCCAAGCGCGATTTGAATTCTCCGTATATCGCGTTTCTAGGCGGTTCCGAAGTCTTTGGTCGTTTTGTTGAGAGGCCCTTTGCCTCTGTTACAGAATCTTTGTTGCAATTTCCTTGCTTAAACCTGGGGGGTACTAACGCCGGGCTTGATACCTTTGTGACGGATGATGGCCTTGTTGGGGTTGCACAGGAAGCGGAGCTGGCGGTGGTTCAGCTACTTGGGGCGCAGAATATTTCCAACCGGTTCTACCGGGTGCATCCGCGTCGCAATGATCGGTTCTTGCAGGCGCATCCGGCGCTAAAGGAGTTGTACCCCGAGGTCGATTACACGGAGTTCCATTTCAACAAGCATCTTCTGACTACGCTGCAAGCCCTCTCAAAAGAGCGGTTTGAAGAAGTGAAGGGACATCTGCAACAAACCTGGATGACCCGGATGCTGGAGCTTATTTCACAGCTGGGAGGGCAAGTGGTTCTTCTGTGGCTGGACTATGATCTGGATTGCCGCTCTTCCTTTAGTCAGGAGCCGGTTCTTGTTGATCGTTCCATGGTCATTGAGTTGGAAGGTCAAGTCCTAGGATTGCTGGAGCTTTCAGTTGCGACAGCTGGCCAGGCAAGAGATTTTGAGAACATGAGCATGGGAGAGCTGGACTACCCCGCAGCGCAGCATGTGCTGGGCCCCAAGGAGCACAAGCGGATCGGTTGTGCTTTGGCCGAGCTGCTGCAGGAATTTGCCAGAGGCGATTGATACCGTCCCGACAAGCGTTTTTCTGGTAAACTAACGGGGCCAGCGGTTTTGCCGCGGCCCCGTTTCTTTTGTGATGCGGGTTCCAAAGCAAAAGGCCCGCCAGATGGCGGGCCTTCGCAAATTGAGTTTCAGTGGCGAACTTAGCCAAGCTTTTCGGTCAGTGCAGGCACTGCTTCAAAGAGGTCGGCAACCAGACCAAAGTCAGCAACCTGGAAGATCGGCGCTTCTTCGTCTTTGTTGATCGCAACGATAACCTTGGAGTCCTTCATACCAGCAAGGTGCTGGATCGCGCCGGAGATGCCGACAGCGACGTAAAGCTCAGGGGCAACAACCTTACCGGTCTGACCCACCTGCCAGTCGTTTGGAGCATAGCCGGAGTCAACCGCCGCACGGGAGGCGCCAACAGCAGCACCCAGTTTGTCGGCCAGAGCTTCAATCAGTTTGAAGTCTTCTTCGGAGCCAACACCGCGGCCACCGGAAACAACAACACCAGCCGAGGTCAGCTCGGGGCGGTCGCTTGCGGCGACTTTGTCTTCAACCCATTCGGACAGGCCGGGGTTGTCGGCAGCAGAGATGGTTTCCACGGAAGCAGAGCCACCTTCGCCAGCCGCATCAAAGGATGCGGTACGAATGGAGACGACTTTCTTGGTGTCGTTCGACTTCACGGTCTGGATCGCATTGCCTGCATAGATCGGACGCTCAAAGGTGTTGCCATCGACGACACCGGAAACGTCGGAGATCACCATCACGTCCAGGAGGGCCGCAACCCGCGGCAGGACGTTTTTGGCGTCGGTGGTGGCCGGAGCAACGATGTGCTCATAGTCGGATGCCAGACCAGCGATCAGGGCTGCGGTCGGCTCCGCCAGGCGGTGGCCCAGAGAAGCGTCTTCGGCAACCAGAACCTTGGCAACGCCTGCGATCTTGGCGGCTTCAGCACCAGCAGTGGCAGCGGCAGCGCCAGCGGCCAGAACTGTCACGTCACCCAGCGGAGCTGCTGCGGCAACGGCTTTTGCGGTTGCGTCCAGCGCCAAGGCGCCATCGGTCACTTCAGCAAGGAGAAGAACAGCCATTACACAGCCCCCGCTTCTTTGAGTTTCTCAACCAGCTCATCGACAGAACCAACCACGATGCCAGCGGCGCGGGCCGGGGGCTCTTCGGTCTTGACGATCTCGAGGCGTGGGGTGACGTCGACGCCGTAGTCCGCTGCGGTTTTCTCATCCAGAGGCTTTTTCTTTGCCTTCATGATGTTTGGCAGCGACGCATAACGCGGCTCGTTCAGGCGCAGGTCCACGGTGATGATGGCTGGCATCTTCACGGAAATGGTCTGCAGACCGCCGTCAACCTCACGGGTGACTTTTGCGGATTCGCCTTCGATGTCCAGCTCAGAGGCAAAGGTGCCCTGGGACCAACCCAGAAGAGCAGAGAGCATCTGACCGGTGGCGTTCATGTCGTTGTCGATCGCCTGCTTGCCACAGAGCACAACGCCGGGCTGCTCTTCCTCGACTACTTTGGCCAGGATTTTTGCAACGGCCAGGGGCTCGATGTCGGTGTGGACGTCGTCAGCAGCGACAACCAGGATCGCGCGGTCCGCACCCATGGCGAGAGCGGTACGCAGGGTTTCCTGAGCCTGCTTCACGCCAATCGAAACCGCAACCACCTCATCAGCCTTGCCGGCTTCTTTCAAGCGGATGGCTTCTTCGACAGCGATTTCGTCGAAGGGGTTCATCGACATTTTAACATTGGCGAGATCGACACCCGATCCGTCCGCTTTGACGCGAACTTTCACGTTGTAGTCAATCACGCGTTTGACAGGCACGAGTACCTTCATTTGCGTTCTCTCCTTAACAAATGGCGCACCACCGGAGCGGCTGCCGCTATGCTCTCGCGCCGTTGATACCGGCTCTCAGTCTGGTGCAACAGGGAAAAATCGTCACGTTTTGTGTCGCGGACGTCGCGTTTGACAAATTGGCACGACTTTATCGCAAGAATGTTTCTTGAGGGCTGCTGGGGTTTCGTATTCGCCCGTCAAAGCATCCGTAAAACTACGTGCCTCGCCGAATTAATGAGAGTAGCCCCGCGAATCGCAGGACAATACTCAATAGCGGGGCGCGGAGTGGTCACTTAGCGGTTTGCGCCAGGGACCCATAGCACATCGTTCAGCCCACCGGCATTGGCCTGGCGCGCCGCGACAAAGAACCAGTCTGACAAGCGATTCAGGTATTTCGCCGCTGCTGGATTGATCTCTTCCAATGTTGCCAGCTCTGTAGCCAGACGCTCCGCGCGGCGGGCGACCGTACGGCAGACATGCAGCTGGGCTGCAAGGCGGCTGCCTCCGGGCAAGATAAAGCTGCGCAGGGGCTGTAGCTCTTTGTTCATTAGGTCGATTTCTGTCTCCAACCGATCGATCTGCGATTGGGCGATGCGCAGGGGCGGATATTCGGCCTCTGCGTCCTTTTCCATATCTGGGCGGCAAAGGTCGGCGCCCAGATCAAACAGATCATTCTGAATGCGCGAGAGAGCCTTATCCATATCGCCCTCTGCCTCCAAACGGGCAACGCCGATGAAGGCGTTCAGCTCATCAGAGGTGCCATATGCATTGACACGGGCATCGTGCTTGGCGACGCGGTCGCCATTGCCCAGTGCGGTATCACCTTTGTCGCCGGTGCGGGTGTAGATCTTGTTCAGAACGACCATGATCACTGCCCTCCTTGGGTGCGAAGGTAGACATAGGCGAGGATTAGAACCACCGCGACGAACTGAAGCAAAAGCCGCAGGCGCATCAGTTTGTTCGAGTATTTGCGGCTGGTCTCACCGCCTTTGCCATAGCTTCCCAGGCCAAGTAGCAGCGCAACAACCACAGCAGCCATGGCAGCAACTGCCAGGATAAAGAGCGGGTCACCCATTATGTTTTCCTTCGCGTTTTCCTGCCGCATGGATAGCCATTGCTGCAGCGATTGGCGACAGTAAATAGGCTAGCGTAGCCGCATGAGGATGCGGTCAATTGCCCGAGTGGAGAGAATTCGTTTGAGAATACCAGCGACTCGGGTCGGTGTGGTCACATAGTAGCGCGGTCTTGGGCGTAGTGATTCGCTGGCGTGGATTAGTTTTGCGGTCACCGCCGAGGCGGGCAGTTCAAAATGATCCGGTCCTTTGTTTTCCGCATAGAGGCGTTTGAGCAAGGTTTTCTCATAAAGTGGCCTTAGAGCGGAAGATTTCCAGTCGATGTAGCGCTCAAAATGGGGGATTGCATTTTCTCTGAACTTGGAGGTGATCGGGCCAGGTTCAATCAGCACCACCTTGATATCCGTATCTCCCAGCTCCACCCGCAGAGTATCAGAAAGGCCTTCCAGAGCAAATTTGGTCGCCACATAGGCACCGCGCCAAGGAAAGGAGACAAATCCTAGGATAGATGAGTTCTGAATGATCCTTCCATGCCCCTGGGCCCGCATCACCGGCACCACCTGGCGGGTCAAATCATGCCAACCAAAGAGATTGCTTTCAAAGATTGCACGCAACCCATCTGTTGCCAGGTCTTCCACGGCACCCGGCAGGCCTATGGCGCCATTGTTGAAAAGGACGTCCAAGGTGCCGCCCGTGGCCTTCAGAACTTCGGTCAGGCCTGTGGTGATGCTCTCTGTGTCGCAATAGTCTATTCGGGGGCTCTCAAAACCCTCCTTGTGGAGGCGCTCACAGTCCTTTTGTTGACGGCAAGAGGCAAAGACACGCCAGCCCCGGGCCTTCATGGCACGCGCCGCATCTAGGCCAATCCCCGAGGAGCAGCCTGTAATCAGAATGGATTTTTGCATAGAAAAGGCCCCTGTTTCAGATCATTGGGGCCCTGCGCCCAATGACCTTATGAGCTTTTCCGGCTCACGAGGGAAGCGGCAACCCAACCGATTTTATCACCCTTGCGGGCGCGCAGGTGCAGCCAACCGGTACCGCTGTCATCAATGACCTGAACTTCGTCCCCGTTGAGCAGTCGGGCAATAACGGGGTAAATGGTTCCCGGACCCTGCCGCATGTTGACCCGGCTTGCACGGATGCGTCGGATATCAAGGGCTTCTTCCGCTGCCAGGTCGGCAGTTTCTGCTTCGGTGGAAGCGACCTCTATATGATCAGCCCTTTGTTGGGTTTCCCGTTCGTTTTCCAGCTGAGCAGTGATCGCAACCAGACCACCAGAGATGAAGTCCGCTTGATTTGATCCTTGGGCGCTACTGGTAGTGCCTGTCGCAGCAAAGGCGCTGGCGCTTGAACCAAGATCGCCCCCTGCCGATACAATTTGCGAGAGGGCAACGGCCTGCCTCCGTTGCGGGTCGGCTGCGGGGCGTTCTATGCGCGGAGAAGGGGGGCGAGGTTGCAAAACCGTGGGTGCAACCAAGGAGGCGGCCCTTTGACGAGCGGCCTGTTGTAAACGTTCTGTCTGAACCTGTGCTGGTGGCTGGACCTTGTCGGAGGACACTTGATTGCCTGTGTTTTGCGCCAATGTGTCATTTGGCCGATTTGGTGGCGCAAAGCTGCTTCCGCCGCTGAGCTCGTAAAAGCCCCACCCCAGAAAAGCAAAAGACAAAAAGATGAAACGTGACATGGCAGGTCCCCCCAGACCCATGACTATAACTGTCTTCGGTAAAGATCTTCTGAAATGGAATTTGTTCGATATCCGCGCGTTTGAACTCTTTTTTAGGCGAATTGGGGAAGTGAAGGAAAGGGGAGAAAGCCCCTTTGCCTCCCCCGGGGGCTAAGGTTGTGCCAGGGGATCTGGCACACTCAGGGCAAGGATGAGGTGAAAGGAGGTGTCCGAGAACCTGCATGGAAGAGCTGCTGCGGAAAAATGCTCCCGCCGTTTTGGGTCAGCGCTTTACCGCAGGGGATAGGAACAGTATCACCAGTTTATGAACGACCTCATCGATGATCCCGACAGCGTCAAGCCACAAGATGGCGAAATCCTAGAACCGTTGCGCCGCGCCATTGGCGAGCGCTACCTGACCTATGCGCTCAGCACGATCATGCATCGGGCTCTGCCGGATGCGCGCGACGGGCTGAAGCCGGTTCATCGGCGAATCCTTTATGCGATGAACCGGTTGCGGCTGTCGTCAAATGGCGGTTTTTTGAAATCAGCCAAGATTTCTGGTGATACCATGGGGGATTTCCACCCCCACGGTGATGCCGCGATCTATGATGCCATGGCGCGTCTGGCGCAGGACTTTAACGTCCGCTATCCGCTGGTCGACGGTCAGGGTAACTTTGGCAATATCGATGGCGATAATCCGGCGGCCTCGCGCTATACAGAAGCGCGGATGACCTTTGTTGCAGAGGCAATGCTCGAAGGCCTCAGCGAGGATGCGGTTGATTTTCGCGACAATTACGATGGCCGCCTAACCGAACCAGCGGTTCTGCCCGCGACTTTTCCAAATATTTTGGCCAATGGCGCGGCCGGTATTGCGGTGGGCATGGCCACCAATATCCCGCCCCATAATATCGCCGAGCTGATAGATGCCTGTGTCCATCTGATCAAGACGCCGGATGCGCGTGATGATACGCTGTTGAACTATGTACCGGGCCCGGATTTCCCAACCGGCGGTATCATTGTCGAACCCAAAGAGAATATCGCCAAAGCCTATAGCACGGGTCGTGGTTCCTTCCGTTTGCGCGCCAAGCACGAGGTCGAGGACCTGGGCCGGGGACAGTGGCAAATCGTTGTCACAGAGATCCCCTATCAGGTTCAGAAGTCCAAGCTCATTGAGAAGATCGCGGAACTGATCCAGACCAAGAAGGTACCAATTCTCGCAGATGTTCGCGATGAAAGCGCCGAAGACATCCGCATCATCCTGGAGCCCAAATCCAAAAACGTCGATCCCGATGTTCTGATGAACATGATGTTCCGCAACTCGGATCTGGAAACCCGCTTTAGCCTCAATATGAATGTATTGATCGACGGTGTGACGCCCAAGGTCTGCTCGATGAAAGAGGTGCTGCGTGCCTTCCTCGATCATCGCCGCGATGTCTTGCAGCGCCGTTCGCGCCACCGCATGGCCAAGATCGACCATCGGTTAGAAGTGCTTGAAGGCTTTATCATTGCCTTCCTCAATTTGGACCGGGTGATCGATATTATCCGTTATGATGAGGATCCCAAAGCCGCCTTGATGCGAGAGGACTGGGGGCAGGATCATCCCCGTGCTTTCAGTGAGGCTGAGTATGTCTCTCCGGCCAAAGGCACAGGTGAGCTGTCAGAGGTCCAGGCCGAAGCCATCCTCAACATGCGCCTGCGGTCCTTGCGCAAGCTGGAAGAGATCGAACTGACCCGCGAACGCGATGCCCTGCGTGAAGAGCGCGCTGGGCTGGTCGAGCTATTGGGTTCCGAAGAGTTGCAATGGACCCGCATCACCGAACAGCTGCGTGAGACTAAGAAGCAATTTGGCAAGGATTACGAAGGGGGCGCCCGCCGCACCCTCTTTGCCGAGGCGGGTGAGGTCGAAGAGGTGCCACTGGAGGCGATGATCGACAAGGAACCGATCACAGTGGTCTGCAGTCAGATGGGCTGGGTCCGCGCCATGACCGGCCATATCGATCTGAGCCGCGAGTTGAAGTTCAAGGACGGTGACGGCCCCCGCTTTATCTTCCATGCGGAGACTACGGACCGATTGTTGGTCTTCGGCTCAAATGGTCGCTTTTACACCCTGTCTGCGGCTAACCTGCCGGGCGGTCGTGGCATGGGAGAACCGGTGCGGCTGATGGTAGACCTACCGAATGAGGCTGAAATCGTGGATCTGCTGATCCACAACCCCGAAGGCCGTCTGCTGGTTGCCTCTGATGCGGGTAATGGCTTTATTTGCGCGGAGAAAGAAATCGTCGCCCAGACCCGGAGCGGTAAGCAGGTGCTGAACGTCAAAGACGATGATCGCGCCAAAATCTGTATTCCGGTGCAGGGTGACCATGTGGCCGTAGTCTCTGAGAATGGCAAGTTTCTGGTTTTCTCGGTGGAAGAGATGCCAGAGCTTTCCCGAGGCAAGGGCGTGCGTCTACAAAAATACAATATGGCGCGCGGCAAACAGGGGTCTCTGGAATTGGATGGCGGCCTCAGCGATGTTACTACCTTCAACTGGGATGATGGTCTCACCTGGGAAATGGGCGGTGGTAAAACCCGCCATGAAACCGATCTGGGCCAGTGGTTGGGCAAACGTGCAGGCGTTGGTAAGCGACCGCCCTATGGCTTCCCTCGCAATTACAAATTCACATAAGGATTTGCGGCAGTTTTCAGCTGCAACCTGTGACCCCTGCGCCACCGATGTGCGCAGGGCTGCGCTCTGACCGGTTTACCGCTAGCAATTCTCCTGTCTATTTGGACCGCAAATCATTTTGCTTACGAGGTCTCTTATGAAACGAATCTTTGCTCTTCTGACCTCTTTGGTCCTGCTGGTCTCCTGTGGCGAAACCCAGCTCAATGAGGCGCCAGAAGATCTGGGTGATTTCAATATGCGTGTCTCCTTTGTCTATACCGACAAGGCACGGCAATGGCCGCTTTCCCGCGATGCGGAAACTTCCGAATGGAATGCGCCAATTGAAAAGGCTCTGGAGGCGCGACTCGGTCGCTACAAAGGGGAGGGGCAATATGACGTGGCCGTCACCCTTGAGGGCTTTCTCCTGGCGACCGGCGGCATTCCCGTTTTGGTCAACCCCAAGAGCGCAGCCGTGGTGAATGTCTTTGTCTATGACGTAAGCACCAAAAGCTACCTTGTCAAAAAGCACCAGATGGAAATTTTCGAAAGCACCACCGGTGAGAGCGCGTTGCTTGGCTCTGGCTATAGCCGCACCAAGGAAGAGCAGATCGACGGGTTGGCACTGAACATTGTAGATGCGCTGGAAGAGTATATGGCTGAACAGCACAAGGAAAATGGCTGGTTCGATAACGCGGCAAAGGCTGAGGCTTCGGAAGCTGTAGCTGAGTAGAAAAAGCCTCATTGCTATGGCGAATTCAGCGCGGTGACTTCAGGAACGGCTTGATTTTCATCTTCAAACCAAATATGCCGCGCGCGCAGAGGAAACTTGGGCCGGGTGACGGTCCTCTATTTCAAAAGGGCGCCTAGAGAATGGCTAAGGAAAAGTTTGAACGCACGAAGCCGCACGTCAACATCGGCACCATCGGCCACGTTGACCACGGTAAAACCACGCTGACCGCAGCGATCACCAAGTACTTTGGTGACTTCAAAGCCTACGACCAGATCGACGGCGCGCCTGAAGAGAAAGCCCGCGGCATCACCATCTCGACCGCACACGTCGAGTATGAAACCGAAGGCCGTCACTACGCACACGTTGACTGCCCCGGCCACGCCGACTACGTGAAAAACATGATCACCGGTGCTGCTCAGATGGACGGCGCGATCCTGGTTGTGAACGCCGCTGACGGCCCAATGCCTCAGACCCGTGAGCACATCCTCTTGGGCCGCCAGGTTGGCATCCCGAAGATGGTCGTCTTCATGAACAAAGTTGACCAGGTTGACGACGAAGAGCTGCTGGAACTCGTTGAGATGGAAATCCGCGAGCTGCTGTCTTCCTACGACTACCCCGGCGACGATATCCCAATCGTTGCAGGTTCCGCTCTGGCGGCGATGGAAGGCAACAAGCCAGAAATCGGCGAAGAGAAGATCAAAGAGCTGATGGCGGCTGTTGACGAGTACATCGACACCCCTGAGCGCGCTGTTGACCAGCCCTTCCTGATGCCGATCGAAGACGTGTTCTCGATCTCCGGCCGTGGTACTGTTGTGACCGGTCGTGTTGAGCGCGGCGTGATCAACGTTGGCGACTCGATCGAAATCGTTGGTATCCGTGACACCTCCACCACCACCTGCACCGGTGTGGAAATGTTCCGCAAGCTGCTGGACCGCGGTGAAGCGGGCGACAACATCGGCGCCCTGCTGCGCGGTGTTGACCGTGACGGCGTTGAGCGTGGCCAGGTTCTGTGTAAGCCAGGTTCCGTGAAGCCGCACACCAAGTTCGAAGCTGAGGCCTATATCCTCACCAAAGAAGAAGGTGGTCGTCACACCCCGTTCTTCGCGAACTACCGTCCGCAGTTCTACTTCCGCACCACCGACGTCACCGGCACCGTTGAGCTGCCTGCTGGCACCGAGATGGTGATGCCTGGCGACAACCTGAAGTTCAACGTTGAACTGATTGCCCCGATCGCCATGGAGCAGGGCCTGCGCTTCGCGATCCGCGAAGGTGGCCGCACCGTCGGCGCCGGTGTTGTGTCGAAGATCACCGAGTAATTCGCACGCGCGAATGATCAGACGGAAAGGGCGCCCCTCGGGCGCCCTTTTTTGTTTGAATTCAGTGATCCCGAGACGCACGCACAAAAAATTTGCCCAAAATCACTGAGTAAGACGGCTTTGCCGCCCGGTGATCTTCTGCGAAAGGGCCTCCCCCGGGAGGCCCTTTTTCTATGGCGCCAAAGAAAGTTGGGTTCAATTCTGTTCACCTGGCTGCCGCGCCAGCGGCAGGCACGCGCCTGCCCGCCCCACGGCGGGAGCGTTCCGCCCCCGCCCGGGTAGCCGCTCACCGTCTAAAGCCGGCGGAGACGAATAGTTTCAAACACGCAAGAGACCGAAAGGAGCAGCAATCGGCCAGGGGTCGGAGGCCGTCTCGTAAAAGTTCCAGTGGAGCTTTTGAGGCCGCAGGGAGCGATAGCTCCGGGTGCGATGTTTATCGCGCCCGCCCGTATTACCGGAGGCAAACCTTTGGCTTGATGCTGGCCGGGCGCGGCCCGAACGCCGAGCGCCCGGGCGGGAAGAAAATCAAAATCCTTTGCGTAGTCGAGCAGGTGTTGAAGGCCCCCAGGAGGGGGCCGCTATAATAACTTTACGCGCACCGGATTTTGAGTAGTTTAGCTTTCGGTTTCACTTCCTGTTTTGGCTTGAGGCAATGAGCAGATCAAAAACACTGGAACAGCTTGAAGGCTGCAATTGGCCTGATCCTGAGTTCGCTTCTCACCTCGTTCTGACGTGCCACCGGCTGAAAAAGAAACCGCTAAACGACTTCACGGTCGAAGACTTGAGGATCATGATCAGTCAGAAGTTCAGTTTGGAGTTTCTCTTGCCCATCGCCCTGGAACGCCTGAAGGAGAACCCGCTGTGCAGTGGCGATTTCTTCGAAGGTGATTTACTTCAGGCGGTGCTGAAAGTGCCTGCTGATGAGAGTGCAAAGCTTGCATTTGGGGATGCATTTTCTCAGGTTGTTTGTTCCGCCAGGCAACGCTCAGATGAACTTACTCCTGAACTTCAAAAACTCCTTGAGGCTTATTCGGATCAGCCGCCTCAAGAACTTTTGTAGAGCTCACCGCTTTGGTGCGGGCAGTCACCAAAGACCTAAACCCGCCGCTCTCCCCAAAGGCAACCGTTTCGGTGCGAAACCCCTTGTCACATGGGTGTTTCAGGCGTATAGGGCGCGAGTTCGCTGTTGCGAATGGAGGCGGGGTGATTCCCGCCTTTTGGGTTCGATGAGGGTTCGCGGTGGTCGCTGGCCCTCCTCTCAACCTCAACGCCTAGATAAAGGCTGACTGATGCAAAGCCAAAATATCCGTATTCGGCTGAAGGCATTTGACTATCGTGTACTGGACGCCAGCACACAAGAGATCGTCAACACTGCCAAACGGACCGGTGCTACCGTACGTGGCCCGATCCCGCTGCCCAACAAAATCGAGAAATTCACCGTTCTGCGTGGCCCCCACGTTGACAAGAAATCTCGTGACCAGTTCGAGATCCGTACGCACAAGCGTATGCTCGACATCGTTGATCCGACCCCCCAGACCGTTGACGCGCTGATGAAGCTCGACCTCGCGGCTGGCGTGGACGTCGAGATCAAGCTGCAGTCATAAGATCGGAGGGTATTGATTATGCGCTCTGGTATTATCGCAAAAAAAGTCGGCATGACCCGTCTGTTCATGGAAGATGGTCAACAGATCCCTGTGACCGTTCTTCACCTGGATGGCCTGCAGGTCGTGTCTCAGCGCACCGAAGACAAGGACGGCTACACCGCTGTTCAGCTGGGTGCAGGCTCCGCCAAGGTTAAGCGCGTCTCCAAGGCGATGCGTGGTCACTTTGCGGCCTCCAAAGTAGAGCCCAAGCGTAAGCTCGTGGAATTCCGCGTGCCTGCCGACGCTCTGATCGAAGTGGGCGCGGAAATCTCCGCCGAGCACTTCCTAGAAGGCCAGAAAGTGGACGTGACCGGCACCTCCATCGGTAAAGGTTTTGCCGGTGCGATGAAGCGTCACAACTTCGGTGGTCTGCGCGCTTCTCACGGTGTTTCGATCTCGCACCGTTCGCACGGTTCGACCGGTCAGTGTCAGGATCCCGGCAAGGTTTTCAAAGGCAAGAAAATGGCCGGTCACATGGGTGCTGCCCGTGTAACCACCCAGAACCTGGAAGTGGTGAAAACCGACGCCGAGCGCGGCCTGGTCTTCATCAAAGGCGCCGTTCCCGGCCCGAAATCCGGTTGGGTTACCGTCAAGGATGCCGTGAAAAAGAAAGCCCCTGAGGGTCTGCCTTTCCCGGCCGCTCTGAAAACTGCGGAAGCTTCCGCGGAAGGTGGTGAAGCATGAAACTTGACGTGATCAAACTCGACGGCGGCAAGGCTGGCGACATCGAGCTCAGCGAAGACCTCTTTGGTCTGGAGCCCCGTGCCGACATCCTGCACCGCTTGGTCCGCTGGCAGCGCAACAACGCGCAGGCTGGTACCCACAAGGTCAAGACCCGTTCGGAAACCTCCTATTCGACCAAGAAGATCTATCGCCAAAAAGGCACCGGTGGCGCACGTCACGGTGACCGTAACGCGCCGATCTTCCGTAAAGGTGGTATCTACAAGGGCCCGACCCCTCGTTCGCACGGCCACGATCTGACCAAGAAATTCCGCAAGCTGGGTCTGCGCCATGCGCTGTCCGCCAAAGCCAAAGCGGGTGAACTGGTTGTGATCGAGGATGCAGCATCCGAAGGCAAGACCGCAGCTCTGGCAAAACAGGTCAAGGACCTGGGCTGGAAACGCGCGCTGGTCATCGACGGTGCTTCCGTGAACGAAGACTTCCTGAAAGCGTCGCGCAACATTGAAGGTCTGGATATCCTGCCGACAATGGGTGCAAACGTTTATGACATCCTCAAGCGTGACACCCTGGTGATCACCAAAGCAGGTGTCGAAGCACTGGAGGCTCGCCTGAAATGAGCGCGAAAGCTGAACACTACGATGTGATCCGCAAGCCGATCATCACCGAGAAAACCACCATGGCGTCCGAAAACGGCGCGGTGGTGTTCGAAGTGGCGATCGACAGCAACAAACCCCAGATCAAAGAAGCCGTTGAGAGCCTCTTTGGTGTGAAGGTCAAAGCGGTCAACACCACCATCACCAAGGGTAAGGTCAAGCGTTTCCGCGGCCAGATGGGCAAGCGTAAAGACGTGAAAAAAGCCTATGTCACCCTGGAAGAAGGCAACACCATCGACGTGTCCACCGGACTCTGAGATCAGCCTTTTTGACAAGACTGAGAGGCCCTCGCTGCAAAGCGGGGGCCTTTTTCGTTGTGGTAGCGCTTGTATCCTAAGGGTGGTGCCCGACACCTGGGTGGGCGTGAAGAATCACCCCATGGGGGGAGGCTTGGCTGCGACCAACTGCGTCGGCGCCGTCCCGCCCCATGGAGCGGCGCATTGTTGCAGTTGTTCCCAGCGGTCGATTTGCTGGTCTCACTGCTTGCTCAGGACGAAGTAATAGTTTCCGAATATGGGGCTCACCTCGTATAAGCTAAGTTGCAGAGAATGGCCGTTGTAAACAATCTCTGCGACCTGATCTGAGATTGGGACCGCTGCAAAAGCCGAATAGAGCGCTTGGCGAATTTCTTCTGGTTTCAGCCGACTGTCCAAATCAGCAGAGATTGCAAATTCGAACGAGTGTTCGGTCTCGCGATTGAGTTGAATATCTACAAGTGACAAGTCCTCGGAATAAAGACTGTATCCCCCTTCGAAATGAGACTCCACCTCGAAGCCATTGTTTTCGGCATTTTCGATTATTGCCTTTGCATCCGGTGCGTATGCTAACCCAATCGCTTCCAGTGCTTCAATGAGTGTGCCGAACTTGGATTGCGGACCCAATAGGGCAGCTCGTTCTTGAGCCGAGAGTGAGTCTTCGAGGCTCAGGTTGCGTTCGACGTATAGCGCGACCATCGGGGTATCGCGTGCGAGGCGGTGAAGTGACGAAAAAAGGCTGAGATTCATCCCTGTTGCTCCGTATTCTTTGGAGTTCCAGAACTGTCCTTCCGCCAAATTTGCCGCGATCTCATTGGGCGCGAGTGATAGGTATGAAAGTGCCTCTTTAGTTACATCTTTAAGGTTGGGGCGTTCGTTGACAACTGAAATAAGCAATGCACGTGTTTCTGTCGTGTCTGGTAGCAAGAGCGCACAGTTTTGGACCGTACCAAACTCGTCTATCTGGTAGCTATAAGCGTAGGCTGTCTCGGGTTTTGCCATCAACGTTTCCTGCATCCCGCTTTCGTCGGAAAAGACGATGTTGTTGGATGCGATAAAGCCGAGTTCCTTCAGCGCTGCAGGAGCGGTTCGTAGGGCATCTATGTTTTCCAGGCAATGAGTTGTGAAAATTTCGACAGCGGGATCGAAAGACATATTTGTGTCTGCTCTCGTTACTGATGGTTGAAAAACTAGTATTGCGCAAAAAGTCGTAATGAGAAATTTCATTTAGGTTCACTCCAAAGCTGGTTTTCGAATTTGGATTTAGCAATGATGCTGATGCGACTATAGGGGAGCTCGACTTCAGGAAAAGGCCTTTGGTTGTGTTTAATGACAAGCATTCGCTCGATGAAAAGGAAAATACTTTTGGAGTAACAGACCCCCCATTGCCACCTCCCCCCGACTCTGCTACACGCCATCCATCCTGTAGACCCCGGATTCGCTCCGGGGTCGTTACGTTTGTCAGGATGTATCACTTGGGGACCTTCGGGGCCCTATATCCCAGGCACCTACGGGGGCCTTAAACATAGCTGGGCCAAAGACAACAACCTAAGGCTCGGCACGCTAAACGGAAGACAGAAAGCATGGCACTTAAGTCGTATAAGCCGACGACGCCGGGCCAGCGTGGGCTGGTTCTGATCGACCGTTCGGAGCTTTGGAAAGGGCGTCCGGTCAAATCTCTCACTGAGGGTCTGACCAAATCGGGCGGCCGGAACAACACCGGACGGATCACTTCTCGCCGCCGTGGTGGTGGCGCAAAGCGTCTTTACCGGATCGTTGACTTCAAACGGAATAAATTTGATGTCGCCGCGACCGTCGAGCGCATTGAATATGACCCTAACCGGACTGCCTTCATCGCCTTGGTGAAGTACGAGGACGGCGAGCAGGCCTATATCCTGGCCCCTCAGCGTCTGGCAGTTGGTGACAAGGTCATCGCCTCCGCAAAGGCAGACATCAAACCTGGTAACGCAATGCCCTTCTCCGGCATGCCGATCGGTACCATCGTTCACAACATCGAAATGAAGCCAGGCAAAGGCGGCCAAATCGCCCGTGCAGCTGGTACCTATGCTCAGTTCGTTGGTCGTGATGGTGGCTACGCTCAGATCCGCCTCTCCTCGGGCGAATTGCGTTTGGTTCGTCAGGAATGCATGGCCACCGTTGGTGCCGTCAGCAACCCCGACAACTCCAACCAGAACTACGGTAAAGCAGGCCGCATGCGCCACAAGGGCAAACGTCCTTCGGTTCGTGGTGTGGTTATGAACCCGATCGATCACCCCCACGGCGGTGGTGAAGGCCGGACCTCCGGTGGTCGTCACCCGGTGACACCATGGGGTAAGCCGACCAAGGGTAAGCGGACCCGCAACACCAACAAAGCGTCGCAGAAGCTGATCATCCGCTCGCGCCACGCCAAGAAGAAGGGACGTTAATTCATGTCTCGCTCTGTATGGAAAGGCCCTTTTGTCGACAGCTATGTGCTTAAGAAAGCCGAAGCTGCGCGCGAATCCGGCCGCAATGAAGTGATCAAGATCTGGTCGCGCCGTTCCACCATTCTGCCCCAGTTTGTGGGTCTGACTTTTGGTGTGTACAACGGTCACAAACACATCCCCGTCAACGTCTCGGAAGACATGATTGGTCAGAAGTTTGGTGAATACTCGCCAACTCGTACCTATTATGGTCACGCCGCTGACAAAAAAGCGAAGCGGAAGTAAGTCATGGGTAAGGTACAAAATCCCCGCCGCGTGGCAGACAACGAAGCAATGGCGAAAACGCGCATGCTCCGGACCTCCCCGCAGAAGCTGAACCTGGTTGCGCAAATGATCCGCGGCAAGAAAGTTGAGAAGGCTCTGACCGACCTGACTTTCTCCAACAAGCGTATCGCGCAGGACGTGAAGAAATGCCTTCAGTCCGCAATTGCCAATGCCGAAAACAACCACAACCTGGACGTCGACGAGCTGATCGTTGCCGAAGCCTGGGTTGGCAAGAACATGACCATGAAGCGCGGTCGCCCGCGTGCCCGTGGTCGTTTCGGCAAAATCCTGAAGCCGTTCGCTGAGATCACCATCAAGGTGCGTCAAGTTGAGGAGCAAGCCTAATGGGACATAAAGTCAATCCGGTCGGCATGCGCCTGCAGGTGAACCGCACCTGGGACAGCCGTTGGTACGCAGACACCAAGGATTTCGGTGACCTTCTTCTGGAAGACATCCGTATCCGCGACTTCATCAAGACCGAGTGCAAGCAGGCTGGCGTTGCCCGCGTGATCATTGAGCGTCCTCACAAGAAATGCCGTGTGACCATTCACACTGCACGTCCGGGCGTGATCATCGGCAAGAAAGGCGCTGACATCGAAGTTCTGCGCAAGAAACTGGCGGCAATGACCGACAGCGAATTGCATCTGAACATCGTTGAAGTGCGCAAGCCAGAGCTCGACGCTCAGCTGGTTGGCGAGTCGATCGCTCAGCAGCTGGAACGCCGTGTTTCCTTCCGTCGCGCGATGAAGCGTGCCGTTCAGAACGCTATGCGCATGGGCGCCCTGGGTATCCGGGTGAACGTTGCAGGCCGTCTGGGTGGCGCTGAAATCGCCCGTACCGAATGGTACCGCGAAGGTCGTGTGCCTCTGCACACTCTGCGCGCCGACATCGATTACGCTCACTCCGAAGCGATGACTCCCTATGGGATCATCGGGATCAAAACCTGGATCTTCAAAGGCGAGATCATGGAACACGATCCTCAGGCACGTGACCGTAAAGCACAGGAACTCCAGGACGGCCCTGCACCTCGTGGTGCTGGTGGCGGTCGTCGCTAAGGAGAGAGTGATATGCTTCAGCCAAAGCGTACTAAATTCCGCAAGATGCACAAAGGCCGGATCAAGGGCGAAGCCAAAGGCGGCTCTGATCTGAACTTTGGCACCTACGGCCTCAAAGCAACTACCCCTGAGCGCGTCACCGCGCGTCAGATCGAAGCTGCCCGCCGTGCCATGACCCGTCACATGAAGCGTCAAGGCCGTGTTTGGATCCGCATCTTCCCTGACACCCCGGTGACCTCCAAGCCCGTCGAAGTTCGTATGGGTAAAGGTAAGGGGTCCGTGGACTACTGGGCCTGCAAAGTGAAGCCTGGCCGCGTTATGTTCGAAATCGACGGCGTCAATGACGACATCGCCCGCGAGGCCCTGCGTCTGGCCGCGATGAAGCTGCCGGTCAAGACCCGCGTTGTGGTGCGCGAAGACTGGTAAGTCTTTCGACCCTTTGAAATCTGAAACCCCCGCCTTGTGAAGGGCGGGGGTTTTCTTTTGAGCGGGTCTGCTTTCAACTTTAACTTTGATTGCAGTAAGTTTTTTTTGGGGCCGCGCAATACGTTTCAGCCCCCAATCACAAAGCGGTTTCTTCGTATACGTTTCTTAAACTGCTTGCGGCCATAGCCCGCAGATTGATCCTCGTCGTAGATGGCTATCAGACGCTTACCCACTTTGCCACGGAAGGGTTCCTGTACCACTATATGATAGTTGGCCTCGCGCCCCATCCACTGGGTTAGCTTTTCATAATCTATTGGATCATGGATGTGATCGTCTGCCGCTGACTTTGGCCAATTGTATGGAACACTGACTATGATTGTCTTCCCAAGACTGAGCAGTTTACGCGAAAACTCAACGGGCTCGGGGATATGTTCAAGAACCTGTAGGCAGGTGACGATATCATATGAGGCAGATCCAAAATCGTGATCAAGAAAATCACCTTGGATGCCGGTGACCGTTTTTGATTGATAAGGCTGGACCATGTCAAAGGAGGTGCGATTGGGGATCCAGTCGAACCATTCCAGATAGGGGCATTGGGCAGTGCCGATATCGATCAGCGAGCCAGCGTCCCGCCCAAGTGTTCGGACAATGTAATCCAAGTAGGAGCAATACATGAGGTCCATGCGGTTTTGCCAATACTTGCCCGATTTGTAATGGTTTACGATTTTTGCATCTAATTTGTCGGAGCTTCTCATGGTGACTATGGAATTCCTTGGGGGCAAATAGAAAGGACAGAATATACGAGAGTGTAGTGACCCAAAAGCGCGCAGGAGTTTTGGACGCGTGTTGGGGGGGGATGTGGTGAATATGCCAGAGGGCGGTCAACTTGTTGGACGGCCCTCCGTCGGCACAGCTTCATGCTGTTTACCGGATCTCCACAGATTGTTTCCGGTAGGGATCCAGTGTTTGTTTTGAGGCGGAGTAAATAGTGATGAGAGGACTGCTGCCAATATCTGTCCTGACTTTGTTGACCGCCTGCGGCGGTGTTGAAATGGGCCGGGGGGATTTGTCATCCATGTATGGCCGACCACAAACTACAAAACCCCGGTAGTGCAGAGGCAAAGAGACACTGGCCCGCATACACAGGCAAATGTCTCAGTCAGCGGAAATGCTGCCCATTGGACCTCTGCGGAGGGCTGCACCTGTTTCCGCACTCACGGGGCGGCTGGCGAGACTGTTTGGTATCTGGTGCAGAACCCGCATCATGTGGGGATGTCCAATGCCCATGCCGGGTGTGCGATGACGGTGATCGGCGGCTAGGGGTTGCGGTTAGCGATACTTTGCGGCGGTGATGAATTCGCCGAAGGCTTCGCACCAGATCACAACGCTGTTGTAGTTGCGGATATCGACGCCTTCCGGCACTTCCAGGATCAGCCCGTTGAACATCTTGACGTCACCGATGCGGGCAGAGATGTCTTTGACGGCCAGGAAACTCGCCTCATCCTCGACGAATTCGGGCGTCAGGTAGAGCTTGTAATCCGGGCCAGGTGCCAGCTCTCCGATATGGGTGATCCGCTCTGGTGATAGGCTGATGCTGCCGGTCCCCCAGTGCAGGAAATCGCTTCCCGCCAGATCTCTGGTAAAAGCGCCCATGAACTCTGCCCCTTCAGCGCCTGCTTCCAAGGTTGCCTGGTTAGGGCCTTCGGGTTCGGTGAGGATGGGCAGCAGATAGATGCCCAGTGCAAAACCGATTGCCAATGCCGCCCCGTGGGTCACAAGCCGCAAAATCCACCGCATGCTCTGCTCCTTTGCATTTTGATCCATCCTATGGATCATGTACCGCCGTGAAAACCCTGCAGATGAACCCTCTCGCCAGCCCGCTTGGGATCGGGTAAACCGCAGCCATGGCCCAGATAGAATCCCTCTTTGTGACCCGTCTTTACCGCGCTGAACTCTCCGAATTCGGACCCAAGATTGATGCGCAGGAACTGGAAAACTCTTGCATTGTCATCGCTGAGGATGATGAGGCCGGACAGGATTGGTGTGAGGAGAACGGTTATCCCGGCTATACTTCCTATGCGTCTCTGACCGATCTGCCCTGGCGCTTTCCGGTCTTTGCGGATCTGGTGAAATCTCTGGATGAGCATGTGATGAGCTTTGCCAAGGATCTGGAGTTTGATCTCGATGGCCGCAAGCTGGTGCTTGAGGATCTCTGGATCAATATCCTGCCCGAAGGCGGCATGCATTCCTCGCATCTGCATCCCCATTCAGTGATCTCCGGTACAACCTATGTGTCAATGCCGGAAGGTGCGAGCGCGCTGAAACTGGAAGATCCGCGCTCTGGCCGGATGATGGCAGCTCCCACCCGCACCAAGGAAGCGCGGCGCGAGCTGCAGCCGTTCATCTACATGAAGCCTACCGTGGGCGATGTGCTGTTGTGGGAGAGTTGGCTGCGCCATGAGGTGCCAATGAACATGGCCGAGGATGAGCGCATTTCCGTCAGCTTCAACTATCGTTGGGAGTAGGCCTTCAGCGTTTGGCCTAGTTGTAATTTCCCTCTCACCTAGAGGAGGCGCTGGGTTTGGAACTTCTTCTTCACGTGCTCCTTATCATTGTTGGACTTGGGGTCGTTGTACTTTTGCTCTATACAATGGTGAACGGCTTCAGACTTGCGGTTTGGCTTGTTAAGTGGGGCATGCTTATCCAACTGAAGGTACTCGTAGTTTGCCTGCCTCTCTTTGCATTATCCACGACTCTCGAGCGTGAACTGGGCTTCGATACGAATTTTTCAGAACGAGTTTTTCCAGTACTGCTTTTAGCTGCTAGTATTCTGGCGGGGATGGTTACCTACAGCAATCAGCAAAAGAAGCGCCGTGACGAAAGAGAGCGTAAAGACGCTTGATCAATCGAACTATACGTTCCGTTTAGCTTCCTGGTTGTTTTGGTTTGACTGAAGGTTGAAAAGGGCAGTGCCTGACCCTGGGTGGGTGCGATAGCGCCCTCCCGTGGGGAGGGTCGGGCGCGGCCCGGGCTTTTTGCCCGTGTCCGACTTCCGACTTGGGATTGTGATGTGGTGAAGCGCCAAATCGCGAAATGTAGGTGTGATCCCAAAAGGGGGGGGGTTCCGTTGAAAAAGATGCGTGTCAGCTACCATTCGGGCGCGAATTTCCCCAAGTTTGGGCGGCGTATGGTGCCCATTTCGACTGGAACATTGAAACCAGATATGTATGGCGCGTCCAAAGATGGATGGTTTTCACGCCCTACTTCCCATCTGATTTCTCACTTAGTTTTTTCTGAGATGGAGGCAGGTAGGGCAAAATGGGCTCAGCTATGTGTTCAGATTTCTGAGCATGAGCTCTATTTTTGGACACCGTCAGAGCTGGATCATGTTTGCGCTGTTTTTGCAGAGAACCCTTTTCCTACGGCACGGACACTCGTTAGGCGTGATGGGGCGGATAGCGCTCTCAACATGCATTGGCTTAGTCGGCTACCCAAGGCCATGAAGGCCGAAAAGTTTCGTCAGAAGTTTCTCAAATTTGTCGCATCAAACCCTGAAGAGCTTCGCCTGTTTCGCGAATTCTATTCAACGGCCTGAGCGAGCCGAAGTACAAAAGGGGCTAGGCTACTAATAGCTTTTACGAAGGTTGGAGCCTCCGCCCTTGCCCTCACTCCCCATCTCCCTTATAGGGGCACATCGCTTGTGCCATTCGTGGCGCCAGTGATTCTTTTTTGCCGTCCTTTTAGGGCGGTTGATACATAACCCACCAGGTTACAAGGTGACCCATCTCCGGGGCCTTCTGGTGCTTAGGACAAGGAACAAAGGCGATGAACGCCAATGATCTGCGCGATAAGACCGTGGATGAACTCCGCGATCTGCTCGCTTCCATGAAAAAAGAGAGCTTCAACCTGCGCTTTCAGCAGGCAACCGGTCAGCTGGAAAACACAGCAGGCATCAAAGCGGCGCGCCGCAATGCTGCCCGTGTGAAAACCATCCTGAACGAAAAAGCCGCTGCTGCGGCTGAATAAGGAGCACCTCGAATGCCTAAACGTATCCTGTCCGGCGTCGTGACCTCCGACGCAAACGCACAGACCGTCACCGTTTCCGTAGAGCGTCGCTTTACGCATCCGGTTCTGAAGAAAACCATCCGTAAGTCCAAGAAGTACCGGGCTCACGATGAACAGAACGCTTTCAAGGTCGGCGACACCGTACGCATCATCGAATGCGCGCCGAAATCGAAAACGAAACGCTGGGAAGTTCTGACCGCTTAAGAGACCGCAAGGTCCCATAAGCGGCAGACTTTTTAGTTTGTCGAAACCCTGGGGGCAACGCCATGCATCGGCGCCCCAAAGGTCGGGAGAAACCACATGATCCAGATGCAAACAAACCTGGATGTTGCTGACAACTCCGGCGCTCGCCGAGTTCAGTGCATCAAGGTTCTGGGTGGTTCCAAGCGTAAATACGCATCCGTTGGCGACATCATCGTCGTCTCGGTTAAGGAAGCCATCCCACGCGGCCGCGTGAAAAAAGGTGACGTCCGCAAGGCCGTTGTCGTTCGCACCGCAAAAGAAGTACGTCGCGCTGACGGTACTGCGATCCGCTTTGATCGCAACGCTGCCGTTATCCTGAACAACAACAACGAGCCAGTCGGCACCCGTATCTTCGGGCCAGTTGTTCGTGAGCTGCGTGCCAAGAACTTCATGAAAATCATCTCGCTCGCTCCGGAGGTGCTGTAATCATGGCTGCGAAACTCCGCAAAGGCGACAAGGTTGTCGTTCTCGCTGGTAAGGACAAAGGCAAAGAAGGCGCTATCGCCTCCATTGACCCCAAAGCCGGCAAAGCCGTTGTAGATGGTGTGAACGTTGCAATCCGCCACACCCGTCAGACCCAGACTAGCCAAGGTGGCCGCCTGCCAAAGGCCCTGCCTGTTGACCTGTCGAACCTGGCTCTGCTGGACAGCAATGGTAAAGCAACCCGCGTTGGCTTCCGTGAGGAAGACGGCAAGAAGGTGCGCTTTGCAAAAACCACCGGGGAGACTGTCTGATGCTTGACTCTGCAACCTACACCCCGCGCCTGAAAGCTCTTTACAAGGACAGCATCCGCGCGTCCCTGAAAGAAGAGTTCGGTTACAAGAACGACATGCAGCTTCCAAAGCTGGAAAAAATCGTTCTGAACATCGGCTGTGGCCGCGCTGCTGTCAAAGACAGCAAGAAAGCCAAATCCGCTCAGGCAGACCTCACCCTCATCGCGGGTCAGAAAGCTCTGACCACCGTGGCGAAGAACTCCATCGCTGGCTTCCGCGTTCGTGAAGGCATGCCGATGGGCGCAAAGGTTACTCTGCGCGGCGACCGGATGTTTGAATTCCTGGATCGTCTGATCACCATCGCGATGCCCCGTATCCGCGACTTCCGCGGCGTATCGGGCAACTCTTTCGACGGCCGCGGCAACTACGCCATGGGTCTGAAAGAACACCTCGTCTTCCCCGAGATCGACTTCGACAAGATCGATGAGAACTGGGGTATGGACATCGTGATTGGCACCACCGCGAACACCGACGCGGAAGCAAAGGCGCTGTTGAAAGCTTTCAACATGCCCTTCAACAGCTGAAGCGCGGGAAGGAAAAGACATGGCTAAAAAAGCAATGATCGAACGCGAGAAAAAGCGCGAGCGTCTGGTGGCACAATATGCCGCGAAACGCGCCGAGCTGAAAGAAATCGCGAATGACGAGAGCCGCCCAATGGAAGAGCGTTTCAAAGCGCGTCTGAAACTGGCGAAACTGCCGCGGAACTCCTCGGCAACCCGTCTACACAACCGCTGCCAGCTGACCGGCCGTCCTCACGCTTACTACCGTAAGCTTAAGGTAAGCCGTATTGCTCTGCGGGAACTGGGCTCCAATGGCCAGATCCCCGGCATGGTGAAATCGAGCTGGTAAGGGAGAGACAGATATGAACGATCCTATCGGCGATATGCTCACCCGTATTCGTAACTCTCAGCTGCGCGGCAAGTCCACCGTAAGCTCCCCTGCGTCGAAACTGCGCGCATGGGTTCTGGATGTGCTGGCAGACGAGGGCTACATCCGCGGCTATGAGAAAACCACTGGTTCCGATGGCCACCCGGCTCTGGAAATCAGCCTCAAGTACTTCGATGGCGAGCCTGTCATTCGCGAAGTGAAGCGGGTCTCCAAGCCTGGCCGTCGCGTTTACATGGGCGTCAATGACATCCCACAGGTCCGTCAGGGTCTGGGTGTGTCGATTGTCTCCACCCCTAAGGGTGTGATGTCGGATGCAAACGCACGCGCAGCCAATGTTGGCGGCGAAGTGCTCTGCACCGTCTTCTAAGGAGGCTTATTGATGTCCCGTATTGGTAAAAAACCGGTCGAACTGCCCAGCGGTGTTACCGCGAGCGTCTCCGGCCAGACCGTCGAAGTCAAAGGTCCCAAAGGCACCCGCAGCTTCACAGCCACCGATGATGTGACCCTCTCTGTTGAGGACAACGCTGTTGCGGTAACCCCGCGTGGCATGTCCAAGCGTGCGCGCCAGCAGTGGGGCATGTCCCGCACCCAGGTTGCCAACTTGGTGACAGGCGTGACCCAGGGCTTCAAAAAAGAACTGGAGATCCAGGGTGTGGGTTACCGGGCTCAGATGCAGGGTAACACCCTGAAGCTGAACCTGGGCTACTCGCATGATGTAGATTTCGAAGCTCCGGAAGGTATCACCATTACCGCTCCGAAGCAGACTGAAATCGTTGTGGAAGGTATCGACCAGCAGCAGGTGGGCGAAGTCGCGGCGAAAATCCGCGAATGGCGCCGTCCCGAGCCCTACAAAGGCAAAGGCATCCGCTACAAGGGCGAATTCATCTTCCGCAAGGAAGGCAAGAAGAAGTAAGGACCAGCACAATGGCAAACAGCAAACGTACCCTGTTTCTGAAGCGTCGCCTGCGCGTCCGGAACAAACTTCGCAAGGTCAACGCCGGCCGTCTGCGTCTTTCCGTACATCGTTCGAACAAGAACCTTTCGGTTCAGCTGATCGACGACGTACAGGGCAAGACCCTGGCAGCGGCTTCGACCCTGGAAAAAGATCTTGGCTTCGTTGGCAAGAACAACGTCGAAGCAGCCACCAAAGTGGGTTCGGTTATCGCCGAGCGCGCCAAGGCGGCAGGCGTGGAAGAAGCTTACTTCGACCGCGGCGGTTTCCTCTTCCACGGCAAAGTGAAGGCTCTGGCCGACGCTGCGCGTGAAGGTGGTCTGAAGATCTAAGACCTGCGGGCGGCGGTGACGCCGCCCCGATGATCCGGGAGGGGCCTTCTCGAGGCCCTTCACCAGGATTGGAATAATCGGCGCCTAGCGCCAGTCAGAAAGGAATGCCTGATGGCAGAACGTGAAAATCGCCGTGGCCGTGGCCGCCGTGAAGAAGAAACACCGGAATTCGCAGACCGCCTGGTCGCGATCAACCGCGTCTCCAAAACCGTAAAAGGCGGTAAGCGCTTTGGTTTTGCTGCCCTGGTTGTTGTTGGCGATCAGAAAGGCCGCGTCGGCTTTGGCAAAGGTAAAGCGAAAGAAGTACCTGAGGCCATCCGCAAGGCGACTGAGCAAGCCAAGCGTCAAATGGTTCGTGTACCTCTGAAAGAGGGCCGCACTCTGCACCACGACATCGATGGTCGTCACGGCGCCGGCAAGGTTGTCATGCGGACCGCACCTGAAGGTACCGGTATCATCGCCGGTGGTCCAATGCGTGCAGTTTTCGAGATGCTCGGCGTGAAAGACGTTGTCTCTAAGTCGATCGGCTCGCAGAACCCCTACAACATGATCCGCGCAACCATCAACGGCCTGACCAAAGAAGCCAGCCCCCGTTCGGTTGCTCAGCGTCGTGGCAAGAAAGTTGCTGACATCCTGCCCAAGCGGGAAGAAGCACCTGCCGCTGAAGCTGCAGAAGCGTAAGGAGACGAACTCATGGCAAAAACCATCGTCGTTAAGCAGATCGGTTCCCCGATCCGTCGCCCCGCCGAACAGCGCGCAACCCTGGTTGGCCTGGGCCTGAACAAGATGCACAAGACCCGCGAGCTGGAAGATACCCCTTCCGTGCGCGGCATGGTCAACAAGATCCCGCATCTGGTAGAGATCATCGAAGAGCGCGGCTAAGCCTCGTTTGATATTCTTGGAAAACGCCTCTGGGAAACCGGGGGCGTTTTTTTGTGTTTTCGAAGCCTGGATTCTGCTACTTTGAGGAGAGTTTTAGAGGGGATAATTATGTTGAAGTGGATTTTAACCGTTGTCTTTTTACTAACTCCCCTCTCTTTGCTGGCCGGGAGCAAAGATTGCCACCCCTGGCTGAAGTGTCAGCCTGATCGTGCCTTTCACCCCGTTCGCCCCGGCGTTCCTTTCTTTGAGGAACGGCAGATGTATTCGAACCTCTACGGTTGGAGCTTTAGCGACCAACGAGATAAAGATCACAAACGCCCACTCAGTTTTAGCCACGGATGGCTGGAGTTTTCCGACGCGGGGCGGCTGCATGATCCTGCGCAATTGAGCGAGGCTCTAAAAAGAATCGAGCAGGTGAAGCGTACGGGCAGACGCGTCTATGTGGTTGCTTTTGTGCATGGGCATCATCAGGGTTCCGAGACGCCGTTCACCAGCAATGACGTTGTCGATGATCCGGTCAAATTCAAGTTTCTTTTGGCACGGCAAGTGGAGCATTTGCGGAGGCAGATGGAACTACGCGGCGAAACAGATATCCCTGAAGTTATTGGCGTCTTTGTCGGTTGGCGCGGTGACACGATCCTGACGCGTCCATTCAAAACCTTTACGCTGAATAATAGGTCACACAAGGCGGACTACCTGGGGAAACTGCGCAGTAAGAATTCGGTTTTCTATTCCTTCAAGCAGATTTCCAGCAGATTGAATCCGCAGCGGGGGGACAAGATGTTGATCTTGTCCCATTCGCTCGGCGCCAGGCTGGTCAGCAGGTTTTTCATTGAGGATTATTCACCCAAGAACCGGTTCCCTTTTGGCGAACATGTCCTAACTGTCGGCTTGCAGCCGGCGATTAACTCCTCCTGCTTCGATGGAATTTTCGGACCCAAGGTGAGGAAGGTTTCGCAAAGCGCAGAGCCACCTGGGCTGCTGTTGATTTCTAGCAAGGATGATTTCGCGCTGAACACCGCCTTCCGATTGGGGCGTATAGGCGGCGCGGTGGATGTCTGCGACCGTGCAAGGCGGCGTTCGATTCACCCCATAGGGCTTCGCAGGGCTTATCAGACCCACGTTCTGAGATTTGAGCATGAGGGGAGTGACCAAACAGCATCTGGAGCTCGCGGTTGCCGGGATGATCTTGAAAACAGCCATGTGCCTTTAAACATAATTGCTCCCGTACGGTCGGGAGAGAGCAAATCAGCCATTCTTTATCCATACTACGCGCCGGGCGAAAGTTGCTACAATCAGGATTACAATGAATATAGCATTGATCTTTCGCAGCGACCGGTCATGGCCCAGTACGGTATCATTTGGAATATTCAAACTAACAAAAACACCATAGATTATGCAAAAAGCAGTTCGAAGCGGTTTCCAACGCACAACGGCATAATTTCGACCAACCTTAGTCGTTTCCTTGTTGAGTGGCAATTCGCGGCGCTTTGAAGCACTCCCATGCGCTGAGTGCATAGCGGGTTGACCGAAGCGGTGGTTGTTAGCGCCAAAAGAAATCCTTTATTTCAGCTGTACCTAAAAGGTCACTGAAAAGGACTGGGGAATGGGTCCCGGTCAGAGAAAAAGGAAAATCGAATATGGCTTTTGTCCAGAACACCGCCGCAGAATTCACCCTCTTTGCGCGCCTGCGCGCCTTTGCTGCACAGGTAGGGGTCAATTGGGCCCGCAGCCGTGAGTACAAGCGTACTTATGCGGAACTGTCGCGGCTGACCAACCGTGAGTTGGCAGATATCGGTCTGCGCCGCTGTGACATCGCCGAGATCGCGTATAAGCACGTTTACCACGGCTAATTTGCTGTTTGGTCAGGGCTTCGTACCTGTAGACACAGTAAAACGTCTAAACACCTCTGCAGAATGCAGGGGTGTTTCGCGTTTCAGGGGCGGGAGGGGATGGAATTCCCCGGATCTGGCTGGCTAAATCCATTCCACTCCCTTTACCCGCAGAAGCGCGCGCGATAGTCATGTCTGGTGCTGCGATAAAGGGAAGAACCATGGCCGACGATCTTTTCAACAGCTTTATGAACGGGCCGGATGAGCAGGGGCGTTTTGGCATCTTTGGTGGACGTTTTGTCTCCGAGACGCTGATGCCGCTGATCCTGAGCCTGGAAGAAGAGTACAATAAGGCAAAGGATGATCCCTCTTTCTGGGCCGAAATGGATTCGCTGTGGAAGCACTATGTCGGCCGCCCAAGCCCGCTTTATCACGCGGAACGGCTAAGCGCCCATCTTGGTGGTGCAAAGGTCTATATGAAGCGCGATGAGCTGAACCACACGGGCGCCCATAAGGTGAACAACGTGTTGGGTCAGATCTTGCTGGCGCGCCGCATGGGCAAGACCAGGATCATTGCGGAAACCGGTGCCGGGCAACATGGGGTCGCGACCGCCACTGTTTGCGCGAAATTCGGATTGAAATGTGTGGTCTACATGGGCGCGCATGACGTTAAGCGCCAGGCTCCGAATGTTTTCCGTATGCGCTTGTTGGGGGCTGAGGTCATTCCCGTGACGTCCGGGCGTGGAACGCTCAAAGATGCCATGAACGACGCCCTGCGCGACTGGGTGACCAATGTGCGCGACACTTTCTATTGCATCGGTACCGCCGCAGGTCCGCATCCCTATCCGGCGCTTGTTCGCGACTTCCAATCCATCATCGGCAAAGAGGTGCGTTGGCAACTAGCAGAGCAAGAGGGTGAAGGCCGTCTGCCCGACACCGTGATTGCTGCGATTGGTGGTGGCTCCAATGCGATTGGCCTGTTTCACCCCTTCCTCGATGATTCCAGCGTGAAAATTATCGGAGTCGAGGCCGGTGGCAAAGGCGTTGATGATCGTATGCAGCACTGCGCCTCGCTGACCGGTGGGCGCCCAGGTGTGCTGCATGGCAACCGCACCTATCTGCTGCAGGACGAAGATGGCCAGATTCAAGAGGGCTTCTCGATCTCTGCCGGGCTGGATTATCCAGGAATTGGGCCCGAGCACTCCTGGCTGCATGAAACCGGCCGCGCTGAATATGTCTCTATCACGGATAAGGAAGCGCTGGAGGCCTTCCAGCTGTGTTGCGCCATGGAAGGCATCATTCCGGCATTGGAACCAAGCCACGCATTGGCCCATGTGATGAAGATCGCTCCTGAACTGCCAAATGACCATATCATTGTGATGAACATGTGTGGCCGCGGCGACAAGGATGTCTTTACAGTTGCCCGCCATCTTGGGTTCGACATGTCGGACACTGAAGAGGGGCGCAACCTAGAGGACTAGTGCTGATTTGTGAAAACGCTTAGCTAAGTCGCAGAAACACCGCCTTGTATTAGGTGGTGTTTCTTTCGTTTTAGGGGAGAGCGGCGAATAAATCCCCTAAAAGCTGGATATTCACTATGTCTTATGAACTTCTGAGTAGCTTAGCCCGGTAACTGTTTTTTGTGCCGAGGTTTCAATGCAAAGTCCCGCCCTTGACGAGGTGTTTGCAACACTTGATCAACTTCAAGTTTCAAGCAACCACACTTGGACACTTATCGCCGCTGCTTTGGTTCTCATCATGCAGGCAGGATTTCTGCTGATAGAAGCCGGAATGTCGCGATCCAAGAATAGCATTAACGTTGCTCAGAAAAACGTTATCGATTTTCTCGTCTCTGTCTCCGCATTCTATTTGCTTGGCTTTGGGCTGATGTTTGGGACTTCCTGGGCTGGGCTGATCGGCACCGATACCTTTGCCTTTGATGGTGTGGAAGACTGGCAATACACCTTCTTTGTGTTCCAGGCGGTCTTTGCCGGAACAGTTGCAACCATCATGTCGGGATCTGTTGCCGAGCGTATGAAGTTCCATGCCTACTGGATAGCCGCGGTCTTCATCGTGCTTGTTGTCTATCCGGTCAGCGGCCACTGGGCCTGGGGCAATCTGCTCAATGGCGATAATCCAGCCTATCTGGCCGACAAGGGTTTTATCGACTTTGCAGGCTCTACGGTTGTTCACTCTGTGGGCGGCTGGGTCGCCCTGGCTGCCATCATCATTCTGGGCGCGCGAATTGGCAAGTTCTCGGAGAATGGCGAGGTCAATCAGATCCAGGGGCACAGCTATGTTCTGGCTACAGCCGGGGCAATTGCGCTCTGGGTTGGCTGGATTGGCTTCAATGGCGGGTCCACCACAGCCTCTGATCCGGCTATTGCCCATATCATCTTTAACACTCTTGTTGCGGCCTGTTTTGGCGGTTTGGGTGGGCTTGTGCTTGGCATCATGATTGATGGCTACAAGGTCGCCCATCGCCCAATCAACGGCAGCCTAGGGGGCTTGGTCGCGATCACAGCAGGCTGTGATGCGGTCGGGGCACATGGCGCGCTCGTCATTGGCCTGAGTGCTGGTGTTCTGGTCGTTTTGTCCGAGCGTTTCATTGAGCGTGTGCTCAAGCTGGATGACGTTGTTGGAGCGGTATCTGTCCATGGCGTTTGCGGCGCTTGGGGCACGGTCCTGTTGGCCTTCTTCGCTCTGCCGGACAAATTGGTCGCGGCCTCTGCCTGGGAACAGGCGCTGGTACAGCTAGAAGGCGTTGGAATTACCTTTGTCTGGGCCTTTGGCGTCAGCCTGGTTTTCTTCAAGCTCGTGGACATGACACTTGGGATCCGGGTGACTGCAGAGGCGGAGATCACAGGTCTCAATGTAACGGAGCATGGCGCTTCGCTGGGGACCGGTGCCTTGCAAGAAAGCCTCATCGAGATGACCAGAGGTCAGGTGAACCTTAGCCGCCGTTTTGATGAAACTTCGGGTGATGAGGCGGCGGAACTCGCAACGCTTTTTAACCCTTTCATTGCTCAGGTACATTCGATGGTGCTGGGGATCCGGGATCATGCGGAGCAGATGCAGAAATCCTCCGCCGGGTTGGAGCGTCTCTCCAGCCAATTTCGCCGCGAAGCACAGGGCACCAGCACATTGTCGGTAGAGGTGAAGGATCACGCTTCTGCAATGGGTGAGAATGCCAGAGACAACCGCGAGACGGCCACTGAGATCCTGAAAGAGGTCACCCTGATTACCGATAGTGCAGATGGTATGTCAGGGGAGGTTGCCTCTGTGACAGAGGCAATCAGCGGGTTGATGTTGGCCATCAAGGAAATCTCTCAAAACACCGATTCTACCAGCGAAGTAACGCAACAAGCGAACACCCTCTCGAATGAGGCAGTCGCAACAATGGGGGCTCTGTCGGACGCTTCCCGTGAAATCGAGACCGTGATCGAGCTGATCCAGAAGATCACTCTTCAGACCAATATGCTTGCAATCAATGCCTCCATCGAGGCCGCCCGCGCAGGCGAATCCGGTAAAGGCTTCGCGATTGTGGCTGCGCAGGTACGGAGCTTGGCGATTGAAACGGGGAACGCAGCAGAGGAAATCAAAAACCGGATCGGACGCATGCGTAACCAATCCGACGATGCCTCTTCGATCATTGGGCAAATTACCGGATTGATGACCACGATTCATGGCGCTGTAGAGAGCATCACAACAGCTGTGAACTCCCAACGTGAAGTGACTGACGATATCTCCAACCGGATGGAGCGCGCTTCCAAGAGTGCCTCAACCGTGGCGCGTTCTATTCAGCATGTGCAGGGGCAGGCCGCGGTGGTTTTGGAAAGAACCAAAGAAAACGAAGCGAAGCTGGGGGAGAGTATCGAAGTCGCTCTGAGCCTGCAAAACAGTGCCGAGTCCAGTGCAGAGGATGCAGAGAATCTCACCAAAGAGGCGGAGTCCGTTGCCGATCTTTCCAATGCCCTCTCGGGTTCCATGCAGGGTTTCATTCTAGATAATGAAGAAACTCAGCAAGATCGCGACTGGCAAGAGCAGGAGCAACATAGCTCCAACGCAGAAAATACCGAAGACTCAACGGATGAGACATCTGCCCGCAAGGCTACGGGGTCTTAGGGGGAGCCAGAGCCCGAACAAGGGCTGCCATGAAATTCATGGCAGCCCTATTCTTTGGAAAGGTGTCTTTGACTTTCCTCTACCAGTCACGCCTCGTGCAAGACGGTCTCAAAGCCTTCAAATTGTGGATGACCTAGGATCGGACTCTCACCTTCACGCTTACCGGCGTTGCGATGGGAGGCGCGGAATTGCTCAGATTTGGTCCAGGCCTCAAAATCTTCGCGGCTGTCCCAGATGACATGGCTGGAATAGAGCTGAAATTCCTCTGTCGCGGGGCCTTTTAGGAGGCGGAACTCGCGAAAGCCTGCCAGTTCGTTCAAGCGGGATTCCCGCTCTTTCCAGATGTTTTCAAAATCGGTTTCGCGGCCTGGGCGGATCTTAAACCGGTTCATGGCGATATAGCTCATGACTGTCTCCTGTCTATCTTCATGAAAGGGAGCTGGCATGAGCGGACCGAGGAGGTAGCGGGGCTGGTGATAAAGCAGCCATAGCGGCTTTGGGGAAGAAAGGTCAATGACCCGTCTTTTCCTGTAATTTTACGCAGCCCCTCCAGTGGCCGCATGTGCTTCCAATATGGTCAAGGGAACGATGTCCAGGGCGCGCTGATGTGTAGCCTCCAGATTGACTTTGGGTGCGCAGCCTTCTTCCGCCGCCTGCAAAAACCGCGAGGCACAAAGGCACCAGTGATCGCCTGGGTTCAGGCCTAGGAAGCCAAACGCGGGCTGCGGTGTCGAGAGATCGTTTCCGACATATTTTGAATAGGCCAGGAACTCTGCTGTCATGATAGCACAAACAGTATGGCTTCCGTGATCCTCGGTGCAGGTGTTGCAGGAGCCATCGCGGAAAAAGCCGGTCAAGGGTTCGGTGGAGCAGGGTGCGAGCACCCCGCCAAGGACATTGATGCTTGGATCTGGTTTCATAGGGGCAGGTTACAGCATTCCTGCTATCTTGCGGAAGATTTCGATATTCATCCGATTGATCCCCTTTTCGCGGAATTTGCGATCCGCGGCGGTGGAAACAATCACGACATCCAATGGTTGGTTTATGTAAATATACTGACCATAGACACCGCGAGCCAAGAACTCCCCTTCCGTGGCGCCAATGGGGATCCACCATTGATACCCGTAACCGATTTTGCCGGGTTTGGTCGGCGCGGTTGCGGCGGTTGAGGCTTTGATCCAGTCGCTGGGCACGATTTGTTTGCCCCCAAACTGGCCATCTTGTTCGATCATCTGGCCAAATCTAGCATAGTCACGGGTTGTGATGTTGAGGCCGCCAAGCACAAAGGCAACCCCCTCCCCATCAGTGACGTAGTAAAGGTCACGTTCCAATCCCAGTGGCGCGATGATCTTCTCTTGCATCAGATCTGCGATATTCTGCCCGGTGGCACCCCGGATCACCATACCAATCACATGCGTGTCGATAGAGACATATTGCCAGGTCTCACCTGGCGTTGCGAAACTCTCGTTCAAGGCGGCAGAGAACTGATCTAGAGTGCCGCCCAGGGCGATTTCGCGACCCATGCGGTTGATGTCTGAATCATAGTCGAGGTAGTCCTCATCAAAGGTGACACCGCTGGCCATGTTCAGCACATTGCGAATGCTGGCCCCCTCATAGGCGCTGCCTTTCAGAAGGGGGGCGTATTTGGTGACCGGGTCATCAATCGATGCGATTTTGCCCTCCTCCAGAAGAACGCCGAATAAAGCGGAAAGATAGCTCTTGGCGACGGACCAGGAAATGCGCCGATCGCTTGCCTTTGTGCCCAAGTGGTAACTCTCATGGCGGATCTCTCCGGCTTTCAGAACCAAGAGAGAGGTCACCGATCGCTCTTCGATCCAGTCAGAAACCTCGGTGGGCAACTCCATTTCAGCGCCGTTTGGTAGCTCGCTGACAGCGGCATCTCCCCGCGAAATCGGTGTTGTTAGGAACGCGCCTTCCATATTGGAGAAATTGGCAACGATCTTTTCTTCTGAGAACAGAGAGTTAACCGCAAGTAGGCGCTGAATTTCGTCCCATTTCCAAAATGCCAGCGCTGCCACGACGACGGCCCCAGCCAAAAGACCGCGAAGAAGAAGTTTGAAAAACTGTCGCATATCGATCCCTCCCGTAGGTTTCAGGCATAGTCCCTGTCAGCCGTTGGGGCAAAGACGACGCCACGGAAGGTTGCGATCAGCGGAATTTGTCAACCAAGCGTTCAAGTGGGGAGCGGGCATCTTCTTGAGGGGAAGGGCCCCCCGTTGTTTCGGTGGAAGAGGGAGCCGATTTCGCTTTCTCGGGTTTCTGAGACCCAGAGCTGCGGGGAGGTGCCACCCTAAGAGCGACCGCATTCATGAATTTACCGCTATCTCCTGCGGCCAGCTGTGCAGCCCCGTCGGAGATCCCCCGCAAGAGGTCATCCAGCCAATTGGCGTCGGCTTTTGGGAAGTCGCGCAATACATAGCCCGAGACCGCATCTTTGTGACCGGGATGCCCGATCCCCAGGCGCACTCGGGCATAGTCGGCTCCGATATGCGAATGGATTGAACGCAGCCCATTGTGCCCAGCATGGCCACCGCCCTGCTTGAAACGACACTTGCCCGGCGCAAGATCCAATTCGTCGTGAAACACCACCACATCAGCCGTGGTGAGTTTGTAAAAGCGTATGGCTTCACCCACGGCCTGCCCTGAGAGGTTCATGAAGGTTTGTGGTTTCAGCGAAAGGACCTTGTTACCGGTAAGATTGCCTTCGCAGATTTCGCCTTGGAATTTGGACTTCCACGGCGAAAACCCATGATCCGATGCAATCTGATCCAGGGCCATGAAACCGATGTTGTGTCGGTTCTGAGCATATTTCTGGCCCGGATTTCCAAGCCCGACAAAGAGTTTCATTTGATGCCTCACCAATCAGATTTGAGCGGGGGGACTTGCCCGGCCCGCTCTGGCCATATGGCCTTTATGACGGAGAAAATCCAGCCATGCTCTGTTGTGCGCTTGAAAATAGAGGCGGCTAGGCCAGTGATGGCCTGGCGTAGTCAGCCGGTTTCAAGAAATGACGTTTCTTGTACTGTTCTGTTTCAGCCGTCATGAGCTGGCGCGGAATGGCATCTGAAATCGCTTCGCTCTGAAAACGTGGCGCGTCAAAGTTAAAGCCTTTGAGGAGACGCAGCAGCAGCTTTCGACGCAGCTTGGCCTCTTCCTTATCCAATTGGTTCAACATGAAAACACCCCCCGGTTAATTCATCATGCGAAACCGAGCTTTGCCGAGAAATGACAAACGAATGGTAACCAGAGATGAGAGAAGTAACTAAGGGTTAAATCAAAATCCTACCTGTCTACTGCCTGTCTAGGCGGCACCCAGTCCCGCGATCTATGGTCAAGAAGCCACTTTTAGCTTTGGGAAAAGAAAAACGGAGCCCAATGGGCTCCGTTCCATCACATCCTCCAGGAGGAGGACTGATCTTATGCTTCTGCAGCTTCTGCTTCGGCTTCTTCACCGTCTTCGTCATCGGAAGAAGAAAGACCGCCAGGTGCCGCGATGTTGGCAACAACAAAGTCACGGTCGATGGTTGGCTTGGAGCCACCGGGCAGATCGATCGAAGAGATGGTGATCACGTCGCCGATAGCCTTGTCAGCCAGGTCAACTACGATCTTCTCAGGGATGTCGCCAGCGGTCACAACCAGCTCAACCTCAGGGCGGACAACAGTCAGCATGCCGCCTTTTTTGATGCCTGGGCAGGTGTCTTCGTTCAGGAATTCAACCGGGATGAACAGGTTGATTTTCGAGGTGCGGCGCAGGCGCATCAGATCGAGGTGCGTTGGCAGATCTTTGACAACATCACGCTGTACGTCACGGCAGATCACGCGCACGTCTTCTTGACCTTCAACCTTCAGGTTCCACAGTGTGGATTTGAACTGGCCAGCTTTCAGCTTTTTCAGCAGTTCGTTGAAGGGAATCTGGATCGCTTGGGGCTCAACGTCGCCACCATAAACAACACCAGGAACCATGCCAGCGCGACGCGCTGCGCGAGCGGCGCCCTTGCCCGTCCCCGCGCGTGCCTGGGCTACGAGATCAGGAATCTCTTTTGCCATTTGAATTCTCCAATTTTCTAGGGCAGGGTGCCTCCAAGGCTGTCACCCCGCGTGAAGTCGTGCGCGTAGCCTAGTGTCGTTCAAAAAGCAAGTGCCTGGTCAGGAATATCTGCCAAAGTCACAGATTTTGCTGGTGGAGATACCCGCCACTGTCTCGCAACCGCTGATAAAGCTCAAATTCCTTTGCCCGAACCTGTCGCAGGCGCGCCTCGATTTCCGGCGAAAGTGGGGCCTGTTTGGCAGGCGAAACATTCTGTGGGCGGAATTCAAGCTGTTGGTCAAAGCGTTGGCAGAGAAACTTTCGGAACTGATTTTGGTTTTCATAAGCAAAAAGATGGTGAACGGGCAGGCGGCCGTCGCGCAGGGTCAGAAAGTGATGCTGGCTCCCGATTTGTGCAAAGAGTGGCGGATCATCTTGTAAAACCGCTTCTACAAAGGCGTCAAAAGAGATGCCTGCGGTGCCGTGGCCCGCATTGGCGAGGCGACTGCGGTATCTGTACCAACTGCGCAACTGTTCTAAGGGATTGCGCATGACCGCTAGAACCTCGGGGCTGATCCCATAAAGCCGCCTGAGGAATTTGGAAGTTTTGTTGTGATACTGACCCGCTGTCATGTGTTTGCGCCCCTTGGCAAAGACTATGTCCGCATGGGGGCGAAGGGTGCGTTCATAAGCAGTAGTTCCGGTCTTTGGAACGGCCAGAATAGCCAGGTTTTCTTTGAAAAAGATCTGCACGTTGCTGCCCGATATCTGTTTGCGGGCACTATTGCGTAGCCCATTCCACCTGTCAAAGCGATGGGGCGCGCGCCAGGGCAATTGTGCTCTGGCGTTGTTGTTAGGTGGCATGTGTTCTTTCGCTAGGCCGTTTTGACAGTCGCGCCGCTATTGCGAAGAGAAAGGAGGTGGCTATTCCTGCCACTGGCCCTCAAAATCGTCAGGGATCAAAAGATTGTGACGTCCAAGGTTGCCTAGCTCACGCTCCCCACAAAGGGCCATTGTGGTGTCCAGCTCTTTGTGGATCACGTTCAGGGCTTCGGTTACCCCCTGTTGTCCCATCGCGCCCAGGCCATAGACAAAGGCGCGGCCGATCATGGTGCCTTTTGCCCCCATCGCAAGGGCCTTCAAGACGTCCTGACCGGAGCGAATGCCGCTGTCGAGGTGTACTTCGACATCATCGCCAACAGCGTCCAAAATTTGGGGCAACATCCGGATCGAGCTGAGCGCGCCGTCCAATTGGCGTCCGCCGTGGTTGGACACGACAATGGCATCTGCTCCTAGTTTGGCAGCCATCTTTGCGTCTTCGGCGTCCAGAATGCCCTTTAGGATGACCTTGCCGCCCCACATCTCCATCAGCTTTTCGACCTTACCCCAATCCAGTGAGGGGTCGAATTGCTCTGCCGTCCAAGCCCCCAGCTGTGAAGTATCTGAAACCCCATGCACATGGCCGACGATATTGCCGAAGTTGCGCCTCTTGGCGCCCAGCATCTGCAGGCCCCAGGTCCATTTGGTCATCAGATTGGCAACGGTAGAGGGGGTCAATTTCGGCGGGGCGGAGAGACCATTTTTTAGATCTTTGTGCCGTTGTCCCAGGATCTGCAGGTCCAGGGTGATCACCAGGGCGGAGCATTTAGCATCCTTAGCGCGCTGCATCAGGCGCCGGATATAGTCTTCGTCCTTCATGGTGTAGAGTTGGAACCAGAAGGGTTTACTGGTGGCCTCTGCGACTTCTTCGATCGAATTGATCGACATGGTGGAAAGCGTAAAGGGAACGCCGAACTCTTCTGCCGCCTTAGCGGCTTTGATCTCACCATCGGCATGTTGCATTCCCGTCAAGCCCACAGGAGCGAGGGCAACAGGCATGGCGACATCCTGACCAATCATCTGGCTTTGGGTGCTGCGCCCTGACATATCGACGGCGACCCGCTGGCGTAGACGGATCTTTTCAAAGTCGGATGTGTTTTCCCGGAATGTCTGTTCGGTCCAGCTGCCACTTTCAGCATAGTCGTAGAACATCCGCGGGACGCGGCGCTGATAAATGCGTTTTAAGTCCTCGATATTTGTGATCACCGGCACTGGTTTGTCCTCGACTCGTTGCGTGGTAAATTTTTCTTACCAATTTAGATGTGCTGGTGCAATGGTTCTATTGCCGCAGGCGTTGCAACAAGAAAAAGGCCTCCGGGAAGATCTCCGCAGGCCTTGGTGTTTAGAAGTTGCTTTGTGCTGGTTTCGGCCAGATCAGGCCGAATGGGCGCCATCAGCAAGGGCGCGGACAAACTCCAGTACCTCTGGAAGAGGTTTTCCAGAAGCGACCTGGCTCACGATGGCGCTGCCAACAACTGCGCCATCCGAAATGGAGGCAATGTTCTGCGCCTTTTCAGGCGTGTTGATGCCGAACCCAACGATGACGGGCAGATCGGTTGCAGATTTGATGCGTGCCACTTCGGGGCCAACGTCGCCTGCCTGTGCTTCGGCAGCTCCGGTAATGCCGGTAACAGACACATAGTATACAAACCCAGAGGTGTTCTGCAGTACGGTTGGCAGGCGTTTATCGTCTGTTGTAGGGGTCGCAAGACGGATAAAGTTCAAGCCAGCTTTTTGAGCGGGGATGCAGAGCTCTTCGTCTTCTTCTGGTGGTAGGTCCACCACGATCAAACCATCAATCCCAGCCGCTTTTGCATCACTCAGGAAATTCTCTACGCCGCGATTATAGATCGGGTTGTAGTATCCCATCAGAACAATAGGGGTCGTGTCGTCTTCCTTGCGAAACTCAGTCGCAAGTTCAAGAGTCTTGGCCAGGGTCATGCCCGCATCAAGTGCTCGCTGACCAGCCAGCTGAATTGTGGGGCCATCCGCCATCGGATCGGTAAAGGGCAGGCCGAGTTCGATGATATCAACCCCTGCAGCGGGCAATCCTTTTACCAGTTCCAGCGAGGTCTCATAATCCGGGTCCCCGGCCATGACATAGGACACAAAGGCCTTTTTACCGGCGGCTTTGAGTTCAGCGAATGTTGCATCAATACGGGTCATGATCGGGCCTCTCGAAACTTACTGCACCGGTGTGCCGGAAGGTGCGCGGGAAATCAATCCCGCGCTGAGGGGCGAATTTACTTTGTCGGGTGTTAAAGCGGCTTGTGCCAGCGCAGCGACAGGACGTTCACGCCCGGATTAAGGCTGGCAGTCGAAGCGTTGGATTTGTGGCTCAGGGCTAGGGACAGAGCCGTACCATTGCGCAGGCGTTTGCCCAAAGCGATTTGACTGCGGATTTCAAAGGTTGATCCGAGGTCATTGAGCGGAGCGTTCTCGAAATAGGCGCCGGGCATGACACTGGTTTCGACAAACCAATCATTGTTCAGGTCAAGGTTGCCGCTGAGACCGACGCCAACAAAAGCGTCGCCGGTGGAGACCAGCTCTAGTACGCCGCCGAAACGGGCCGAAAAGCGACTATGTTCGTGAAAGGGGCTATGCAGATACTCGACCGAGAAAACAGCCCCGTCTTCAGCACCGGCCAAAGAGTAATCGCTATATCCTGCCCCAAAAATTATTTCCTGACTCATAGCCGGGGCAGCGGTAGCAAGGGCGATTGCTGCAGCAGAAAGTAGTCTTCGCATTTTTTTCAATCCTGAGGCTTTTGGTAAGATCGCAATATGAAATAGGTGCATGTGAGCCTAAATAAACCTCTTCACACGCAGTTGCGATAGTTTGAGATGTTTTATTACATTTTTTTGGTTGTCGGGGAATTTGTTGTCAGGCTGCAGCTCACCTTGCGCCAAAGGCAATTGCTGCATAGAAGCAGCTTCCAAATGGCATCAGGAGGCCGTCATGGGCTTTAAAATGGGAATCGTGGGTCTGCCGAATGTTGGCAAGTCGACCCTGTTCAACGCTTTGACCAAAACCGCCTCTGCGCAGGCGGCGAATTTTCCGTTCTGCACGATTGAGCCCAATGTGGGGGAAGTCGGCGTGCCGGATGAGCGTCTGGATAAACTGGCGGCAATTGCCAGCTCCAAACAGATCATTCCAACGCGGATGACCTTTGTCGATATTGCCGGTCTGGTAAAGGGGGCTTCAAAGGGCGAAGGCCTGGGCAATCAGTTCCTTGCCAATATCCGTGAAACTGACGCGATCGCCCATGTGCTGCGCTGTTTTGAGGATGGCGACGTCACCCATGTGGATGGGCGTGTCGATCCGGTGGCCGATGCTGAAACTATCGAAACAGAGCTGATGCTGGCCGACCTTGAAAGTATCGAGAAGCGTCGCGCCAATCTGGTGCGCAAGCTGAAAGGCAACGACAAAGAAGCGCAGCAGCAGGATCGCCTCCTGGCCGAGGCGCAGGCTATGCTGGAAGACGGCAAGCCCGCGCGCCTGGTTGAGGTGGATGCAGAGGACGCCAAAGCCTGGAAAATGCTGCAGCTCCTTTCGACCAAGCCCGTTCTTTATGTCTGCAACGTGGGAGAGGCCGAGGCCGCTGAAGGCAACGATTTCTCTGCCAAGGTTGCGGAGATGGCTGCGGCGCAGGGCAACTCCCATGTGGTGATCTCCGCTCAGATCGAAGAAGAGATCAGCCAGCTTGAGGCTGAAGAAGCCCAGATGTTCCTGGAGGAAATGGGATTGGAGGAGGCGGGCCTCGACCGTCTGATCCGCGCAGGCTATGAGCTGTTGCATCTGGAAACCTATTTCACTGTTGGCCCCAAAGAGGCCCGCGCCTGGACCATCAAGTCCGGCACCGCCGCACCGCAGGCAGCTGGGGTTATCCATGGCGATTTTGAAAAAGGCTTCATTCGAGCCGAAACCATCGCTTATGACGACTACATCGCCAGCAATGGTGAGCAAGGCGCCAAGGAAGCGGGCAAGATGCGGGCTGAAGGGAAAAGCTATATCGTCAAGGATGGCGATGTAATGCATTTCCTGTTCAATAACTGATCAAACCATCTTTCCTAACACGAGGCGCGCCCTGCTCAGGGGCGCGTCTTTCGTTTTTTCAAGAGGCTGCTTCTTGCTTGCGTTGGCGCTAACGGAAGTATAGGCATCATCCCTTACCAATGTGGAGACCGGTATGACCAAGCTAATTATCGACACGGATCCCGGCATCGACGATGCTATGGCGATTTTCTATGCGGCAGCAGCGCCGGATATCGAATTGCTGGGGCTAACGACGATTTTTGGCAATGTCACCACCAAGACCGCTACCCGCAACGCGTTGCGCCTGCTGGAAAAGGCAGGGTTGGATTTGCCTGTAGCCAAAGGGGCTGATGTGCCCTTGATGCTGCCGCCTTTTACGCCCTCTGCACATGTGCATGGGGAAGAGGGCTTTGGCGACATCCCGGCTGAGGCGCCCAAAGGGCAGGCGATTACAGAGGACGCGGCGGATTTTCTGATCCGCATGGCGCGCGAGCATAAGGGAGAGCTGGTGGTCTGTCCGATTGGCCCGCTGACCAATATCGCCCATGCAATCCAGCGTGATCCAGAGTTTGTCAAAAACGTAAAGCGCATTGTGATCATGGGCGGCTCTTTGGAAGAGGGGGGGAATATCACCCCCTATGCCGAAGCCAATATCTACCATGATCCCCACGGAGCAGATGTGGTCTTTGGCTCTGGTGGCAATATCGTAATGGTTGGGCTGGATGTGACCCATCGGATCCTCTGCACCAAAGAGGATTTTACCTCCATCGCAGGTCAATCACCCGATCTGGGCGGCATGCTGCAGGAGATGTCAAAATTCTACCTGCATTTCTACGAAACCGTTGGCAAGTTCGATGGATGCTCGCTGCACGATCCTGCTGCGGTTATCGCCTGCACTCACCCCGAGCTGTTCGAAACCCGTTCAGTCCCACTCACGGTGACCTGCGAGGGAGAGGAGAGCGGCGCTACCGTTGTTGATCCCGAAAGCCTTCGCGCTGGGACAGCTGTTTGCATGGGTGTGCAGTCTGAGAAGGTGAAGAACCTGTTTTTGCAACGTTTGGCGCTGCTACCCTAAAACCTGGAGGCTATCCCAGGAGTTCTTCGTTTCGGCCGGTGCCTTGCAGGGTGTCGGCCGAAGTGCTTTTTGACTAGCGCAGGTTGCTCAGATTCTGCAGCAGGCTCTCTCTGGCGCCAGTAATATGCTGGCGGGTTCTTTCGGCTGCCAGTTCAGCGTTCCCATCCATGCAGGCCTGCCAAATCCCCATGTGTTCCTCGTTGGCGCGCTCCATCCCATTTGAAAGCACAAGTTGCGCCCGCAAATAGCGGTCGATCCGGTCCATGGCATTGTCAATAATGTCGAGGTGGTATTGCAGCCCGCTGGCCTGATAGAGCACCGAATGAAAATCCCGGTTCAACTCCCCCCAGGTCATAGGGTCGTCCGCCTCCGAAAAAGCTGCCCAGGAGTCGCGTGCCTGAGCCAGGGTTTCCTGTGACATCTGCGGCACCGCGCGTCGGATGACTTCGGGTTCGACCAGGGCGCGAAAGTCGAAAATCTCCTCGGCCTCTGTCACGGACAGGCCTGAAACGACGGCCCCTTTATAGCGCTGTGTCTTGACCAGACCATGTTCCTCAAGGCGTGAGATTGCCTCACGCACAGGGATTCGACTGGTGTTGAAAAGTCGTGCGATTTCATCCTGTCGCAGAGGTTCGCCTTCGGTCAGATCCCCCTCAATGATCGCCCTGCGCAGCGCTTCGAAAACAATCGAAGAGGCCGAGGCGGTCTTGGAAATATCAACAGATTTCAACTTCATACAGGGGTTCCTCCTGCAACCTCTGTAACCTGAATTTCACGCCGTGAAAAGCTGACAGAGAATATATATTGTAAATTGGATCCAATATGAAATATAACATGATTCACCAAATTGGCAGATAGGGAGGAAATCATGCTGAAGAAACTTGCGGCCTTGGGGCTGGCTATTGGACTGAGCAGCACAGGGGCAGCTGTTGCGGATACCTTGGATAACGTGGTGGATCGCGGAACTCTACGCTGCGGCGTCGTTCTGGATTTTCCGCCCATTGGCTACCGGGATGCCAACAATGAACCAGCTGGCTTTGACGTGGAATACTGCGCCGATCTGGCCGCAGCGTTGGAGGTGGATTATGAAATCCTGCCGGTCACTTGGGCAGAGCGCCTGCCGGTGATCGTTACCGGTCGCGCTGACGTGGTCTTTGGCGGCACATCGGACTCGCTGGCCCGGGCTCGCACCGTTGGCTTCACCATTCCCTATGCGATTTACTATGCCCAGGGCGTGGTAAATGCAGAGAGCGGCATCAAGAGTTTTGATGATGTTCGCGGCAAGCGCGTGGCCGGCGCGGTGGGGACCGTGCCAGAGCAGGAGTGGCTCAAGATTGCAGGCGAATGGGGGGAAGAGCACCTTTATCAGGGCTACCAATCTGAAAACGAAGTCTTCCTGGCGGTTGCCCAGGGTAAGGCAGATATTGGCCTCACAACCAACACGGCGGTTAAGCCAGTGACCGGGCAATACGACAATGTCGAAGCGGGTCCGCGGATGCCCTGGACCACAGATTACACCTCGGTTGTCGGTCCACGTCTGGATGTGACCTGGCTCAACTATCTGAACCTCTTTGTAACTCATCAGGTGCGCTCGGGACGCTATGAGGAGCTTTGGGGGAAATATGTCGGTGGTTCTGCACCTGAGCTGCGCATTCCAGGCGTGATGTACTGATCCTCTGTTGCCCCTTCCTGTCATCGGGGCAGGGAGGGGCGCTGCGAAAGCTTCTTTGATGTTTGACTACAACTTCCATTGGCGACCGGTCATGCGGGATCTGCCCGATCTGATAGAGGCGGGCCTGCTCACCCTACAGGTTGCGTCCTTAGCAATGATCCTGGGCATCTTGATCGCATTGGGGCTGGCTTTGATACGCTTGAACATGCGGGGACCACTCAACTGGATTGCAACGACTTGGGTAGAGTTTGCACGCAATACCCCCGCCTTGTTTCAGCTCTTCTTCTTTGGCTTTGGGCTGGGCGCCTTTGGGCTGCATCTGTCGCCTTATGCCATCGTGCTGGCTGGGTTGACGTTCAACTGCGCCGGTTACCTGGCAGAGAATTTCCGGGGTGGCTTTCAGGCAATACCTGAAACGCAGATGCGCGCGGCGCGTTCCTTGGGGATGACGGCGACGCAGGCCTATCTGCGCATTGTCATCCCGCAGGTGCTGCGCATCGTTTATCACCCGGTGACCAATCAGATGGTCTGGGCTGTGCTGATGTCCTCGCTGGGCATGCTGGTTGGCTTTCGTGAACTCTCTGGTGAGACCCAGTTCTTTGCCTCTCGTACCTTCCGCATCTTTGAATACTTCGCGGTCACAGCAGTGATCTACTACGTGATCGTCAAGATCATCCTCGGGGCCTCGCGTCTGCTCGCCAGCCGCCTGTTCCGTTACTGAGGAGTTTGAATATGTCCCAACCCATCAGTTTTTTCAGCGGCTTTCAGCCTTCGGACCTCCTGTTTCTGGCAGAAGCGGCCTGGCGAACCCTGTTGATCTCGGGCCTGGCCATTTCTATCGGTACCTTTTTCGGTATCATCTTTGGCTGGCTTTTGTACGAAGGCCGGATCTGGGCGTCCCTTACGCTGGCGCCGGTGCTAGATATCTTTCGCTCTGTTCCCCTAATCATCCAGCTGGTGCTGTTTTACAATTTTGCACCCATCCTGGGCCTCAATCTGGATCCCTTTGCCTCTGGTGTGGTGATCCTGGCGATTTACACAGCTGCACTCGTCGCCAATGTCGCGCGAGGTGGCATCGAAGCAGTGGGCCAGCCCATGCGTCGGGCCGCGCGAAGCTTGGGGATGAGTTACTGGCAGGATCTGCGTTATGTGGCGCTGCCCATCGGTGGACGCGCCGTCTTTCCGGCCTGGGTTGGCGTTGCCCTCGGGGTTATGAAGGACAGCGCATTGGTTTCGGTGCTGGGCTATGTCGAACTGCTGAAGGCCAGCCAGATCCTGATCACCCGGACCCAGGAACCCTTTCTCATTCTCTCAATCGCTGGCGCGTTTTATTTCGCGCTCTCCTATCCGATCTCGCGCTATGCGGCGCGGCTTGAACAAAGGTGGGCTCACGCATGATCGAAATTCGTGGACTTCAGAAGTATTTTGGCGCGTTGCATGTCCTGAAAGGCATCGACCTGGATGTCGAAAAAGGGGAGGTGCTCTCGGTGATCGGGGCCTCCGGGTCCGGCAAGTCAACGCTGCTTTACTGTATCAACGGGTTGGAGGAGATCCAGGGCGGGCAAGTGGAGGTTGATGGCCAGAATGTTCACGCCAAGGGCGCTGACCTCAACAAACTGCGCCAGAAATTGGGCATGGTCTTTCAGCAGTGGAACAGCTTTCCGCATCTGACGGTCCAAGAGAATGTAGCACTGGCGCCCCGGATTGTGCGTGGCCTTGACCGCAAGGCAGCGGATGAAATCGCCGAACGGCAGCTGGCGCATGTGGGCCTTGGGGATAAGCTCAGGGTCTATCCGGGTGCGCTCTCTGGTGGGCAACAGCAGCGCCTGGCCATCGCCCGCGCTCTGGCGATGGAGCCCGACTATATGCTCTTTGATGAGGCGACCTCAGCCCTTGACCCCGAACTGGTGGGCGAGGTGCTGGAGACCATGCGGATGCTTGCTGAAGAGGGAATGACCATGATCTGCGTCACCCATGAGATGGGCTTTGCACGCGATGTTTCTGATCGGGTCGCCTTCTTTCACCAGGGCGTGATGGAAGAGATCGGTCCACCATCGCAGATCTTTGGTGAGGCACAGTCCCCTCATACACGAGGTTTCCTTGCCAACGTGCGCTAGCACTGCAAGCCGACCCTCAGTTCAAAAATTACGAATGAAAACAAAACCTCCGGCCTAATCCCCGGAGCGTCAACAAAGGATATATGACATGAACCAGGATATCTTCACCGGTTGCATCCCCGCACTGATGACTCCTTGCAAGGCGGATCGCAGCCCGGATTTCGACGCCCTTGTGCGCAAAGGGCAAGAGCTGATCGCCGCAGGTATGTCGGCGGTTGTCTATTGTGGCTCCATGGGAGACTGGCCGCTCCTGACTGATGCTGAGCGCATGGAAGGCGTTGCCCGTCTTGTATCGGCTGGCGTGCCCACCATCGTTGGCACCGGTGCGGTGAACAGCAAGATTGCAGCCACCCATGCGGCCCATGCTGCAGAAGTTGGGGCGCAGGGCCTGATGGTGATCCCACGCGTTCTGTCGCGCGGGCCTTCGGTGGCGGCTCAGAAAGCGCACTTCAAGGCAATCCTGGCGGCGGCACCGGATCTGCCTGCGGTGATCTACAACAGCCCTTACTATGGCTTTGCAACCCGGGCAGATCTGTTCTTTGAGATGCGCGCCGAGCATCCCAATCTGATTGGCTTTAAGGAGTTCGGTGGCGCTGATGACATGCGTTACGCGGCGGAGAACATTACCTCGCAGGATGAGGCGGTCACCCTGATGATCGGCGTTGATACCACTGTCTTCCATGGCTATGTGAACTGCGGCGCCACAGGCGCGATCACCGGTATCGGCAATGCGCTGCCCGGCGAAGTGCTACATCTCGTGCGTCTCTGCAAAGCGGCAGCTGCCGGCGATGCGTTGGCCCGGATCCGCGCGGGTGAGTTGGAGGCAGCACTGGGCGTCTTGTCCTCCTTCGATGAAGGCCCTGATTTGGTCCTCTATTACAAGCATCTGATGGTTCTCAACGGTGAGCCAGAATATGAGTTGCATTTCAATGAAACCGATCAGCTTTCAGCCAGCCAAAAGAACTATGTCGAGGCGCAATACAGCCTGTTTCGCAATTGGTACGCGGATTGGGCTAAACTTCCCGGCGCAGAAAGCTGATGATGCGTGTAATCGACAGCCATACCGGGGGAGAGCCCACGCGGGTGATCCTGGAGGGAGGGCCGGATCTGGGATCCGGTTCTCTGGCTGAACGGGCGGAACGGTTGCAAGCGGAACATGCTGATTTCTGCGCCGCTGTCTTGCTGGAACCCCGCGGGCGGGAGGCCATGGTCGGCGCCCTGTTTCTACCTCCCGAGAATCCCAAAAGTTTGACCGCTGTTGTCTACTTCAACGCGGCTGGAAATCTAGGAATGTGCGGCCATGCGACCATTGGCCTGGCCGTCACCCTTTCTTATCTGGGGCGGGCAGATCCGGGCGTGCATATCATCGAAACGCCCGTTGGTCCGGTTCAGGTTGAAATCCGATTTGGAAACCGCGTTGTGGTGCAAAACGTTCCGAGTTTTCGCTACAAAAAGGACCTCTCACTGGAAGTGCCTGGCCTGGGAGCAATCAAGGGAGATATCGCCTGGGGTGGGAATTGGTTTTTCCTTACCCCGGATGCGCCCACCCCATTGGACTTGACCCACAAGGATGAGTTGACACGCGCGGCATTGGCAGTTCAGCGACACCTTAGCCTTGCGGGAATAACCGGTACTGACGGGGCAGAGATTGATCATATTGAGTTTATGGGAGCCCCCAAGGGAACTGATGCGCATGGGCGCAATTTCGTGCTCTGCCCGGATGGGGCCTATGACCGCTCTCCCTGTGGCACCGGAAGCTCTGCCAAACTGGCCTGTCTGGCCGAAGATGGGCTGCTCCCTCCTGGTCAGATCTGGGTCCAGGAAAGCGTGATCGGCAGCAGTTACCGGTTGCATTACCAGCGCGGCGTGAAGGGAGAGATCATTCCGATCATTGAAGGTGAAGCCCATGTGATGGCCGAGGCCACACTCCTCTTTGCTGAAAACGACCCCTACCGCACAGGCATACGGGCTGAAGCCTAAACAAAACGAATGGGACAAGAACATGAACTATAAGAACTTTATCGCTGGCAGCTGGGAAGAGACTTCTGATAGCTGCGCTAATGTAAACCCGTCTGACATCAGCGATGTGTTGGGACATGCAGCACAAAGCGGTACCGCAGAAATGGACCGGGCTATTGCCGCAGCAAAGTCAGCCGCACCAGACTGGGCCGCGGCAACGCCGCAACAGCGTTTTGACGTCCTTGATTTCATCGGTAGCGAAATCCTGGCACGCCGGGAAGAACTGGGGCAATTCCTGTCGCGCGAAGAGGGCAAAACCTTGCCGGAGGGCATAGGAGAGGCTGCTCGCGCAGGCCAGATCTTTAAGTTCTTTGCGGGCGAATGCCTGCGCCAGAACGGCGACAAACTGGCCTCCGTCCGCCCCGGAGTGGATGTGGAGGTAACCCGGTCTCCGATTGGTGTGGTCGGCTTGATTACACCATGGAATTTCCCCATTGCCATTCCAGCCTGGAAGATCGCGCCGGCACTGGCCTATGGCAATGCGGTGGTGCTGAAACCGGCCGAGCTGACACCGGCCTGCGCCTGGCTCCTGGCAGATATCATCTCGCGTTCTGGCCTGCCCGAAGGGGTCTTTAACCTGGTCTTTGGTCGAGGCTCGGTTATTGGCCAGCATTTGGTGGACCACCCGGATGTGGCAGCGATCTCTTTCACTGGTTCTGTTTCGACGGGGCGTGGGATTGCAGTCGCCTGCGCCAAAGGCATGAAGAAGGTTCAGCTGGAGATGGGGGGCAAGAATCCCATGGTGGTTCTGGATGACGCCGATCTGGATCTTGCGGTTGAAGCCTGCCTCAACGGAGCATTCTACTCCACTGGCCAGCGCTGCACGGCCTCTTCCAGGTTGATCGTGACCGAAGGCATCCACGACCGTTTTGTGACTGCTCTCGGCTCTGCAATGCAGGCGCTCAAAGTGGGGCATGCACTGGAAGCGGGGATGCAAATGGGGCCGGCGGTGGATGGACGGCAACTCGATCAGAACCTCTCCTATGTGGATATCGCAGCCAAAGAAGGGGGCAAGGTGCTGGGCGGGCATCGTTTGTCGCTGCAGCAAGAGGGCTTTTACATGGCGCCGGCTCTGGTGACCGAAACCCGCAACGACATGTGCATCAATCGCGAAGAGGTCTTTGGCCCTGTTGCCTCGGTCATGCGAGCGCGGGACTATGAGGAAGCTCTGGTTCTGGCGAATAGCACGCAGTTCGGGCTAAGTGCCGGGATCTGTACCGGGTCGCTGAAATATGCCAGCCACTTCAAGGCAAATGCCGAAGCGGGGATGGTCATGGTCAACCTGCCGACCGCTGGTGTGGATTATCATGTGCCTTTTGGAGGCACCAAAGGCTCCAGCTACGGCGCGCGTGAACAGGGGCGTTATGCAGCGGAGTTCTATACCCGCGTGAAAACGGCTTATACATTGCCCTGAAAACTGAGGATGCAAACTCCGGGGGCGATATCGCCCCCGGAGTAGTTTTGAAGAAGAGGCAAGAGATGCAGGACAGGGCAAACAAAGACATTGCGGTTGTTGGGGGCGGCATCATTGGGGTGAGCATCGCACTTAAACTGCAGAGCCTCGGATATGATGTCGCGATCTATGACCGCAAAGGCATTGCCGCAGAGGCCTCTCAGGGAAATGCAGGCGCCTTTGCCTTTTCAGAGATTGTTCCTCTGGCGACGCCAGGTATCCTGACAAAAGCCCCAAAATGGCTCTTGGACCCCATGGGGCCGCTTTCAATTCCCCCGGCCTATGCGCTGCAACTTGCGCCCTGGATGCTGCGGTTTTGGCGGGCCAGCTGGAAAGACCGTTATCACGCTTCCATGGCGGCCCAGGCAGAGCTTATGTCGCTCTCGCGTCAGGCGCTGGAGCGTCAGATTGAGGCAACACAAGGGGAGCGGCTGATGCAGCGCGACGGGCAGTTGCAGCTGTTCGAGGGAGAGAAGGAGTTTCGGGCCAGCCTTCCGGTCTGGGAGACGCGCCGGGCCCACGGCATTCGATTTGAACTGCTGAGTTCCGCCGAAGAGATTGCAGAAATACAGCCTGGTTTGGATCACCGCTTCACCCATGCGGGCTTCACCCCGGATTGGACAAATACGCTGGACCCCAAAGCCTGGTGTCAGCATCTTGCGGATAGGTTTTGCGCGCTGGGCGGTAAGGTTGAGCTGCAGGAGGTGACGGGGGTGAGCCTGGAGGGAGGAAAACCCAAATTGCGGCTTGGTGGGGCTGTTCATCACCCAGATAAAGTCGTTCTGGCGGCAGGGGCCTGGTCTCATCATCTGGCCCGCCAACTCGGAGAGAAGATACCTCTGGAAACGGAGCGTGGGTACAATACGACCCTGCCAAAGGGCGCCTTTGATCTGCGCACGCATGTGACCTTTGGCAGTCATGGGTTTGTCGCCAGCCGGATCAATGGCGGGGTGCGGATCGGCGGGGCAGTAGAGTTGGGCGGCCTAAAGCGGGCGCCAAACTACCGACGCGCTGATGTCCTGTTGAAAAAAGCGCAGCGTTTTATGCCTGGCCTTCAGACAGAAGGCGGGCAGCAATGGATGGGTTTCAGACCTTCGATGCCGGACAGCCTGCCGGTCATTGGCTGCGCTTCAGCCTCTCCTTCGGTGATCTTTGCCTTTGGTCACGGACATCTGGGGCTCACCCAATCCGCCGCGACGGCAGAGTTAGTTGTGTCCTTGATCACTGGGGCGAGAGAAAGCCAACTTCTAAGGGCCTTCGCGCCGCAACGCTTTTCGTAGAGCAAATTGTGAGGCACGGGGTGACATTTTGAAAAATGAAACTTGGGTAGTGAGTATGGCGCAAATCGTCCATTGATGGCGCGATTTTACGCTGTTTTTCGCGGATCAACCATTTATCAGGTTTTTTCCTTCATTGCTGTGAATGGCCGCTGCGATATCTGAGGATGACGCGGCCTCTCAGAGGCGTGAAGGGACTACTTGATGTTCAAAATTTCGAAACTGCCGCTCAAGGCGAAACTACCATTGGTCATGGTGGCGCTGACAGGGACATTTCTGATCACGGTTGCATTTTTAGTGTACACGGTTGCGGAAAAAAGTATCCGCAAGAACGTCTATGCTGCCCATGAAATTGAGGCCAAAGCCGGCGCCCAGGCCTTGGAGTTTCTGATCTCATCCGCGCAATCGAACTTGGCCAACCAAGCGGCTCAGCCTACCGTCTTTCGTGCGATCAGCAATTTCAGCCGTGTCATTGGCATGATCGAAGAAGATGACCCCATCGCCTATCTAAAGCGCACATTTGCCCAAGAGAACCCGCATCCGGTGGATCAGCGTGACCAACTGACCGATCCTGGGGATGAGACCTATTATACGCAATCCCATGTCAGCTATCATCCGACCTTTCAGCGCGCGGTTGAGTTGAACGGCTATGAGGATCTCTACCTTTTTGATGCCGAAGGCCTCTTGATCTACTCTGTAAAAAAGCAGGACGATTTTGCCAATAGTTTTGCCGACGGCGAGCTGGCAGCGACCAGTCTCGGACAGTTACTTGCAGAGGCTATGGCGGCTGAAGCCGGACAGGTGGTACTTTCGGATTTCTCAATCTATGGACCCGCAGGGGGGGCGCCTTCGGCCTTTTTTGCAACGCCGGTTTTGAACAAACGTAAGCAGGTTGTTGGTGTTATTGCTGCGCGCCTGGGCACAGCCGGTGTCCTGCAAGCGCTGACCAAGAACCTGGAAGACAGCTCTCACCAAAATATTTATTTGGTTAGCGGTGATGGCCTGGCTCGAAGCCCCTCTTCGATTGGGGGGCATTTCAATGTCCTGGACCGTTTGCCTGAGGTGCCACAGACGCTGGCTGCACGCAATCGTGAGGGCGGGCATTTAGACGGTGTGGCTGCTCTTGCGGGTGGACAAGAAGCCACGGCGCTGGTGATGCCGCTTAACCTGCCGGGATTTGACTGGACCCTGGTCCTAGAGACGGATTCCTCCACTGCATTCGCGGGGCTGCACCAGATTCGCATGATTGCTTTTGGTCTGATTGCCGGGGCTGTGGCAATTGCGATTCTGGTCTCGCTTCTGGCGGCCCGTCGGGTGACGACCCCGATCCAAGCTCTGCGGGAGGTGACGAATGCTCTGGCAGAGAATGACTATGAAGTGGCGATCACCGGCAAGTCGCGAGGTGATGAACTGGGGGATCTTGCCCGCAGTCTAGATAGTTTTCGCGACAAGCTGAAGCAGGCGGATGAAGCGGCGGAACGTGAAATTCAAGCGGCGCGCCAAACCAATGCAGTTGTCGAAGAGATGAGCGGTGCACTGGCTCAGTTGCAAAGCGGCAATCTGGCCTGCGATATCGAGCAACCCTTCGCGGATCACTATGAGACCCTGCGCGAGAACTTTAATCACAGCCTCGTCAATCTGCGTAATTCCATGGGTGAGGTCATTGGTGCTTCCGAGCATGTGGGGCGTTTTTCTGATGAGCAGAAATCGGCTGCGGATGAAATGGCACATCGAACAGAAAGCCAAGCCAATACGCTGGAAGAGACGGTCAACGCATTGCGTGATCTGACAACAGGTATTCGTGCCACCGCAGATAGTGCTGCCCGCATGGATAGTGTCATGCGCCAAACGCGAGACGAAGCGGAGGGGAATACGGAGGTTGTTGAAACAGCGGTTGGCGCCATGGACCAGATCCAGGAAACCTCCAGTGAGATTTCGAAAATCATCAACCTGATTGATGACATTGCTTTCCAGACCAATCTGCTGGCCCTGAACGCGGGTGTTGAAGCAGCGCGGGCTGGTTCTGCGGGTGCAGGATTTGCCGTGGTCGCCTCCGAGGTTCGGGCCTTGGCGCAGCGAACCTCTACTGCGGCGGGGCAGATCCAGGAATTGACCTCTGCAAGTGAGAACCACGTGGCCCATGGTGTCTCGATGGTGGGCAAAGCGGGGGATGCCCTATCAAGCATCATTTCACAGGTAAGTGAAGTTTCTGGCCTTGTGAGCGAGATTGCAAATGGGGTGCAAAAGCAGTCCGGCGGTCTGGAGAATATCAACACCGCTCTTGGCGCTTTGGATAGTGTGACCCAGCGCAATGCGGCCATGGCCGAAGAGGCCTCTGCCTCCAGCCAGATGCTCCAGCATGAGGCGCAGACACTTTCCGGAATTGTCTCGCGTTTCCAGCTCGGTGGCGGGACCACTGCAGTAGAAAGCGAGGAGTGGGAAAGCGAATCCGAAGATTGGAGCAAAGAAGCCTATCTCTAATGGATCTCACCCAGTCGAGTGCTAAGGGGCAACCCTTTCCTTGCAGATCAATTGAACTTCCAACGAACGAAAACAGCCGCCCTCACGGGCGGCTGTTTCGCTTGGGATAATGCTCGGTATTATTGTGAAGAACTGGGAAGGAAGCTGCCCTGAAGAATGCTGACCGCATCCACTGCGGGGCCCGCGCTGCTACGTTCGGCCATGCGTTCCAGATTTACGATTGTCGACAGCATGAGGCGATCGTGGCTCCAGTCACCAGGGCGCTGCATCAGCATGGCCGTTGCAATGATCATCAGGATCAAGAGACCAGAAATTGCGGCCCAGCTGGCTGGGGCCTGTTCCTCTGGTATCTCGCTGGTTAGAGCTACAATACGCTGGTGCAGATTGGATCCGTTTCGGGTTTCACGGCGATCAACCAATGCAACGGTCGGGCTACGGCGGACAAAATAAACAGGCTCCTGTGCGGCCAGGCCGCAGGCACGGATCAAGCATTCACAATAGGCACGCAGATCCAAGCCTGTACGCTGAGACAGCGCTTGGTCACAAGCGAACTCTCGCAGTTTGCGGATTTCCCGGCGCCACAGATAGTAGGCAGGATTCCAGAAGAGCAAAGGCCGCAGAAATTCGATCAGAAACTCGCATTCGATATCACGTTGGCGGAAATGCTGCATCTCATGGGCCAGTGTAAGCTGCAGGTCTTTTGGGGACTGCAAAAGAGCGGCAGGCAGGACGACATAGCGACGCCAGAGATCACGTGTCGAATAGGCAACGCGAGTCTCATCTGAGATAAGGATTTGAACACCATTGATGCTTTTCCACAGATGCGCCCGACGCAAGACCAAGGCTAGCCGCCAGACAGAGAGCAGCAGATGTAGTGTGACGATCAGGGCTCCTAAAGCGAGCGTCGCAGCCAAAGCTTTCGTCCAGAGCGCTTGTTGGGTTGCAAGCTGGCGAACAGTGTCTTCGCGCAGTCCCAAGAGGGTTTCAAAGCTTGCGGCACTCATATTGACGTTGCCCTGCAGGTATTGCGCCACAAGAAGGTCTGACAGATTGGGTGGATGCGCCATCACATAGCGGGTGAAGGCAATCATCAAAAAGGGTGATAACACCAGCAGAATGGTCAGAAAATTCATCAACCGCAATTGAGCCCGATAGGCATGGGCCAGCCGAGTTCGGGACAAGAGTTTACGAGTTGAAAGCCAGAGCAGCGTGCCCGCCAGAACCAGCAGGTTCAGATCGATATAGCTATTCAGAAACGCGTCAGCTGTCATTGTCCCCCAGCCTTTCGTTCAGCAAGGCTCGCATCTCGACGAGCATATCCTCGGTGATGTCTTCATCATCAACGAGCCGCGCCACGAGGGCGGCAGGGGCATCGTTGAAAAGCTTGCTCGAAAGGTTTTTTAGCGAAGTCTTCTGGTACTCAGCTTTGGGAACGGCGGGGCGGTAAATCAGGGAGCGCTCTTTGCGCTCGCTGGTTAGAAAACCCTTTTGCTCCATGATCTTCAAAACGGTGGCAACCGAGGTATAGGCGCGTTCCTGCACCTTGTTCAGTTCTGCCAGGATCTCTTTGACGGTGCCACCACCGGTCGCCCAGACAACGGTCATGAACTCGAGTTCAACCTCAGTCAGAAGCGATTTGTCCTGTTTCTTTCGCATATGCGTTGATGCCCGGTCCATTTTTGCCTCCAAGAGATGCTACTGGATGAGAGGAGGATTTGAAAACTATTTTTTTAGATGATGCGTGGTCGGAGGGCTGTCGTTGTCAAATTGTGCGCTGCCGCGCGCACCCTTCAGTTCTGCCGCAAGGCGATATACCTTCCTTAAAGTACTGCCTTCAGACCCGTTGAAGGCTTGCTGAGAAGGCCTTGAAGGGCAGGCATGCCTTCAAGGCCGAATTCCAGTGTGTGCAGGATTGCGCGTCAAGGCCAAGCCGCTGCGCGGGGCCTACGGCCGCCTTGACCCGCCCTTTCCCGCGCAGACCGTATCAGACCTTCCAGAAGCAGAAGGCAGCCCAGGCGAGGGACAGGGCCAGGGGCCACCAAAGCGGCATGCCCACGAGGCCGAGCCAGGCAAGGAAGATGTAGCTGGTGCCCAGGAGGCTGATGAACAGCCTGTCACCGCGGGTTGTTGTTAGCCCCAGAACGCCTTTGCGGGTATCACCGCCGGGGGTGCGGATCTCCAGCAGGATAAGTACCCCAATAGCGGAGAAAATCCCAATGAAAACCATTGCGGTGGGCCAGGTCCAGGCCATCCAGCTCAGCATGTCAAACCCTCCCCATCGCGAAGCCCTTCGCGATGTAGTTGCGGACGAAATAGATCACGATGGCACCCGGAATGATGGTCAGGGTGCCGGCGGCGGCCAGAAGGCCCAATTCATAGCCTGCGGAAGAGGCGGTCTTGGTCATGGTTGCGGCGATGGGTTTTGCGGCGACGGCGGTCAGTGTCTTGGCCAGCAGCAGTTCGACCCAGGAGAACATGAAGCAGAAGAAGGCAGCCACGCCGACCCCAGCTTTGATCGAGGGGATGAAGATGGTGGCAAAGAAACGTGGGAAGGAATAGCCGTCGACAAAGGCGGTTTCGTCCAGTTCCTTTGGGACGCCCCCCATGAAGCCCTCGAGGATCCAGACTGAAAGCGGGATGTTGAACAGGCAATGAGCCAGGGCCACGGCCCAATAGGTGTCAAAGAGTTCTACCGCCGAATAGAGCTGAAAGAAGGGCAGGGCAAAGACCGCCGCCGGCGCCATCCGATTGGTCAGGAGCCAGAAGAACAGCTGCTTGTCACCAAGGAAACGATAGCGCGAGAAGGCATAGGCGGCAGGCAGCGCCACGGTGATGGAGATCACCGTATTGATCGTCACATAGGCGATCGAGTTGATATAGCCCCAGTACCAGCTTGGATCGGTGAAGATGACCTTATAGTTTTCCAGCGTAAAGGTCTGCGGGAACAGGGAGAAACCGGCAAGGATTTCATTGGTCGTCTTAAAGCTCATCGCCACCAGCCAGTAGATCGGCAGCATGAGAAACAGGATATAGATGATGGGGACGATGGATCGTTTCTGCATGTGTCCCTCCTTTAGTTCAGGTCGTCCTTGGTCATCAGGGTGTAAAACAGCCAGGAGACAAGGAGTGTGATTGCGAAATAGATGAGCGACATGGCGGCAGCGGGGCCGAGGTCAAACTGCCCAAGGGCGATTTTCACCAGATCGATCGAGAGCATGGTGGTGGAGTTGCCGGGTCCGCCGCCCGTGAGCACGAAGGGCTCGGTATAGATGTTGAAACTGTCCATAAAGCGCAGGAGGATGGCGATGGTCAGGACGGTTTTCATCTTCGGGAGCTGGATAAAGCGGAACACTGACCAGTTCGAAGCGCCGTCGATCTTGGCGGCCTGATAATAGGCATCCGGGATCGAGACCAGGCCAGCATAGCTGAGCAACACGACAAGTGAGGTCCAGTGCCAGACATCCATGGTGATGATGGTCACCCAGGCCGCCAGTGGATCCTGCGTCATGTCGTAGTTGATGCCCAGCACGTGGTTGAGGAAATAGCCCAGAAGGCCGATGTCGGGCAGGGTGAAGATATTCCACATGGCGCCCACCACGTTCCAAGGGATCAGCATTGGCAGGGCCATCAGCACCAGACAGACCGGCACCCAAAGCCCCTTGCGCGGCATAGACAGGGCGATGGCGATCCCCAGTGGAACCTCAATGATCAAGATTAGGAAGGTAAAGAGGAACTGGCGGCCTAGGGCGGCGTGAAAGCGCTCGGAGCGCAGGATCTGCTGGAACCAATCCAGCCCCTGCCAGAAGAAGACATTGTCACCAAAGGTCTCTTGGACTGAATAGTTGACCACCGTCATCATTGGAATGAGGGCATTGAAGGCCACCAGCAAGAGAACCGGCAGCACAAAGAACCAGGCTTTTTGATTTTCGGTTTTCATTCTGCTGCCTCCAGGCTGGTTTCCGGCGTGCTTGCCAGCCAGCCATCAATGTAAAGACGGGTCATGTCCTGACGGAAGGAGAGATGAACCGCCGTGCCTTTTTCGGGGGCGCGGCCTTCGACTACCGCGCTGATGCGGGTGCCGTTTGCCTCACATTCCACAACGATATGACGTCCCACGTCGGAGACCTTGGTGACCACTGCGGGCAGCCCCTGATCAGAGAGAGAGACAAACTCTGGCCGGATGCCAATCTCGGTCTTGCCCAGGGCTTCCCCATGTATGGGGCCCTCCAGTGCGATGTTGTGATCTGCGAAACGAGCGGCGCCATTTAGCAGCGTGCAGGGCAGGATATTCATGCCAGGAGAGCCGATGAAATGGCCGACAAAAGTATGCGCGGGGCGTTCGAAGAGTTCTATCGGCGTGCCGATCTGCACCACTTCGCCCAGCTGCATTACCACCACCTGATCGGCAAAGGTCAGCGCCTCAGTCTGGTCATGGGTCACATAGATCATGGTGGCTTTGACACGCTGATGCAGCTCTTTCAGTTTTGAGCGCAGCTTCCACTTCAGATGCGGGTCGATCACTGTAAGGGGCTCATCGAACATGACGACATTGACGTCTTCGCGCACCAGTCCCCGGCCCATGGAGATCTTCTGCTTGTTGTCTGGGCTGAGGCCTGCCGCCTTCTGGTCCAGCATATCGGTGACTTCGAGCATCTCGGCAATGGCCATGACGCGCTCGCGCACGGTGTTTTCGTCCCGGCCGCGGTTGCGCAGCGGGAAGGCCAGATTGTCATAAACACTCATGGTGTCGTAGATCACCGGGAACTGAAACACCTGCGCGATGTTGCGCTGATCAGGTGGCAGTTTGGTGACGTCCTGACCGTCGAACAGGATCTGGCCTTCGGAAGGCACCAGCAGGCCGGAGATGATGTTGAGCAAAGTGGATTTGCCGCAGCCTGATGGCCCCAGCAACGCATAGGCGCCACCATCGCTCCAGTCGAGGTCGATTTCCTTCAGCGCATAGTCCGAGGGGGATTTCGGGTTCGGAAAGTAGCTGTGCCGTAGCTTGGAAAGTGTAATCTTAGCCATGTCGCGCCTCACGCCACGCGGGAGCCATCGGGTGCAAAGACATAGCACGCGGATGGGTCCATATAGAATTCATGCAATTCGCCCACCTCGTAGGGGTGGACACCTGCGGAAAGGGAGACCCAGCTGCCGCTGCCCATCTCAAAATGGGCGCTGCTTTCAGAGCCTGACAGCTCGGTCACCTGCACCTGTCCGGTGAGCTTAACGGTGCCGGCCTTGCCGTTCACGGGTAGGACGTGATGCGGACGGATGGCGATATTGTATTCGCCGTCTGACAGCCCGGCTGCTGCGCCCGTAAGCTCCCAGCTGACACCGGCGTTGAGCATCGCCAGGTTGCCCTGTTTGACGATGGGGGCGGTGTTGATCGGCGGGTCCGAGAAAACCCGTGCTGCATCCAAGTTGCCTGGCTCACGGTAGATCTCAGCCGTCGGCCCGAATTGGGTCACACGCCCGTCATCCATCAGGGCAACGCGCCCGCCGAGCAGCAGCGCCTCCTCGGGTTCTGATGTGGCGTAGACCACCACGGCTCCGCGTCCGGCGAAGAGCTCCGGCAGCTGGTCGCGCAGCTCTTCGCGCAGCTTGTAATCGAGGTTAGCCAGGGGCTCATCCAGGAAAACGGCGCGGCTTTCTTTGGCGATGGCGCGGGCAAGCGCACAGCGCTGCTGCTGCCCGCCAGAGAGCTCATGCGGGCGGCGGTGCAGCATCGGGGTCAGCTGCAGGATCTTCGCCGCCTCTTCGACCCGGCCCGCGATTTCCGACTTCGCCATCCCGGCGACCTTCAGCGGGGAGGCGATATTCTCATAAACCGTCATATGCGGGTAGTTGATAAAGAACTGGTGCACCAGGCTGATGTTGCGTTTCTGAGTGCTGAGGCGGGAGACATCCTGCCCCTCCATCAGCACCTGACCGCTGGCAAGCGGATCTAGCCCGGCCATCAGCTTGATAAGAGAGGTCTTTCCCGACCCGGTGGCGCCCAGAAGGACGTTGAAGTGACCGCTTTCCAGCTTCAGGGAGGTGTCCTTGATATGCTCGATGGCGCCCATGCGCTTGGTCACATTTCTGAGTTCGACTGTCATCTTGGTTCGGCTTTCCGGCAGCTTACCTCACAGCGATTGCTGTCAGGTGCTCGGCGCGCTGCGGCGCGACTGTATTCAGGTCCCCAAAAAGGGGAAGGAGGAGAGAAAAGCCCCGGAGTGTTCGTTGAAACGCTCCGGGGCAAGGCCAGACCGGACCTGAAGCAGGGTGACCTGTTAATCGGGTCCGGTCCGACGGGGATGCAGGATTACTGCGAGGCCCAGCGGGCGACCAACTCGTCGTAGTTGACGGTCTGACCGGCAGGCTTCTCATTTTCCAGCTTCGGCTTGGCGCCGCCATTGGCGAACCACCACTCTGCGGATTTCTCCTCGTTCAGGCGTGGGCCGCAACCGCCATAGATTTCAGCCTGCTCGTCTGCACGCTGCATCCGGGCCATGGTGATATCCATTTCCTCGGCTAGGCGGTCCATGGCTTCCTGCGGGGTGAAGGCGCCGGAGTTGACGTCACCGATCTGCTGCCACCAGATCTGGGCCAGCTTCGGATAGTCAGGCACGTTCACGCCGGTCGGGGACCAGGCCACACGGTCTGGCGAGCGGTAGAATTCCACCAGCCCGCCCAGGTTGCCGGCACGCTCGGTGAAGCTCTCGTGGTTGATCGAGCTGTCACGAATGAAGGTCAGGCCAACGTGGCTTTTCTTCACGTCCACAGTCTTGGAGACCACGAACTGTGCATAGAGCCATGCCGCCTGGGCACGATCAATTGGGGTGGACTTCAGGAAGGTCCAGGAACCCACGTCCTGATAGCCAACCTTCTGGCCTTCTTCCCAGTAAGGACCATGCGGGGAGGGAGCCATGCGCCACAGTGGCGTGCCGCTCTCGTCCACGGTGTTGTTGCCTTCGGACTGCGGTTTTACCATGTCGGCGGTAAAGGCGGTGTACCAGAAGATCTGTTGGGCCACATTGCCCTGCGCCAGGGCAGGAAGCGACTGGTAGAAGTCATAGGACGCCGCACCTGGAGGCGCATAGTTACGCAGCCATTCGTCCCATTTGCGGATCGCGTAGACCGCTGCTGGGCCGTTGGCGGCACCGCCACGGGTCACGCTGGCGCCCTGCGGGTTGCAGGTGCCTGCTTCCATGCGGATGCCCCATTCGTCGATCGGCAGACCGTTTGGTTCACCCTTGGAGCCTGCACCGGCCATCGACAGCCAGGCATCGGTCATGCGCCAGCCCAGGTCAGGCGCGCGCTTGCCGTAATCCATATGGCCGTAGATCGCGGTGCCGTCGATTTCTTTCACGTCATTCGAGAAGAATTCGGCGATGTCCTCATAGGCTGACCAGTTGACCGGGACACCCAGGTCGTAGCCATATTTTTCCTTGAAGGCCGCTTGCAGATCCTCACGGTCGAACCAGTCCTTACGGAACCAGTAGAGGTTGGCAAACTGCTGATCGGGCAGCTGATAAAGATCGCCATCCGGGCCGGTGGTGAACTGGGTGCCCATGAAGTCACCAAGGTCGAGACCAGGGTTGGTCACATCCTTGAACTCACCTGCCATCATGTCGGTCAGGTTATAGGCCAGTTGCAGACGGGAATGGGTGCCGATCAGGTCGGAGTCATTGACGTAGCCGTCATAGAGGTTCCGCTTGGTTTGCATCTGGGTCTGCACGGCCTGAACCACTTCACCCTCGCCGAGGATCTGGTGGTTCACCTTGATGCCGGTGATTTCCTCAAAGGCTTTGGTCAGCACTTCGCTTTCGTAGCTGTGCGTCGGAATGCCCTCGGAGAGAACATTGATCTCCATGCCCTTGTAGGGCTCTGCGGCGGTGATGAACCACTGCATTTCGTTCAGCTGCTCGTCCTTGGTCAGGACCGAAGGCTGAAACTCTTCGTCAATCCATTTGCGAGCAGCTGCCTCATCGGCATAGCCTGCTTGCCCCGCAACCACGGCACATACCGCTGCTGCGGACAAAAGATACCTGCGCATCTTTTTCCTCCCTATTGGTCTGTAAGGCCAGCAATGCGTCCAGCGCATCTGACTGACATAGAGCTTTCATAGAGCTGCTTCCGTTGTCAAACTAAAAATTTAGTAATGATTTATCTGTTTGAAAATAAACATTTTAAACTCTAGCCGCCTATGACTTTTCGCGATGAATTGCCGACTCTGTGTTCCCAATCATGTCGTAATCACATGGGGGCTGTCAAAGAAACGCAACGGCATTTAGCCATCGCAGCAGCCATCAAAGCCGGGTAAGAGAGCAATATGAGCGAGATAGAGACATTCGAGATTTTCCTGACCGTGGCGCCGGGGCTAGAGGCTGCGTTGCTTTCGGAAGTACGCGCGGCAGGGTTTCAACAGCCAAAATCCGTGCCCGGCGGGGTGACCATTCAAGGCGGCTGGGCGGATGTCTGGCGCGCCAATCTGCAGCTTCGCGGTGCTGCGCGGGTGCTGGCACGGATCGGATCTTTCCGGGCCTTTCATCTGGCGCAGCTGGACAAACGCGCACGTAAATTCCCCTGGGGGGATGTGCTACGCAAAGACGTGCCGCTGCGCGTCGAGACGGTGACCAACAAGAAGTCCAAAATCTATCACGCCGGCGCTGCAACCCAGCGCGTGGAAAAAGCTCTGGTGGAGAGCTTTGGCGCCACGCTATCCAAAGAGGCTTCCCTGGTGCTGAAGCTGCGCATTGATGACAATAATTGCCAGTTCAGTGTCGATACCTCAGGCGAGGGGTTGCACAAGCGGGGTCATAAATCCGCCGTCGGCAAGGCGCCGATGCGAGAGACACTGGCCGCCCTGTTCCTGCGGGAATGCGGTTATGACGGCACAGAACCGGTGGTCGACCCCATGTGCGGCTCGGGCACCTTTGTGATTGAAGCAGCAGAGATCGCACAGGGGCTATTAGCGGGGCGCAGCCGCAGCTTTGCCTTTGAGGATCTGGCAAATTTTGATGCCGAGGCCTTCAACGCGCTCAGGCTGGAATTGGATCAATCCGGAGGTCTTGCTGCAGGGCCCCGCTTTTATGGATCTGATCGCAATGCAGGCGCCGTCGAGATGGCTGCGGCAAATGCGGAACGCGCGGGAGTTCAAGAAGTTACCTCCTTCGTGCAGCGGGCTGTGAGCGATCTGGAAAGGCCTGAAGGTCCGCCAGGGCTGGTAATAGTGAACCCGCCCTACGGGGCCCGGATTGGCAACAAGAAGCTGCTCTTTGCCCTTTACGGTGCTTTGGGACAGGTTCTGAGAGAACGGTTTTCGGGATGGCGCGTGGGCATTGTGACCAGCGACAACGCATTGGCAAAGGCAACGGCTTTGCCCTTTTTACCTGTTGGGGCACCGGTGGCCCACGGGGGGCTAAAGATCAGGTTGTTTAAAACCGACCCTTTGCCCTAGAGACTGGCAAGGCCGCAGGAATAAGTCATGAAAAAGGGCGCCAATCGGGCGCCCTGATTTGTTTTTCACTGTCAGAAGTTGATCCTGGCTTTGGTCAGAAACAATGCTCCAGATCGCTGCCATGGGTGCCACTACCGCAGGCCTCGTCTTCTTCGTCTACAGGCTGGGTCATCAGCGCAAAAACGTCTGCTTCGCTTGGGGTGCTGCTGCTTTCACCGCTGTCTCCAGTGGCCAAATTGGCGCTGTACCACGCATCCAGCCCATCGTCGGAGACGCCACCATTTGAATAGCTGCTGCTATCAGAGGCTGCGGTTGCGGGGTCATAGCCGCCTTCCAAGACATCCTGTGTCCCGTCAGGTCGTGTCACGACCAAAGACATGGATGACAGGTCTAGATCCGCGAGCGAAAGCGGCCCATTGTCACTCCAGAGGGTGAAATTCGCGTTGTTTACCGTGCCATCGGTACTGTCGGGTGCCTGACCAAACTGAACCATGCCATCGAAGTTTTCTGGAACGGTCGTGCCGTCATCCAAAGAGTTAACGCCATTGGCTGCCGCCGCATGGCCGGTCACAGGAAGCGCGTTTTCATCGGGGAAGAAATTCAGCCCCTGAACCGTTGCGTCATCGTTGAAGTTAAAGAAGAGCCCGTCGATATCCGCGACTTCTCCGTCAAAGGAAGTCGGGGTCAGATTGACGAAAAGCTGTCCGCCTGTGTTCTCGACGACCTCAACGGTTACGCTGGGCTGGCCGTTGCCACCGATTTCAAAAGTAACAGAGGGTTTGTCGCTACCCCCTCCATTTCCGCCGCCTCCGCCATTGCCACCGCCGGAGCCACTCGTCCCAGAGCCAGTAGACCCGGTCCCATTGGTGCCAGAACCATTTGTGCCGGACCCATTGGTTCCAGAGCCACCGGTGCCGGACCCGCGTGAACCAGATCCACCTGTTCCTGAACCTCCAGTGCCGGAAGAACCACCGGTGCCTGATCCTCCAGTTCCAGAACCACGGGTGCCGCCTGTACCAGACCCACCGGTTCCGGATCCGCCGCTACCGGAACCATTGTTGTCTTCGTCGCGATCTTCCCACCATTTTTTCTTTTTGCCCCAGCGACCACGGCCCCCGCCTGATCCAAGGGTGCCACCAGAGCCCGATCCACAGGTTCCGGAACCGCGGGACCCGGATCCGCCCTTGCCAGACCCACCTTTGCCTGATCCATCCGTCCCAGAGCCGCCGGTACCGGACCCTGCTGTTCCAGATCCCGTGCCGTTACGATCATCGTCCTTGCGGTCTTCCCACCACTTTTTCTTTTTGCCCCAACGGCCACGGCCCCCGCCTGATCCTCCGCTGCCGCCGGTGCCGGATCCCGTTCCGCGATCATCGTCGTCACGTTGCCAATGTTTACGACCGCCTCGGCCGCCATAATGGTTGGAGAGCCTATCACTATACCATTTTTCAAACCCGCCCCCTCGGACGCCGCCGTCATGATAGCTTTTGCTTTGGCAGGCATTCTTGCCCCCCCAAGAGGAGCGACCACCACCCCAGCTATGAAATCTTCCCCAACCCATTTTGAAATCCTTCCAGCACTAAAAAGGTGGCAGACCTCTATCCAAAGGAGTGATCTGCTATCGGGTTGGATCATAAAAACATGGACAATGGGTGCCAAACTTTCGTCCAATTTTAGTGTTTATTTCAACATATTGTCGGCAAAAGCGGAAACAGAGGCTGAGCGAAATTTTGATTGTTTCCAGTGCTTCATGTGGCAGAACCCCGTTGAGTGTGCTGCGATGCGAATCAATCAGAGCGGGCCATCTCTCGTCATTCTCTGTCCCGAAAAACGCCATCTTCCTTGCGTATCCGGTAACAATTAGAGATTCGAGCAGGCGGGAACGCGGGGTCCGAAGCCGGAAAAGGGAGCCAAGGGTGGCAGACGGAAATTTTGATGACCGCATGGCCTATATTTCGGCCAAGGCCCAGGATGTTTTGGGTGAGGTGCCAGAGCAGATCACGACACCCGGTGGCAAGTCGCGTTCCTCGATCCGGCTTCATTTCAAGGATTGGTCGGCGATCGCCACACTGCGCGAGAACTTTCGGCGCACGCATCTTGAAGCCTATGTGCTTGAGCAACTTGCGCCCCATTGTGATGATATTCCCAAGGTTCTTGGGGTCAGTGATGATGTGCTGTTTCAGTCCGACACCGGCGATATTCGCCTTAGCGAAGAAGTCCTGGTGCATGAGGAAGCGGATCAGGTAGAGCTGGCCGCCGAAGCCTGTGCGGGCCTGTTCCGCATTCATGCCGCCGCGCGTAAAACCGATCTTGCCGAAATGATGCCGCATCTCGGATCGAACAGAGACTGGATCATCAACTTGGTTGGTTCAGTTGATGCTTTGCAGGCCTATTCAATGGGACTTTCCAAAGATTTCGACTTTGTGGCGGTTGCTGAACGCATGGATCAGCCAGGGCGTCAGTTTCTGAAATGGGACTGCCGATCCGGCAATGCTGCAATCGGATATGATGGCTATGTGCGTTGGTTTGATTTTGAATACGCAGGTGTGCGTCACGGAGCAGAGGATTTTGCCTGGCTGATTGCTGATGAGACATGGCCTGTGGCACCCGACAAGATGGCGGATGTGATGATCGATACCTTTGATCATAGTTCGGGTTATGAAATCGAAGACTATCTGGACTACTTGTCAGTCTATGTGACGCTTCATTCCGTTCAGCGATTGAAGCTGATCCAGAAAGAGGTGAAGAAACGCGGATGGCTGAGCAAGGACCGGGTGATCCGCTATGATGACGCAGGTGTTCACCCAGATTATGCTGCTCAGCTTTGTCGGGTTGGGGCGTATTTCTCCGCTCAGTCAAATCTAACCGCCCCACTGACCCGCAATTTCGAATCTGCTGGCCGGGCCTTTAGGGCGATTGCAGAAGGCTAATGGCAATGGAATGGGGGTGGTTACAGCCCCATCTGACGCACCGCGAGGTCGCGCATGATTTCCTCTGACCCGCCCCCGATGGCCATGACCTTGACCTCTCGGTAGATGCGTTCAACTCGGTTGCCCCGTAGGTAGCCAGCCCCGCCAAGGATCTGCATCGCCTCTGAGGCACAGAACTCACAGGCTTTGGTCGCAAAGAACTTGGCCTTGCTGAGTTCCGCCACCGGCATCTCACCTTCGTTCACCTGCCAGCAGATCATCCGCAATAGCGCCTCAACCGCATCGATACGCGCAGACATCTCTGCGATTTTGTGCCGGATGACCTGATGCTCGATGAGCTTCTGACCAAAGGTCTCGCGGTCTTGTGCCCATGCAATACTGTCTTCCAGGCAGGCTTTCATCATACCCAGAACTGCAGCGATCAGGTTGAGGCGTTCCATATTGAAGTTGTTCATGATGGCCAGAAAACCGGTGCCCTCTTCACCCATCATATGGCTGGCCGGGACGCGAACCTCATCTAGGTAGAGCGTGGCTTGATCAGAACACCACCAGCCCATTTTCCGGGGGAGGGGGCTGCGGGAAAAACCTGCTGTGTCAGCCTCGACAAAGAACAGGGAAATTCCCGCCAGGCCTTTGCCGCCGGTGCGGGCGGGAATGACAAAATAGTCTGAGGTCATCCCACCGGTAATGAAGGTCTTGGAGCCGTTCAGAACCCAGTGGTTCCCGTCACGTCGCGCTGTGGTCTTGAGGTTTGCCACATCTGAGCCGCCTCCCGGTTCTGTAACGCCTAGCGAAGAGCCTTTCTCGCCCGAGAGGATCTCTGGCAGAACCCTCTCGCGGATCTCGTCGCAGGCAAGCCGGGCGATGGGCTCAACCGATATGGTTCGCCCCGCCATGGCCGCGGTTACCCCGCCAGCGCCACAACGCGCCATTTCCTCGCTATAGGCGGCGCGCAAAAAGCAGTCGTCAAAGCCAAGCCCGCCAAACTTTTCGTCGATGCCAAAGCCCCAGACACCAAAGTCACCAACCTTCTGGTGCAACTCCCAGGGGATTTCTCCGGCCTCGTCCCAGTCGTCGCAATAGGGTTGAATTTCCTTCTCAACAAAGGAGCGGATGCTCTTGCGGAAGGCGCTTCTTTCTTCTGTCTCAAAGGGGTTCTTCATTGTGACCTTCCTGTTGTCCAAGTGTTTCCTGAGCCCTCGCAGAAAGGTGCGGAGCCATGATTTGACCAAAGAGATCAACCATTTTGGTTATGATTTCGGGATCCCGCTCATAAGGCGCCTGTGTGTGCAGGCCGCGCATGAAACTGCGGCAGATCGACCAAAGCAAAGACAGTTGTTCTGGCTGCCCGGAAGTTGCTTGATAGATATGGGCGATATTGCGATTGAACTCGTCGTTATAGGCCCAAAGGGATGGGGAAATCCGCGCGCTGAGTGCAGCATCGGTGCGTGAAGCAACCAGAATTTCCATCAAGGCCCGGCCTTCGCGTGTATTGATGACGCGTGCCCATAGCCTGTGCAGCTCTTCCTGTAGATTGCTGCCCTTGGCCTGGCTCAACAGGTTGGCTTCCTCCCCCGGACGAGAGGGGCCACGCACTGGGGCCAGCAAATGCTCAAGTGTTTTGACCATCATTTCTTCTCGCGAGGGAAAGTGATGGGTCAGTGCGCCGCGTGAGACACCTGCGCGGGTCTGAACGCGATTGATTGAGCACTCGGCATAGCCCAGATCATCTAGGCAAGAAATGACCGCCGCAAAAATACGACCACGGGTGCGCGCAACCCGTGCCGGATTTCCTTTGAGCCCTTTGTCACTTTGGTCGATAACCCTTTGATCAATGCTGCTTGGCCCAGAGCCACTCCGTTCTGGGTCACTCTGATCCGTGACGTTCGGTTGGTCTTCGGTTCTCTTGCGCATCAGCTTATCCTCACGGTCGAATCGTAAAACAGAACACTCGGTCTGTTCAATTGCATGGATGCAGACCGGACGCAGCGGCATTTAGGCCGGGAAGGGGAGAGCGCAATGCAGCAAGCAGAGGATTTTCGAGCAGAGAGCCGGGCCTTAGCTGGCATCCTTGAGGATTTGCCAGAAGCCGACCTTCACCGAGTGACCCAGTTCAAAGACTGGACCATTGATCATGTCCTGGGTCACCTGCATCTGTTTAACACGGCGGCAGAGATCTCGTTGAAAGGTGAGGCTGAGTTTTCCACATTCATCACTCCTATTGTCCAAGAGATGCAGCGTGGGAAATCTATCTTAGAGGTTCAGTTCCCATGGCTCGACGGGCTTTCTGGAAAAACTCTGTTTGACGCTTGGCGCCAAGGGGCGGAGAGTTGCGCTGACGCTTTTGCACAGGCGGATCCCAAGGCGCGGGTGACATGGGTTGGTCCCGAGATGAGTGCGCTTAGCTCGATCACCGCACGCCAAATGGAGACATGGGCCCATGGGCAAGAGGTTTTTGATCTGCTGGGGCTGGAGCGTAAAGAAGAGGATCGCATCCGCAATATTGCGCATTTGGGCGTCTCTACCTTTGGTTGGACCTTTATCAACAGAAAAGAACCCGTACCGACCCCTGCACCCTTTGTGGAACTAACAGGACCGTCCGGAGAGATATGGCAGTGGAACGATGTTCAGGCAGAGAACAGCGTGAAAGGGCCAGCCGTGGAGTTTTGCAGGGTGGTCACGCAGGTGCGTAACTTTGCGGATACAGAGCTTGCGGTGCGCGGGGAGGTTGCCAAGCGCTGGATGGAGATTGCGCAGTGTTTTGCTGGTCCCGCAAATGCGCCACCAGCGCCAGGCAGCCGTCACAAGGCTTGATCCCGGGCATTGGCCTGAAGGCATGACCAAAGGCGCGCAGCTATTGTACGGAAAACCGGGGTGATGATACCGGGCCAATGCCACGTTCCAGCCAAGCGGCGATTGCATGGCAGGAGCATGTCAATTCTGATCATCTTCTTTCCGGAGATTGCGCCTGATAGCTGTGAGCCCGGCCAATGCCATGGCCTCTGGTGCGCATCGCGTGACCGGTAGACCCTGTGCCGCAAAGGCCGCTTCATAGGGGGCGGCAAGATCATCGTGTGCAATCAAGGCGAGGTTTTGCCCAAGCCAATAGGGGCGCGCCGCAGCGAGCTCTGCCCCAATAAGATAGCCCCATAACCGCCCCTGAGCCTCAAGCGGATCGGTTTTGTCGCGTATCGCGCTGACCTCCAGTTCAGCGAGACGCGCGGCGAGACGCTCTGGTTTGGACATGATGTCCTCCACAGCTTCGCAAAGCGCGCTCTGAGACCAAGCTGTCTGAGGGCGAATTTGTTGCCCGAGAACACGGTGTGAAAACTCCTGTTGAAGTGTGCCGGTTATGAAACTCTGTACACTGACAACTTCAGATGCGCTGCTAAGCACCCAGTGGCTGCGAGAGCCCGGCAAGCAGATCACCCCGTCCCAGCGTGGGTTGAGGGTCTGAAAGCCCGCCACGTGGCACAGAGAACCTGCAAGCTGAGCTGGAGGGGTTGCCTGGTCAAGGACAGGTAATAAGGCAAGATCTCGATTTGCGAGCTTTTCTAGCGTGGGAGCCAGCTCAAGAGGTTTTGCCGGAATGGCAGCGCTGGGCGCGGCGGGAAATCCGCAGGCCAAGATCGGAAGACTTGCTAGACCAGCCTCGCGAAGTGCATGGGTCAGCGCCTGCCTTGGCTCGGAGGTGGCTGGCAGAACCTCTTTACTAGACAACTTGTCTTCCGACATGACCCAGAGAAACATTTCCTGATCCAGGACTGCCGCGGCAATCCAGCGGGTGTTTGTCCAATCTGGTGCGGGGGATGAGCTGTGCATGAGATCTCCGGATATTGGCAGGGGGAGCTACGACAATGCAGCACTAAAAACCCGACATTCATAAACAGCAGTGAAGCGGAATTCAAACCTGCTAGCGGTCCAGAATACCGCTTTCATGCCTTAATCAGAGATTAACGAGGGTGGCTTTTTAGAGGCATTGATTCCCGCCAATTAGCGTAGTGAAGGGATAGTTCCCCCCCTAAAGGAGTGATTGTTTCTACTTTTGAGTGGGAAATAGGCTAAATTGGGGCTCTCGATAGCCTTTTATTACAATTCTTGGCAAATTGCGTAAGTAGGTGTTGAGCCGCGATGCGCTAGTATTGGATCGAACGCATCGCCAATCAAAAATAGCAAGGGACCATCATGTGGGGGCATGCTGGATGTTTCCTTCAGTTAGTAATTGACCCGGATAGTGCTGTTCCGGGCTGTTAGAAAATTAAGCACCGACTGGTGACTGGACCGGATCGTGTGGCCGCGTGCGAAGGGGAGTGGAGATGAAGGATTTCTTGGCAGAGGGTTCTGCAGCAATTTCACATGGAGAAATCCGGTTGCCGTCCAAAGAAAACGAGGCTTCCGCCATTGTCTTCCCGATGTCATCGGACGGGCAAACGCCACCGAAAGCGGCGAATGTGAATGCCAAGTTGGCCAATAATCGGCCCCTGGCGCACCCAGTAAGCGAAGTTGCAGGTCGTAAAAACGCCCTCTACCGGAGCCTTGGAAAACGCAGCCTGGATCTGCTGTTGGTGATTTTGGCGCTGCCTATTGCTTTACCACTGATCCTGCTGCCTGCTTTGGCGCTGTGGATGGAGGGGGGATCCCCCTTCTACACCCAGGAACGTCTGGGCCGGAACGGCAAGCGTTTCAGGATCTACAAACTCCGTACAATGGTACGCAATGCCGATTGTCTTTTGGCCGAGTGTTTGAAAAACAACCCAGAAATGCGCCGAGAGTGGAATGAAACGCAAAAGCTTAAAGCGGATCCGCGCATCACACCTGTGGGTCGGTTCCTGCGGATGACCTCTTTGGATGAACTGCCTCAGCTCTGGAACGTTTTCACTGGTGAGATGAGCCTTGTAGGCCCGCGCCCAATGATGCCAGAGCAACTGCCACTCTATGGGGATGCCACTGCCTATTTTGCGGTTCAGCCCGGGATTACCGGTTTGTGGCAAGTCTCGACCCGCAATGAGAGCAGCTTTGCATTCCGTGCCCAGGCAGATGCGGATTACCTGCGTGCCTTTGGCCTTAAACAGGATATCTCCCTGATTTGGCGCACTGTGGGTGTCGTTCTCCGTGGCACTGGATATTAACCTCTCTGGGTTTGACTAAGGTGTGCCGCTAGGCGGGTGCCGCAGACCATGTTAAGTTCGACAGGAGATCGCGCGTGAAGCATGTTTCTTTTTCTGGCACGGCTTCCAGCTTGCTTCCCGGTCTGTCCGGCACCTCAACAGTGGATCCTCTGTGCGAGGGCTACGTAGCCGAAACGAATGTTGGCCAGGATATGATGCAAGAGGGTTTCAAGAAATTCCGCCGTCGTGCACGGCGCGCTGCTTCCAGTGATGAAGGCGCTGCAATCATCTCTGATGACGAGCTGCGGCCGCTGGACGAAACCCAGGTGGAGATCGCAGCCCCGTTGCCGCGGAAGCAGCAAGTGCAAAGTCGCCTGCCCATGCGAGTTGAGCCCTGGCATCAACTGCCCCAAATACCGTTTGATTTCAAAGGGGAGCAAAGGACGCGTTTGCCTTTGGTCAGCGCGTTTCGTCGGTCGCCAACTGCACGGGCCTTTGATCTATTGCGCACCCGTATGCTGCATAGCCTCAAGGCACATGGTTGGAAGCGGGTCGCTGTCACCAGCGCCACAAGCGGAGCGGGAACCACCTTTTGTGCGGTGAACCTCGCGCTGAGTCTTGCTCGTGTACCTGGAAGCCGGACGATTCTGATGGATTTGAACTTCCACACGCCCAGTTTGGCGCAGGCACTGGGAATTGCTCCTCATGGTGATATGGCGCGATTGCTGACTGAGGAGGAGCTGCCAAGTCAGCACCTCCAGCGCCTATCGGAAACCCTAGCCGTTGCCACGAACCGCAACCCTGACAGTGATGCCTCTGACTTGTTGCACGACAGTCGAACGGCTGACGTCCTGGCATTGCTGATTGAGGAGATGGCCGCAGATACGGTGATCTTCGATTTGCCGCCCCTGTTGGAACACGATGATGCGACCGCATTTCTGCCTCAGGTGGACGGGGTTCTGCTGATCTCTGATGGAGAGAAAACCACCGCAGCGCAGCTGGCGGCATGTGAAAAGATGCTGGCGGGGCATGCGCCTTTGCTGGGTGTCGTGCTGAACCGGGCGCAGCAAACAGACCGGTCGCAAGTCACAGCTTAACCTAGCGAAAATCGGTGACCATTTTCACTTACACGGTGCTTTTCCATCGCGTCGACACAGTTTTGCCGCGTTGCTGTGGTCAGAGTTTTGGCAAAGAGAACCGCTGTGAAGCGAAAAACGGTGATCTAGCCAGACCGAGATCAAAGCAGAAGAACAGAGAGCAGTAGCATGGGGCCGATTTATTCGCTCAGAGATTTTTGGGATATGCTGCGGCGGCGAGCATCCGTAATCCTGCTTGTCGCGATGATCGGTTCAGTCTTCTCTGTTTGGGGCGCCTTGCAGCAACAGCATATGTACCACAGCGCTGAAGTCTTGCAGGTTGTGCGTCCAACCATCGCCGATGATCTAGCGAAATCAACAGTGGAAGGCTCCTCTGCCAGGCGTATCCAGTTGATTGAGCAACGTCTCATGGCACGTGGCACTCTCTTGGAGATCATCGACAAGTTTGGTCTTTATACTGATCTCACCCAGATGACGCCGACGGAAAAAGTGGTAATGCTGCGTGAGTCCATCAGCATTACGGGCGTTGCCGCTGCTCGCGAAGGCTTCACTGATGATGGTACGATCTCGGTTGTGACCATCACCGCCCTGCTACCTTCTGCAGAACAAGCACGCGATGTTGCAAGTGAGTTTGGTCGCCGAACGATCGAGTTGAGCATCAACACTAGGATTGAGCAGGCCCGTGAAACGCTGGGTTTCTTTGCGGAGAAGGAGTCGGCGGTTGCAGCTCAGGTTGCCGAGCTGGAGAGTGAAATTGCAGCATTCTACGCAGAAAATGATGTGGCACAGCCTGGTACGATAGAGTTTCGCCGCAACGAAATCGCGGCAATCAACGAGAGCCTCCTGGATATTGCACGTGAGCAAATTCAGGTGCGCCGGGCCGCAGACCAGGTGAGCGCCAATGAACGCCCCGCAACGGCACGGCGTATGCTGGCGGAGTATGAAGAACAGCTGGCCACACTGGATGCCCAGCGTGAATTGCTTCAGCAGCGCAAAGAAGAGCTTGAAGCCGCCCTGCAGACTACACCGGAGGTACAGCGTCAGTTGGGCGCCTATGAACGCCGGATGGAGACCCTGCAAGCGGAGTTTTCCATGATTTCAGCCCGCCGGAATGAGGCCGAAGTAGGTTTTCGGCTTGAAACAGCGCGCCAATCGGAGCGTTTGACCGTTCTGGAGCCCGCGACACTTGCGGATTATCCTGCGACTTCAGCGCGAAAGAAGAAAGCGATCATAGGTGGGGCTGCAAGCATTCTGATCGGCTTGATCATTGCCTTTCTCCTGGAGCTGCGGGCTCCGGTGCTGCGAACTGCAGCACAGATGGAGCGTGAAACCGGTCTGGCTCCCGTTGCTTCTATTCCCCCGTTGAAGGTGGGGCGCCGTGGGCAATTGCTGTTTTCGCTTTTGGCGCCTCTGCGCATGATCGGAAAAAGATAACTTCTTTTGCTTGGGAGGATGGTTGCAAGGGCGTCTCTTTTGGGGGGATGTCGCGTTTTCCGCTACTGAGGTGGCGCCATGTAAATCAGCTCTACCAAAGCGTCTTGATGCCACCAGAGGATGGCCGCACCTGCCAGCAGTGAGCCTGTGGCAAAGACGACGTCATGGAGCGGATCCCAGGCCTGGTGCTTTCGTGCCAACCAAATCAGAACCGGATATGCCAGCAGCATGGAGCCCCCCATGGTGACAATGCCGCCGGGTAGCCCCCAGAACATAGTCGCGAGCAAGAATAGCCCGGTCTGCAGAATGGCTCTGGTTGCGGTAAAGGCAAAGAAAGACCGCCCATCACCAGCGGCCAAAGCGGCCTGATCATAGGTCATGGTAATTACGGCGGGCACAAGTGACAGGGCGATCATGACCATCATTGGGCCAGCCATTGTGTAACGGGCATCATAAAGCAGATCTATGAGCCATGGGCCCAGCATCGCCATCGCAAATAACATCCCCAGAACGCCGAAGCTGAGGCCAAAACGAAGCAGTCGTTGTTTCCGCCGGTTTGCCGGATCAGCGGATACAGGTTTATCGCGATAAACCGGGATCATCAGGCGCTGGTTGACGGCATGCCCCAGCAACATCGGAAAACTGGCCAGGAAAAAACCGATATTGTAGATCCCCAGGGTCTCCAAGGGGACGAACTTCCCTAGAATGGCGCGGTCTCCCTGGGAGGTGAGAAACCAAAACGCGGTCGACATGAAGATCCATTTTCCAAATCGTATCAGCTCTTTGGCGGCATCTTTTTCCCAACGAAACCGATTGCGGTGCCCAGGTAGGCCAACATGCATCATGGTCAGCTTGGCTATGGCTTGGATAACGCCTCCCAAGACCAGTGCCAGGACGGATTCTGTCACCCAGGCCAAACAGACCATGGCGCTGACCCCCAATATCTGGGCGGCAAGATCCAAAAGAGTGACGCGCCCTACTAGGAGGTGGCGATGTGCGGTTTCAATCCGCGTCGGGTTGAAACCTGCGACGGCCAGTCCAACCCCCGCAATAGGCAGGTAGTAAAGCAACTCACGGCTGCCGTAAAACTCTGCCATCGGCCAGGCAAGAAGCAGTGTCATGCCCCATAGGACAAAGCCTCGCAGGATCTGAATACTCCAGGCAGTATCCAGAAAGGCAGGGTCATCCCCGCGGCTGTTTTGTGCAATCGAGGGGCCGATCCCTACATCAGAGAACAGTGAAAGACCCACGGTTACCACCGTAATCAAGGCCATCAAGCCGAAGGCTTCGGGAAACAAAAGTCGCGCAAGGATCAGGTTTGCGCCAAGCCTCAGGGCCTGGCTGCCGCCATAGCCTGCAACGAGCCAAAACGTGGATCGCAGGACCCGTGCCAAAAGTCCTTGGCCGGAAAAATGGGCTGCGATCTGCTTCATGGTTTCTCCGGCTTCTGAATGTGCCACTGCAAGCTAAAGGGCCTGCCTGTTATCGTCAATTGAAGGGCGAAAGTGCTAGATTTTAGGCCAATTTCAGGATTGGTTGCGGGATCAATTCCGATGAGAAACCCTCATTAAAGATGGATAAAGAACAATCGCTTAACACCTCTAGGCAAACGGTGGGGTAGCGGCTATTCTGCCGAAAATTTGGCTGACCTTGGAGTATAGGCCTTTGAAAATTGCTTATGTTCTGAACAGCTACCCACAGCCTTCTCACAGCTTCATCAGGCGGGAAATTCAAGCCCTGGAAAACCAGGGAATAGAGGTTTTACGTTTGGCTATGCGACCGGGGTCAGCACCATTGGTTGATCCGGGCGATATGAGCGAAGCCCAGAGAACGCAATATGTTCTCAAGGCGGGGGGCGGGGCCCTGCTTTCTGCGCTTTTTCTCAGTCTTGTCCAAACTCCAAGGCCGTTCTGGCAGGCTCTGCGTCTGGCGGTGAAAATGGGGCGTGTGTCCGAGGTTGGCTATCTGAAACACCTGATCTATCTGGTCGAGGCCGCTTATGTGAAACAAGAATGCCAGCGTGCTGGCATTGACCATATGCACGCCCATTTTGGGACCAATGCCACCTCGGTTGCGCTTTTTGCAAAAGCACTGAATGGACCCAGTTTCAGTTTTACAACTCACGGTCCCGAAGAGTTTGACAGCCCACGCGCATTGTCTCTGGGTGAAAAACTTAAACAGGCCAGTTTTGCAGTCGCGGTGAGCAGTTTTGGAAAAAGCCAATTGAGCCGCTGGGCCGATTTTGATTGTTGGCGCAAGTTAAGGGTCGTTCATTGCGGCATCGAGCCCAAGCATTTTTCTGAGGTGGTGCCCCTCCCTTCGAGTAGATTGCGACTTGTGGCGATTGGTCGTTTTGTAGAGCAAAAAGGGCAGATGGTACTGATCCAAGCTCTTTTACAGGTGATCAAAGAGCAGCCTTCTGTGCATCTAACCCTGATAGGGGATGGTGAGATGCGGCCTGAGTTGGAAGCCGCAATTGCGGAAAACGGTCTAGGGGCGCATGTCACATTGACTGGCTGGCTCTCGGAGGCTGGTGTGCGCGCAGAGCTTGCCGCCTCCCATGCTTTGGTCATGCCCTCCTTTGCGGAAGGGTTGCCGATGGTGGTTATGGAGGCCATGGCTGCGGGGCGTCCCGTGCTGGCCACCTATATTGCCGGAACGCCAGAACTGGTTTTGCATGGAGAAAACGGCTGGCTGGTCCCGGCTGGTGACGCAGGAGCATTGGCAGAGCAGATACTGGAGATAGCGGATTTGTCGCAAGAACGTTTCTCTGAAATGGGGATGGCCGGTCGCGAAAGGGTTCTTCAGCGGCACGACAGTGACAAAGAAGCGGTCAAGCTTGCGGCGTTGTTCCGAGAAGCCTGTGAACAAGCCTAGTTAGCAATCATCAGAGCGAACAGTTCGAACAGCAGCTAGCGCCCTCGTGTCCAGCGTTGGGAGGAGGGGAAAAGCGGAGATTTCACCGCAAGGGACAAAAGTGCGTAGACGGCAAACCCCAAGCAATCTTGTCGCATCAGGCGCAGCAGTTCTGTGATGGTTAGCTCTGATTTATCCTCGTTCTGCAAGAGATGAGGGAAACGCTGAGCCAGTTCCGCCACCCCTTCATTTTGCCGCCGCCGGACACGAACGAGATTGCGGAACCCCTCGACCAGGGGCCAGCTATATTTACCCGCGAGGCGGATGCGTTCAGTGGGTGCAAAAGAGAGGCGGGCAAACATGTCATCGGCGATGATATCCGGCCAGCTCTGCCAGCGTTCTCGTCCCGCTCTGTTCATTGCAAAGAGACCAAACCCAGGAACACCACTGCGAAAGAAAGGCAGCCTTACCCAAAACCGCCCATAGAGCCTGGAGATCAGGCTTGGGGATGGTGCGATCAGAGGGGTCCCGCTGGCATAGATCGGAGCCGAGCGATCCAGTGTTTTCCGGATCTGTCGGATCAAATCTGGTGCGACCTCAACATCTGCATCAAGGTAGACAAGAACGTTCCCTTTGGCGCGTGCATCGCCGTGGTTGAGCGCGTTCAGCTTTCCCCCCTCGGGGATTTCAATCACTTCGCAGTGCCATCCTTTGGGCACGGGCACGCCACGGGCGATCGATGCTGTTTCGTCGCTGCAGGCATTGGCAAGAACCAGAACCTCGACTTCGTCCCCATCAGGCAAAGGATCAGATGCGAAAAGGGCGCTGAGGCAAGGCCCTATATAGTTCGCCTCATTATGTGCAGGGATCAAAACGGAGAGCGCGGCGCTCATTTCACGGCCTCCAGTACAGACCAACGAGGGTTCTCATCGCTTAGGAAACGCAAGGCACCCCAACTGCCCCATTTTCCGGGGACGGCAATATCCGCATAGGCCGCAAATAGGCCGCCGCCATTCTCTTGCCAACCTGCGAGCAGCATTTCATAGAGTTTCCCCATCTCTGGGGTAAAGTTGAAATGGGTGAAGAAGGCGGTAATGGCTTCATCTTCTACAATGGGGCCCAGTCCCACCACATGGCTTCCGCCCTCATACATGATGAGGTCCAGCCCATGACGGTCTGCCACGGTTTTGTGATAGGGCAATACCCGACCTAAGAGGTCGGTGAGCGTGTCATCGACATTGCCGGTCACGAGCCCATCTTCAATTTCAATGGCGGCCTGAGCCACCGCGATGTCATATTGGTGCTCCAGAATGAAGCGTTCCGCCTCTTCGCCCTTCAAGCCGTTTGACCTAGCCTGTTCCGCTGCCAGGCTGCGGCTCTCGGCGAGCCAGGCACGCAACACCGGAGCGCGTTCTTTTGAACCAAGGATGCCGCCAAAATATCCAGTGACTGCATAGGCATCAAAATAGCTGGCAGGGGGGCGGCGATCTGCGACTTCGGCTGTCCAGAGTGGTGCGTTGAGGATCTGTTCTTCGAGGCCCAGCCAACCCGTTTGGGTGGCGAGTACACGGATCAAGCGTTCTTTGCTCTGGTCCCCAAAAACATCGGTCCAAATCTGCGAGATCTCGGCGGCCCGCCCCCCATAGAACTGCATCCAGAGATCTCTTCCCCCCCATATCCTTTGGGCCTGCTCATCTGCCCATCGGGCCTGTTCAAATTGCCAGTTCCAGACCTCATTGGAATATTCCACATAGGCCTGTAGATCGAAATCCAGCTGCTCTTGAACCAGGGTTGCGAATTTTCGCGTGTAGGTATCATCGGCCCGGTGGGGCATATTGAACCATGGTGCAGTACCAAGTTCATTGGCCAATGAGATCATTACTTCTGCGGGAACACCTTTGCGGGCCCAGCTGTAATCGCTGATAAGAGGGCGGTCTTCCCAGCCTACTTGAGCGGAATCATTTGTCCCCATCCAATCCATGAACCGAAGGGCGGCAAAGCCGTCCAGCCTCTCCAGCCAGAGCGGGTTGAACAAAGCTCCGGCGTCAAAAGCTTCGAGATGCTCTTCTTTGACCACGGTGATATTGCGGATGTAGTCCCCTTTTGGGCTCAGCCTTTGAATGCGGATTTCGACCGGACCAGGGCCGGGGCTGTAGTCAAACGATACCTGTCCCTTGCCATAGCGCTGGTTCGTTGCCCTGCCAGCGACTTCGACAATACCATCACCTTCAAACCGCAACACATAACGTCCAGCCAGAGAGCTGGCCTCGTCAGGCAGGTCGGTCAGGATCACGGTGCCGATGGATCCTAGCTCTGGCGGGATTGCGGTGGGCCAGCCTGTCGGGTCCAAATAGCCCGCAAGCTCTAGATCCTGTTCGGTTGCGCCACCCCAGCGTCCCGGAAGATGCCCAATCCAGGGGCGCGAGGTCTTGAAGTGATCCAGAAAGGGGGCCTGTGGGCTCCAGTCCGCAACAGGCATCAAGTTCATGGCAATGGGCTGGCGGTCTACCTCTGATGCGGGCTCAAGCGCATCGGGGAGAGCAACCGCAAGGGGGCCATTCAGCGCTGGCACATCAAGGTCTGCGGGTGGGAGCGGAAGCTCTTCTGGTAGGACCTCAGTCTGTACAACCCCATCCTGAGCCGACGCCCATGCAAGTTCCTTGAGGCGCTGGGCAACCTCGGGTGAGGGCGCGCGATAGGCTTCCCCCCACCGGTCTTTCATATGGGATGGCAGATCCTCGGGCGAGGATCCGGTCAGCACGGCATATTGCAACAGACTCAGATAGTAGAACCCCAGCGCATTGGGGTGGATATCATCGGCAAAGAAATCCTGGATTTTGTGATGACCCGGTATAGTTCCCGCGCGGATCGCATCATCCAGTCGCGCCAGGGCCTGGCCAGCAGGCAAAAGTGCGATTGTGCCTCCGGTGGCGTCGTTGACTTCGTCCACCAGTCCCTGCCACTTCGGGAAGTCTAACTCCAACCGGTCCCGCCAGGGCGTTTCGGCCCCATCATCAAAACGGATCTCTTTTCCCGTGCCACTCTCAAGGCTGTGCCAGGTTTCCTGGAGATAGAATTTCACCTCCGGATTGCTGCTGCGGGCCAGCTCATAGAAATTGGTGATGGCCTCTTCGGTTCCACTCCATTTTAGGTGGTTGTCCAGCGGAATGGCCTCAGTCACGATGACCACATCAGCGCTCTTGCTGAGGCGAAGGCGGGCATTGATGCCCTCGGCGCGGTCCGCATGCTCCCAGTTGTAGCCGAGTGGAGCCCCATTGATGATCTGCGCTTCTACCGCAACCTCAGAAACCTGGTGTTGATTGCTGAGCAGCTGTTCCAGCATGACGGGGTTATCTTGACCAAAGAGCGAATGGCCGATCATGACCACGCTGGTGATGAGGCTCTCGACATTCATTCCTGCGCGCCCTCGGAGGCGGAAACACTGGCAAGGCCGGTGCGAGGCTGTGCTTGCACCACCTGCCAGACAAGTTTCTGGATCTCATTTGCAGCGGGAGCAGAGAAGGCCTGAGCAGGGGATCCATCCGCGCGTGTCAGTTGATGTGGCAGGCCGACCGGAGAGAGTTGGTAAATGACCGCAAAATGGGTGAGCGCTACGAGATAGGCGCCCAGATCATTGATGTGGATGGTATCAACCTCTCCCTCGGGCGTGCGTGCAAAGAGATCCTCACGTGTGACAAGGCCCTCGATCTTTCCAGCTTCGATTGCCTGGACAACTGCGGCCATCACCTGGCCTGCGGGGATCAAATAGACCGGGCGACGCGGATTGCGTCGGCTGTCTGGTCCCAGCAAACCACCCAACCAAAGAGAATCCAAATCCTGCTGGATCCGCCTTTCCCACCCAGTAGGGTCGTTCAGGTGGTGCCAGGTCTCATAGAGATAGATGCGGGTTTCGGGGTTGGCTTTGCGGGCCAGATCCGCCCAATAGCGCAGGTACTTTGCGCCATCAAAGTACTTCAGCGCATCGCGCAATTCGACCATTTCGGTCAGCACGATGACATCATATTCACCAGAGCCCACTGCCTCACGCGCATCGCGATAGGCCGGAGCAGGATTGCTGATTTCAAAGTGCAGGATCTCTTCCTCTGGTTCCCAATGGGCCCTAAGTGAAGTTCCAGAGCCACGCTGCGCATTCCAGCGATGCCCATTGGGTGCTAGCTGCGCCAACATATGAGGCACATCAGGACCTACGAGCGAATGTCCAAGGTGATAGGTGGAAAGCGCGCCTTTGGGAGGGGGGAGCGGCGGAATGGGGAAGGGGCCTGCGATACTGGCAAAAGGCCACAGCGCCATGAAGGCCGAAAGTGCCCAAAGATGACATCTTAGCATTGTGGTTTCTGCCTGTTTTCTGCTGCCGTTAGGATCAGGCCAGCACCTATGGCATAGCGCCCAGCGATAAAATCTCCGGATCTGAAAGGGGGCTGATCGGCGCAAAAATAGGCGCGGAATGATCCGTTTTCCACATCAAACTCCAGTTCCATTCCGTCAAATCCATAGTAGCGGCGACTGGTGGCATACTGGCATTTGTAGGCAGCTTCCTTGGCGGAAAAAACCAGCTTCGCCATTTGTCCTGGATTTGCTTGGGTTCTGGCCCATTCCTGCTCTTGCGGGGTGCAGATCGCACGCCAAAGAACCTTGGCCAGGGGGGTGTCTTCTTCAATATCAATTCCAAGCCCCAGAACCATATTCGCCGTGGTGGGATCTTGCAGGGCGGCAACGGCCATGGCGCAGCTTTTAGTATGGCTGATCGATCCGGTGACGCCGAGGGGCCAGATGGGCGCGCGGTCTTCTCCAGCCAGGATAGGGACCACCGGTTCTCCGAGTGCGGTCAGGGCATCGTGAGCAGCGGCACGACCCGCAGCAAATTCACGGCGTCTCTTTTCTACGGCATTGGGAGACAGGCAGGCGCTTTCCTCGGTCAATGGGGCGGGCAGGTCGGAGAGAGGATCACATACAGCAAGTGCAATATCGTCAGCAAAGAGCGACCGGGCCAGGCCCCATCGCTCTTTGTCTTGGTTCAGGGTGTCTAAGATCATCCGGACCTTGCTTTGCGGTTGGCCCGCATCGCGCGCCGTTTCGAAATGGTGTCGCTTTTGTCAGCGGTGGGGGTGTCGTCCGGCTGATCGTCCGAACTCCCCCCGTTGCCCGTCAAACCTTCCACATGGGTAGCTAGACCCGAAAGAGTGGGGAAGCGGAAAATATCGGTGATCGAGAGTTTCTGGACCGAAAGCGCTTCGCGAATGTCTCGGTGGGCCTGAACCGCGAGCAGACTGTGTCCGCCAAGGGCAAAGAAGTTGTCCTGCGCTCCGATGTCCTGCACGCCCAAGATCCGGCTCCAAATCTCTGCAATTGTGCTCTGCGCCCCTAGTGCCGGGGTCTGTGCTGAAACTTGGACCGCAGGCGCCGCTTTTTGTGGTTTGGGATCGGGCAAAGCCTTGCGATCGATCTTCTTATTTGGAGTCAGAGGAAAGCGGTCCAGGGCGACGATCTGGTTTGGAACCATGACCTCGGGCAGTTGACCGGAAAGCGCAGAGAGCAATGCCTGCTGGTCTACCGGATTTTCCGGGTTCTGTGTCACATAGCCCAACAGTTGCTCGGTCTTTCCGACTTGGCGTTGAATGACGACTGCACCAGTGACCCCTTCAAAGGCTGCCATGGCGGCCTCAATCTCACCCAGCTCGATCCGCTGCCCGCGGATTTTGACCTGATGATCGCTGCGCCCAAGGAAATCGAGTTCACCATCAGCGCGCCAGCGTACCAGATCGCCGGTGCGATAGATTTTGCCCTGTCCAAAGGGGTTTTTCGGGAAACGTTCGGCGGTTAGATCAGGCCGCTGCCAATAGCCTGCGGTAACGCCTAACCCACCGATATAGAGCTCTCCCGCAGCGCCCATGGGCACTGGGTGTTGCGCCTGATCCAGGACAAAAACAGATGTATTGGCAATCGGCTTTCCAATTGGTGCTATTCCATGCGGGTGTCCGCGCATACTATGCATTGTTGACCAAATGGTGGTTTCTGTCGGGCCATACATATTGCGAATTTCGGCATTTGTGGCCTCGCGCAGACTGCCAGCCAAGTCGGCAGGCAGGGCCTCACCCCCAACCAAGAGATGCTGCAGACGCCCCAGCACGACACGTGCTTCATCATCCTGAACCAGCATACGAGCCATTGAAGGTGTACACTGCATATGGGTGACTTGGTGCCGCATCATCTGCGCAGAGAGAGAGAAATCATCCTCTGCCAGTTCCTGTGCCGTATTGGCGCGGCGCAAGACTACGGCTAGCGGTTTGAGGCCCTCCAGTACTTGTTCCGGGGCGATGCCATAGTCGATGAGACAGGCAATCTCATCAACGCCAATGCGCTTCAGCTCTTCGGTCCGGGCCAGCGCGTCTTCTACCGTTCCAAAGAGGCCGGAGTCTTCAAAATAGCGTTCGAAGGCGAATTCCAGAATGGCCTCCAGCTCATCTGCCGTGAGGGCATCCAGTTGCATCTCAAAGGGGTTGTTCACACCCTTGGGTCGCTTAAAGGCAGGGAAAGCCCAGGCATATTGCTTGATCAACCCTGCGGCGGCGCGCAGGTAGTCCTTCATGGGTTCCCGCGCTGTTTGCCGCGCTTCCTCGCGGGTTTCTGCGAGATAGCTGTGCAGCATCAGCGTGACTTTGAAATCAGCAGGATCCCGGCCCGCAGCGCGCAGAGCATCATGATAAATACGGATCTTTCCTGCCACCTCATCAATGCTCTGCCCCAGCAGATGGGTCAGCACATTGGCGCCGATTTCACCGGCTTCACGCCAAGTGTCCGGGTTGCCAGCGGTTGTCACCCAGAGGGGTAGCTCTTTGGAGACCGGCCGCGGCTGGGTGATGACGCTATGCATGGAGCCATCTTTTCGGGGAAATTCAACCTCCTCACCCCGCCACAGCTTGCGCAGGGTTTCGATGCATTCATACATTGCGGGTTTGTTCGCCGGAGGTGTGTTCTCCGGGCGCAGGATAAAATCATCTGGCTGCCAACCGGAGGCGATGCCAAGCCCGGCTCGACCATTGGTGAGGTTGTCGATCACCGACCATTCCTCGGCCACCCGGGCAGGGTGATGCAGAGGAGCAACCACCGATCCTGCCCGCACGCTCAGGTTTTTGGTCACCGCTGCAACAGCCGCACCGGTAACAGAGGGGTTTGGATAGGGGCCGCCAAAGGCGTGGAAATGGCGTTCCGGTGTCCAGACCGCGTTAAAGCCATTTTCATCGGCGAATTTGGCTCCTTCCAGAAGAAGGTGGTATTTACGCGGTCCTGGTCCGTCGTCATTGCCCCAGTAGAACAGATTGAAATCCATTCGCCGATCCGAGATCGCAATCGTGCCTTTGGATAGTTCCAGGCGACTTTCGTCGCTGGACAACACCAGTTTGAAACCCCGCGAAAGCGTCCAGAACAACTCTAGAACGGAGATGTCAAAGGAGAGGCTGGTGACGGCGAGCCAGCAATCTCCGGCTTTGTGTGGGATACGTGCATCCATGGCAGCGAAGAAGTTGGCGACATTTTCGTGACGCACAACCACGCCCTTTGGCGTGCCCGTAGAGCCGGAGGTGTAGATCAGATAGGCCGTATCCGCCGCCGTTGCTTCACTGGTAATGTTTGACTGGAGAGCATCACCCACTGCGATCTGGTCGACCAAAAGCACCTGCGCCGCGCTGTCAGGAAGGCTATCCAGGAGGTTTTCCTGTGTGATGACGAATTTGGCCGCGCTGTCGGTCAGAAAATGTTCTAGTCGATTGGCTGGATAGGCGGGATCCATTGGAACATAGGCCGCGCCCGCCTTGAGGACACCTAGAGCCGCGATCAGCAGCTCAGCCGAACGTTTTACATAGATGCCAACATGGTCGCCAGGAGCAACGCCCCTTGCTTGCAGTTGAGCAGCCACCCCATTGGCACGGGCATTCAAAGCGGCGTAGCTGAAACTCTGATCCTCAAAAACCAGTGCAATTGCGTCGGGTGTTTGGGCAACCTGGGCTTCAAAGGCAGCTTGAATTGTTGGTGCCTCTGGAAGGTCTGCTGCTGTCTGGTTCCAATCCGACAGCAATTGTTTTCGCTCCGCTTCGGGGAGGATGGATAGATCTGACAGCGGGCAGTCAGGATTGGTGGGGATGACACCCAGCGCCAGCTCCAGCCGCGCGGCGAGCAGCTCCGCGGTTTTGCTGTCAAGCCGGGCGTCATCCACATGCAGCGCCAAAACGCCGTCATGAAGTGAAACCGTTGCAACGCAGCCTGGCAGGTCCGCATCCTGTTTCACCGTCATTCCAATTGCCGGTTGTTGATGCGGTGCCAGCTCTGGTGCACGTGCAACCAGGTCCAATGCGAATCCGCCATGCTCGCGCGCCATTTGGACCTCGGCCTTTACCCGAGAGAGGTGCTCTCCTGCAAGAAGGTTGCGAGAGGCCTGCAAGGGAACCCAGGGCGAGACGAGCCCTAACGTTTCGTCAGCTGGCTCAACCGCAAAAGCGATATCGGCGGTTTCTTCACCAGTGCTGAGCATGGCCCAAGCTGAAACTGTGGCAATGACGTCTTCTTCGGCCAGACCCTGGGGGAGCGCGACTGCATGACGAGTGAGGCCAGATGCTGGGTATTGCCCGCTGAGGGGGACGGTTACAGGCTGCAGATTGGCAAGGGCCTTGCGCCAGTGGCTTTCTCCACCCTGGGTCTGTCGAAGGGCTTGCGTCAGGCGCTCGGCGGCAACTGCGTTGAAACTCGGGAGTGTGTGCCCCGCTTCGAACAGAGCGGGGAGATCTGCGGCCTGACCATCAAATTCAGTGATACCCGAGAGAGCCAGGGTTCCCTGGCCGGTCGCAACGCGCAGCTCTGCTCCTGTTACCGAGAGTATGGTCCCGGCAGCACCAATCCCATCCACAACCTGCGCCTTGCTGACCAGAAGTGACCGTGTTGCGGTCATGATCTTTGGGGCCCAGAGCGGGTTCCAATAGCCGCCGAAATCAAGCGCTTGAACCAGGCGCGCCAGCTCTTCTGCCGGTTTGGAAAAATCCAAAACAGCCCCTCCCGAGGGGCGTTGATCTTTGGCAAAATAACTACGCTGGCTCAGATCCTGGGCGCGGCGCTGCAAGCTGCCGCTTTCCAACTGCGCCAGAACCTCTGGAAAACTGTCCATGGCGGCTGCGTAGCATTTGGAATTCAGACTAAGGGCGGTTTCATCCGCGCCAATGTCAAAGAGGCGTTGGGCCAGGATGTCACCCTCATCCACGCCGCCCTCCATCACGTGCCAGGTTATTCCATGTTGTGCCTCTCCAGCGATCATCGCCCAGACTGGAGTGTTCAAGCCAGCATAGTTTGGGAGCGGCCCATCGTGGAAATTAACCGCACCTTTGGTGGCTTTGTCCAGAACCCCCTGTGGGATCATGCGGAGGTTGGCGATGGAGAGGAGCCAATCGAACTCCTCATTGATGTCCTTGGGATAGGCGAGAACCGGCAGACCCTTGTCAGCAGCCCAGGAGGTGATGTCCTGATCCTGGGTGACCACTGCCTTGATGTGATGCCCTCCAGACAAAAGGGCTTCTGAACAGCCAATCAAAAGGGACTCATCGCCGATGACGACGCAGGAAAAGGGGCTCATTTAAGGTCCTCCGAAATCGGGGTATGGGCGCGCGTTTCGGGTTTGGAAAGGGCGCTCACACGGGGGAGCGCATGGCGGATCAAATCGCGAAGGAAGTGATCAGGGTCTTGCTTGGGCTTGCCTTGTACAACCTGTCGAAAGCGATAGATCGCGCAGCCCAATGCACGTGCAAAAGTGGCGCAGGCTGCATAGGCTTTGCCATGGGTTTTGGTGAAGTAATGCTGGCGGGATTGAAACCAGTAGCTTGGCGTGCGTTGCCACTCTTTCATTCCAGTTGAGGCAGAACCGACGTGAATAACTCGGCTTTCCGGGACGTAATGTGTGCGCCAACCGGCATTGGCGGCCCGTTTGCAGAGGTCGGTTTCTTCAAAGTAGAGGAAGAAGGTCTCATCAAATCCTCCGATTGCCTCAAGAGCGGCTTGGGTAATCATGAGACTGGCACCAGCGACCCAATCCACCTGCGTCTCATCCGAGGGGATTTCCATCGCCACGATCCATGGCTTTAGCAGCCGTGTGAAAACACCGGTGCGTGCGGCCATTTCAAACTCACCCGCGATCGAAGGAAAGCGAAAGGCAGTGCGGTGTGGGGTGCCATCAGTTCCCTCGGTATAAGAGCCGGCCAGTCCAGCACCAGGGTGGTCTTTGAGAAAGTTGCGCAGGGTGCGGATCGAGCGCCCCTGAACAAAGGCATCAGAGTTCAGAAGGTAGTAATAGTCAGGTTGGGTGCCATCAGAAAAGCCAGACGCAAAGCCGATGTTCATTCCTGCCCCAAAGCCGCCATTCGTCATAGAGCGGTGCAGGCGCAAACGGCCACAGTCCTGCCAGCCGCGTTCCCGCACGCCCTGCTGCAGTTTCTCCCAAGACCCATCACCGGAACCATTGTCGATGATCAGGACTTCCCCGGTGAGATCTTCCATCTCCCCAAGGGCGGCCTGCGCACATTGCAGTGTCATCTCCGGGGTTTGATAGTTCAGAATAATGGTTAGGACACTGCCATTCTGCATCACTGTTACTCCGCTGCTTGTGAGAGGCTGCTTCGTTGAGCCTCCAGATGCAGGGCTTCTGCCCGGTCGAGGCGTTGTTTCACCTCTGCTGCCAGGGTGGTGACATTCGGTGTGAGGACCATGCTGTCGTGATCTCCGGGCACCTCCACCACTTCAATTGCTGGCGCCCACTGGGTCCAATCATTGTCGGCAAAGACATATTCGCGCTCGCTGCTGACCCAATTGCTGTTGGAAACCTTCCAATGTTGATCGAGCGGCGGGCGCAACAACAACATGGGGCCAGCCCAGGGTTTCAGATCATAACAGGCAACCGCGTGGCGGAAGGCAAGTTCGATCTTGCGGTTGTTGAAACTGGGGGTGTTCCCAGCTTCGGCCAAAGCGCCCTTGCGTTTTTCGAATTCCCAGGCAATGCGCTTTTTGGCCCATTCCCAAAGGTATCCCGGCCCTTTGGTCTTCAACTCTTGCAGTTTGATCAGGAGTTTGTCCTGACGATTAAGCGGAGGCCGTACCGGTAGAGGGGTATCGAGCAGCACCAGGGCCGCAGTTTCTTCACCGGCCTGTTTCAGCTGCTGGGCGATTTCATAGGCGGTGATACCGCCCCCTGAAAAGCCGCCAAGAAGATAGGGGCCTTCGGGTTGGATTTGACGGATTTCAGCCAAGTAATCGCGCGCGGCTTCTGGCATGGTGTCATGCGGCTCATCGCTGCCGATCAACCCTCTGGCCTGCAACCCGTAGACCGGGCGGTCTTGTCCCAACAGTTGCGCCAGGTGCCGCAGGTTCAGAACGTTGCCAAACATGCCGGCCACCAGGAAGAAGGGCCGCTGCCCGGTACCATTGCCAGGATGCAGCTGAACCAGATGGGTCTTGACGGGGGCTTTGCCGTCGTCATCGGTATCCCTGCCTGCACCGGTGTCAGCTTGTTCCAGCGCAACACCGCCCCCGGTCTGTTCAATGACCTGTTCGGAAAGCTGGCGGACATTTGGAGCTTCAAACAGTACAGCCAGCGGGAAATCTACCCCGTGCAGGCGCTTGATCTGGGCAAAGAGACGCACTGCAATCAGTGAATGACCACCAAGGTCGAAGAAGCTGTCGTCGATACCGACCTGCCCAACGCCCAGCAGCTTCTGGAACAGCCCTGCGAGGCTCTCTTCGATCGGGTTCGAGGGGGCCACGTAGCCATTGTCCAGATCAGGCCGTTCAAAGGCGGGGGCTTCGCTTTGTGACGAGGATTGCCCATTTCGTTCAGCCTGGGTGATCAAGGCAGGCAAATCGAGCGAAGAGACCAGGATCTGTGACAGGCCTTTTGAATTGCTGATCGCAAGAGCGCGTTCCAGGGCTTCTGCGCCTTCTTCTGCGCGAATGCCATTTTGAACATTTCGTTGCAACTGCTGCTCTTCGGGAGAAAGGGGTTGCGCTGCGCCCCCTGTTTCCAGAGCCAGACTGGCAGCGCTGGCATCAGCTTTGTCCTGCTGCAGCAGTCCAGTCTCAAAACCGGCCGCCAAACGGGTCATCCTGAAACCGGTGATCTCGACCAGAATGCGCCCGGAACAGTCACAGAGGGTGATATCGAAACTGGCCTGGTCACCACCGGTGCTTTCTGCAAGCCGCATGTGGCTGAAAATCTCTACCGGAAGAGGCGCGCGTACCAAAATAGACTGGTAGGATACCGGAACCCAGAGAGCATCATCTCGATAGCCCGGTGCCAGTTGGATTGCCCAGCCCGTGGCCAGATCCATCAGCCCCGGGTGCAAAAGGCAATGATCATCCTGGGCCACCTCTGGTAGCCGAAGGCGCGCCAATCCCTCCGCCTCGCCAAAGGCAGTTTCCTGCAGAACATGCCAGCGCGGACCAAACTGCAGATGCGCTTCCTGCGGAGAGCGTAGGTTTTGCCCCGATGTCTGTTCACGGCAGCGGGCTTTGATCGCCTCTAGATCCAGTGGAGGCAGGGGCATTGCATCCGGCAATAGGGCGATCTGCGCTTCAGCGTGCAGACGGTAGCCGCCTTCACTATGATGGCTGAGCAGTGAAAAGTCATAGCCGGTATCATGTGCGGTCAACCGCAAAACGAGATCCTGCTCACTGTCTTGTGAAACCACCAAGGGGCGCAGGAAGTAGAGATCATGGAGGTCAAAGGGACCCTCCATGCCAAGAGCTGAGAGCGCCTCGGCAGCATATTCGATGTAACCGGTGCCTGGTACCAAAGCAGTGCCTGCCTTGGTGCGATGCTCATCAACAATCCAATCGCGATCCGCACGCAAAGCTGTGGCAAAAATCGGATTGCCCTCGACGTCAAAGCCCTCTTCTTGCAGCAAGGGTTGCGATGAGGGGTGGCGTGGGCTGGGCGCTTGCCTACCTGTGCGGGCTGAAAGCGCCTCGGCCGCCATGCCGGTATCACTCCAGACCCCCCAGTTCAGTGCCAGCACCCGAGTCTTGCCTCCCTGGCGCTGGGCAGCCCAGGCGTTCAGGTATTCATTCGCGGCAGCATAGTCGATTTGCCCCGCAGGTGTAGTCGCGGTCGAGGAAGAGGAAAACAGCACCATCAGGTCGAGGCTTCCATCAGGAAAAACCTCTTCCAGCACACGCAGCCCGCTGACCTTAGGGGCTAGTACTTTGGCGATCTGAGTACCGGTTTTTGCGAGAATGGGGCCATCTTCAATATAACCAGCGCCGTGCAGCACACCGCTAATGGGCCCATGGGCCTGTTCCAACTCGGCGACGGCTGCGCGCAGATCACCGCTGTTGCAGACATCCGCAGTCAGCGGCAGCACCGAGCCTTTGCCTATGGCTTCCAGGGCCTGCACGTCCTTGATCCGGCGGGCGATGCGATTTGCGGGACTATGAGAGGCGATATGCCGATCCCAGGCCGCCCGCGGCGGAAGTCCTTGCCGCGACAAAAGCCCAACTTTGGCACCATTGGTTTGCATCAAATGCGCCGCTAGGGTGAGGCCAATACCACCGTATCCGCCGGTGATCAGATAGGTGCCACCTTCTTTGAAGCCAGAGGAGGGAAGATCCACTTCTGGCAAGGTCTGGCTGCGCCAGGTCTTTTCAAACCTCTTTTCGCCCCGCCAGGCCGCTTGGGTATTCTGCGCCGTGGCCAAAAGCTCTTCGAGCAGGCGCTGCGTGAGATCTGCCTCTCCGGCGCCCAGCAAACGCTCCAATGGGCCAGGTTGACGGGGGAGCTCCACATCTGTGAGGGAACAGGTAATCAGTGGGAACTCCCGCGGAATGACTCCCGCTGCCCCACCAATCAGAGCTTTTTCGGGATAGGGCAGTGCCTCTGATTTGAGGCTGACCGCGCCTGTTGTGAACAGGGAGATATGCAATGGCTGGTCGATCTCCAGCCCGCCTAGCTCCTGCACAAGGGCTGTCAGTGAGTGAAAACCCATCTCCAGATTACGGTCGAAGAAAGAGGATCCGGGGCGATAGCTTTCCCTCTCGGTAACCAGCCAGAAATGGGCAACCCGATCCGGTAAAAGGTCGCGCTCGGCAAGATCACTCAGGAGCAAGCCATAGCCCGAACGACCCTCTTCTGGCGCCAAAACATAAGAGGTGTCAGAGAGGCGCGCAAATGTATCGCCTGGGCGGACCCGGATGACCCGGTGGCCTGCTTCACTCAGCTTTGCGAGGGCAGGCGCTGCAAAGCCGCAGTCGTCCTCAAAAAACAACCAGGTGAGGGGGCCATCGCCGAGATCTTCATCGAGATCCAAAGCGCAATCTGCCAGGCGCAGGCGCCAGGTCAGCCGATAGCCCCAGTCTGTAAGCGCGTCGTGGCGCTGCGGGAGAGGGGCCTCCTCCGCAATATGGGCCTTTCCGGGGGCGATAAAATACCGGCTGCGCTGAAAGGCATATCCGGGCAGGGGCAAACGGTTACGCCGTGCTTCGCCCCAGATTTGATCCCAATCCGCCTCAACGCCACAGGCCCAAAGTCGGCCTATGACGCCAAAAAAGAAGGCATCATCCATAATCTCCTGGTCTGGATGGCGCAGCGAGCTGAGAACCTGCCCAGGCTGCACCGAAGGCGACATCTGCGCCAGCGCGCTGAGTGCCTTGCCCGGGCCGACCTCCAGGAAGACTCGACCGGGGATTGCGGCCAATGTGTTGATGCAATCTGCAAAGCGCACCGTATGGCGCAGCTGCCCGGTCCAATAGTCGGGATCCGTGGCCTCTTCAGCGGTCAGAGGTTGTCCCGTCCGGTTGGAGATCACCGGGAGCTGAGGTGCGGAGAGGGTGAGGGATGCAAGAAAAGCGCGATAGTTCTCTAGGATTCCCTCCAGCATGCGTGAATGGGCTGCGATGTCGATCTGAATGCGTTGGTGATCGATCTCTTTGGCGGCAAGCTGTTTTGACAGCGCATCCAAGGCTGCCTGAGGGCCTGAAACAGCGGTCAGTGCGGGGGCATTCACACTGGCGATGTCCAGATCGTCACCAATCAGTTTTTGCACCTCATCCAGTGGCAGCGCTATTGAGAGCATGCCTCCTGCCGGGACCTGGTCAAAGAGCCGCCCGCGCAGCAGAACCAAATCGATACAGTCCTCAAATGAAAGCACCCCTGCCAGACAGGCTGCTGTGTTTTCACCCATGGAATGCCCAACTAAGGCCGCAGGGCGGATACCCCAGCTGATCCAGAGCTGGGCCAGGGCATATTCCACGATCATGATAAGCGGCAGTTGGACCGAAGGTTTCTGAAGGCGCGCGTTTGCGGCCTCAATAGCGTCATCCTCTGGCAGCCAGAGCGCGCGAATGTCATAGTCTAGCTGAGGTTGCAGGTGATCTAACCCACGATCCATCCAGTCGGCAAAAACCGGCTCTGTCTCATAGAGGTCGCGGGCCATGCCTGCATATTGGGCGCCCCCACCGGGAAAGGAAAAGACCACCTCCGGCGCAGTACCGAGGTGATCATGGGTGAAGATCTCTCTTGGGTCACCGGTGCGCAGCTGCTCGGCGGCCTCCGTCGTGGTTTCTGCAATCAGGACACGCCGTTTGGCAAAACCTCTGCGGCCTTCTTTCAAGGTAAAGGCGACATCTGCCATGTCTGCTTCTGGATTGCCTTCCAAATAGTCTGCAAGAGCAGTGCTGTTTTCTTCCAGAGCGGATTTTGATTGTCCGGAAATGCACAGAATATGAAAGGGAAAATCGCTTTCCTCAGAAGCTTGGCGTTTTGGCGCTTCTTCCAGGATTGCATGGGCATTGGTTCCACCTACGCCAAGCGCATTGATCGCTGCGCGCCTTGGACCTTTGTGAGACGCCCAAGGTGAGAGGCGATCATTCACTTTAAACGGGGATGTCTCAAAATCAATCGCAGGGTTTGGCGCCTCATAGCCAAGTGAGGGGGGGATTTCCTGATGTTTCAGGCCTAGCGTGGTTTTGATCAGCCCGGCAATACCCGCCGCGGTATCAAGATGGCCGATATTGGTTTTGACCGACCCAATCCGGCAGTAGCCTGTGTCTTCTGTGGTTTCGCGGTAGGCCTCTGTGAGGGCTGAGACCTCAATCGGGTCTCCCAGATAGGTGCCGGTACCATGGCATTCGACATAGTCGATGGTTTCGGCGGGCGTCTTGGCCGCGTTCAAAGCCTGACGAATTGCTGTGGCCTGCCCGCCTACGGAAGGGGCCAGATAGCCGGCCTTGTCCGCACCATCGTTGTTGACGGCAGATCCTTTGATGACCGCCCAAATATGGTCACCATCAGCAATCGCATCTTCCAGTCGCCGGAGCGCAACAACCCCGGCTCCAGAGCCAAAGACCGTGCCTTTGGCACGGTGATCAAAGGCGTGGCAATGCCCATCAGGTGAAAGGATCTCGTTCTCTTTGTAGAGATAGCCACGCCCCTGAGGCATGTCGATGGTGACACCACCCGCTAGTGCCATGCCGCATTCGCCCTCGCGCAGGGCCTTGCAGGCATAGTGGACTGCAACCAATGAGGTGGAGCAGGCTGTCTGGATGTTGAGTGATGGGCCTTTCAGGTCAAAAACATGGCTGACACGCGTTGACAGGAAGTCCTTGTCATTGCCGGTATGGCGCAACAGGAACATGCCGGTTTCTTCTACAAGATCCGGGTTGGAACATATGTTGAAATAAAAATAGCTGCCCATGCCACAGCCCGCATAGACTCCGATGGGCTCTTTCAGGCTTTCAGGAAGGTGCCCCGCGTTTTCCATCGCGCTCCAGGATACCTCAAGAAACTTGCGGTGCTGCGGGTCCAGGATTGCTGCTTCCTTTGGACTAAAGCCAAAGAAATCGGCGTCGAAATGGTCAAAATTCTCTAGGAGCGCTGCATTCGGAACATAGTTAGGGTCAGCAAGCATGGCTTCGGAAACCCCAGCTTCCAGCAGGGTTTCGCGGCTGAGAGGGGCAATGGACTCGATGCCATTGCGCAGGTTGTTCCAGAAGGTTTCAACGCTTGGGGCGCCGGGCAGATCGGCAGCCATACCCACAATGGCAATATCGCCGGAATACTCCGTTTGTGCAGCGGTGTTTTCTTCAGACTTCATCACGTAACCCACAGACCCCATACATCCGGCATTCATTTCTTCGTTTCGCAGCACTCATGCCCTCCTGCCGGGGGGAGGACCACATGCTGCTATTTCCTTGTGCCCAAGCGCATGAACAGAGGTGAGCCGTGCTTGGTCTGGCTTCTGCCAGACTGCTCACCCCAAAACTACGAATCCCAGTCACCCACGGCGAAATTGCTCAATTTATACGGCCAAGTCATGAAGGCATGGTGTCGAATTCTGACGGAAAGACGGAAACAATAAGGCATCATAGCAGGCTCCGTTTTTCCGGTGCAGATCCGGCCTGCGTTAGAATTTGACGGCCGTCAAACAGAGGTTTGGCTTTGCCAAAGAGGTTTGGGTAGCGCAGGCGTTCAGCATAGCCCAGCACCGACCCGGCACAAAGCCAGGTAAAGGGAACAAGCGTGTCGTTCAGCATCATATCAACCAGAGTTGCCGCCAGAATGATGGCAATCGCCGTCGCATAGGGGGATACCTCTTTCGCCTTGTGGCGATGCAGTTCTATCCCCAACAAAATGAGAGAGAGGCTCAGCAGGCCCATTTCCGAGATATAGCCCAGCCATCCCAGGGTGCCAAAGACCAGGATCCAATGCCCATCGGGAATTGAAATGATCGAACCGGTTTCTCCGTCCCGGACGAGGTTGCGCCCCCAGCCGCCCCAGCCAAACCAGGGCTTCTCAGCCGCGCGTTCCAGCATCAGTGCTTCATTGTGAAATCGATATCCCAATGATTGTGCGCGATCAGCGCTGATAGCTTCGGCTTGGGCCAGAATTGCTTCGGTTGGGAACAGACCAAGATTGCGCAGCATGGGATAGGTGATGGCGATTGTCGCCAAGAGAACGGCTACTTTGATCTGCAGTCGATAGGACCCAAGGGCAACCAAAGGCAAGAAGGCAAGCGCATAGGTGAAAGACGCCAAGCTTTTGCACAGGAAAAGGACAACAAAGAGATAGGCGCAGGCAATTGCAAAACGGGCGCGTGTTTTTTGATTGGCGGCGCGTGCCAGTGCTGCTGCTGCAATCATTGCCGAAAACATGAAAAGCGCCAGCCAGAGAGCATGGGGAAGGAAAACAATGGGGCGAAAGCCGCCTTGCCGCATCATCTGTGAGAAGTCGTGCTGAAAAAAGCCATAGATTATCGTGTTGGTTTGCGGGCTTAGCCTGATTTCGATCAGAGAGGGGATCGTATATGCCAATCCTGCAATCGCAATGGCCAGCAACAGTTCTTTTTGTCCGTCCGGAGAGGACAGGTAACGCCGCGCAAGCAGGAAGGGCATCAAGATGATCACCTGATTGATCGCCACCGAGCCCAAGTCAATCCAGCGCAGACCCGGAAGCATATCAGTGATGTATCGGATCGGTTCAGATCCGGCCAGAACTTCAAAAATCACCGGATCATCATTGGTTAGAACCGTGGGGATGACGCCAAAGACAAAGCCAAGGGTGAGTAGCTTTGCCAAAGGATGATGCGGCAGTAGCGGAACCGGTTTGCGCAAGAGCCCGATGCACAGTACGAAAGCCATGACCGAAGGGATTGTGAACTTATCCATATCCGGGACCAAAGGCAGGTCAAACTCAGCAACCGGAGGGAGGATCAGGTATCCTGCGAGGATGCACCAAAGAATAGCCCGTTCGAGAGGCAACCTCCGGAACAGAATCAGGCTCACTGCGGGCCAAAGCATCAGCATGAGATAAGCGAGTGCGTTGGGCATGTGCATTACCTAGTGAGAGAATGCGGCAAGGGATAGAGGATTTGGTGGCTGGCTTTTGACATTTTCAAAGTTCAGCATAGAGGATTTCTTAAACCAGTTCCTAAACGCATTATCACTAGTCGGAATGCCAAAAGGTCAGCGAAAACATACTAAAGGGGAGTCGCTTTCTGATCGAAAACACTGGAAAATAAGTGCAGACGCCTCAGCTTTGCCATCTTTTCCGGCTAGGGCAAAGGCGTGTGAACCACAATGGTGAGAAAGGGCGCAGGAACCTTTGCTGTTTGAATTTCAGGGACGGGTCATTCCCGTAAACATGCCAGATTGGTCCGGTCTCAGAGCCGAAGTCCTGCGCAGGTTTGCTTCAGGGGAGGGCTTTGCTTTGGCTACGGTAAACTTGGATCACCTGGTGAAACTGGAAAGTTCCAAAGCCTTTTTGGATGCCTATGTTGGGCATGATCTCATTGTTGCGGATGGTCGCCCGATTGTTTGGCTTTCTCAACTTGCCCGTAGTCCAGTCGAACTTATGCCTGGCTCTGATATGGTGTTGCCGCTCTGCCAATTGGCCGCTGCTGCCAATGTGCCTGTTGCCCTGGTCGGGAGCACGGAAACAGCATTGGAAGATGGGGCAAGCCATCTCGAATCGGCGGTTCCGGGGCTGAATCTGGCCTGGAAGTATTCGCCTTCGCGTGGATTTGATCCCGAGGGAGCGGAGGCTGAAGAGATCTTTGGCCAGTTGAAAGAAAAGAAGATCCGTTTGTGTTTTCTGGCTTTGGGTGCTCCCAAGCAAGAGCTTTTTGCGTATCGCGGTCGTAGATTGTCTCCTGCCGTAGGGTTTGCTTCTGTTGGCGCAGGGATCGATTTCTTAGGTGGTCATCAACGCCGAGCGCCTATGTGGATGCGAAACATGGCGCTTGAGTGGCTGTGGCGGGCGCTCAGCAGTCCAAAGCGAATGTTTCCGCGTTATGCGAAGTGTTTTGCAATTCTGCCGGGCTTACTGCTGAAAGCGCTAAAGCTGCGGCGTGAATCGAGCCATCAGGGAACTCTGGGTGTAATGCGCGACAAGTAGGCGCAGGCAGTTTCTACTGCGCTTACTTGTACTCCAGTATCCCACGCCCCTTACCGCGGGCTCGATTCCACCAGTATTCCAAAATACCATGACTTTCCGCGAATTTTCCCAGCGTGGTAAGCAACGCTGAAGCGGGTCCCATACGTTGGCTTAGGCGCAAGATCTGCGCGGGATAGACTAAGAATCCTAAGAGAGCCCACCAGCCAAACAGCAAGGCCCCCGCGAGGATAACAGCTGGTATGGCAATGCCCCATAGGGTCGCGCGCCGGGTTTCGGCAACCCAGTGCTTTTCTTGTGATTTCCCATGCAGAGCCGCACCTTCTGCGAAGGCATGGCCTGCTCGTCTGCTGCGTTTCCACCACTGCGAAAAACGGGTCATCTGGGCGTCATGCAACGTCATCTCATGATCCAAGCGCCAGATAGTCCAGCCCGCCTGTCGTAGGCGCAGGCACATTTCGGGCTCTTCGCCCGCAATCAGATTATCCCGATATCCCCCGACCTCTTGCAAGGCCGCCAAACGCATCAATGCATCCCCCCCACAGGCTTTGGCCTCACCAATTGGGGTGTCCCATTCCTGATCACAAAGCTGATTGAAAAAGGAGGCTTGTGGAAAGCGTTCACGGCGACGGCCACAGGCAACAGCCGCCTTTGGGCTCGATGCCAAAAACTGCTGTGCTTTGGGGATCCAATCGGCGTCCACCTCACAATCCCCATCGACCAACTGAATGAACTCGGCCTTTTGTTGACAACCCTGTTGTAGTGCTAAAAGCCCGGCATTTCTGGCGCGTGCAGCGGTGAAGGGTAGGGACATATCCAATTCTACAACTTCTGCGCCCAATCGGCGGGCCGCGACAACAGAACCATCAGTTGAACCGCTGTCGACATAGACCAAACGTCTGACCTGCGGTTTGAGGGAGGCAAGACAGGCTTCCAGTCGGGCACCTTCATTGCGACCAATCGCAACCGCGTCAACAATGGGAGGGGCCGCTTTGTCAGTCATGGCTTGTGCCCGTGTTTTCGATATCCGCTATACCGCCCGACGCGCATAAGAAGCCCTGTTTTTGCAATGCTAGAAAGCCTGGATAGAGCTGTGCTGCTTCACTCCAGAGGCTGAGATCTGGTTGGTTTTGCAGCAGGTCATAGCGCAGGCGATCTTCACCATGGGAAATAGCCGCACTGGCAAGGCTAAGGCGATCCCGTTCCAGAGCGTCATTGGCGAATTTATAGTGCTTGATGAGAGCGGTCCAAGGGGCAAGGTTAAGTCCCGCAGAAACATGTGGATGCGGGCAAGGTGACACATCAGGTCCAAGGAAAAACAACGGGTGTTTAGTAAGGCAGCAGTTTTCGCCAAAAACCTTGCCGCGAATCCCGCCATAGAGAAGCTGCATCTGATCTGTAGCGCCCTGGTTCTGTTGTGTGAAATAGGAAAGCCCACTTTCAGGAGCAAAATACGACCAGGCCTTGATGCTCGTGGTGTCGCAATATTCAAAGCGATCTAACACTTCCCGATAGGGAAGATGGGCAACCTCACACAGAGGGGCCTTGGGAAACATCTCCAGCATTTGCGCCATAAGGCCGGTGTAACCGTGGCTCGCTAGATCCTGGATCAAGTTGGAAATTCCGTTTCCATTTTGGCCCTCAAAGACAAAAATCTCATCCATATCTGCGATCAAGCACCAGCGATCCTGACCATAGCGTTGGGCAGCGTAGGCACGCAGATCGTTTTCAAACTCACCCCAAGGAAGGCGACATTGTAGCAGAGCAACGCCGTCTTCCTGTTTTAAGCGTTCAACGGTGTCATCGCTGGAGCCATTGTCAACAAACGCAAAATGCCGGATGCCCAGTCCACGATAGTGGTCGAAAAAAGCATCAAGGTAGTAGCTACCGTCCCGGACCAATGTGACTAAGACCACCTCATCCGGTGCAGCCATACGTCGGCGCGGGCCATGCAGATGCCGGATGGCCCTATGCAACCGCATTCTGTGCTTTTCCTTGGCCAACCGCTTGCGCAGTCTTTGCCCGAAAGCTTCGCGCTCGGAGGTCTTCGTCATGCCCGTTCCAGAATTTACCCTTGTTTCAAGCAAACCTAGGCTGAAGCCAATTGGCAGGGAAGGGGGCAGATACTCTTTCACGCGCAGATAGGTTTTTGGGGCGCTAGTAATCTCGCTTGAAAAAGAGTCCGACACCGGTCTCTCCGGCACTATCCACCGTTCCGGTTGCTGTCAGGCTTTTGCTCAGATCCAGGTTAATGCTCAACTCGCTGTCGCCCCGGGTGTTGACGTTAAAATCGGTATAGACATTGTCCGACACATATCCCCCCAATCCCAACAGCCCGGCACCGAGGTTGTCCAGCCCGATATCCACATTGTCTGCACCAGTTTCCTGTTGCAGTTTGTTGGCCGCACGGTTGCCACCGCGGCCGCTCAGCTCCAGGGCTGAACTGGCCAGTCGGGCCAAGGCAAGCGGGGAGAGGTTGCCGATATTGTCGCCAAAAAGCAGAAGGGCCAGTGCTTCCTCGCTGGGACGCGGCGGATCGGAGATCACCTTTATTTCTGGTGCGTCGGATCGACCAGAGATTTCCAGAGTTGCGGTGCCATTAGCGGTACTGGCAGAAGATTTGAGCTCCAGATAAGGCATGAGATCACCAAGGAGAGTGATCCGGCCTTCGTCCAAAGTCAGGCGACGCCCCAGGATGTCAAAGGTGCCCCGGATCAACTCGATTTGTCCAGACGGGGCCAAATCCGCGGTACTGCCGCGCAGGTGAATTTGCCCCCCCAGTTCAGACCGCAATCCACGCCCTCGCGCGTAGATCCGATCCGGTGCGTTTATCAGGATATCCAGAGCAATATTGCTGTTCGAACCAGCACTACCAGCGGTTTGGGTCAACCCGGCCCTGCTCCGCGTCAATCGGCTCTCTCGGCTTTCACCAAAGTGTCGGATCGGGGGAATGGGAGCCGAGGAAATCGAACCACCGGCGGTATTGAGATTGATCACGGTCTCACCGACATCAATCCGGCCACTTAATCCTGCTTGTCCTGTCAGCGCACCTGTCAGGTTCAGATCTCCGTTCAAGAGAGTCTCGTAGCTCAGATGATCTTTGAGAACCACGCCGGAGAGGCCGATGTTCAGCGCGGTCTGGAAAGGCGCTGATAGGGAAACAGGGCCCGAAATCTGCAGGCTCCCACCTTCCTGTGGCTGGGCTGAGACCCTTACATTGGCACTGGACTGCGCCAATGTGACCTGAGCGTTGATGCCGTTCAAATTTTGCCCCGCAGTGGGCAGAACCAATCTTGCGTTTGCGGTGCTGATAGTGCCGTTCAGCGCCGCCAGCGAATGGGCACCTTGCAGCGCAAGATCGAACGCTGCGCTGCCCTGTAGCAAGTTGGGCTTCATAAAGGGATTTGCCCCTTCCAGGCGCAAGGTGCCCTTGGCGGTCAGATCCGCCAAGCCCGTATCTTCGTTGAAACTGCCCGCTACCTTTGCCAAGGCGCCGGCTGGTGCCTGAGTATCGGCCTCAACCTGCCAGACGCCATCTTTACGGTTGGCCCTGCCTTTGGCTGTCAGCTTTCCTGGCAATTCCGGTAGAAACCGTTCCAGAGATGAAAGCGCTGCGTCGAATGTCAGATCAGCATTTCCCTGCAGAGTGGCGCTGCCGATCAAGAGGGCATGGGATTCGTTCGGGCCTTGTAGCTCTGCTTTGCCATTGAGATCACTGCCCTGTCGCTGCACTTGGCTGGACAGGTGCAATGGCCCAGAGATTTGAGGTAGGATTTTCTGCAACTCATGAATGGAGGCATCGAACTGCATTTTCCCTGTGTGACTGCTGAGGTCACCATGAGCGTGAGCGGTCAGTTCTTCCCCTTTGAGTGACAGGTTTTCTACTGTCAGACCGCCCGCGTCACGTCTGCCTTGAAAAACAAGCGATAGGGGACCGCGGGTCAGGGTATCAAGTTGCGAGATGCCCAACCCCAGGTCCTTGGCCTGGGCCGCCAGTTTCAGATCAAATTCACCAGACAGGGGCGTAAAGGCTCCTGCTACCTGTCCGTCAAAAGTCCCTCTGAGGCTAAGGCCCGTCAGGGGCGCAAAACGCTTGAGGGAGGGGACGGAGACATGCAGATCACTGTTGATCTCTAGCCCTTGATCCAACCCGGCAAAGAAAAGCGAACCTGTGGTTGCGAGATCACCCGCTGTGGCGCGAAGCCCGCTGAGGGCCAGGCGCCCCTGACCATCGGTTGAAATCCGGGTGTCCAGGGTTAGGCGGTTGCCGATGGCACGGGACAGGTTTTTCTCGCGCAGGGTAATACCAGCAAGCCCAGCTGAGATCTCACCATTCAGCGCCAGGGGGCTGCGGCTATCCTTGGCCAAACGACCTTTGCCGGTGAGGCGCAGTTCACTCAAGCCCCCTTCCGGATGGCTCAGGTCCTGGATCAGACCCTCAATGGCCCAGCTTTGGCGGCTGGTGAGCTTTAGGCCCACCCGAGAGGAACCCAAAGTTGTGGCTGCCCCTGGCAGGGGTAAAAGCACGGCACTTTGGCCCATTGGCGGGGAGATCTGGGAGAATAGATCGGCCTGCTGCAGCAATCCATCAGGGGAGATTAGCAATCGCCCGGTCAGTTCGAGTGCCTGACTTTGGATTTGCAATTGATCAAGGGATAGACCCGTTTCCGGGTGCTGCTTGCCAGTGAGGTGCAGCTGCAGGTCAGCGCCAAAGAACGGTCGATAGTCCGGATGCAGGAGCGGATCGATATCACCAGAGAGTTCCGCTGAAAACTGCAGACCTGTGTCTGTCGCTTTGGGTTGTGTTCCAACCTCATCCGTCGGGGTTGCAGCTAGCCCGAGGAGTTGAACCTGACCTGCCAGACGTTCGGTTCCGTTGGAGGCCAGACGCATATCTGCGGTGAAATCTGCTAGGGGTCCGTTCCCCTTGAGGTTCAGATCGAGGCTGGGTGCAGCGGGCAGAGACAGCGCCGCTGACAATAGCCCTCCGGGAGCTTCTTGCAATTGAAGATCCAACGCCAGTTGACTGCTTTGAGTGCTATAGGCGCCCTCCAGAAAAAGATGATCGCCGGGGCGATCTACCCGTCTCAGATCAAAAAGACTGGTCAAGTTGCCATCGGCCAGGGCTAGGTTCCCGACGAGGCTGAGTTCCGCCTCAATACCCAAAAGCGCTTTGCCCAACTGGATCCGCTTGGCCGAGATCTCGCCGATGTTGACCGCTACCGGCAGCTCCGGCAACTGAAATGCCGTGGCCTCAGGGCTTGGCAATGTCTCATCCGGGGGCAGTGGCTCTGGTGCGCGCGCAACGGTGATACGTTGTGCGGCAAGGCGATTTACCGAAAACTCGCCACGCAAGAGAGCCAGACGGTTCCAATCCAGTTCAGCCCCTTCAAGGGTCAGCCAGACCCCCGAGGCATCAGCGACTGTAAGCTTCTCAATGCTGGCCTGTGATGAAAGCGCGCCAGTAAGGCCGGTAACTTTGATGAACTGGTTCTCACCAGAGAGGTTCTCTTCCAGCAGTTCTGAGAGGTAGCTGCCTTCGTTGCTAGGCTCTTCTTGGGTTGTTTGCGCGGAAGGTGCCCCCAGTGAAAACAGGCAAAAAACCGTGGTGGCTAGGATAGGTTTGATAGAGAAGTAACGCATCAAAAGGCCTGCCCCACACCGATATAGAATTGCAATCCATCCGTTTTGTCGCCTTTGACGGGGTAGGCGAAATCAACCCGCAATGGTCCAATGCCCGCAACATCATATCGCAACCCGATCCCGGCACCGGCATGGCTTTGAGAGGAGGAGGTGATGAAGCTATCGCTGTCCAGATACCCGATGTCCGCAAAACCAACGAGAGAGAATTTCTCTCCGATCTTGGCGCGAATTTCACCGGAGAGCGCCAGATAGCCGCGCCCGCCAGAGGCATTGGTGCCAACGGGGATGCCGAGGGATTGAAACTCATGCCCACGCACAGATCCGGCACCACCGGAAAAGAACAACAGGGTTGGCGCGGTATCTCCCAGTGAGGGGCCAATGACAGAACCAAGCTGGGCTCGGCCAGCCAGAACAATCCGATCGGAACCACCCAGCCCATGGTATATGCGGCCGTCCAGCTTTAGTTGCAGGCCTGGGTCCCGACCGTCTAGCCCAAAGAATGGCCGGGCACGGGCATCCAGAAAATAGCCGCGTGAGGCGTCGACAGAGCTGTTCCGCCGGTCATATTCGACCCTTAGGAAGCCAGCAGCATATTTGAATCGACGCTTGCCAAAGGCATCTGTCGCCAGAATGCTGGTGGCGCCAATACCGGCTTCGGCAAAGAGGTGATCGGAAAAGACGCGGCGCACACCAATCCCCCCTAGCGCTTGAAAAGTGCTGTAATGTTCCTCATCCAGCCGTTCGGCTTCCAGCAGATAGAACAGATTGTCGTCAGGACCCAATGTGGCGGGTTGATCCAGCCTGAGCGCGATCCGGCCGTCCAGATCGTTGCTACTGCCAATACCGCTAAGGCGGGTTTCAAATCGGAATTTTTCCGCATTGCCAAAGAGATTGCGATGCATCCATGAGGCTGAGACTTCCAACCCGTCAGTAGAGCTGAGTTCGGCGCCGAAGGTCAGGCGGCGTTTTGGCATATCCTCAAGTCGCGCGGTGAAATCCAGGCTGCCATCTGGATTGGGTGTAGGCGCTTCTTTTAGGGTGACACTGGCAAAGGTTCCAGTGCGGCGCAGGCGTGTGGCTGTCTTGGCTGCAAGATCGGGATGAAAGACCTCACCGGTTGGAAAGCCGGCGATACGCTGGATTGCCTGTGGGGAGACATCGCTATCTCCGACGGCTTGCAAATAACCAAATCGCAACTTTGGGCCTGGGTTCAGGTGAAGTCGTGCACGCAGGGTCGCGCTCCGATGATTGGCCGCGATCTCTTGCCCCGCGATTTGCGCCTTGGCGTGACCTGCCTGCCGCCAGGCCTGTGTTCCAGCATCAGCGGCTTCCTTTAGGATGCCGGTGTTTGCATCTTCACCTCTGGCAAAGCCTTTTGGGATGCTGGCCTCCGGATGAGCGGGCAGTGGGCCGATTGAGGCATGTGAAAAGCGAAAGCGAGGGCCGGGTTTGACGGTAATTGCAACCGCTTGCACCTGTCGTGGCAAGTAAAGAGGTTGGATCAGAGCCGCTTCGCGGCCATCAAGCCGGACATGCACGATGGGTGCAAAATGTCCGGCATCATAGAGGACCTGCACCAGCGTTCTGTAGTCAGAGAGTGCAGCAGCCAGTATCTCTTGCACATTGTTGCTTTGTGCGACGCCCAAACTTGTCGAGGCCGCCTGGAGACGGTCGCTCAGCTCAACACTCGCTCCCGGGGCGTTGAAATGCACCTCTGCAGAGAGGGCCGGTTCCGCGGATACAGCACCCAGACAGGAAATGGCCGCGCCCAAGGCGGCTGTGCTCAAGGAGGGGCGCAGAGAAAAGCGAAAGGTCATGGGCACTCCGGCAGCGTGCAATTTCCGGCACCCTAGGTGCAGATCCACAGAATGCCTTGCGGGGAAACCTATCACAGCCACTGCGAGGGTAAAGCAGAGAGAGTGTAATTCATATCTGTCAGCTGTCGCTCAGGCAGGTTGCCGCCGAAAGCCGTGACAAAAAGAAAGGCGGCCAGAGGATCCGGCCGCCAGTTTGGGGAAGTAACTAGAATTTGGAGAAGGAGGAGGTCAGCCTTCGGCGTTGCGGAACCAGCGACGGATTGCGGCCCGGTCTTCGGCTTCCATAAAGGTGACATTTGCGGGTGGCATAGCATCGGTCACGCCTGAGTGCAGGTAGATGGCCTGGGCCTGAAGCGCTACATCGGCTTCGGTTTCCAAGAGCACACCTTTGGGGGCGGTGCGGATCCCGTCCCAGAAGGGCTCGCGGGCGTGGCACATGCTGCAGCGCCCCATGACGATCTCATGCACTTCTTCAAAACCATCGGCCTGTGCCATCACCAGGGCAGAACCGCTGAGCGCGGCCTGCTCCTCTTCGTCGCCTTCATACTCCAGCCCCATGGTGGAGAGGATGATCACACCGAGGAAGAGGAGCGCGGTCACAGCCCAGGTCCAGGTCGGATTGCCAGCACGGGCATGGCAGGTGTTGAAGTAGTGGCGGATGGTGACGCCCATCAGGAAGACCAGCGCCGCAATGAGCCAGTTGTACTCTGAGGCAAAGGCCAGCGGGTAGTGGTTGGACAGCATCAGGAACACCACCGGCAGGGTGAGGTAGTTGTTATGGGTCGAACGCAGCTTGGCGATCTTGCCGTATTTCGCATCCGGGGTGCGGCTTGCCTTGAGGTCGGCGACAACGATCTTCTGGTTCGGAATGATGATGAAGAAGACGTTGGCGGTCATGATGGTAGCGGTGAAAGCACCGAGGTGCAGCATCATCGCACGGCCGGTGAAAACCTGGTTGAGGCCCCAGCCCATGGCAACCAGCAGGACAAAGAGCAGCACCATCAGCAGGGTGGGGTTTTCCGACAGGCCGGATTTGCACAGGCGGTCATAGATCAGCCAGCCGATCGACAGGGTTGCCGCAGAGATGGCAATGCCCTGCCACAAGGAAAGATCCGCCTTGTTTGCGTCGATCAGGTAGAGCTCGCCGCCAACCCAATAGACCAGCATCAGCAGGGCAAAGCCGCTGATCCAGGTCATATAGCTTTCCCATTTGAACCAGATCAGGTGGTCCGGCATGTTCTCCGGTGCCACCAGGAATTTGCGGATGTGATAGAAGCCGCCGCCGTGGACCTGCCACTCTTCTCCGTGGGCTCCGACCGGCAGGTCCGGCACTTTGCGCAGGCCGAGGTCCAGCGCGATAAAGTAGAAGGAGGATCCGATCCAGGCGATTGCGGTGATTACATGCAGCCAGCGGATCGCAAAGCCAAGCCAATCCCACATCATTATCATTTCATACATGCCGTGCCCCTTTAAGTCTTCTGGCAGAGTCGTGTGTTTTGCACCCTAGGCAAAGTGGCGTTTATTCGGTATTCCAGTAAACTTCCAAACTGTATCAAAAATTCTGGAAGAATGGCGGGGCCGACATGTCCTATCTCGACAATATTCGAACCTTTGTGCGGGTTTATGAGCTGGGCTCCATGTCTGCGGCGGGGCGGGATCTGCGGATTTCACCGGCAGTGACCTCGGCGCGAATCTCGCAGCTGGAGGATTATCTCGGCGTGCGGCTGTTCCAGCGCACCACCCGCAATCTGACCGCGACCGAGCAGGGTCAGGCCTTTTATACCGGTGCTGTGTCGGTGCTGGATGCGGTGGATCAGGCCGAGGCGCAGGTGATGCATCTGACCGACACTCCGCGCGGGACCTTGTTTGTGGCAGCACCGCTTGGCGCGGGGCGGCGGCTGGTGGCGCCGGAAGTGCCGACTTTTCTGAAAGAATACCCTGAGATCAACATGCGTCTGCGGATGTCGGACCGTTCGGTGGACCTGACCACTGAAGGGCTGGATCTGGCGTTCTTCTTGGGGCAGCCGGAGGACAGCAATCTGCGCATCCGCAAGATCGCTGATTGCCAGCGTGTGCTTTGCGCTGCGCCTGAATACCTGGCACGAAGGGGAAAACCCGAAAGCGGCGAGGACCTGGTTAAGGACAAGCATAACTGCCTGAACTTGCGCTTTCCTGGCGCAAGCGAATTCCAGTGGATGCTGCAGACAGAGGAAGGGCCGCAGCGCTTTGCCATCTCCGGGCGCTATGAGTGCGATGACGGCGATGTGCTGACCGATTGGGCTTTGTCAGGGGAAGGCGTGGCGTTGAAACCGGTCTTTGAAGTGGCTGAGCACCTGCAGAGTGGTGCGTTGGTGCCTGTGGCGCAGAAAACACCGCCGGTGCCGGTGCAGATGGCCTGTCTTTATACCCATAGGCGTCATCAGGATCCGAAAACGCGGCTGTTTATGGAATATATGACACAGAGGGTGGGGACCTCGGTGCGCGCGGCGGAGGCCTCGGTCGCAGAAGTCTTGTCGCAGGAATAGGCTGCCTGGACCTAAGCGGCTGGGGAGGGGAGCTCCCGCCTCCGTTCTGGCCCATTCGGGCCCTACCGGAGTTGGGCCGGGCGCCGCTGGCGCGGCGCAGGTCTTTTTGCTGAGAAGCGGTTCAGGGGCAGGTCTGCCCTGAACGCGCTACTTCGAGTTTCAGTTCCAACAGCATCGCCTCAAGGGCAGGCAGCGCAAGCCGCGGCGGCTTTGCCGCCCTTGACCCGCTGCTGCAGGAGTTTGCAGAATTCAGGCTCAGCTGCCCCGGTAGGTCGAGTAGCCATAAGGGGAAAGCAGCAGCGGCACGTGGTAATGAGCCGATGCGTCGCTCATGCCGAAACGGATCGGGACTTCGTCGAGAAAAAGCGGCTCTTCGGCGGCCTGGCTGCTGGCGCGCAGATAGGTGCCTGCGTGGAACACCAGCTCATAGCTGCCGGTGGCAAAAGTTTCTTTGGGTAGGATCGGCGTGTCGGTGCGCCCGTCATCATTGGTTACCATCTCTGCTATTTTCTCGCGGGTGCCGCGCTCAACCCGGTAAAGGGTGATCGGCAGACCTTTGGCAGGGCAGCCGCGGGCCGTGTCCAAAACATGAGTCGTAAGATAGCCGGTCATCTTGGATTTCCTTATACTTGTTCCCTCTTCTCTCCTGCACCAGGAACGGCAGGGCTGCAAATGGGGAGGTTTTGACAGTGTGTTCTGGAAAATTTGAAAAATCACCACCGCTTTTTGCAATATCAAGAGAGAAGGAAAAGATTCATCCGCGATTTATGCTTTGCCGACCTGAGACCAAGCAGGGCAAAAGGCGCGGTCCGGCACAGGAAAGAGACAGGCGCATGAACAGATACCCGCGCAATATGATTGGCTATGGCAGCAAGGCTCCGGATGCCGCATGGCCGGGCGGCGGCAAGGTAGCGGTGCAATTTGTGCTGAATTACGAGGAAGGCGGCGAGAACTGCACTCTGCATGGGGATGCCGCCTCGGAGGCCTTTCTATCAGACATCCCAGGTGCCGCGCAATGGCCGGGCCAGCGCCATTGGAACATGGAGTCGATTTACGAATACGGCGCCCGTGCGGGGTTCTGGCGGCTGCATCAGCTGTTTACTGGTGCAGGTATCCCGCTGACGATCTATGGCGTTGCCACTGCGCTGGCCCGCAGCCCGGCGCAGGTTCAGGCGATGAAGGATGCCGGCTGGGAGATTGCCAGCCACGGGCTTAAATGGGTTGAGCATAAAGATATGCCCGAAGAGGAAGAGCGCGTGGCGATTGCCGAGGCGGTGCGCCTCCATACCGAGGTTGTGGGTGAACGCCCGCGCGGCTGGTATACCGGGCGCTGCAGCGTCAATACAGTGCGTCTGGCTGCGGAAGAAGGCGGCTTTGACTATGTCTCGGACACCTATGATGACGATCTGCCGCATTGGATGGAATTCGGGGGGCGGGATCAGCTGATCATCCCTTACACTCTGGAAGCCAACGACATGCGCTTTGCCACGGCGCCGGGCTATATCACCGGAGAGCAGTTCTTTCAGTATCTGAAAGATGCTTTTGATGTGCTTTATGCGGAAGGCGAAACCGGCGCGCCCAAGATGATGAGCATTGGTCTTCACTGCCGGCTGATCGGCCGTCCGGGCAAAATTGCGGGGTTGAAGCGTTTCATCGATTATATCCAAGGCTTTGAAGGCGTCTGGTGCCCGCGCCGTATCGATATTGCCGAGCATTGGGCAAAGACCCATCCGCATCAACGCTGGGACCGACCCAGCCAAATGACGCGCGAAGACTTTGTGGCCGCCTATGGTTCGATTTTTGAGCATTCGCCCTGGATCGCCGACCGGGCTTTTGATCTGGAATTGGGCCCGGCCCATGACTGCGCGGCTGGAGTGCACAATGCTCTGTGCCGGATGTTCCGCACCGCCAGCGAGGAAGAGCGCCTGGGTGTTCTGACCGCGCACCCGGATCTTGCGGGTAAGCTGGCCACAGCAGGCCGCCTGACTGCCGAGAGCACTTCGGAACAGGCAGGCGCTGGCCTCGACATGCTGACCGACGAGGAACGCGATACATTTACCCGGCTGAACACGGACTATGTAGAGAAACACGGCTTTCCCTTCATCATCGCAGTGCGCGATCACAACAAGGCCTCGATCATGGAGTCCTTCCATCGCCGTATCGGCAATGACCGGGCAAGTGAGTTTGCCGAGGCCTGCAAACAGGTGGAGCGCATCGCTCAGTTCCGCCTGATGGACCTCTTGCCATGAGCCTGCAGCTGACCGCTGAACCCCTGACCGCCGAAGCCTTTGCCCCCTATGGCGAGGTCATCGAGGTCTCTGGCGCGCCGGACAAGATCATCAATCAGGGCATGTGCGGGCGCCACCATGACCGGGCGCGGCTTGATTTCGGGCCCGAGGGGCGTGCGGGCATCAGCCTGTTCGATGCCAAGGCGCGGCACTTCCCGCATAAAGTTGATATGGTCGAGCGGCATCCTGAGGGCAGCCAGGCCTTTGTGCCGCTGAACGGCGTGCCGATGCTGGTTGTGGTCGCGGAGGATGAAGCTGGCGCCCCTGCAAATCTCAGGGCTTTCCTGAGCCAGCCAGGCCAGAGCATCAATCTGCACCGGGGCTGCTGGCACGGCGTCCTAGCCCCCATGGGCGCGCCGGGACAATACATCGTTGTCGACCGCATCGGTAGCACCCCGAACCTCGAAGAACACTGGTTCAAGACCCCCTTTACCGTGGTCTCCGGCTGACGCTGGAGCCGCACCCAAGTGAAGCTGCCCGCCAAAAGAGGCAGCAAGACCCCCATGACTGACAGGAGAGATGAAGACATGGCTGACACTTCCATCGGGACGCCGCAGCAGCTGCGCGATCCTAATTATACACCGCCGCTTATGCAGGCGGTGCCTCTCGGCATCCAGCATGTGCTGGCGATGTTTGTTTCAAACATCACCCCTGCCATCATTATTTCGGGCGCTGCCGGCTTTGGTTTTGGCTCTGATGCCGGCGCCCAGGGCTTCCCGGATATGAGCTATCTGATCCAGATGTCGATGCTGTTTGCCGGTATCGCAACGCTGTTTCAGTCTATCGGCATGGGGCCCGTCGGTGCCCGGTTGCCGATTGTGCAAGGCACTAGTTTTGCCTTTATCCCAATCATGATCCCGCTGGTTGCGGGCAAAGGCCCCGAGGCTCTGCCGGTGATATTTGGCGGCGTCTTGATTGGTGGTCTGTTCCATGCGGCGCTTGGCACCATCATTGGCCGTATCCGTTTTGCCTTACCACCGCTGGTAACCGGATTGGTGGTCATGATGATAGGTCTCTATCTGGTGCGGGTCGGCATCGAATACGCAGCGGGCGGCGTGCCTGCCAAGGCATTCGGCAAAGCGGAATACGGCAGCCTTTTGAACTGGTCGGTGGCACTGGTGGTGATCTTCTCGACTCTGGGGCTCAAATTCTTTGCCCGTGGCATGTTGTCGGTTTCGGCGGTGCTGATTGGCATCCTGATTGGTTACGTTTATGCGATGTTTTTTGGCCTCGTGACCTTGGAAGGCATTGGTCAGAGCTGGAGCCGTGCAGCCGCCTTTGGCCTGCCAAACCCGTTCAAATACGGGATTGAGATCACCACGGCTGCGGTTATCGGCTTCTGCCTGATGTCCTTTGTCAGCGCGGTCGAGACCGTGGGCGACGTCAGCGGCATCACCAAAGGCGGCGCGGGCCGTGAGGCCACCGATAAGGAGATCCAGGGCGCAACCTATGCCGATGGTGTCGGCACCGCCGTTGCGGGTCTGTTCGGAGGGCTGCCCAATACCTCCTTCAGCCAGAACGTGGGCCTGATTGCCATGACTGGTGTGATGAGCCGTCATGTGGTGACCATTGGCGCCATCTTCCTGATCATCTGCGGCTTGATTCCCAAGGTTGGCGCGGTGATCCGCACCATCCCGATTGAGGTACTGGGCGGCGGTGTGATCGTGATGTTCGGCATGGTGGTTTCCGCCGGAGTCTCGATGTTGTCTGATGTGGTCTGGAATCGCCGTAACATGGTGATTTTTGCGATTGCCCTGTCAATTGGGTTCGGCCTGCAGCTGGAGGTGATGAACCTCAAGCCGGGTTCGCCGAATGCGCTGCAGTATTTGCCGGATACCCTGCGTATCCTGGCGGCTTCAGGCATTCTCCCGGCGGCACTGATTGCCATTGTGCTGAATCTGATCCTGCCGGAAGAGCTGGCTGCGGAAGCCACTGATGAAGTCTCTGGCGGGCATGCAGGTCACGGGTCAGGCAGCCTGCCTGGAGAATAAGGTCAAGGGCGGGGGCTCCCGCCCGGTCCAAGACAATCAAAGATTGCCCAAGACCCGTTGGGCCCGGCGCCGCGCTTTGCGCGGCGCTTTTCTTATTGCGAAGTCCCGAAGAGATTTACGCTGTCGGCCGCCCTTTGAGAGCAGCCAGCGCCGTGCGCAGCACGGCGCCCGGCCCAACGGGAGGGCTGCAGTTTTGCTGCAGCAACGACGGGCGGGAGCCCCTGTTGTGCTGGTGGTCGGCTAGGAAGGGGAAGCTACTGCGCCATCTTCCGGGCGACATCTAGCATTCGGGCGGAGAAACCCCATTCGTTATCATACCAGCCGAAAATCCGGACTTGCCGGGGCCCGCAGAGCCGGAATTCCGGGCCGGCTATTACCAGAGATTCTGGGCGCGATCGCATATCGGAGGAGACCAGCGGGAGATCGGTCCAGCCCAGGACCTCTGACGCACCGACCCCTTGACGAAGCGCTTGCGCAAAACCATCGGCGGTAATCTCTTGGCGCAACTGCGCAACCAGATCCACGGCCGACACGCTGGCGGTTGGCACCCGCACGGCGGCCCCGCTGATCCGGCCTTTGAGATGCGGCAATACCTCGTCAATCAGATGTGTCGCCGAAGAGGTTGTAGGCACCATCGAGAGTGCGCCGGCGCGGGACCGGGCAAAATCTCCGCGTGGCGCGTCGACCATCGGCTGTGAGTTGGTATAGCAGTGGATCGTGGTCATATGGGCGCTTTCGATGCCCGCGATCTGATCCACAAGTTTGACCAGGGGGGCCAGGCCGTTGGTGGTGCAGGAGGCGTTGGAGACAATCCGTTCTGCGCCGAGTTCTGCATCGTTTACCCCAAGAACCAGAGTTAGTTCTGCCGCTGGCGAAGGCCCCGAAATCAGTACTTTCCCGGCCCCGGCTTGCAATCCCCGCTCTGCCACATCGGAGGTGCGGGCGATGCCGGTGCATTCCAGCACCACGTCAACGCCGCTGAGATCCACTTCAGTGAGGTTGGCCGCATGGTGCATGGGAATACTCCGCCCCAGCACATGCAGCGCTTTGCCCTCGTGTGAGGCTTCGTGCGGAAAGGGGCCAAAGGTGCTGTCGTATTGAAACAGATAGGCGCACATCTCCAGTTCCGCGATGTCATTGATCAGGGCAACTTCGATGCCCTCTCCGCGCGGGGTGGTCAGGATCTGGCGCAGAATTGCACGGCCGATGCGGCCAAAACCATTGATAGCGATTTTCATGACTGTCAGGTCTCCAAAAGCCACGGTGCAGGAGCAGCTCGGGCAGCAAGAAATGAGGAAATTTCGCTCTTAATTCAGCGAGATGGGCAGATCAAAACGGCATGATAGCTGCCAGAAATTGTTCGGATGAGCGTATCCAATTTGACGCGACAGCCGGTAGCTGCGCGAAAGGCGCGCGTGGCCTGCTTGGCTGAGAGGATGGGAGGCCCACGGAATGGCAGTAGTTCTGCATTCTGACGTGTCGCCTGATGGTAGCCTGGAAAAACCTCTGAACCCCTCACATGCCAGACCCGCTCAAAGACCGTGACAGCTTTGATTTCAACTGTTTTCGCAGCACCGGCCATAGGGGGCATAACTGCCAGCAGGCTCAGCAAAAAAACGGCGGTCGGGACAGAGGGTTTCATTGCACAGACTCCATAATCCGGAAACATGGCTGCAGCCTAGCGTCTTCGCGGGTCTTTGCAACGCCCTTCCCCGCCAGCGCTGGCGTGGAAAGCGGCAGATTGGTGTCTAGTAAGGGCAGAACAGCCAGACTTACCCCTGTTGAGGCTGCGGTCAGAGGTGCAGAGGCATGTGCCGGTTCACATCTTTATAAAGCAGATAGCGGAAACGGCCCGGCCCGCCGGCATAGCAAGCCTGGGGGCAGAAGGCACGCAACCACATGAAGTCGCCGGCTTCCACTTCAACCCAGTCCTGATTGAGGCGGTACACAGCCTTGCCCTCAAGCACATAGAGACCATGTTCCATGACATGGGTCTCAGCAAAGGGAATGACGCCGCCGGGCTCAAAGGTGACAATCGTCACATGCATGTCGTGGGACAGATCTTCTGGATCCATAAAGCGGGTGGTGGCCCAGCGGCCGTCCGTGCCGACCATTGCATTTGGTGTGATGTCGCGCTCATTGGCAGTAAAGGCCTTGGGCTTGTCCATCCCCGGTGCCGGCTGCCAGCGCTTGCGAATCCAGTGGAAGACCGCTTGGCTGCCCGTCAGATTGCGCAGAGACCAGGTGCTTCCGGCAGGTATGTAGGCAAATCCGCCTTCTTGCAGAATGTGTTCCTGGCCTTCTAGAACCAGCGTGACCTGGCCTTCGGTCACAAAGAGGCTGCCCTGAGCCTCTGCATCGCTCTCAGGAGTTTCAGAGCCTCCACCGGGCTGCAACTCGACGATGTATTGCGAGAAGGTCTCGGCAAAACCACTTAGAGGGCGTGCCAGCACCCACATGCGCATGCCGGTCCATCCGGGCAAAAAGGAGGTCACGATATCCTGCATTGTCCCCTGTGGGATAACGGCATAGGCGTCCGTGAATACCGCGCGGCCGGTCAGCAATTGCTCCTGTCCCGGAAGTCCTCCCTTAGGGGTGAAGTAGCTGCCTGCGCTCATGTTTTTTCCTTTGATACGGCCCGGGTTTGGGAGATTGCCCAAAAAGAAGCCTTTGTTCGAATAGGCAGCATCCGGAGTGTGCGATCCGCAAGAGCGGTAGCCCCACCGAATGCTGCCTGGGAGGGTCAGGACAAATATGCGCTTGCTGGGACTTGGCTCCAAGCAGCCCCGAGGGAATAGCATTTTTTTGTTTTTTTTGAAAAAAGGGGGAGGTCTTACTTTCTCCCTTCCCTGCCGTGGGGCACAGGCCTGCAGCACCTTAAGGCATCCTGGAAATGACCCAGGATGCAGAGGGGGAAATTTCGAGTTATTGTAAATGGATAGAGGTTATAGGTCGTTCACGGCTTCGGTTTGTCGCAACTCCGCCGCGCAGACCTGTAGACCCTGCAAGAGGCGCTGCGAAGCGCGACCGGCATCGATGCCACGCGGGGCAGAGCTGCCAACGACAACAGGCGTTTGATCGGGGCGTGATACCGGAACTGCATAGCCAATGATGCCTGGCTCAAACTCACTATCGGTAACAGAAAACCCTTGGCTGCGGGCCGCGTCAATCTGCTCCAGAATCGCTTCCGGCCGGGTCAGCGATTGCTCGGTGTGCTTTGGAATATCAGCCTGGATAATAGCGCGTTCCGCGTCTTCGTTGGGCAGACAGGCAAGCAACATCCGACCCAGGCTGGTATGGGCAAGGGGGATATGGGCTCCGGCGGTGAAGCCATAGGTGACTATGCCACGTTCTGTGGTGGATTGCGCCAGCAGCAGAACACGCCCTTGGTCAAGCGTGGCAAGAGTGACTTCGGTTTCCAGCTTGGCGGCGTGCTGGTTTAAAACCGGTTGAACCCTGCGCCCAAATTGGTTGGCCTGCAAGAAACCACCAGCCAGCGCCAATACCCTGGGAGTCAGAGAGAGCATTCTACCTTGTTGGCGCAGATAACCTGCCTGCACCAAGGTCAAGGCGCCGCGCCTTGCGGTGGCGCGATCTTGCCCGGTACGCCGGGCAATCTCTGCCAGGGTCATAGAAGGTGTTGCAGCATCAAAAACGGCCAAGACGGCCAAACCCTTGGCGAAACTGGAAGAGATGTTTCGATCTTGTTCTGTAGTACTCATAAAGTTGCCGCCCCCGCGAAACTTGGAACTTAAAATCTGTTGGTCTTGACAAGGACCGGCACGCACCACAACATTTGGTCGTATTTAACATGTTTAGTACGTAAATCGAACTTATGTCAAGCGTACTTACTAAATATGTCGTCAGGTCACTTTGATTGGGAGCGAGCGATGATTAGCCAAGAATTGAACGACAGTTTGACCCGGGTAGGGCGTGGGAGTGACGCCGGAGAAGTGTTGCGACGCTATTGGCAACCTGCTGCTCTTTTGGATGAGCTGGAGGGACCACGCCCGGTGGTCCCAGTGCGCCTGCTGGGCGAAGATCTTGTGCTGTTTCGCAATGCTTCAGGGGAGTTGGGCCTTATCGGGCGGCATTGCCCGCATCGTGGGGCCGACATGTGTTTTGGCCGATTGGAGGACAACGGGCTGCGCTGCCCCTTTCACGGGTGGCATTTCGACCGCTCGGGCCAATGTGTGGAGCAACCTGGAGAGCCAGAAGACAGCCGTATGCATGAGCAGATCAAGGCGGTCTCATATCCGGTGCAAGAGAAGAACGGCATCATTTGGGCCTATCTAGGACCGGGTGAACCGCCCGAGTTCCCTGCCTTTGATTGTTTTCGCGCTCCCGACAGCCATGTTTTCGCCTTTAAGGGGCTTTGGCGGTGCAATTGGTTGCAAGCGATGGAGGTCGGCATCGATCCTGCGCATGCCTCCTTCCTGCATCGTTTCCTGCAGGATGAGGACCCGGCAGAAGCCTATGGAAAGCAGTTTCGTGACACGGCTGCAGATACGGAAATCCCCATGACGCAGCTCTTGCGGGAATATCCGCGCCCGGAGATTCTGGCAGAAGACGCGCCGCATGGCCTTCGGATCACAGCTTTGCGCCACCTGGAGGATGGGCGCACCCATGTGCGCATCACCAATCAGATTTTCCCCGGCGCCATCTGCATTCCGATGTCGCGAGAGATGACGATTACCCAATGGCACGTGCCAATCGACGATGAAAATTGCTACTGGTATGCGATGTTCACCAGTTTCGACAATCCTGTGGATAAGCAGCTGATGCGCGAGCAGCGCCTGAAGGAGCATAGCCTGCCAGATTATGCACCTCTCAAAGGTGCTCATAACAACTATGGGTTTGATCCAGAGGAGCAGGCAAAAGAGACCTATACGGGCATGGGGTTGGACATCAATGTGCATGACCAATGGGCGGTCGAGAGCATGGGTGCGATCCAGGATCGAACCCAAGAGCATCTGGGCAAAACCGATGCGGCAATCATTCGCTATCGCCGCCAATTGCGCGCTGCCATTACGGCCGTAAAGGCAGGGCGCGAGGAGGAGTTGCCCATGTGGTGTGAGGAGAATATCGCAAGCATTGCAGGCCCTCTCTCAAATGACACAATTGCCAAGGATGGCGACTGGCTTGGCAGCGCCAAGGCAGGGGATCAGAAACGTCGCAGCGATTGTCCCTGGGACGCAGATATCTGACACTGGACAAGCGGATGGATCAGAGGTTTCTTTCCTCTGAAAACGGGAGGCAGCAAATGGTGGACAATCTTGCGGGTGGCAGGTTGGCGGAGATGGGCCTCTTGAAAGCCGAAGCGCTGGATAGGGCGCAAGAGGTGCTGGCTGAGATTGAGGCTAAGGACGTTGAAACTCTGCGCGTGCTTTTTGCGGATCAGCACGGGCTTTTGCGCGGTAAAACGCTGACCGCCGAAGCCAGTGCCAGCCTGTTCAAATCTGGCCTCAATGTTCCTTCTACGCTTTTGCTAAAGGACACCTCTCACCGTACGGCCTTTCCTGTTTGGGAGGCTCAGGAGGCCTCGGTCGATGGGTTTGAGCCCATGACCGGTGCGGGAGATGTGCTGTTGGTGCCGCGGCCGGAGAGTTTTCGTATTCTTCCCTGGTCGCCGCATTCAGCTTGGATCCTCTGTGATGCGGCCTATGCTGATGGAAGACCTATTGCTTTCTCGTCAACCGAGGTGCTGCGGCGCGCTGAGGAGCGATTGGCTCTCAGGGGGCAGCAAGCCATCTTTGGGTTGGAGGTGGAGTTTCAGATTTTTGAACGTCTGGATGGGGCCAGGGGGCATGCCCAAAGCGCCATGCCAGGTGCGCCGGTTGAGACCCGGAACCTGTCACAAGGGTATCAGTACCTGACAGAGACCCGCTATGCCGAATGTGAAGAAATCCTGGATCGGTTGCGCCGCAACGCACAGGGGCTCGGTTTGCAGGTCCGTTCTGTCGAGATTGAGATGGGGCCCAGCCAGGTTGAGTTCACCTTTGCACCACTGCCCGCAATGCAGCAAGCGGATGCCATGGTGATGTTCCGCACCATGGTCAAAGAAGTCTGCGCGCGGGAAGGGTTTCATGCCAGCTTTATGGCCAAACCTAGATTGGAAAACGCGATGGCCAATGGCTGGCATCTGCACCAATCACTGGTCGACATGTCATCGGGGCGCAATCTGTTTGAACCCTTGCCGGATGGCACGCTTAGCCCGGAGGCCTCTGGTTGGATTGCTGGGTTGTTGCACCACGCAGCGGCTTCATCATTGATGATTGCACCCACTGTGAACAGCTATAAACGCTATTTGCCCTTTCAGCTCGCCCCGAACCGCATCCAATGGGGGCGCGATAACCGAGGGGCCATGCTGCGGGCCTTGATTAAATCTGGCGATCCGGCCAGCCGGATTGAAAACCGGGCGCCGGACAGTTCCGCCAACCCCTATTTTGCGCTGGCTGCGCAGATCTTTGCGGGTGTTGCAGGGATGGAGGCGGAGTTGCAAGCGCCAGAGCCAACGGTTTCACCCTATCAGGACAATGCCGCGCGTTTGCCCCGGTCATTGGGGCAGGCTCTGGCGGCCTTTGATGCTTCGGATCTTTACCGGGACAGCCTGGGAGAGCACTTCGTCACCTACCTTTCAACGCTCAAACGGTTTGAATGGGAACGCTATCTGGACACTGTCAGTGAGTGGGAGCAGGCAGAGTATTTCAATCTGTTCTGACCCGGAGCGTTGGTTCTAGCCTTTTGCCTGGGCGTGGAAAACTAGGTGGGTAAAAACGCCATTATCGGTCGTGAATGCGGCTTGAAGGGGCTGCGCCCCACTGCTAGCGTATGCCTGTGTATACGGGAGAACCGATGCCACTTGGGGGTTAACCACGAGGTGAGCACGGTGCCGAAGGAGCAACCGCCCCGGAAACTCTCAGGCAACAGGGACCTTATGCATTTGAACTCTGGAGAGGGCCCGGCCGGACCGGGACGCCGAAGGATAACGATCTCAGGCAAAAGGACAGAGGGGGCATCAAACGTGCAGGGCTTGCTTTGCGCAAATGTGATGCCGGAGGATGCAGCCAATACCACCGGCCAAGCGAGAGACCCCGACGGGACGGGGCGTCAGAACGGGAATAGGACAATGAAATTTACCGAAGAACACGAATGGCTTTTTGCCGAAGGCGATATCGTGACCGTAGGCATCACCACCCATGCGGCAGAGCAGCTGGGCGATGTGGTCTTTGTCGAGTTGCCAGAGGTCGGCGATGAGGTGGCCAAGGATGATGAGATTGTTGTCATCGAATCCGTGAAAGCCGCCTCTGACATTCTGGCCCCTCTGGATGGTGAAGTCGTCGAGGTGAACGAAGCGCTCACGGATGAACCTGGCAAGGTAAATGATGATCCTCAGGGCGATGCCTGGTTCTTCAAGCTCAAAGTCTCAGACATGTCCCCTATGGAGGACTATATGGATGAAGCGGGCTACAAGGATTTCATTGGCTAAAGCCTCTTCCTTTTTTTCGCCGGATCCAGATGGGAAATTGGATCCGGCGGCTCTGGTAGCAGTGCAGGGTATGCCAACCAACCCGGCCTCAAATCTGAACGGTCAGGAGCCAGCCAGCCAGGCTTTGCGCTGTGGCGATGCCCTGTATGCATCCTCTGTATGCCGTAAACACTACCGGTCACCAGCTGCTCCAATTTCAGGTGTTTTGCCTGCTTTCTCAACATGAGTGTGCGGCTCCCGCCACGTCAGGCTTGCTCGGTTACCAAGAGCTGCCAATCATGCCCGTGCATGTCGGGAGGGTGGCACCATGAGGCGGTTTGGGCGACTATTGCGAAGCTTACTGTTGGGGTTGGCTATCCTGGGAGTGACCGGTTGGCTTTTCCTCAGACCTGAAACAGTTTCCCCGCGCGTCATTCTGACCGGTGGCGAGGTTCTGACCATGTCGCCTACCGCTGGCGCGCGCTCTGTTGAGGCGGTTCTGGTCGAAAATGGTCTCATTACAGCCGTTGGGGCTCTCGCTGACTTTAGCGACAAAGACGCCCAGATTTATGACCTGAATGGGCGGGTGCTTACCCCCGGTTTGATCGAGCCGCACACCCACCCTTTGGCAACAGCTCTTTTGGGGGCAGCAGTTGATGTCAGTGGCTTTACCCACAGCTCGCGCGTTGAGGTGATGCAAACGCTGCGAAAGGCCGCTGATGGGGCGGCACTTACACCTTGGCTGATAGCCTATGGTTGGGATCCGGTTGCGATTGCGGATCTGGCGCCGCCCAGTTTGTCGGAACTGGATGAAATCGCACCTGACAGGCCAATGGTGGTGATAACTCAGATGCTGCATGAGGTCTTTGCCAATAGCGCTGCCATGGCAGCCGCTTCGGTCCCCTTCCAGTCTGAGCAGCACCAGGAGGGTGTCATCCGGGACGAAAACGGGAAAGCCACGGGTGCGTTTCGGGAGCTAAATGCGGTGAACTTGATACTGGGTGCTATGCCAACAGCGGATCCCGCTATGGTCGAGCTACTGTTGCGGAGGCAGTATGCAGTCTATGCCAAAGCGGGATATACCAGTATTGGGATAACTGGCGCGGTAGGGAAGCATGAAGACCCCGTTGGGTTGCTGCGAGATGTGGGTCATGATGATGCGCCCCTACGCAGCTTCCTATATCTGCTTTCGCATCAAAAGGGGGATATTGGCGGAACGGATGACTTCAAAATCCTTGGCACCAAATTCTGGATGGATGGCTCACCTTTTACAGGTGGGGCTGCCTTTGCAGATGCCTATGAAGACACTACGCTCACCAAGGATCGAATGCATATTCCGCATGGGCATTTGGGGCCGCTGACACCTATTGCCCATGATTTTCTGGCAAAGGTCTCCTCTTTGCAGGCCAAGGGTCATCAAATTGCCGTTCACGCACAGGGGGAGCGCGCACTTGATGCGGTTCTTGCAGCCTTTGAGGCCGCAGGTCCGGCACCGTCAGGTGTGACGCATAGGATTGAACACAACGCTTTGATTACGGAAGCGCAAATAGAAAAAGCGCGTAACCTGGGTATCAGTCTCGGCTTTTTCGTGGACCACATCTATTTTTACGGCGATGTTCTGCCCCAGATCGTCGGTGAACGCGCCCAGCGCTATATGCCCGTTGCACAGGCCATGCGCAGCGGAGCCGTTACTACGCTGCATGGGGATCATCCTGCCTCACCGCTCGATCCACTGCGCACCCTGCGTGTGGCGGTGGAGCGGCGATCTGCCTCTGGTGAGACCGTAACAGCGCCAGACCAAGCGCTGACACGCGAGGAAGCGCTGCGCGCGATGACCCTGATGGCGGCAGAGCAGTTAGGGCAGGGGGCAACGCTAGGTTCAATCGAAGTAGGCAAACGCGCGGATTTCACCCTGTTTCATGGCGACCCATTGACCGCTGACTGGCAGGATCTTGCGATTGCGGGCACCTGGAAGGATGGGCAGCCTGTTCATACCGGGTATTCAGGATGGCTGCGCCTGGGACCGGTCTGGTCCGTGTTCAAGAACATGCTGTTCTGAATGGCAAGAGGGGCAACCACCCCCTGCAAGCAGGCACTAAAACAACTTGGGATGCGCATCTTTGGATTGGCGCATGGCAACGATACCGGTTCGGAACCCCTCACCAATTCGATCGGCCAGCGCGCCCCATTGCAGCGCTGTTTTCTCTGGCAACTCAGCTTTGAGTACCTCATGGAAAAGGCCTAGCCAAAGGGGGAAATGCTCCGCCTTCACATCGGAGCGCGAAACATGCACCCGCATGGGATTGCCGCTATAGCTCTTTTCCCGCAGGATCGCATTGCGCCAGAAATCAGTGATTTTTTTCTCATGTTTTACCCAATCGGAGATATGAGCCGCAAAGACCGGGCCAAGCGTTTCATGTTGCCGAACACGAGCATAGAAAACTGTGACCACCTGGGTGATCTGCTCTGGTGTGATATCAAACCGGGCCAGGGGTCTGCTGATTTCTGACTGGGTCATCAGGGTGCTCGCTCTAGGTTCATGCGCTGCTGAAAATAGAGAGTTCCGCTCAAAGGTGAAGGGGCAGGCGGTGTTCTTTTGCGACCACCTTTTTGCCCGCCCTGTGACGCTGGTTGCGCCAGGCCTTTCGCCTGTGTTTGGTGCCTAATGGGGGATGTTCTCCAGGCTTTGACCTGTGGCGGCTTCTGACCGGCGCCAGGCAGGAGCATCAGAGGCCCTTTGGCCAACATTCTCTTGTTGTGGGCGCTGCTTCATCCAAGCGGGGGAGAGCCATATGCCGTGGGTGCCGGTTTCTTCCAAGGCGGGTAACTTGCCATGAACCGAAAGGCTCAGATGGGCGGCGTCATGTTGCGCCGTGATCCGCAGGCGGTCGCAGGGTTTTGTGGTTCCCGTCTGATCCAGCAAGAAGGCCGTTCGTCCCCAGTGTCCCCCGCCATTCAGGCCGTTGTCCAAGACCACCCCAGGGGCGAGTTGCAGCTGAAAACTGGCCAGAACAGCATGCGCCCGTCCAGGGGTGGAGCAGGTCAGATCCGTTGTTACGCGGGCCGGGGACAAGCTGGGCCTCTTGAAATCAAAGTGAAACAGATCCGTGCTGGCCCCCAGCGCTTTCATATTGCAGGCTTCAAAGTCGCTGGGCGTGAGCTGCGCCACCGCGACAAATCTGTGAAAGGCGCTGAGATCGAAACCCTCGGCCTCTTGTGGGCGCCAGAGAGAGAGGAGCATATCGCTCTCGACCATCTGCGCCCGCAAAACACCGCATTCAGGGATTGCACGGGCTTCAGGTTTGGCAAGGGCTGACATGGCATGAATGAGGGTCGCCAAAGCGCCTTCGCCCAAAAGAACCGTGTCGACAATTTCAGACAGGACCACATCGGCCTGTTCCGGCATATCCTCGCCAATGATGATGTCATGCGACCATTTCGAGATCACGGTGATCTTGTCGCTGAGCCCATTGTCAGCGATCACCTGCCGCGCAGCCTGGGCGATCAGGGGTTGTTGTTCGCAGGTATAGACATGTTTGGCTCCGGCGCGAGCCGCCAACATGGCAGTCAGACCGGCGCCACAGCCTATGTCTAGGACCACATCATCGGGGGTGACGGTTGCCGCGATTGCCTTGGCATAGGCGCGATTGCGCAGGCTGTCGGCAAGCATGGGAAAATGCCAGCGTGGCACAAACGTCTGATGCAGACGCTCTTGCAGGATATGCGAATCGTGATTGTGCGGATCCAGGCAAAGGGCGCGCGATAAGAGCGCGGATGTCTGCAGCCCCCCGTCACTCAAAGGTGTGGATTTCGCTCGCTCAACCAGCCGTTCTGCTTCGGTCTTGTTGGGGGGCGAAAAAACATTGGGCGAAGTTGGGGAGCAATCTTTGGTCATTTTCAATTTTCCCAGTCTTTGAGGTAAATGCTGTTTTTTCGTTTTATTCACGACGGGGCGCTAACAAATGATGAAGGCAAGCCGTTGCGTGGAAGGCATTCGGAAAACTCTTTGTGAACGCATCTCTTTGTGAACACGTAGCGCGCCGAACCCCAGAGCGAGCAGGGGAGTGTGTTCCTGGGCGAGGGGGACCCTGTGCATTGGGGTTGAGCCTTGGCAATAGGATTGCATCTGCGGCTTTACCCTCCGGCGGGTCCGTCATATAAGGCCCGCATGTCCCATATCGCGGCCATCATTATTCGAATTATATCCCCGGCGCTCTGACTGCATTCGAGCTGCCGGGCAAAGGCGCTTGAGCCATCGCGCCGAACCGAATATTCCAATTTCCGAAACGATCCCCTCTACGATCTTCCAAAGGACGCTCTCCATGTGCGCCGACACAGCTGACACACCCGAATACAAAGATACGTTGAACCTGCCCAAGACCGCATTCCCGATGCGCGCCGGCCTGCCCAAGCGGGAGCCCGCCTGGCTGGAGCGCTGGGCCAAGCTTGGTGTCTATGACCGCCTGCGCGACAAGGCCGCCGCGGGCAAAGGCTCTGATGCAGAGCGCCAGCCCTTCACCCTGCATGACGGCCCGCCCTATGCCAACGGCCACCTGCACATCGGCCACGCGCTGAACAAGACGATCAAGGACATGATCGTGCGTTCGCATCAGATGATGGGCTTTGACAGCCGCTATGTGCCGGGTTGGGACTGCCACGGTCTGCCGATCGAATGGAAGATCGAAGAGCAGTACCGCAAGAAGGGCAAGAACAAGGATGCGGTCAATGTGGTGGAGTTCCGTCAGGAATGCCGCAAATTCGCCGAGGGTTGGATCGACATCCAGCGCGAAGAGTTCAAGCGCCTTGGCATCACTGGCAATTGGGCTGATCCCTATATCACCATGGACTATCATGCAGAGGCAGTGATCGCCGATGAATTCATGAAGTTCCTGATGAACGGCACCCTCTATCAGGGCTCCAAGCCGGTGATGTGGTCCCCGGTCGAAAAGACCGCCCTGGCCGAGGCCGAGGTCGAGTATCACGACAAGGAAAGCTTCACCATCTGGGTGAAGTTCAAAGTGGCCGAGCCCGCAGATCATAAACTCGCGGGCGCAAATGTTGTGATCTGGACCACCACCCCCTGGACCATGCCGTCGAACAAGGCTGTCGTTTACGGTGAAGAGATCGCCTACGGCCTTTATGAAGTCACCGGCACGCCGGATGAGTGCTGGGCAGTGGTGGGTGAGAAATACATCCTGGCCGACAATCTGGCAGCGGATGTGTTTAAACGCGCTCGCCTGGGCGAGGACCAGTATACACGTGTTGCCGACGTGCCTGCCGCCGATCTGGCAGGCATCGGTCTGACCCATCCGCTGGCTGGCGCCGAAGGCGCAGATGGCGAATGGGACGATATCCGCGACTTCCGCGCCGCTGATTTTGTCACCGACACCGAAGGCACCGGTTTTGTCCATTGTGCGCCCAGCCACGGTATGGAGGAATTCGAACTCTACCGTGATCTCGGCATGCTGGAGCAGGTCATTACCTATAACGTGATGGATGACGGCGGCTTCCGCGCGGATCTGCCCTTCTTTGGCGGCAGCTATATCCTCAGCCGCAAGGGCGGCGAGGGCGATGCCAACAAGAAGATCATCGACAAGCTGGTCGAGGTCGGCGGCCTTCTGGCGCGCGGCAAGATCAAGCATAGCTACCCGCACTCCTGGCGCTCCAAAGCACCGATCATCTATCGCAATACGCCGCAGTGGTTTGCCTCTGTGGACCGTAAAATGGATGACGGCATGGATCAGATGGGTGACACCATCCGCGAGCGTGCGTTGAAATCCATCGATGAGCTGGTCACCTGGTATCCGCAGGCGGGCCGCAACCGCCTGCATTCGATGATCGAAGCGCGTCCGGACTGGGTTCTGTCCCGCCAGCGTGCCTGGGGTGTGCCGCTCACCTGTTTCACCAAGAAAGGCGCGCTGCCCACCGATGCGGACTTCCTGTTGCGCAATGAAGAGCTGAACAAGCGCATCGTGGCCGAGTTCGAAGAACACGGCGCTGATGTCTGGTATGAAGACGGTTTTAAGACCCGCGTGCTGGAAGGCATCGCGGATGCCGAGGCCTATGAACAGGTCTTTGACGTGCTGGACGTCTGGTTCGATAGCGGTTCGACTCATGCCTTTGTGCTCCGCGACCGCGAGGATGGCACCGAAGACGGTATTGCAGATGTCTATATGGAAGGCACCGACCAGCACCGCGGCTGGTTCCACTCTTCCCTGTTGCAGGCCTGCGGCACCAAGGGCCGCGCGCCTTACCGCAATGTGGTGACCCATGGTTTCACGCTGGACGAAAAGGGCATGAAGATGTCCAAATCTCTCGGCAATACCATTGTTCCGGAAGAGGTCGTTAAGCAATATGGCGCCGATATCCTGCGCCTTTGGGTGGCGCAGACTGATTACACCACCGACCAGCGCATAGGGCCTGAGATCCTGAAAGGCACCGCCGACAGCTACCGCCGTCTGCGCAACACCATGCGCTATATGCTCGGCTCGCTGCATGATTTCAGCGAAGATCAGCGGGTAGAACCTGCCGATATGCCCGAGCTGGAGCAATGGGTGCTGCACCGTCTGGCAGAGCTCGACCATCAGGTGCGCAGCGGCTATCAGAAGTTCGATTTCAACGGGGTCTGGCAGGCGATTTTCAACTTTGCTACCGTGGATCTCTCGGCCTTCTACTTCGATATCCGCAAGGATGCGCTTTATTGTGATGGCGACACGCTGAATGCACGGGCCGCGCGCTCGGTGCTGGATATCCTGTTCCACCGCCTGACCGCTTGGCTGGCGCCGATCCTGGTCTTCACCATGGAAGAGGTTTGGCTGGAGCGCTTCCCCGGCGAGGACAGTTCGATCCACCTGCAAGACATTCCTGCGACTCCGGCGGATTGGCTGAATGAGCCTCTGGCGGCCAAATGGTCCAAGATCCGTCAGGCCCGCCGTGTGGTGACAGCAGCACTGGAAGTGCAGCGCGTTGACAAGGTCATCGGTGCCTCGCTCGAGGCGCACCCGTTTGTCCATGTACGCGACGCTGAAGCTCTGGAGGCACTGGGCACGGTGAATTTTGCCGATGTCTGCATCACCTCCGATATCACCCTCACCGGTGACCCCGCTCCGGCCGAGGCCTTCCGTATGCCCGAAGTCGATGGTGTTTCCGTGGTCTTTGAAAAGGCCGAGGGCGAAAAATGCCAGCGCTGCTGGAAGATCCTGCCGGATGTCGGTAGTCACAGCCACGCAGGCGTCTGCGGGCGTTGCGAAACGGCGCTCAGCTAAGTATCAAAAAGGCCTCGGCATTGCCGGGGCCTTTTCTTTAGGAGCTTTGAAGATGCCGCTTTTGATGATTGCCAAGGCAGTGATCCTGAACCCGGAAAAATTCGCAAACTATGTTGAAGGCGCGGGGAAGCTGATGCTGGATCATGGCGTCGAAGTGGTGATGCGCGGGCGTTACGATCATACCCTCAAGGGAGCCACTCAGGGGGAGCATATAATGGCGGCTTTCCGATATGACAGTCGCGACACTCTTGAGGCCTTCTTTGGCTCGCCTGCCTATGCCGAGCTGATCCCGCTCCGCGATGAAGCCTGTGAGATGGAGTTTCAGGTCTACGAAGAGCTTTGAACTGTTCCCACCTTTGGCGTTTTCGGGTGAGCGCAGCAGTTCGCCGCCACAACTCATCATAAACCCTGCCGACGACCTGGTTCCGAAAACCTTTTTGCGCTTTCTCACGAGAAAGGAAGGGGGAGGCCTGCGAGCATGGCAAAGTTCGGACCCGGCTTTTGGGGCCCGAACTTTTGTAAGATCTAGCTTTCAAAAACTGCTTACGGTCCGCTAGGCGCTTTTGGCAATGTCCTCATCATCGAAATCATCGAACGACTGGAAGTCTTCATCGTCAATGGACATTTCCTCTGCGGGTTCGTCAAAGCCGCTTTCAAAGGACTGCTCATACGGGGTGTCGTCGCTTTCCGGATAGGAGGAAAATTCGGAACTCCCCATTGGGGCGCCACTCATCAGTTTGAATTGCCCAACCAATTGGCCCAGGCCGAGGGTCTCATTGTTCAAGCTCTGGGTCGCATTGCTGGAATCTTCGACCATAGTGGCGTTTTGCTGCGTTACCTGATCGAGTTGAGAAACACCGACATTGACCTCTTTGATGCCATTTGCCTGTTCGACGGAGGTTGTCGCGATGCCTGTCACCAAATCAGAAATATTCGCGACTTGGCGAACGACCGCTGACAGGGCTTTGCCGGCTCCGTCAACTTGGCGTACGCCGTCCTGCACATGTTTGGTACTGGTGCTAATAAGAACCTTGATTTCGTTGGCGGCTTCGGAAGAACGCTGAGCAAGCCCACGGACTTCCGATGCCACCACGGCGAAACCGCGACCAACTTCACCCGCTCGGGCCGCTTCAACACCTGCGTTGAGGGCCAGGAGGTTGGTTTGGAAGGCAATATCGTCAATCACTCCAATGATTTGCGAGATCCTGCTGGATGAGGACTCAATTTCGTTCATGGCTTCAATCGCACCTTCAACAACCCTGCCGCTGTGTTCGACATCTGCTTTGGCAGTGACAACGGCTTCTTCTGCGTCTTTGGTGTTTTGCGCCGCAGTTTGAACGCTATTTGTCATCTGTTCCAGCGCGGCTGCGGTTTCTTCCAGTGTTGCAGCCTGGCTGGCAGTGCGGACTGACAGTTCTTGCGATGCATCGCGAATGTCAGAAGATTGTTTCTGAATGCCCTGGCTGGCCTGAACCACCTGAGACAACAGGTTGTTCAGCTTATCAACCGTTTCATTGAAGTCTTGGCGCAGTGGCTCGTAGTCTTCATTGAAGGTTTCGTTGATCTGATCACTGAAATCACCGGCAGACAGCATGCGCAGACCCGAGCCCAGACGTTTGATGACCCTTTCACCCTCTGCCCGCAGGGCGTCCTGCTCATCCAGGGTTTTTACAACACGCTCGGAAATCTGGTCGATGTCCTGAGCGATTTCACCAAAATCATCCGCCCGCATTCTTGAGGCAATCTTGAGGCCAAAATCCCCCTTGGCAACATCATGCAAGGCAGCGCGCAGGCGTTCGATTGGTTTGGTGATCGTGTTGGTCACTTTGCGCGCATTGTGCAGTACAAGACCAATGGTAACGACCGCCACAGCTAGGAGCGCGTAGAGCATGTTCTGGTCATGCTGCTTTGACGCCGCCGCAGAGGCTTCTGCATGGGCTGCCAAGCGTTTACCAAGTGGCACCAGAGCGGCCTCTAGGGCAGAAAACTGTTTGTGGAACTTTGGCAGCGTGGCCATTGCTGCGTCTAAATCCGAGAAGGCCTCATTCATGAGTTTCTGACCTGCAGACATGAACTCTTCTGCGGCGGGTGTTATTTGATCAAGCGTCGCATTGATTTCAGGCGAGAGGTCCAAGCCACGCAAAGAGCGCAAGGAGTGGCGGAATACCTCGATATCTTCTGCAAGTGTGGTTTTTAGGTGCGATTTCTTTGTGGCAGAAGAGTTTTCAGCTATGAGTAAAGCATAGTTCACTCTGCCATCGATCTTCTCGTGTTTTGCAATTGCCGCCCATTGATGCCCGACTGCCTCTGTCATCACGATTTGCTTCTCCAGCTCCAGCTCACTTTGCCAAAGGCTGTACACCGCCAGAGCGCCAAGAATTACGATAGAGAAGATGGAGACGATGCCTGAAAAGACCAGCCGCGTCTTGATTGGAAGGGTACGAAACATGACCAAATACACCATACAGTTGTTTTCCTAACCGTAGGATGTGTTCATTAAGAAAGGTAGAACCGTGCTGCTGAGACACTTTTTTGCGCTGCGATTGCGATATCTAATTTTTTGTTTTTGCTTGGCAAATTTTGTTGAAGAGGGGTTGAAGTCTAGTTTCTTTTTGATATTACAAGCTGATGCAGGAATTGAGATGCTTCAATTCAGCTACTCTCCTTCCGGTAATGAGCGTTTCTCTATCGTAAAAGAGGTCATCTCCTTTTTGAGTGGCGAGAAAGCGTCATAGGGGTGGATTTCGATAGTTATGTGGAAAATGATCCTTTCCTTTTTCAAAAGCGCAGTGATCAAGAGCTGATGATTCGACCGGCTTTGAGATCCTTTTGCGGCAGAAGGCTCAGTGATAAGGAAGATGTGCAGTCACTACCGTTTCTTGGCAATCGTCCTGGCTAGGATGAGAACGCAAAACAAGTTCCCAAGCCCTGCAAGCATCCTCTACCCCACGGCTGCGGATTGTATCGCTTCCAAAGTGTCCTTGCCCCCCCCCTTGGTGCGGGATCAGCGGGGTAACGCCCCGTTTGCCAGTGGTCTGCAAAGGCTTTGGGGTGACGTTTGGAAGAAAATGCCCAGAGGCATGCCCGAGACGATAGAGTTCGGTGTGACAGGCAGTGAAGGCGGTGGACTGCTGCTTAAAGACGGTGATGACCTGGAATACCGACCTCCTACGATTGAATATGTCTATTTTTTTTGCTGCTCATACAACAATGGCTGCTTTGATTGAGCGGCAGGATTGCTTGTGGGTGTGTGTCACGGCAGACCCGTATCACTCTGGAAGACACTGGCTGGTTGGCCTTGCCCCGAAGAGTTCAAAAGCGATGCTTTCAGGACCGACACCTGCCGTTTCCAAGCCCCTAGATAGATCCGCGACAAACCCCGCAGGTCCACAGAGCCTGTAGTGAGCTCTTTCTCCTGCGCGAAGGCGCAACAGGTCTTGGACCGTTATTCTGCCTTGCTTGTCGAACTGCCGCCCCAAGGCATCCGCCCTTGAGGGGCGGGTGTAGAAAATGCGCTGTTGCGCAACCGGGCTCTGGGCAATCAGATCTTCCACTTCCTGACGCAGCGCATGTTCCGCGCTACTGCGGGCGCTATGGACAAACCAGACAGGAGAGTGTCGTGGAGCGGCAAGTGCTGCATGCAACATAGAGACCATAGGTGTCAGTCCCACGCCCGCGCTAACCAAAACCAATGGTTCATCCGCCTTTGGTAGGGTGAAAGTCCCAGAGGGCGCTGAGGCACGCAGCCTGGACCCCTCTGCTATTTCTTGATGGAGAAACTGCGAGACAAGCCCTGCTTGTTCGCGCTTGATTGTCAAGCGGTAGGCTTTGGCGTCCTTTGGTGAGCCAGACAGGGAATAACTGCGTTTGACTGGGGCGCTATGGCCTGGAATCTGAACTTCTATTGGCAGATGTTGGCCCGGTTTGAAGGCGGGCAAAGCTCGCCCACCTTCGGGTGTAAGATAGAAAGAGGTTATGGTCGCGCTCTCCCGTACCTTCTTTGTGACAAGGTAAGAGCGGGTTGGTTGATCTGGGGATGACCAGCGTAAAGCCAGGGCGGAGGGACGTTCGACAATCTTGCAGATTTCGACCTCGATAAACCTCTGTGCCAGTGGGTCGATCTCTTGGTTCGGCATCCAATCGATCTTTGCCCGTCCTGTAACATGCAACAAGTCGCCGGTCTCAAAATCGACAAAGACAAGACCTATCTTAGGGTTGGCGATCAGGTTGCCTATCGTGTTGAAAAAGTTGTTGCCGGAGAAGTCGGGAATACGAAGGCGATTGTTGCCCAGGACCTGGACAAAACCCGGCGCGCCGCCTCTGTGCGAAGCGTCATAGCCGCGAGAAAAAGTGCTTGCCCCTGATTGTTGCCCAGACCCGATGAACAGAGTGTCAGATTTTTCAATTAGGGTGCGTTGTGAAGGGGTAAGCTGATCACCAGTGACTGCAACGCCGGGGGTGTTTTTCCCGGAGTAATGCCAGGTGCGCTCGGTGATATACTGAGGGCAATTTCCGAAGCTCTGTTTTATATCGACGATATATCGCGATCCGTTACGTTTTAGGTGACCGCTGAACCGGTTGCGCCGTCGCGTGGAGGGCTCGATACCGATAGCCCCAATATCCGCACCAGAGTTCAAGGCCTTCTTCAATGGATCCTGGTCATCGAGCTTCATATCCAGGGCCAGCTGCCGCGAGTTTGGCGAGGTGATAAAACCCTCCTTGCCTTCGACCAGCGTTACCCAGTTCTGCCCATGGTGATCCTCCCCGGCGAAAACCATGAAAGGCAGGGTTTCGTAGAACCTGCGGTGTTGATCAGGCATGTGGTCCCGGATAAAGCCAGCGGCCCATCGAGCCACATCGCCCGCGCCGACTCGCATCTGAGCGGCCAACTCACCTTCATGGAAGGGATTTCGCAGAGCCTTGGATGACATAATTTCGGCCTTTCAGAATGGAGGAGGTGACTAGGGCCGACTGGCGGCCCTAATCAGTTAGGCCAACTCAGCGATGGGAGAGGCCAGCATGCCAACAAACTTTGGCTCCGCTTCTATACGGTTCAACCAGGCACGCAGGTTCGGATATGGCGCGAGGTCAACGCCACCTTCCGGAGCATGCGCGATATAGCTGTAACCGGCGATATCAGCGATTGTGATCCGCTCAGAGGCCAGCCAGGAACGATTGTTCAGATGTGTTTCCATGTATTGGAACAGCGTATGGGATTTTGCGATGGCTGCCTGATGGTCCAGTGGCGCACCAAAGAGGGTGACCAACCGTGCGGCACAGGGGCCGGAATAGATCTGGTCCGCCGCTACCGTGAGCCAGCTCTGGACTTCGGCGGCCGTTTTTGCATCCCGAGGGATCCAGCCGGTGTCCTTGGCGTAGGTCTGTACCAGATAGACAAGGATCGCATTGGAATCCGCCAGAATGTAGCCACTATCATCGATGGCCGGAACCTGCCCAAATGGGCTGATCTGTAAATAGTCCGGAGCCTTATGCGCGGCATTGGCCATATCCAGGTCGATGGTCTCATAGGGCAAGTCCAGCAGCGCCAGCATGAGTTCCACGCGGTGGCAGTGACCAGACTTCGGGGTGCGGTAGAGTTTGATTGGGGTCATTGGTTTTTCTTCTCTTGAAAACAGTTATAGGCCGAGATCGCTTAGACCTGGGTGATCGTCAGGGCGCCGCCCAAGGGGCCAGCGAAACTTGCGTTCTTCTTCGGTGATGGGTTTTTCGTTGATCGAGGCATGGCGGTTCGACATGTAACCCAGAGCGTCAAACTCCCAATTCTCATTGCCATAGGCCCGGAACCAGTTGCCGTATTCGTCGTGATACTCATAGGCGTAGCGAACGGCGATGCGATTGCCACTATGGGCCCAGAGCTCCTTGATCAGGCGATAGTCTTGCTCTTTGCGCCATTTTTCCTCCAGGAACTTCTCCACCTCTTGGCGGCCAACTGGAAAAGCGGTGCGGTTGCGCCATTTGGTGTCGACTGTATAAGCGAGCGCGACCTTCGCCGGGTTGCGGCTGTTCCAGCCATCCTCCGCTAAACGTACCTTTTGGCCGGCAGTTTCTTCGGTGAAAGGGGGGAGGGGACTGCGGGGTGGTTCTGTCGTCATCTGCTTGCCTATGGTCTGTGGGTGCATTGGTGTTGCGATGACAAGAGATCTAAATTGCTTTGCCTTTCAGATTAATATGCTATGCAAGAAAGATATTATTTCGAGAAATGGCAATAATTGAGGTAGGCTTGGATGGATCGCCTGCAATCCTTGGAAGTGTTTATTGCGGTCGCTGAGGCAGGCAGCTTTGTTGCTGGTGCCCGAAAAGTTGGCCTTAGCGCGCCCTCTGCTACAAGGGGGATCAACGCGTTGGAGGCGCGTCTAGGCGCGAGACTGCTATCGCGCACCACTCGGCGTGTTCGTCTGACAGATGTGGGCAAGGCCTATCTCGAAGACGCTCGCCATATTCTGGCGCAGATGCAGGCTGCGGATGATGCGGCGACCGGTGCAGCCATCAAGCCTTCTGGGCAGTTGCGTATTACCTGCCCAACAGAATTCGGGCGCATTTATGTTGCGCCAATTCTGACTGATTTCCTTGATCTGCACCATTCGGTTACTGCAGATGTCCTGATGGTCGATCGCATCGTCAATATGGTTGAGGAAGGGTTCGACCTGGCCGTTCGCATTGGCGAGCTTCCCTCCTCGGGTTTGACCGCTGTACGCGTGGGGCAGGTTCGGCGGCTGATCTGCGGAACACCAGAGTATTTTGAAAAGAACGGGCGCCCGGAAACTCCGGCAGATCTGCAGCAGCATCAGATGATCTCTGCTTCACCCGTTAGCCCGGTGACAGAATGGCGTTTTGGCAGCGAGTTGCAGACACCCGTTCGGATTGAGCCGCGACTGATCGTTAGCAGCGTTGCGACCGCCATCTCAGTGGCCCGAAGGGGCTGGGGTCTGTGCCGTGTTCTCTCTTATCAGGTTGGGCCTGACCTCCAATCGGGGAAGCTGCAAACGGTCTTAGAGGATTTTGAGCCGACGCCTTTGCCGATCCATCTTGTCCATGTGGAAGGTCGCCGCGCCCCGGCCAAGGTGCGCGCCTTTGTTGATCTGGCAAAGACACGGTTAAGAGCGGTCGAGGTCCTCAACTCGCGGTGATCGTGCAGGATTTGCGAAGCTGGGGCGACTTCGCGCGCTTTCAACATCAGGAACGGTCGACGCTTTTTAGGCCGATTTCGCCGACAAACCTGACAATTTGATCCATCAAACTGTGTTTGGACATCTTTGCGACCGCAGCAGGCAGGTCCTGCAATTCCCCCTCACGGGCCACGGCGGTCAAGGTCCGCGATAGCCCCACCACAGGCAGTTTCAGCAGGCGCAAATTCATGTTCTCCACCAACCCATCGATCAACAGGGTGGGCGTCAGCAGGCTAAAACCCTGACCGGTAGCAACACAGGAGGTTACCATGCTGGAGCGATCCGCCTGAATGACACGATCCGGTTCAAACCGGAGGCGCCGTAGGTGTTGTGCGATCTGCCGTCCAGCATTGGTCGTATCACCAAAGCGCACCAGCGGCAGCTCTCGCTGGATGGCTTCCAGACTGTCGGTTGAGCCCTGGTAGCCCGCAGGCAATACCAGAAGATAGTCTTCTTTCAGGATATGGTGGCGCTCCAGCCCGTCCATATCCAGAAACGGGTTTGAGGTGATGGCGAGATCAGCCTGTTTGGTACGCAACAGCTGTTCATGATTGCCGCTCTGACCTGCGTGCAGGGTTATATCCTCTACCCCAAAATCTTTCTGTGCCAGAGCCACCAGAGAGGGGGTGAGGGTTGTTGCGATTGAAGCTTGGATCCCGACGCGCAACAGGCTGATTGAGGCCTGGCCCACGTGGCGCAACTCTGATTCCATGTCTGACAAGGCGTGCAGGATCTTCTGGGCTCGGATATGCAGGCGCATCCCAGCATGGGTTAGTCTTGCTGGGCGAACGCTGCGATCAATGAGCCGGGTGCCAAAAGACTTTTCCAAGGCTGCGATATGTTGTGAGGCGGCCGATTGTGACAGACCCAGAAGCTTCGCGCCGGAGCGCATCTGCCCGGTTTCGGCAACAGCGATGAAGACTTCCAGTGACCGAATGAGGCCCGGCGACAGGGTGCGGCGATCAAGCATCTGATCATCCTTAGTATTAGAACTTCTAATACTGTTGGAAAGCATTTGGGAAAAAGTCAATCTGCCTGCAAACCTGCGCCTATGGAAAAAACGCGAAGACATAGACGCCGCAGAGGTGCAGACCGGCCTGCTGCAGCAGAGCCCCGAGCCCCCTTTGTCCTGCGCAAGCTTGCGACCTTCAATGTGTTGAGTGAGGCGGGGCTGGAGCAGATTGAGGCCAATGCGGATCGGATCCTGCATGAGACCGGAATGGAGTTTCACGATGATCCGGAAATCCTGGAGATCTTTGCCAAGGCCGGATGCGATGTTGATGGAACCCGCGTTCGCTTTGCCCCAAGGTTTTGCCGGAAGACTATCACGGCCACTGCGCCAGCGCGTTTCACGCAACATGCGCGCAATCCGGAAAACAATCTGCAGCTCGGGGGTGACGCGACGGTGCTTTGTCCGTCCTGGGGCCCGCCTTTCGTGCATGATCTGGATCGGGGAAGGCGCTATGCCAACTATCAGGATTTCACCGATCTGGTGAAACTCCATCATACTCTGCCCTGGCTGCATCATTCTGGCGGCGTGGTCTGTGAGCCGGTGGACCTTCCTGCAAACAAGCGCCATCTCGATATGCTTTATGCCCATATTCGCTGGTCTGATCGTGCTTTTATGGGGGCCTTTATTGGGGCAGGGCGGGCCGGGCATGCCCTGGACATGGCGCGGATCCTTTTTGGTGACGAATTCGTTGCCGAAAACCCGGTGCTTTACTGTGTGTCCAATACCAATGCGCCGCTGGTGATGGACAGCCATATGTCAGGGGCGCTCAAGACCTATGCCCGTGCGGGGCAGCCGGTGGCCTGTACGCCCTGGGTGCTGACCGGGGCCATGTCTCCGACGACGGTGGCAGGTACGCTCGCGCAGGTTCTGGCAGAAACAATGGCGGCAATGACCTTGGTCCAGCTGATTGCACCCGGTGCGCCCTGCTTGATGGGGAGCTTTGCCTCAACCATGTCGATGAGGTCCGGCGCACCCACCTTTGGCACCCCAGAGGCCGGGCTGATGGTCCTGGCTGCAGGTCAATTGGCGCGCCGCCTTGGTGTGCCGCTTCATACGGTTGGCACACTGAGTGCTTCTAAACTCCCCGATGGGCAGAGCCAGCAGGAGGCGGCATGGGGGTTGATGATGTCAATGTTTGCTGGCGCAAATCTGATCAACCACGCTACGGGGTGGCTCGAAGGTGGGTTGGTGACCTCCTATGAGAAGACCATCCTTGACCATGATCTCTGCGGAAAACTGGCGCGGTTCTTTGACGGCATTGATCTGAGTGAAAATGCCCAGGCGATGGAGGCCATTGCCGCAACCGGGCCAGGGCAGCATTTCCTTGGATCAGAGCACACCCAAGCCAATTTTAAGAGCGCTCTCTTTCGACCCTGGACGCCGGATGACAATTCCTTTGAGCAATGGGAGGCCACGGGCAGCAAAGACGCTGCAAGTCGTGCCAATGCAATCTGGAAAGACCGCCTGGCAAGCTATGAAGATCCGGGTCTGGATCAGGATGTGGATGAGGCTCTGAAGGACTATATTGCGCGGCGAAAAGCCGAAGTGCCAGATCAGGAGTATTTCTGATGCCAAAGATCCTGATCATTGGCGGGGGCGCACTCGGGCTGAGCATCGCCTATCATCTGAGTAAGCGGGGCGCGGATGAGATTGTTCTGTTGGAACGCAATTCGCTAACCTCCGGCACTTCCTGGCATGCGGCAGGGATTGTTGGCCCGCTGCGTGCAACGCCGAATATGACCAAGCTGGCGTCAGCCGCGCTGGAGGTCTTCCCTGCATTGGAGGCGGAAACGGGAATGTCCACGGGCTATCGGCGCACAGGCGGCTATTGGCTGGCCCGTGAAAAGGCACGGTTGGATGAATTGCACCGGATTGCCGACCTGGGTGAAACGCAAGGTCTTACGCCCCGCGTAATTGAAGCCGCAGATGTACCGCTTTCCATTTTGTATCTGACCAAGCATGTCGGGGCACTCTATGTGCCGGAAGATGCAAATGTGAACCCTGTGGACCTTTGCATGGCCTACGCGAGTGGGGCGCGCAGCCGGGGTGTAGAGATCCGGGAGCAAGTGCATGTCAAAGGCCTCGTGAGCGATGGGCAAGGCATCACTGGTGTAGAACTTGCAGATGGTTCCAGGATCACGGCGGATAAGGTTGTTCTGGCCACCGGTGCCTGGACGCGGGAACTGGCAGCGACAGCCGGAGTAGAGCTGCCGCTTCAGGCGGTCGAACACATGTATGTTGTGACGGAACCCCTGTCGGGCCTACCTGACACATTGCCGGTTATCCGTGACCTTGATCGTGGGATCTACATCAAGGGAGACGCCGGAAAACTGGTGATCGGTGGCTTTGAGCCCAATGCCAAGTGCTGGGAGGCATATGGCCCCGAAGGGGATCGCGCCTTTCTGGAAATGGGTGAAGATTGGGATCAGTTTGCCCCCTTCATGGAGGCCGCTCTCGATCTTTGCCCAGCATTGGAGACAGTCGGCATCCAGCATTTCATGAACGGCCCAGAGAGTTTTACTGCAGATACCAGGCCTCTGGTTGGCGAGACCAAGGTGAACGGCCTCTTTGTGGCAGCGGGCATGAACTCGGTAGGGATCATGTCCTCCGCTGGGATCGGTCGGGCACTTGCGGACTGGTTGGTTGATGGACACCCCCCCATGGATCTGTGGGAAGTTGATGTTGCCCGTGTAGATCCGCAGGCGGCCAGCCCGGAACATATGCAAGATCGTATGAAAGAGGCAGTGTCTGACCTCTTTGCCCTTCACTGGCCTTACAAACAGCCCAAGGCGGGGCGAGGCTTGCGGAAATCGGCACTGCATGACCATTGGGCCAAGGCGGGAGCGCATTTCGGCCTCACTGCCGGGTGGGAGCGCGGGCTCTGGTATGGTCCAGCGCTACCCTATTCGGTGGGTGCGCAAGAATGGTGGCCGATTGCACAGGCCGAAGCGGCGGAGCTGGCAGAGGGGGTCGCCCTGCTTGACCTCAGCCCCTTTACCAAGATCGATATCACTGGTTCAGGGGCGCTTGGCGCGTTGAACAGGCTTTGCACCGCGCAGTTGGATGTTGCGGTGGGGCGGGCGGTTTATACCCAGTTTCTGAACCTGCGTGGCGGCATCGAAATGGATGTGACGCTGACACGAACCGGGGAAGAGAGCTTTCATCTCACCTCTGGTGCGGCAACCCGAATGCGGGATCTGGCCTATCTGAAGCGTAACCTTCCTGGGTCTCTTCTCATAGAAGACGTGACAGAGGACTTCTGCACTCTCGGCGTTATGGGGGCGTGGAGCCGGGATATGCTCAAGAACCTAGGTGACTTGCCTTCCGGTGCATTTGGCACTTCGGGCATGGCCCGGATCTCTGGCGTGAACTGCTGTGCCACAAGGGTGAGCTTTGTGGGAGAGCTGGGCTGGGAGCTGAGGGTTGCCAATTCAGCGGCGCCAGAGCTGTTTGAGGCGTTGCTGACAGCAGGCGCAAAGCCCCTAGGGCATTTCGCGCTGGATGGGTGTCGACTTGAAAAAGGGTTCAAACACTGGGGGCACGAGTTGGGACCTGAGGTGACCCCCTTAGAAGCGGGTCTTGGGTTTACCATCGATTGGAGCAAGGAATTCCTCGGCAAGGCCAGATTGCAACAACAGCGTGCCGATGGGGTATCGCAGCGCCTGGTCTTGCTGGAGGTCGAGGGGGAGGCCCTCTTGCTGCATGATGAGCCGGTCTATGAAGGCGGATGGCATATTGGCATGACGACCTCTGGTGGGCGTGGCCCACGAACGGGCGCGAACCTGTGTTTTGCGATTATCAAAACCGCTGCGGGTGAGAGCCGGGCTCAGACTGCAGAACGGAAACTCACCCTCAAAGTTGCTGGAAAAGACTATTTGGCGCGCGTGTTGCGCAACCCGCCATTTGATCCAAAAGGTGAAAGGATGCGTGCATGACAAAGGCACAAGTTCTCATTATCGGTGGGGGCGCCATGGGTGTTTCGCTGATGTACCATCTGACCAAGATGGGTTGGTCGGATGTCCTTTTGGTGGAGAAGAATGATCTGACCCATGGCTCCACCTGGCATGCGGCAGGGCTTTGCACTCATTTTGCGCATAATTCGACAATTCAAGAGCTGCGGGCCACTTCGGTCCGGCTTTATCGCGATGTTCTTCCCCAGGAGACAGGCCGGGACTGTGGCTTCCACCCTTCGGGTGCGATGCGCATTACCCGCAACAGCGACCGAATGGACGAATTTCGTCATGTGGCCGGGCTGTCGGAATTCACCGGCTATCCGCTGGAGATCCTGACGCCTGAGAGGATCGCGGAACTCTATCCTTTGGCCAAGCTGGATGGGCTTCTGGGAGGGATCTATGAGCCGGACGATGGCCATGTTGACCCCACTCTGGCGACCCAGGCAATGGCAGAAGTGGCCCGCAGAGGAGGCGCGCAGATTTGGCGCAATTGTCCCGTCACTGCTATCCGCCGCGAAGGGAAAACATGGAAGGTGGAGTGCAGCAAAGGCACTGTTGAAGCCCGGCATGTGGTCAACGCAGCAGGGACATGGGGCTGGGAAATCGGTGCCATGATGGGGCTGAATATCCCTTCAGTTCCGGTGCTGCACCAGTATCTGGTCACTGACCGGGTTGAGGCTGTCAGCAGTAGAATGGCCGAAGCTCAGCCCGAGTTGCCGATCATTCGGGACCCGGAAGAGAGCTGGTATGTGCGCCAGGAACGCGATGGGCTGATCCTGGGGCCTTATGAAAAGGAAGCGCAAGTCTGGTCGGTTGATGGTGTGCCCCCGGAGTTTGGCGCGGATCTGATGGCCCCGGATCTGGATCGGGTGGAACATATCATTCAGGCTGCGATGGAGCGCATTCCCGCGCTCGAGACCGCTGGTGTCAAAACAGTTATCAACGGGCCAATCACTTTTACGCCGGATGCCAATCCTCTGGTTGGACCTGCTCATGGTTTGGCGAATGCCTGGTTGCTGACCGGATCTTCCATGGGAGTCATGGAGGGTGGCGGCGCTGGCTGGTTCCTGGCGCATTGGATGACTCATGGCGCCCCCCCAATGGATGCGCTTGCCATTGATAGCCGTCGGTTTGGTTCTTGGGCGGATCGAGAGTATCGGGTGGCAAAAGCGATAGAGTGTTTTGGCCTCCAATTCGGTGTTCACTACCCGCATGAAGAACGCCCGGCGGGTCGTGACCTCAGACTATCCCCCCTACATGATGAGATGTTGAAACGTGGCGCAGTCATGGGGGCCGCCCATGGCTGGGAGCGGCCAAACTGGTTCTCATCCACTCCCGGGGCTGTCGCGGATGCAACCTTCCGGTGCCCCAATTGGTTTGCACCCGTCGCTGCCGAGGTGGAGGCCGCAACCTCTAGGGTGGCGATGGCGGATCTTTCGGTCTTTTCCAAATTCGAGTTACACGGCCCGGATGTGTCGGCCTTCCTTGAGGCAGTTGGCGCAAACAGAGTGCCGCAGGTTGGGTGCATCGGCCTAACCCACGCGCTGACGCCAGAGGGCGGAGTATTGTCCGAGTTCACGGTTGCGCGCCTGGGGCAGGATCATGCTTATTTGACCTCTGCGGCCGCGGCGCAGGAGATTGACTGGGATCTGCTGCAGTCGCGAAAGGGTGAATTCGATGTGCAGCTACAGGATGTGACTGAAGGCCTTGCGGTGATTGGCATCATGGGGCCTGAAGGCATTCGCATCCTGCCTGAGTTGGAAGACATGCCCTGGCTGACGGTGCGCGAGACATGTGTTGCCGGAATTTCAGTCCGTGCAATGCGGCTATCCTACATTGGGGAGGTAGGCTGGGAGCTGCATGTTCAGGCGGAAGATGCGCGTCAGCTCTTTGCTGTTATAGAGGAACGTGCCACTCCCTATGGCCTCGGCTTTTATGGCGCTTATGCCGCCAATTCCATGCGGTTGGAAAAGGGCTATCGCGGCTGGGGCAGTGATCTGACTACCGAGCGCAGCCCGCTTGAGGCGGGGCTTGCGACCTTTATCCGCCCAGAACTGCAAGACGCGCTGGTGCGCCAGGACGCCTGGGACATGGTGCTTCTGGAGCTTGAAACTGGTGAGGTAGACCCATTCTACGCCCATACGCTGTGGCAGGGGGCAAATCCGGCTGGCATTGTCACATCGGGTGCCTTTGGGCATCGCACTGGCAAGGTTCTTGCACTGGCCTATCTGCGGTCTCCTTCAGCGCAGCAGGATCTCGAAGTTTCTATCCTCGGGCAGCGCCGCGCAGCAAAGATACTGACACAGCCCCCCTTTGACCCTGACAATACGCGTCTCAAAAACGGAGCTCCCAAATGACTGATCACGCCCTTCACACCAACTGGGATTTTCAAGCGACCGCTGAGAGGCGGGACAGATTTTATGCGGCGTCCTTGACCCGCTTTACTCCGTTTCGGGAACCTATCGTGTTCAAGAAAGGACAGGGGCAATATCTCTGGGATACGGAGGGTCGCAGATATACCGATATGCTTGGGATGAATGTCTGCATTTCCGTTGGGCATTCCCACCACAGGGTTGTTGCTGCTGCAATGGAGCAGGCTCAGGAGCTGACCCATTGCACCACGATGTTCTATCATCCCACCCCCGCACACCTGGCAGAGGAGCTGGCAGCGACAATGCCTGCAGGACATGACTGGGTGGTGCATTTGACCAACTCAGGATCCGAAGCGGTCGATCTCGCCATGACCATGGCGCGAACCTATACGGGTAATCTGGATCTCCTGGCGCTGCGCACCGCCTATCATGGGCCAACGGCTGCGGCACAATCCATCACCGGAATCTCTGGTTGGCGACACCCGGGCATGCCGGGCAACGTTGCCTTCGTACCGGAACCCAATCAATACCGTGGCATCTTTGGGCCCGGCACCCAACCCTATCTGGACGAGATTGACCGAACCATCGCAGCGGCGACCTCTGGTCAGGTTGCGGGACTCTTTGTCGAAAGCGTGCAGGGCTATGGGGGCATTATCGAAATGCCACCGGGCTATATGTCTGGTGCCGCCGAACGAGTGCGCGCCGCAGGGGGGCTTTATGTTGCGGATGAAGTTCAGTCGGGATTTGGACGCACAGGCGCCCATTTCTGGGGGTTTGAGGCCGACGGGGTCGTGCCCGACATTGTGGTGATGGCCAAAGGGTTGGGCAATGGCTTCCCCATAGGTGCGGTCGTAGCGAAAAAGCATATCGCCGCACCAATGGCTGAGAAATTCATGTTCCATACCTATGGCGCCAACCCAACCTCCGCCGCTGCCGCGCGGGCGGTCCTTGCGGTGATGCACGACGAGGGTTTGCAGGACAATGCACGCAAGGTAGGCGCGGTTTTGTTGGAACGGCTGCAAAACCTAAAAGACAAGCACCAAGCCATTGGGGATGTCCGGGGTAAGGGTCTGATGCTGGCCATCGAAATGGTTCAGGATCGGGACAGCAAAACGCCAGACAAAGACACAACAACAGAGGTGTTTGAGGCATGCCGAGAACAGGGGATCATCCTGTCGAAGTCGGGGCCATTTCAATCCTGTTTGCGCATGGTGCCCCCTTTGTGCCTGTCGCTCGAAGATGTTGATCACGTGGCCAAGGGGTTGGATCAGGCGTTTCAGAAAGCGGCGACCCGCCTGGGGCGCTGATCCAAAGCTTCCCCTCCGTAACATGGCTTTCGCCGCATGACGTCCCGTCACTGCGCTGGACAGGTGTCCTGCGGCTAAGCCATGTTTTTTCAAAGGCTAAAGCGTTTCAGGAGGAAGATGATGGATATGAACTTCGGTATGCGGGCGGAAAACCGCGAACTCTTGGAACGCGTTGCGATGATGGTGCGCGATGACATCATGCCCTTGGAAGAAGAGTATCAGGCCGAAATCAGCAAAGGGGACCGTTGGTCCTATACCGATCGTCAGGCCGAGATATTGGAAGGGCTGAAGGCAAAGGCCAAAGCGGCAGGCCTGTGGAACTTCTGGCTCACGGACAGTGACAAGGGCTTTGGCCTTTCGACGGTGGAATATGCCTATTTTGCTGAGGAGATGGGCAAAACGCCTCTGGGGGCCGAGGTGTTCAATTGCTCAGCGCCCGATACCGGCAATATGGAAGTCTTTGAGCGCTACGGCAGCGAAAAGATGAAGCAAGACTGGCTGTTGCCGCTGCTAGAGGGGCAGATCCGATCGGCCTATCTGATGACCGAGCCGGATGTCGCCAGTTCTGATGCCACCAACATCTCCATGTCCTGCGTGCGCGATGGCGATGATTATGTGCTGAACGGAGAGAAATGGTGGGCTTCCGGGGCCGGGGATCCGCGCTGCAAGGTCTATATCGTCATGGTGAAAACCGGCGGGGACGAACTGCCGGTTCACAATCGTCAGTCCATGATTGTGGTGCCCGCTGAGATGCCTGGGATAGAAATCCTGCGCCCGATGGAGGTCTACGGCCACGATGACGCGCCGCATGGGCATATGCATATCCGCTTCACGGATGTGCGTGTGCCTGCTGAGAACCTGCTGCTCGGCGAGGGGCGCGGGTTTGAGATTGCTCAGGGGCGGCTTGGGCCCGGTCGCATTCATCACTGCATGCGCGCCATTGGCCAGGCAGAGGCTGCGCTGGAGCGCATGTGCAAACGCTCTCTGCAGCGCGAAGCCTTTGGCAAGAAGTTGGCACATCTTGGTGCCAACTATGACATTATTGCTGAATGCCGGATGGAAATCGAAATGGCGCGCCTCCTCTGCCTCAAGGCGGCTTGGTATATGGATCAGGGGGATGGGCGCGCTGCCGCCCCTTGGATAAGCCAGATCAAGGTGGTCGCCCCTCGGGTTGCGCTCAAGGTCATTGACGAGGCTGTGCAGATGCACGGGGGGCAGGGTGTCAGTCAGGATACCCCGCTGGGGATCGCCTGGACCCATGTGCGCACCCTGCGCCTTGCGGATGGGCCAGATGCGGTCCATCGCCGCCAGGTGGCGCGGGTCGAGCTGAAGAAACACACGCAAGAAAAGGTCTAACAACCTTATACCTTGATGCGCTTCCCAAGATGTGCGGCCAGGATGAGCGGAGAGTGTGGAGGACTGCGACCGAATAGGGCTACGGTCGGCCATATGACCCGCGTGAACGATGCTTGAGCATGCGGCAATTTGGGTTGCGCTCTTGCTATGGGGTAAGGAAATCCGGATTGCTGAGGCAAGCAGTTGCTGTGGTGGTTGGAAAACTCCCGGGATGGCAGAGCCTTGTGCGCAGGGGAAAAGGCAAGCGCCGCGACGACGTGGGGGGGCGCGTAGCCATCCCGGGACACAGCCGGGTGTTCCAAATCCGGCTAGAGGTGCTGGGCGGGGAAACCCTGTGGAACCGACCCATGTCTCAGAGGTTAGATCAAGAAAAATAAAAAATACACGTTAAAGTTTAAATGTATTGGAATTTTTCTCTAGAATTTACTGAAGGGATTGAAGATATGAGGGTTTTCAACCTACGCGTTCGGCAATAACCTTCAGATTCAGCATGCCTGGGGGCCTTGAGAAGGGTGTTCCGGGAGGCATGCAGGTGTGGAGTGCAGTTTATTCGAGGCGATTTCAGCCCGTCACATCTCAGCCCAACCTTAGGTGCGATCCCTCCAATAAAGGGCACCCAAAAAAGACAAACCCCCGAGCCGGGGCGCGGGGGTCATCAATAGGTGTCCAGAAAAACCTGGAGAGGAAGGGCTGCTTAGAGCATACCTTCGCGCTGTGCTTTCTTGCGTGCCAGCTTACGGGCACGGCGGATCGCTTCAGCTTTCTCGCGCGCTTTTTTCTCGGACGGCTTTTCGAAATGTTGCTTGAGCTTCATTTCGCGGAAGACGCCTTCACGCTGCAGCTTTTTCTTCAGGGCACGGAGCGCCTGATCGACATTGTTGTCACGAACACTAACCTGCATGTGGTTTTCACCACCTTTCTAGATAAGAGTTGCAAGGATTTGCAGGAAGCCGCCGTATAGCAAAGCCTCTTAAAGTTGTCTAGTACTGTGAATAGGGTGGGTTTGACCCTATTTTCCCATCAAACCAGGATCTGACAGTCTAGGAGCATAACCATGACCTGCCAAACCAGTGCCAAGCCAATGGCCGATTCTTCAGATCCTGTGGAGCTGCTGTTGGATGCGGCATTGCTCCATGTTGTTTTTGATGGTTGGTCCGAGGCCACCTTTGAAGCTGCTATTTCAGAAACGGAGATCGATCCAGCTCTGGCCCGTGCGCTTTGTCCGCGTGGTGCGGCTGATCTGGCCCTGGCCTATCACAGGCGCGGCGATCGGCTGATGCTTCAGCGGCTGGCCGAAGAAGATCTGACCGGATACCGCTTTCGCGATAAGATTGCCGCCGCTGTGCGCTTCCGGTTGGAGGTTGCTGAGGACAAAGAGGCGGTGCGACGTGGCACCACGCTCTTCGCCTTGCCGCAATATGCGGGCGATGGGCTCAAGGCGCTTTGGGGCACCTGTGATGCAATCTGGAACGCGCTAGGTGACAATTCCGATGACCTGAACTGGTACAGCAAACGTACCACGCTGTCGGGTGTCTATTCCGCGACGCTGCTCTATTGGCTGGGCGATGACAGCCCCGGCCATCAGGCCACCTGGGAGTTCCTGGACCGGCGAATCGACAATGTGATGCAGTTCGAAAAGCTAAAGGGCTCCCTGCGCAAGAATCCTTTGCTCAAGCCACTTCTGGCTGGGCCCGAGTGGCTGGCAGGTCAGGTCAAAGCTCCAAAGCCGCGTGATGATATGCCGGGTTCACAGGGGGCGCGGGGGTGAAGCCGAGCTCCCTGTTGGTATCGAAATGGTAGCTCGAGTTGGTTTGAACTTTTTTGGCAGTACTTGGTATTATGACAGAACGAAATCTATTGAATCTGAGCCTATATGTTCGTGCTAGCATGTTTACCGCAGATGAACTTCGGCGGCAAAAACGACTTGGTTTAAGTCAATTCAACCAAGAAGTACTCGAAGGACTGGTCAGTCAAAGGGCCAAATTGGAGGTACAGCAAAATACGGTTATTCGCTCACTCATGATCTCGTTGTTCTTAGCCTTCATTGCATGGAATGGGGGCAACATCCAAATCCCCGGTACAGGTGCTTCAATGGCAGAGGTGCCAGCATTTTTGGAGCTTAGCTTGGTCGCAGCGTCATTCAGCGTGTTGATGGTGACCTACACCTTTCTTTCAATACAGATTTACAATGCAGTGATTGAGGCTGTGGCGGATGATGTGCTGGCTAAAAACAAGCTTGACCCCGACTTGTTTGCAGCCGCGCATACTCCTGCTTGGTTATTTTTGAAATACGCCCGAGAAACTCCGGTTAACGGAAGGTCGCCGGGTTTCAGAATCTCTACACATGGAAGGTTCTTCTACAATATCCTCGTTGGTTCCATGACGCTGGTACTGCTTGCATTGTGGCTACTCGCAATAGCAAGTATACTTTATATTGCACACTCTGGTCTCTCAAATGACATTCCCGGATGGGCCATCTATTCCGCATGTATCGCAATCATTTTTGTTTCTTTCATTTCGATGGCGGCGAACGTAGTGGGCTTCTCCCATGAAATGGATTTTGCGGTGCTTGAGGAGATGGAGGCGGACAACGGTGACACAGTCAACTAGCTTGCTTCGGTGTGCAATGTAACTCAGTCTCTAGGGTGAACCACTCCGTAAACCGTCTGTGCAGCGCCGCCTTTCCTGTTTGCGCTCACCTTGCCGAGTGCTAGGCAGGGGGCAAGGATCAGGAGGATTTCAGCAATGACAGAGATGATGCGCGCGGTGGAGATTGCCGAACCCGGCGGGCCGGAGGTGCTGCGGCTTTGTGAGCGACCGATGCCGGAGGCCGGTCATGGCCAGGTGGTGATCAAGGTGGCCTATGCAGGGGTGAACCGCCCTGATGCGCTGCAGCGGGCCGGGGCTTATAATCCTCCGCCAGGTGCTAGCGACCTGCCGGGGCTGGAGGCTGCCGGTGAAGTAGTCGAGCTGGGCGCCGGTGTGTCCGGCCTCTCCATTGGTGATCAGGTCTGTGCACTATTGCCCGGCGGTGGCTATGCGGAATATGTCGCCACGCCAGCGGCCCATTGCCTTCCGGTGCCTGCCGGCCTCTCGCTGAAAGAGGCGGCCTGCTTGCCGGAAACCTGCTTTACCGTCTGGTCCAATGTTTTCACCCGTGGTGGCCTCAAGGCAGGGGAACGGTTTCTGGTCCATGGCGGCTCCTCGGGGATTGGCACAACCGCGATCCAGATGGCCTCGGCCCTGGGCGCGCGGGTCTTCACCACCGCCGGATCTGCCGAGAAATGCCAGGCCTGCCTGGATCTGGGCGCAGAGCGAGCAATCAACTACCGGGAGGAGGATTTTGTCGCGGTGCTGCGCGAAGAAGGCGGCGCCGATCTGATCCTCGATATGGTGGGTGGCGACTATATTCCACGCAATATCAAGACCCTGGCCAATGATGGGCGGTTGGTTCACATCGCCTTCCTCTCCGGACCCAAAGCAGAGCTGAACTTTGCCCAGATCATGGCGAGACGCTTGACGGTGACCGGCTCAACCCTGCGGCCGCAAAGCGACGAGGCCAAGGCACGGATTGCGCAAGACCTGTCAGAGGTGATCTGGCCGCTGATTGAAACCGGCAAACTGAAGCCGGTGATGGACAGCACCTTTAGCCTGGATGAAGCTGCTGCAGCACATGCACGGATGGAGAGTTCGGGCCACATTGGAAAAATTGTGCTGGAGGTCAGCGGCGCCTAAGGCCCACAATTCAACTTTTCCTAGGGGGCGCCGCGCTTGGCGCCCTTCTTTTGTTCGAGGCCGCAAATCTCATGCGGTTTGGGTCACTTGCCATAGGCTGCTGGCGCTGCTGCTGACAGAGCCAGCGAAGTGACTGTTATCGAGGCTAATCGGAAGTTAGCTCCAAAAGCTTAGCGAATAGGCGTGAAACGCGCGTCCTTGAGGCGGCAATCCTTGATCACATCTCTACCGCAGGGCACGGGTTCCAGAGCTTTGGAGAGGCACAGCCGAACTTCCTGAATAAAGTGATCCCGGCAAGTGACGGTTACGGCATCTGCATTGAATTCGGGGTTCTCTTTCAGGAAAGCCTGCTCAACAAGGCTGGCGGGAAGGGTAACTTCGCGCTCCAGTTTGCGGAAAATCTGCGGGCGATTGATGGCCTCATAGGCCTTGCGCGATAGGTCGAAATAGCCGCGCGCGCTCAGGCCAGAACAGGTTCCATGCTTTTTCCACTGATGCCAGGCGAGGCCAGCGGTGCCCATGATGTCAGCCATCGCCGCAGAGGCGCTGCGCCGGGGTGGTGCTTCGGCTGTGCGGCAATAACTTGGCCAGCCGCGGTGAAACTGCGGCCAGAGCCCGTGCAGGGTCCAGCCATGGTCGTGGCGGGGGGCGCACTGCTCCGAGCCTTTGGCGTCACCCTCGATCTCGCACCAGTTCGGCGACCAGCTGAGCGCCAGAACGTAGTAATCGAACTCGCCCGCCTTTTCACCATCCGCCAGGGCGCCTGTACCCACTGCGGCCAAAAGGGTCAAAATAGCTGCTTTGAAGAACCTGCGCATTCGCCTCTTTCCTTATGCAATTGGCGCGACTATATAGGACTGAAGTTCCCCGACAACGGAAACCGCCCCGAAACGCCGGGGAAGCCTCTTTCAGGCGACGGGAGAGATGTATGTCGGACCAACAAGTTTGTAAGGAGATGAGCGCATGGCAAAACCGTTGATGGCCAAAGCGACCGCCGTGTGGCTGGTAGACAATACAACGATCAGCTTCAAGCAGATCGCCGATTTCGTCGGCATGCATGAACTGGAGATCCAGGGCATCGCCGATGGTGATGTTGCAGCGGGCGTCAAAGGGTTTGATCCCATCGCCAACAACCAGCTGACCCAGGAAGAGATCTCTGCTGCGGAAAACAACCCGCTTCATAAGCTTAAGCTCAAGTTCAATGCTGCGGCTGCCGGCGAAGAAAAACGCCGTGGTCCACGTTACACACCGCTCTCCAAACGTCAGGACCGCCCGAACTCGATCCTCTGGCTGGTAAAATTCCACCCCGAGCTTTCCGACGGCCAGATCGCGAAGTTGGTGGGTACAACCAAGCCGACTATCCAGTCGATCCGCGAGCGTACCCACTGGAACATCGCCAATATGCAGCCAATCGATCCAGTTGCGCTGGGCCTGTGTAAACAGTCCGAACTGGATGCGATTGTGCAAAAGGCTGCAGCCAAGAAAGCGGCCGAAGGCGGCGTGATGAGCGATGATGAGCGTCGCAAGCTGGTTTCCACAGAGCAATCGCTCGGTATGGATGCAGAGCCGAAGATCCCATCGGCGATTGAAGGTCTGGAGACCTTTACGCTGGGTGGTGCTCCTGAAGAGGATAAGCGCGAGGAAGATATCCTTGATGCGGATAGCTTCTTTAACCTGCCCAATGCTTCGGATGAGGACGAAGAGGAAGACAACGGGATCGATCCCCGTTTCTGATCCGGTCCCAATTGGCTGAATTCCATAAAAACCCTGCGTGCATCTGCCCGCAGGGTTTTTATGTTGGGGCCTTGGCATCGCTTTCTTGCTGCAACAACCAGTCTCGCAACCGTTCAATCCGACGGGTCCCGACCTTGGCCTGAGGCGTTAGCAGGTAATAGGCGCTGGGAGGCATCGCCTTGAAGGGGTGGGCAAGAATGAGATGCCCCTGATCCAATTCAGGTGCGATCAGCACCTCGGGCACGATGGCGATGCCATGGCCAAACTTCACCGCATCTATCAGCATCTCAAACTGGCTGAACAGGGGCCCTGTTGGTGCTCTGGGCAGCGCAACCCCCTGCGCTTCTAGCCAAATCTTCCAACTGAGTATGCGACTGCGGTGCTGCAAGATGCGGTGGGAAAGCAGTGCCTCTGGGTTTTTGGTAGGAAGCTCTTTGGTGCTTGGTGCGCAAACCGCAACCAGGGTTTCGCGCATCAGTGGGTCAATACGAAATCCGGGCCAAGGCGGATCGCCTTGAACAATAGCAAGATCCACAAGGCCTGCGTCAAGCTGGCTGTTATCGAGATAGGTCAATGTGCTGACCGTCAGTTTCGGGTGTTGTTGAGCCAAAAAGGAAAGTTTTGGCATCAGCCAGCGACTGCCAAGGGTTGGATAGGTGCCAATGTTGATTGCCCCATCCGGGTTGTCGTGGCTGCTGAGCCTCAGGAAGCTGGCTTCGAGAGCTTCCAGCAGTGGTTCCAGCTCCAGCAGCAAAACCCTGCCAGCATCGGTGAGTTTCACTCGCTGGCGGATCCGATGGAACAGGCTTTGTCCACATTGGGCCTCCAGGGCCTGAATCTGCCTGCCGAGGGCGCTCTGAGACATGTTCAGATCACGAGCAGCTTCGGCAAAGCTCTCACAACGCGCGGCGGCTTCAAAGCATAGCAGGGCGGAGGTTGAGGGTATCTTCCGGCGCATCCGGCACTTCCAGTTCTTGCAATTTCTGCAAGATATCTTGCGTATTCTCTACTTTGCAATGGGGTTTGCGCTGTGCAATGTCGCAAAAGATGCAAAACATCTCCCAGGAGCGCGCCATGACCTACCAACCCGAAGTCCAGGATGCAGATACTGATTTCATCGCTAGCCAAATGAAGCGACAACCCGATAGTGCTTCGGTTGCGGGCTTTGTTCCAGGGCCGGGTATTGCTCGTTTGGAACTGAAGTTCGACATTCAGCTACTGCGCGAAGCGCTGGAGGAATGCCTCCGGCGAGAGGCCTTTATGGGGGATATGCAGGGCCAGGGTTTTGCCGCCTTGCCACTGACGCAGCGGCCTGGCCAGACGGAATGGACTGCCAATGACCTCTCGGGGCGCTACTGGCTGCGTGGTGATGACCGCTATGTTGAAGAACCCCGCGAGTACTTGGTTCCAGAGGTGGATTTCAGCGAATTCAATCCCAAATTCGTGGGGACCTATTTTGAGCAGGTTCATGCGGAGCTGTGCAGGCGCTTTCCTATCGGGCGGACCCGCATTCTGTCCAAAGGGCTCTACAATTGTAATTCGTGGCATCGGGACCCAGAGCCCCGTCTTCATATTCCGATTGTCAGCAATCCGGGATCGCTTTTCATCGTGAACCATCATGTGACCCACCTGCCTGCAGATGGATCGGTATATTTTACCGACACGCGTGGCTATCATACCGCGTTGAATGGTGGTGAAACCCAGCGTGTCCACATCGTAGCAGCGCTGGCCTATGAGCAGGTGCAGGAATGAACCAATATGCCGGAATGACAGGGAGTGCAGGGCGCAACACGCCGCTCTGCGATCTGCGCAGTGATACCGTGACCCGCCCAGATGCGGGCATGCAGGCAGCAATGGCTGCGGCAGAACTGGGGGATGATGTCTACGGAGAGGATCCCTGTGTTAACCGTCTGGAGCGGAGCCTTGCCGAAAGGCTGGGCAAAGAGGCGGGGCTTTTCCTGCCCACCGGGACCATGAGCAATCTCGCAGGCCTGCTGGCGCATTGCCAACGTGGTGAAGAGATCCTGGTGGGGCGGAACTATCACGTTTACCGCTATGAGGCAGCGGGGGCCTCTGTCCTGGGTGGCATCGCGCTTTGCCCGCTTGCGGTAGGGGCAACTGGCGGTTTGGACCCGACAGAGATTGCAAGCGAAGTGAAGCCTGATGACAGCCATCTGGCGGTGAGTCGCCTGCTCTCGCTTGAGAATACGCATAACGGCATGGCTGTCTCGCTTGCAGAAACCTCTGGTGCTGCGAAAACCGCGCGCAGGCACGGCTTGGCGGTCCATCTGGATGGCGCGCGTTTCTTCAATGCCGTGGCTGCCCTGGGCTGTGATGAACTGGCATTGGCGGGAATCCCGGACACAATCTCGATTTGCCTGTCTAAGGGGCTGGGTGCCCCTGCCGGTTCGGTTTTGGTCGGGCCTGCTGATCTCATTGCTCGCGCCCGACGCTGGCGCAAGATGCTGGGCGGCGGGATGCGTCAATCGGGAGTTCTGGCGGCAGCGGGCCTTTATGCGCTAGAGCACAATGTGCAAGCGCTATCAGATGATCATTGCCGGGCTGAAAGGCTTGCTGAGGTTCTACATTCCCTTGGCGTCGGTGTGGTGCAACAGGCCAGCAACATGGTGTTCTTCACGCCGCCAGAGGGCACTCATAGGGATCTGCGCGCCGCTTTGGCTAGTGAGGGCGTGATCATTGGTGGAGCCGATTCTGGCGCGATTCGCCTGGTTCTGCACCGAGACATCTCTGACGATGCTCTTGAGGTCGCGATAGATGGAATAGGGCGGTTTTTCTCAAACTAGTAAGAGACACTCTGCGAGTGGGGGCAGGCTATGCGTCTGGCCCCTGCGTTTCGCCTGAGCACTTGGGCCTGCTTGGGCTGAGCGTCTAACAACACATGGGTAAGCTAGAGGTCTTTGCGGGCCCGCAGGGCCGCTGTAATTGTGCCCTCATCCAGGTAGTCCAACTCCCCGCCAATAGGCACACCCTGCGCCAGTGAGGTCAAGCGTACCTGTCCCTCCAGCTGGTCGGCGATGTAATGCGCCGTGGTCTGGCCATCAATTGTAGCGTTCAGCGCCAGGATGACTTCCCGAATCCCTTCGCTTGTGACCCGATCGACAAGGCGTGGAATGTGCAGATCCTCCGGACCAACGGCGTCCAGCGCAGAGAGGGTTCCGCCAAGCACATGATAGCGGCCTTTGAACACCGCGGCGCGCTCCATCGCCCAAAGATCTGAAACCGTTTCAACCACACAAAGTTCGCCATTCGCGCGATCTTCATCATTGCAGAGGCTGCAAATGTCGCTTGTGCCAACATTCCCGCAGTTCAGGCATTCGCGTGCTGTGGCGGCGACCTCGCTCATGCAATCGGCCAGGGGGGTGAGCAAAAGGCCCCGTTTGCGGATCAGGTGCAAAACGGCGCGCCGTGCAGATCTTGGACCCATTCCCGGCAGCTTTGCCATTAGTCCAATCAGGTTCTCAATATCGCTGATGCTGTTGTCGCTCATGTTGGGGCCTTCTTTGCGCCTCTGACATTTAGGCCTCAGCGGGGAGCGGGTGCAAGAGCTGGTAGCAATTATGTTCGGGTTTTGTTTCTTCGGGGAAAGCTGGGTTTTTGGGCACAATTGGCATCGGAAATGCTGTTGTGTTGCAGGATTCTCTCAATTCCCCCTTGTATGAACGCAGTCAGGACGGCATAGAAAAGGCGCAGACGTTTCTCTTTTTCGGCCACTGTCTTCCGTTCACCGGTGTTCAGTCTTTCGATCCAGACGACAACGCCGGGCCGCCGCACTCCTGCGGGCGGCAATAACTTAGGAGACTACGGGATGGCTTCAGGCACCGTAAAATGGTTCAACTCTACCAAAGGCTACGGCTTTATTGCACCCGATGGTGGCAGCAAGGACGTATTCGTTCACATTTCCGCTGTTGAGCGTTCGGGCCTCACCGGTCTGGCCGACAACCAGAAAGTAACCTTCGACATCGAGCCCGGCCGTGACGGTCGCGAGTCGGCGGTGAACCTCGCACTGGCCTAAGCGCCACTGCTGAGTTGAAATAGAAAACGCGGTCTTCTTTCAGAAGGCCGCGTTTTTCTTTGCCCTGAAGAGATCGTTACCCTGTCGAGATCTTCGCACCGCCGATAGGGTGGAGAAACAGGATACAGAAAAAGCGCCTCCGGTGGGAAGGCGCTTGATCCAAATGTCTCACATCCGTCAGGTCGGATCAGAAGGGCAGTTTAATGTCCTTTGGAAGACCCATGCTTTCGGTCAGCTTGGTCATCTCATCCTTGGCCTTCTCTGCTGCCTTGGCCTGGGCGTCCTTGATCGCTGCCAGGATGAGATCTTCGACAACTTCCTTGTCATCGCCATTGAAGATCGAGGGGTCGATATCCAGGCCTTTCAGGTCACCCTTGGCAGAGGCCGTCGCCTTGACCAGGCCTGCACCCGCTTCGCCAGTGACCATGACATTGTGCAGCTCTTCCTGCATCTCTGCCATTTTGGTCTGCAGTTCCTGTGCCGATTTCATCATCTTGGCCATGTCGCCAAGACCGCCGAGGCCTTTGAGCATCTGTTTTCTCCTAATTACGGGGGCGCAATGCGCCATAAGTCATCCCCGCACATATCGCAATTGCGAGCGCGATGAACAAGTCCGGCGGGCCGATGCATCCCTCTTTGATAGAATAATACCGCACATCATTCATGATCACCCCATAGAAATTGGCGCTTCCAACAATGGCTGCTACGGCCCAAAGGAGCGATGCAACCACGAAGAGCCATCGCCGACGCACCAGTATTGCGAGGAGGGCAAGAGTAAGCAATGCAAGCGTCAGGGGCTGGGTGACCAAATAGGCCAACTCATCCCTATCGGTTGCAGGGCCTTGGCTCGGATTCCATAGGGGACGGCTTACTTCGCATTCCGCTGCAAGTCCTGCTGTTGGCAGAAACAAAAGAGAGACATAGAACAGAAGCGTTATTCTTCCTCGAAGGGATCCCATTCGTCTTCCACTTCGGGTAGGGCTTCGGCCTCGACCTCGGCGGCGAGTTCTTCGGCGGTGCGGATCTTGGTGATCTTGGCTTTGGGAAAACTCTCTAGCACGGCCTGCACCAAAGGGTGTGCCTTGGCCTTATCGCGCAATGCGTTTTCAGCGGCGTTTTCACGCTCGGTTATGGTCTCACCGCCGCCTTCGTTTTCCAGTGAGATGATCCAGCGCGCATGGGTCCAGCCCTGCAGCTGCTGGCCCAGACGCGCGGCGAGATCCTTGGGGGCGTCATTGGTGGGCTGGATAGTAATGCGGCCGGGCTGATAGGCCACCAGCCGCAGATAGGTCTTTACATATTCCAGCAGCAGCCCGTCGCGTTTCACACGGATGAGTTCCACCACATGCTCAAATGTCGGATAGCGGGCCAGAGCTTGATCCGTCTGCGGAGCGAGGGCTGCGGCTTGGCCAGAGCCTAGTGACATGACAGGTCCCGAGCCGGGGCCTTCTGGTGTGCCTCCGGCGGGGGCGCCATAGGCCTGTGTGCCCTGCTGTGCCCCGCCCCCCTGTGACTGCGCCATACCACCACCGGGTCCGCCCATCGGGCCACCGGGATGTGGTGGAGGAGGGGTGTCCTGCAACTTGCGGATCAACTCCTCGGGGCTGGGCAGATCTGCGACATGGGTCAGGCGGATCACCGCCATTTCTGCAGCCATCATCGCATTTGGCGCGGCAGAGACTTCCTCAAGTGCTTTTAGCAGCATTTGCCACATGCGGGTTAGAACGCGCATGGGCAGGGCTTCGGCCATCTGTTGCCCGCGTGAGCGTTCATCCGGGCTGATGGTTGGATCTTTGGCCGCATCCGGGGTGATCTTCACCACAGAAACCCAATGGGTAATTTCGGCGAGATCGCGCAGAACGGCCAGCGGATCAGCCCCTTCGGCATATTGCGCACCAAGCTCGCTGAGTGCGCCGGCAGCATCGCCACGCAGGATCATGTCTATCAGGTCCAAGACACGGCCGCGATCAGCAAGGCCCAGCATGGCGCGAACCTGATCCGCAGTGGTCTCTCCTGCCCCATGAGAAATCGCCTGATCCAGAAGAGAGGTTGCATCACGGGCGGACCCTTCGGCGGCACGGGTAATCAGCGCGAGGGCATCCTCGTGGATCTCGGCCCCTTCCGCAGTCGCAATCTTGCGCATGAGCGCAATCATCACTTCCGGCTCGATCCGGCGCAAATCAAACCGCTGACAGCGCGACAGGACCGTGACCGGCACCTTGCGTATTTCAGTGGTTGCGAAAATGAACTTAACATGGGCGGGTGGCTCTTCCAGGGTTTTCAACAGCGCGTTGAAAGCCGAGGTGGAGAGCATATGCACCTCATCGATGATGTAGATCTTATAGCGGGCAGAGGCCGCGCGGTATTGGACCGAATCAATGATTTCACGGATATCGCCGACACCCGTTCGGCTCGCGGCATCCATCTCCATTACATCGACATGACGCCCTTCCATAATGGCAGTGCAATGTTCGCAGGTTCCACAGGGCTCTGTGGTGGGTTGACCGGTGCCATCCGGCCCGATGCAGTTCATCCCCTTGGCGATGATCCGTGCGGTGGTGGTTTTACCGGTGCCGCGAATACCGGTCATGATAAAGGCCTGAGCGATCCGATTGGTCTCAAAGGCATTTTTCAGTGTGCGCACCATGGCGTCCTGGCCAACGAGATCGGCAAAAGTCTCTGGCCGGTATTTACGGGCCAAGACCTGATACTGAGTTTGGCCGGTGTCGCTGGTGCTGTCGGTCATATAGTTCTCTTAGCGGTTTGAGCCGGATTCGAAGTGGCGGTATCGGGTCAGGGCAAGGTACGCAACAGGGAGGCCAAGGTCTACCGCTGTTGACCCGAACTGGTGGAAAAGGGCAAAGTTCCTGGGCTGCGGTCAAAGAGCGGTATTGTCCAATCCTGGGACGCGCAGTGTTTTGGTGATTTTATGCGGTGCCCTCTCTTGGGGTGGGGAGATTGAGATGCAGGATGTGAGTTCGGAAGCAAATCTCGAGGCGCCAAATGGGCTGACACTCTATGCTCTATCCGTTGGTGAGGGGATCTTAGCCCTTTGTCCCCTGCCAGGTGCAGGTGGCGATTTGCTGGGGGATCTGAACCACATTCATGAATGGGAGCCTGGCCTGGTTATTTCCATGACAACAGATGCCGAACATGCAGCGGTGGGGGCTGCGGATCTTGGCCTTAGGTTGCAGAATATGGGCTGCCGCTGGTCTCATTTGCCATTGGCTGACTTTTCCGCTCCTGATCACGAGATGTGCGAACCCTGGCAAGAGGTAAGCGCCCTGGCACTGCAGGCCCTGCGTGGCGGCGGCCGGGTACTGGTGCACTGCAAGGGCGGCTGTGGCCGCTCGGGCATGGTGCTGTTGCGGCTGATGGTTGAAAGCGGCGAACCACCGGCCAAGGCTCTGGCTCGGCTTCGTGCGGTCAGACCCTGTGCGGTTGAAACCCAGTCGCAGATGGAATGGGCCTATGCCGGAGCACATGCCGCCCAGTCTTGAGCGGTTCTTTTAGGAGAGAGTTTGTAGATCCCGTGGCTAGTCAAAGCTGAGGTCGAAGCCATTGCCGATGATAAAGGGGCCCCGGAAGTTTTCGCTGTGGAAATAGTACAGGCCCTGTTCTGTATCCTTCAGAATGGAGAAGCAGCCCCATTCCGGTGTGTTCCACAAGCCGGACCAGCTGGAACAGTATTTGCCATCTTCGATTTTGTAGCGCGCTTCCGACGGGGCAGCGTCCCCCCTGCTTGATCCAGAGCGTCAGCCCGGACGCCGAGAAATACTGACGGGTGTGGCTTTCGAAATGCAGCCCTTCAATGGTTTTCCCGGTCAGCAAATCGCTGATCTCTGATGTGGACAGTGGCTGTTCGGCCGCTAAAGCCGCAGACCGACAATAAGGTCTTGGTCATTGGCAATCCTCTTGTTCAAAATCAGGACACCGGACCTGCCAAAAACCAATTTCAAAAGCGGGCCAGCCTGCTGCGGAACACATTCCCGTCAGTTAGATCAGGGGTCTCTGCGGCAATGGCGCCAGCCCGCTCGGGCAACAGGTTACAAGGCCATCATTTGTTCTGCCTGCCGGGCCTCTGCGGTTTTTGGCAGCGCCTCCATCAGGGCGCAGGGGCGAGTTTTTAGCGCATCGGCCGCAAAACCCTTACCATCGCGGCTGAGGATGGCATCGGCGAACTGGTCAAGCCCTGCACGCGGCGCCTCTTCTCCTACACCACAATAAAGCCGGATCCGGTCGTGACTGGCGGCGAACTGCGCCGGGCAATTGCGGGGGCACCCGTCCAGCGCTGAGGTGCCGGTGATCTCGAAATCCTCCTGGGTTAGCGGTTTGGCCTTGGTGATCGCCTCTGCCAGCTTGGCGATCATCCTTTGTGCCGCAGGGCATGGCCTGCCCAGGTATTTGCAATCCGTTGCCGCATAGAAATGCGTTTGGTCTGTCCACATCATATTTGCGCCCTCCGCGCGTGGTACGGAGGCCCATGGGACAAGAGTTCGGATGAAAGGCGAGTGAAGACGCTGCCATCAGACCCTGTCCGGACACCCCGTCCGGGTTCGAGTTTTCATATGATGGCAGGTCTCCTGACTTGCGGGTCGCTGCGAAACCGGTCCTTCCCAACCTGGAGCGCAAAACTCCATGCCAGTGGTTCACCCGGTCCGCTCACCGCTTACAGTTGCGGGGGCAGTCGCGGAATTGGCTGATCAGTACCAGCCGCACCGCGTTCCCTTTTCATCCTGGACACACAGTTTGTGTCTCGCAGGAACCATCCTCTCCAGCGCTATCGCTGGAAAGGGTGAGTCGTCAATCGGATTTGCGTCTGTTCACATACGAAGAGCGAAACGTCAGGCGCTATGGCTCAGCCGCTCTTCCGTCAGTTTTGCAAATTCTGCCACGCGCAGCTTGAAGCGGCGGTTGATCTTGGATTTGGCAAGCTTGAAGCTTTGCAGCAACAGTCGCCCGGTAAGACCCTTGGCCTGAATTTGCATCGAAACAGAAATGCGTGTGCGCTGTGGCGACAAGGCCAGCAACTCAATCCGGCCTTCGCCCTTAAGAGCCGCGCTTTCACCGCTAAGGCCAACTAGGGTTGAGGGCTCATAGGCGGTCAGTGTCAGATGCAGGTCCCGGGGCTTGCCACGAAAGTCGAACCGAACATCCCAAAACTGACCAACTTCGGGAGTTTGCGGATGATCCTGGCTTTGCACTTCGATACCCCGTCGTATCGCCGAGCGTTCAAAGCTGCCGAAATCCGAGATTGCGGCAAAGACATCTGCGATTGGGGCGTCTAGGTCTTCTTTGCTTGAAAATTCCATCTCTTGCTCTCTGGCCTCTGTTTCCAGATGTTTTCTGTTCTGGGGTTCTTGGGTCTTAGAACAATCTCCTTAATCCAAAGTGTCCGCAAGCCAGTTCTGGAGCAGAAAATGCGCAATTGCGCCTTTGCGTGCGGGTTTCAGCACAGGATGCTCACCGGCAAAAGAGGCCAGAATGTCTTGGCGACTGACCCAGATGGCATCTTCGATTTCCTTCGGATCGATAATGATGTCTCGGCTTAGGGCATCCCCATGACACCCGATCATCAGGGACATCGGGAAGGGCCAGGGTTGGCTCGAAAGGTAGCTGACCGCACCGACGGTGACATTGGTTTCTTCCATGACTTCGCGCCGAACCGCTGCCTCAAGGGTTTCTCCCGGTTCCACGAAACCGGCCAAAAGTGAGTACATCCCCTCGGGCCAACCAGGTGAACGTCCCATCAGGACGTCATCATCATGGGTGATAAGCATGATAACCACCGGGTCGGTCCGTGGAAAATGCATGCCTTGACAGCTAGGGCATCGTCTCTGCCAGCCGGCCTGGGTAAGATCGCTGCGATGCCCGCAACGGGCACAGAACTTGTGGGACTGATGCCAAGAAAACAGAGCCTTTGCACCGGCTGCGAGCTCCGCCTCTAAGGGAGTCAAACGCGCCATGATGAGGCGCAGTTCGGCGAAGACATCGCCCAGAGGGAGGTCCGGGTGCTGTTGCTCACTTTGATCAGCAAAACTGGCCAGCGCCATTTCGTCCAGCGCATCCGGCGCCCAGTTGCTAATGTCGCAAGCAAAATAGGCTTCGTGTTGCGGACCTATGCCGAGAAAGAACGCTTTGTCTGGTTGATCTGCCACCAGGGGGTGATGGCTTTGAATATAGGCAAGAGTGTCCAGTCCTCGTTCGGGATTACTTCGCGAGGCCAATACCTTGCCCCGCCAAAAGAGCAGAACACGTGTCTCGGGTTTGGTCCAGAAATCCATCAGCTTAGCTGTGTCGTCACGCAGTTCTGCTCTGCGGTTCAATCCCCCGCCGCCTCCAAAGGTGACCTGTTCTGCGTTTCTCATTTTTTAAGTTCCTTTTGGATGTTGCAAAAATACAAGCCATCAAAGCCGCAACTTGCCGTCTGAAAGCCGCCCCTAGGGAAAGCTACTTCGCTTGAAACATGAGGAAGGGGAAATGGATTTCAATCCATCTCTTCCTACGATGCCCCTTGTAATGAAGGTTCAGCAAGGAAAGCACTTGTTATTTCAGACTCTTTTTCGTTCCGCGAAAAAAACCTTTCCGAGGATGATTTGCACGCCTTGATTGTGTCGTTTTCCCTGCTACGTCAACGGTATCATTTCCAAGTTTCTCAAAAGCGGTGGAAATGGTGACTTTGCAAATCTGAAAAACGTTGTTTGAGTGTTGGTAACGGGCTTGTGGTGGGTCGGGTTGGTTAAGAAAATGGGGCGGGCAGTGAATTCTGCGGCGAAAACATAATGGCGGGCCTTGGCGCGTCAGATCAGATGCCGAGCACTCTGTTGCGCGTTCTTGCGACAACGGACCTGCACTGCAATTTGCTGAGTTATGATTATTTTGCCGACCGGAATGATCCTGGCGTCGGATTGTCCCGCGTGGCCGCCTATATCGAGAAAGCCCGGCAAGAAGTTCAGGTACTTGGTGGTGCTACAATTTTGCTAGACAATGGCGATAGCCTACAGGGCGCGCCAATTGGTGAAATCGGCCTGAATGATGTGCCTCAAATAGAACAGGGTAGGAAACCGTGTGAACCTCATCCGGTGATGAAGGCTTTTACCGCCTTAGACTATGATGCCATCGGTCTGGGGAACCACGATTTCAATTTCGGATTGGAGAAATTGGGGCAGGTGCTTGCGGATGCGCCTTGCCCGGTTCTGTGTTCAAACATGCGCCCGGTAGGCCATGATCAGGTTCTACCATTTCTGCATACAACCATCCTGGAACGCGGATTTGCAGGGCACCCTAAGCTCCCCACCCTTAGAATTGGCCTCCTGTCCGTCTTGCCGCCGCAAACGCTGAAGTGGGACGCTCATTTGTTGGAAGGACGGGTCTGGATCGAGGATATGGTGCAATCCGCGGCTCATCGGGCATCAGAGCTGAAATCCGCTGGATGTGATCTGGTGATCGCGCTGGCGCATACCGGTGCAGGTGGCGAAGAAGCGGTGCCAAATATGGAAAACGCATTGCTGCCGATTGTGGCGACTTCTGGAATTGATGCGGTTGTTGCGGGGCACACGCATTTGGTCCTGCCAGATCCAGCCACCCCTTTGCCAAAGCCGGTTGTGATGCCTGGTGCGCATGGGTCGCATCTGGGGCAAATTGACCTGAATCTAGAGTTTGATCAGGCAGGATGGCAACTTGCGGACTGGCAGGCAAAGGTCATTCCAATCTCACGCCGTAGCGAAGCGGGCAAGCTCGGCTCTTTGGTGGAAGAAGATACCGGTCTCGTCGAACTTTTGGCAGAGCCGCATGAAGAAACGCGCCGAAGAATGCAAAAACCTGTCGGCCATTCTAGCGTCGCGCTGCATTCCTTCTTTACGCTTTTTGGTAGGGATCAGGGGCTTGCCATGGTTGGGCAAGCGCAGTTGGAAGCCGTCCGTTCCTTACTTGCCGGAACAGAGGCAGGCGACCTCCCGCTGATCTCTGCAGTTTCGCCAGGCAAATTTGGCGGAAGATCCGGCCCGGAGAGCTATACGGACATTGAGGCGGGCGAGCTCTGTCTACGCAATATTGCCGATCTCCAGATCTTTCCCAATGAACTTTGGGCTGTGGTCGTGGATGGTGCGCATTTGCTGGATTGGCTGGAGATGTCGGCAGGGCTCTTCAATCAGATCCAGCCAGGTCAAACTGGCAGGGATCTGGTCAATAGTGATCGCGCAGGGCACAATTTTGATGTGCTGTTTGGGCTTGAGTACGAAATAGATGTGACGCAACCTCCCCGGTTTTCCGCTTCGGGTCTGCTCATCAATGCAGAGGCTCACCGAATTCACAACCTGCGTTGCAACGGCATAGAGGTAACCTCGGACCAACGTTTTGTTGTTGCGACAAGTAGCTATCGTGTCAGCGGTGGCGGGAATTTTCGGATGGCGCAGGAGGCGGAGCGCTTGCCTCTGCCCAAGCTTCGCATTCGTGAGGCGGTCTGCGATTTTGCAGCTGGCCACCCGCCTGAGCGGCAGATGCCCTATCCATGGGCATTTTCAGCCGGGGTTGACGCCAATGTCTTTGTCTATTCTTCGCCCACTGCACGTAAGTATCTTCACGAACTCAGTGAGCTGCAGTTTGAGGAGCTTGGTGTAACACCTGGCGGATTCTTGCAGCTACAGATCTGTTTGTGAGCACTTGTTGTGAGCTCTTGCGTTAGCCGCAGGAGAGGCCTATATGGATCCCTGAGAGGTTGGCGCGGGCAGGCGCCTCGCCAACCTGGTCAGATCCGGAAGGAAGCAGCCACAACGAGCCCCGCTTGGGTCGATGTCCAACCTCTCACTTCATCCTTGCTAGAATTGATTTTGCGACGGCCCTTGGCTTTGGATCAGGTGCTTTTTGCTGTGCTCCAGATGGACCGGGTCAGACCTGTTTCTGACGCGCTTTCCCCAGATTCGGTTTACATTAGGTTTTTTGTGTCAACGTGCCCGCTAGGTTTTGTGTCTGGGCTAAAGCATGTTGCTCCAATTTGGTCGTATCTTGGTTTTAGGTATCATACTGCTCGGAGCAGTATGGTCGGTTATCAATAGTGGCGTAGACCGTGCAGTTGAGCGTGCAGTTATGCGCGATGCGATAAACAAAGCAGGGCAGTGGGGTTCTTATCTCGCCACACATGTTCCCGATCTCGATACTTTGGTCCTGACCGGTATTCCCTCACCTGAGCAGCGGAAGAATATTAGGGATGTACGTCAGGCGGGCGACATTTTCCGTTTTAAGCTGTTTTCTGCCACCGGACATTTGGTTCTTGTCTCTGATGATCAGAGCATAACCTCTCCACCTGGTGTGGCAGCAGAACCCGATGCTGAAGCCAACCGAGTGGCTCACTCAGGGATGCCGATTGTTGTGGTTAAAAACGGCGAACAAAAGCCGGATCGACCGGACCTCTATGCCGAGGCCTATATTCCGCTCCGGGGGCAGGATGGGGCTCTACGAGGGGTCGTTAAGGTTTATGTGGATCAATCCAAAACGCGCGACCATTTTGTGGAGAGCTTTAAGAGCTTTGCGGTTGTTATGGCCGTTTTTTGTTCGGTGGTCTTCGCTGTACCGGGGAGTGCTTTCTATTTGCAGCGGATCTTTGCGGAACGATCCAGGAAGAAAGCCGAATATCTGGCCAAATACGACCCGCTGACGGGGCTATTGAACAGGCGCTCTTTCGTGGAACAGGCAGAGCAGTGTATTCAGGAAAAATCACTGGTTGCAGTGTGTTACATTGATCTCGACCGTTTTAAGGCGATCAATGATACTTTTGGGCATGCAATCGGAGATGCTTTTCTTACCCATGTTGCCCAGATCCTTAAGGAAAACAGCAATTCAGGGGATCTGCTTTCGCGTTTTGGCGGTGATGAGTTCGTCATTGGGTTTTGTGAGGTTCCACTGGATGAGGCTATCCAAACGGTGCGCAACATACTCAAGGAATGCGCACGCAAGGTGGAGTTGGGAGCCATCAGCCTCGAAGCTTCTGTCAGTATTGGCGTTGTCGCGGTCGAAGAGGCTGGCAGCCTCGAAGTAATTTTGAACAATGCTGATGCGGCTCTTTATTTTGCCAAAAATGCGGGGCGAAATGACTTTGCGATTTATGGCGAAGAGATGGGTGATGAGTTGCGGCGACGTCATGGCCTGGAGACGCGGCTGCGTGAAGCAACCTTGAACAAGGAATTCGACGTGCACTATCAACCTCTTGTTCGAAGCGCAGATCAAGCGGTGATAGGCTATGAGGCTTTGTTGAGGTTGAAGGATCATGACGGCAATCAAATCTCCCCCAGTGACTTCATTCCAATGGCGGAAGAGACCGGTCTGATCGAAGAAATCGGGCGTTGGACCCTTCAAACGGCCATTGGTCAAATGGCATCCTTGGAAGAGGGGAAAAAGCTGGCGATCAATCTGTCACCGACACAGTATCGCAGCGGTGATCTTGTGGGGTTTGTGCAAAAGGCGTTGATGGACACGGGTTTTCCGCCAAACCTATTGGAGTTGGAAGTAACTGAAACCCTGCTGTTAGAAGACAGCATGATGATTGAAATGCAGCTGGACACGCTCAAGGAGATGGGGGTGTCCATCGCAATGGATGATTTTGGAACCGGTTTCTCCAGTCTGAGCTACCTTTGGAAGCACCGGTTTGACCGCCTGAAAATTGATCGCTCCTTTGTTGCGGCGCTCGAGAGGAATCCAGAGAGATCGCGGGAGATCATTGAAACTATTGTTCTTTTGGGGGCAAAGTTGGACATGGAGATTACTGCCGAAGGGGTGGAAACAGCGGCTCAGGCTCAGTTGCTGACGGATCTTGGCTGTGATGTCCTGCAGGGGTATCTCTTTGGCAGAGCAGCATCTCTGGAAGAGATCAAAAGTCAGGTTTTTGGGGCTTCGACGGCATTGAAGTCCGGGCTCCAGTAAGGTGCCTGATAGGAGAAATGGCCCAGCATCAGGGGTGATGCCGTCGAAAACTAAGGCTTAGTAGCGTCCATTATCTGCGGGATAGACGCCCAATATTTCCACATTGGTTGTGAAATAGGCCAGCTCATCCATGGCAAGTTTGACGTTGGAATCTTCGGGGTGCCCTTCGATGTCCGCATAAAACTGGGTCGCGGTGAAAGAACCATCCACCATATAGCTTTCCAGCTTGGTCATGTTGATTCCATTGGTGGCAAAACCGCCCATCGCTTTGTAGAGTGCAGCGGGAATGTTGCGCACCTGGAAGACGAAACTGGTGATCATCCCATGGGCACCGCGACGATTATAGTCAGGTTCGCGAGACATGATCAGAAATCGTGTGGTGTTGTCACCGTGATCTTCGATGTGCCGTGCCAGCACGTCCAGCCCGTAGATTTCACCGGCCAGCTCACTGGCCAGGGCTGCAACATGCTTGTCCCCGGCCTCTGCTACATCGCGGGCGGCGCGCGCGTTGTCCGGGCTGACGCGCCCGTGGATATTGTGTTTGCGCAGGAAACCGCCGCATTGAGGCAGCAGCACAAGATGTGATTTTGCCTCACGGATATCTTCCAGCTTGGCGCCGGGCACTGTCAAAAGATTGATATGCACACGGACAAAGGCCTCATCGATGATATGCAAACCACTGTGGGGGAGCAGGCGATGACTGTCGGCGACGCGGCCATAGGTGGAATTTTCCACCGGCAGCATGGCCTGATCCGCTTCACCGCTGCGCACGGCCTCTATGACGTCCTCAAAAGTACGGCAGGGCAGCACCTCCATGTTGGGGCGCGTATTGCGGCAGGCTTCATGGCTGTAAGAGCCGAGCTCTCCCTGGATAGCGATTTTTCCGGTCATCAGTGCGACTTTCCTGCAAAACTTGAAGAAACGGGCATTTGGTCGCGATGTCTATACCTTGCCACTTGGGAGTGGAAGCCTTAGACAAGCGCCAGACAGCTAAAACGGACACGCGATTCATGTTTGACACTATGACCCTAACCAAGGCGACTGCGGGCGTCTGCAGCACGTTCCTTGTGTTTCTTCTGGGCCATTGGGCCGCGGATGTGCTCTATTCCACCGATGCGCACGGTGAGCAATCTTATGTAATTGAAGTCGCCAGCGCCGAGGCCGCGACTGAAGTCGAAGAAGTCAGCTTTGAAGAGCTGATGGCCTCCGCCGATGTTGCCAAAGGCGCAAAGGTATTTAAGAAATGTGCCGCGTGCCACAAGCTTGAGGACGGTGTAAACGCAACCGGGCCTTCGCTTTATGACGTGGTTGGACGGACCCAGGGCACCGAAGATGGCTTTGGCTATTCCGGCGCTCTTGCAGGTCGTGATGGCTCCTGGACCGCTGAAGAGCTGGATGCCTTCATCGCCAAGCCATCGGCCTATGCCTCTGGCACTTCGATGTCTTTCTCCGGTCTGAAAAAGCAAAAAGACCGTGTGAACCTGATCGCATATCTGGACAGCCTCGACGACTAAATCGTCTGACTGTCAGAGAGAAATTGAGGGCCGCAGCGCAAGCTGAGGCCCTTTTTTCTGCTCCCCCGCTAAATTGCGCCAGAAAAACAGCGTAAAACCGGCCCTCTCTGAAAGTTCATTCAATCTGAACTTGCAGTTTACCACCCCGGCCCATTAGCTTTGAGACGAGAAACCGCAGCAACAAGCGGCGGGAAAAGGAGGTTATGGCAGATGGCACGCAACCCGATACCAAAAGAGCAGAGCACATCGCGCATCATCGCAAAAACCGCAGAACCTGAGGGTCTGCTACGGTTTGGTCAGCTTGCTACGCTACTTCTCTTTAGCTTTTTTCTTACCCTTTTTGCGCTCCCTGCCAAATCGAATGAGGCGCTGATCAAAAGCCATGGTTTTGCTGAGTTTGGGGCGTTGAAATATACGCAGGATTTTGCACATTTTGACTATGTGAACCCTGAAGCGCCCAAAGGTGGAGAGCTTTCGATCTCGGCTGTCGGGACATTCGACAGCATGAACCCCTATACGCGCAACGGCCGGGCCGGTGCCCTCTCATCAGAGCAATTTGAAAGTCTGATGATTGAATCCTACGATGAACCGGGATCTTACTATGGGCTGATCGCCGAGAGTCTGGAATATCCGGAAAATCAGGACTGGGTGGTTTTCAACCTGCGACCTGAGGCACGGTTTTCTGATGGCTCTCCGGTAACGGCTGAAGATGTTGTGTTCTCTCACAATATTCTGCTGGATCAGGGGCTGAAGTCCTATGCAGAGGCGGTGCGCAAACGAATCCCCCAGGCGGAGGTTCTGGGCCCGCATCAGGTCAAATTTCATTTCTCGCCAGATTTCCCCCGTCGCGCGATGATCAGTCAGGTTTCCGGGACACCGGTATTTTCAAAGGCCTGGTTTGAAGCTGATCCGAAAAATCGCCGACTGGATGAGCCGCGTCTTGATCCGGGCATTGGTTCGGGTCCCTATATCCTGGACGAAATCGACATCAATCAGCGCATCACATATCGGCGCAACCCGGATTACTGGGGCAAGGATGTGAATGTGAACATCGGCCGCCACAACTACGATAAAATCCGGGTTGAGTATTTTGGCGATGCCATTGCGGCGATGGAAGGGTTCAAGGCTGGGATCTATACCTTGCGGCCTGAAAACAGCTCCAAGAGCTGGGCGACAGCCTATGAGTTTCAGGCGGTGACAACCGGGAATGTAATCAAGGATGAAATCCCAAATGGCAATGTCCCGGCAGCTGGCGGTTTTGTGATGAATCTGCTGCGACCCCAATTCCAGGACATTCGTGTTCGCGAGGCGGTGCAGCTTGCCTTCAACTTCGAATGGACCAATGAGAGCTTGCAATACGGGCTGTTCCGTCATCGTAGTTCTTTTTGGCAAGACACTGCCCTGGCGGCCACCGGTTTACCTGAAGGGCAGGAACTGGACGTTCTGCAAGCCTTGGGCAATCAGATCGACGCCTCCATTCTGACGTCAGAACCGGTGATGGCGCATAGTTCCAAAGCCAAGCGCCCTACGGACCGGCGCAATCTGCGTCGGGCCATGAAGCTATTGGATGAGGCAGGCTGGAGTGTGGGTGACGACGGGTTGCGTCGCAATGCTGAGGGTAAAGTCCTGGCGCTGGAATTCTTGCTGGATACACCAACCTTGGAACGGATCGTCCAACCCTATGTCGCGAACCTCAGAGCGATGGGGATCGACGCAACCTTGAACCGGGTGGACTATGCCCAATATACCAGCCGCCGTCGCGAAAAGGATTTTGACATGGTCTCCTTTTCCTACCCAAAATCGCTGGAACCTTCGACGGGTCTCTATCAGCAATTCGGGTCCGAAGCGCATCTCTACTCGGTGTTCAATCCGGCTGGCCTAGCGGATCCTGCAGTGGATGCCCTGATTGCCAATATAGTCGATGCCAAGTCACAGGAAGAGCTTTATGCGAATACCCGTGCTCTGGACCGTGTCTTGCGCGCCAAACGGTTCATGGTGCCAACCTGGTATTTGGACGTCAACTGGATCGCCTATTGGAAGCAATATGAATACCCAGAGAAAATGCCGCCTTATTCCACCGGTCTGTTGGACCTTTGGTGGGTGAACGTGGAGCGCGAAGCGGCGCTGAGGGCCGCTGGCGTGCTGCGCTAGGGTCGCGACATGGCAGCCTATATCCTTAGACGCCTGCTTCTGGTGATTCCGACGCTCTTTGGGATCATGGTGGTGAACTTTGCCCTGGTACAATTTGTACCCGGCGGTCCGGTCGAACAGGTCATTGCCCAGTTGCAGGGCAGTGGCGATGTTTTTGAAGGTTTTGCCGGAGGCGGTGGAGATGCGGGCGGAAACGAAATCCTGGAGGCTAACGACAGCTATGCCGGCCGTCAGGGCCTGCCACCAGAATTGATCGAAGAGCTGAAACAGCAGTTTGGTCTTGATAAGCCCCCGCTCGAGCGATTTGCCCTGATGATCTGGAACTACCTGCAGTTTGATTTTGGCGAGAGCTACTTTCGCAAAATCGATGTGACTGATCTGGTGCTTGAGAAGATGCCAGTCTCGATCTCGCTTGGCCTCTGGTCGACCTTGATCGCCTATATGATTTCAATCCCCATGGGTATTCGCAAGGCCCTGCGGGATGGTAGCCGCTTTGATACCTGGACCAGTGGAGTCATCATTGCGGCCTATGCCATCCCGTCTTTCCTCTTTGCCATCATGCTCTTGGTTTTGTTTGCAGGTGGTTCCTATTGGCAGATCTTCCCGCTGCGGGGCCTCACCTCTGATAACTGGGAGAGCCTAAGCCTGATGGGGAAGATTGGTGACTACGCCTGGCATATCGCGCTGCCGGTCATTGCTTCGACCATTGGGGCCTTTGCCACATTGACCCTTTTGACCAAGAACTCCTTTCTGGATGAGATCAAGAAGCAATATGTGATTACGGCGCGGGCCAAGGGCCTGAGCGAACATCGTGTGCTGTATGGGCATGTCTTCCGCAATGCCATGCTGATTGTGATTGCGGGATTTCCTGCGGTCTTTATCAGTATTTTCTTCTCCGGCAGCCTGATCATCGAGACGATCTTTTCGCTCGACGGGCTGGGTCGGCTTGGCTTTGAAGCGGCTGTTGCACGAGATTATCCGGTGATTTTTGGCACGCTATTCATCTTTGGCTTGATGAGCCTGGTGATCGGAATTCTCTCGGATATCATGTATGTGCTGGTCGATCCCCGCATCGACTTTGGCAAGAGGGAGGGCTGAGCTATGGCATTGTCCCCGCTCAACCAACGCCGTTGGAACAACTTCCGCCGCAACAAGCGCGCCTATTGGTCCATGTGGATCTTTGCAGTGCTTTTTGGTCTCTCGATCTTTGCCGAGTTTCTGGCCAATGACAAACCCATCCTGGTGAGCTATCGCGGTGAAATTTACACTCCTGTGTTCAAATTCTACCCAGAGACCGCCTTTGGTGGGGATTTCCAAACCGAAGCCATCTATCGCGATCCAGAGGTGGAGTGCCTGATCCAATCCGGTGGCATCGAAGACTGCTTTGATGAACCAGAAGAGATTCTGGAAGAGATCGCCGCCGGGACCTACACCGCTGATGGATTTGAGAAGGGCTGGAGCCTTTGGCCGCTTATTCCCTATTCCTATGACACCTCGGTGGATCGTCCGGGTGCTGCGCCGCTGCCGCCCAATAGCCAGAACCTGTTGGGGACGGATGACACCAAGCGGGACGTGCTGGCGCGGGTGATCCATGGCTTCCGCCTGTCTATCGTCTTTACCCTGATCGTGACGGGGGCGGCGACGGTGATTGGTATCATGGCCGGCGCTGTTCAGGGCTATTTTGGCGGCTGGTTGGATCTAGCCTTTCAGCGCTTTATCGAGATTTGGTCCTCAACGCCGACGCTTTATGTGATCATCATCATGTTTGCCATTCTGGGACGCAGTTTCTGGCTCCTGGTAATTTTGATGATCATCTTTGGTTGGACCGCTTTGGTTGGCGTGGTGCGGGCAGAGTTCCTACGGGCTCGCAATTTGGAGTATGTCCGTGCCGCCAAGGCATTGGGGGTGAGCAATATGACCATCATGTTCCGCCATATGCTGCCCAACGCCATGGTAGCGACGCTGACCATGCTGCCCTTTATCGTCACTGGCACCATCAGCGCGCTGGCGAGCCTGGATTTTCTGGGCTTTGGATTGCCCTCCTCGGCGCCTTCGCTGGGGGAGCTGACGCTGCAAGCCAAGCAGAACCTGGATGCACCCTGGCTAGCCTTCACCGCCTTTTTCACCTTTGCGCTGATGCTCTCGCTGCTGATCTTTATTTTTGAAGGCATCCGCGATGCCTTTGACCCTAGGAAGACCTTTTCATGACCGCGCTGCTCGAAGTTAAGAATCTGCGAGTTTCATTCCGTCAGGACGGCGAGATTACCCAGGCGGTGAGGGGCGTTTCCTTTAGCGTGGATCGGGGCGAAACCGTGGCTCTGGTTGGCGAAAGCGGCTCCGGAAAATCGGTTTCAGCTCTGTCGACGGTCTCGCTTTTAGGCGATAGCGCCATTGTCGAAGGTTCTGTCACCTATGCGGGGACCGAGATGGTAGGCGCTTCCGAGAAGCATCTGATGCAGGTGCGCGGCAATGACATCAGTTTTATCTTCCAGGAACCGATGACCTCGCTCAATCCGCTGCACACGATCGAAAAGCAGCTGGTGGAATCCCTCTCTCTGCATCAGGGATTGGTGGGTGCAGCAGCGCGGGCGCGTGTGCTTGAACTCCTGGACAAGGTTGGTATCCGCGATGCTGAAACCCGATTGGGGTCTTATCCGCACCAGCTTTCGGGCGGGCAGCGACAGCGTGTGATGATCGCCATGGCCTTAGCCAACAAACCGGAAATCCTGATCGCGGATGAGCCGACCACTGCACTGGATGTGACCATTCAGGCGCAGATACTGGAGCTATTGGCCGACCTGAAGAAAAGCGAAGGCATGGGGCTATTGTTCATCACTCATGACCTCAATGTGGTGCGACGCATCGCCGACCGCGTTTGTGTGATGAAAAACGGTGAGATCGTCGAGGAAGGCCCTGCGGCAGAGGTCTTTGCCAATCCGCAGCACGCCTATACGCAAAAGCTTTTGGCGGCGGAACCTTCGGGAGCGCCGGAACCGGTGGCGGATGAGGCTGCCGAGATGGTGGCTACAAAGGACTTGAAGGTCTGGTTCCCGATCGAAAAAGGCCTGCTGAAGCGGACGGTAGGTCATGTCAAAGCAGTCAACCCCAGCTCTATCAATGTGCGGGCCGGTGAAACCCTGGGCATCGTCGGAGAAAGCGGATCGGGCAAGACTACCATGGCGCTGGCCATCATGCGGCTCATCGCCTCCGAGGGGGAGGTTCGTTTCCAGGGGCAAGACCTGCGCCAGTGGTCGACCAGGGATCTGCGCAGCCTGCGCAAGGATATGCAGATCGTTTTCCAGGATCCCTTTGGCTCCCTCAGTCCACGTATGACCTGCGCGCAGATCATTTCTGAAGGACTGGCCATACATGATGTGGATCAGGACCGCCCCCCACGTGAGCTGGTGGCGGAGGTCATGGAGGAGGTCGGATTGGACCCTGCCGCCATGGACCGCTACCCGCATGAGTTTTCTGGTGGGCAGCGTCAGCGCATCGCTATCGCGCGCGCCATGGTTCTGCGCCCCAAACTTGTTGTCTTGGATGAGCCAACTTCAGCGCTGGATATGACAGTACAGGTGCAGATCGTGGAACTGTTGCGTGGTCTGCAGGAACGTTATGGGTTGGCCTATCTCTTTATCTCTCATGACCTCAACGTGGTGCGTGCCATGTCGCATCGGGTTGTTGTGATGAAACAAGGCGACATCGTAGAAAGCGGCAACGCGCAGGAGATTTTTGACGCTCCGAAGGAAGACTATACCCGCCATCTGCTGGCCGCAGCTCTCTGATCCTCTCTAGCCACTCGGCACTGATGGCAGCAGCAAAGGCGGGCTAGGCTCGGGGGGCGTCGCTGTGCGCGCTTTGCTCCTGTGCGAAACTGTCAAAGATCTGCTGTGCGATCACTCTGACCAAGGGACGCGCCTGTTCTGTCAGAGAGAGGCGAGTGTTGCTTAGATCCATTGCCCCAGGAAAGGAGCGATAGGCCAGGTTCAGCAGCGGATCAAGAATTGCCTGGCAACCTGGAAACTCATCTAAAGCTTCTGACCGCGAAATCTCGAACTGGCACAACAGCATCTCTATCAGCCTGGCCCTTAGCGCGTCCTCGCCACAAAAAGCATGTCCGGCCCTGGTGGCAAATCGACCTTTCTTGATAGCAGCGCTGTATTTGGCCGTACTCGCTTCATTTTGCGCATAGCCCTGCGGAAAGCGTGAAACAGCGGATGCGCCAAGTCCGATCAGAACCTCTGAGGGGTCGGCGGAATACCCCTGGAACCCGCGTCGCAATCGTCCCGTGTTACGTGCTAGAGTGAGGGAGTCATCACTCCGTGCAAAATGGTCGATCCCGATTGCTTCATAGCCGTCCCAACGCAGCAGTGCGGCAGCGGTTTCAAACAGGTCAAATTTTTCCTCGGGCTTTGGCAGCGAATCCGTTGGGATCATGCTTTGGCGTCGCGCCATACCGGGCTGGTGGATGTAGTCAGACACAGCCACCCGGTCTGGCGTCAGTGACAAAAGAAGCTGCGTGGTTTCGGTGATGCTTGGCTGGGTTTGATAGGGCAACCCACACAAGATTTCAGCATTGAGCTTTTGGAGCCCAGCCGCGCGGAGCAATCGGGCGGCCCCATTGGTCTGTTCAAAGCTCTGCTGCCTGCCAATCACCTGCTGAATGTGGTCGTTGAAATCCTGTATTCCAATAGAGGCGCGTGTCATCCCGGCCTCAAGCAGCGCGTCACAGCGTTCTTGGTCAATTTCCCATGGGTCGACCTCAACCGAGAACTCCGTGGTGGGGGAAAGCGGCAAGTGATCTGCAAATCTCTGCGCCAGGTCCCGGATCTGCGCAGCCGAAAGAATGGTGGGGGTTCCACCGCCCCAATGCAACCTGGAGATTTCCAACCCTTCCGGCAATTGTGAGGCCACGAGCGAGATTTCCGATTTCAAAACCTCCAGATAGGCTTCAATGGGCTCATTGCTCTGGGTTCCCTGTGTGCGACAGGCACAGAACCAGCACAGCTTGCGGCAGAATGGGATGTGGACATAGAGAGAGATCTGACTCCCCGGTGAGATTGCTTTCAACCAGCTGGAGTAGAGAGTAGCATCAACATTCGGCGTGAAATGTTGAACAGTGGGGTAACTCGTATAGCGCGGCACTTTGGCAGTAAACAAACCAAGCTTCGCCAATTGTGATTTCCGGCTCATCCGGGTAACCTAGGCAGGACCGGTGCTGTAGCACTTTGACATGGATCAAGCCGAGGCAGGTAATGAACGCTCCGACCATATCGCATATCAACTGTGCAGACTGCCCAATCCGCCATCGTGCTGTATGCGCACGCTGCGAATCGGATGAGCTCGCGGCGCTGGATTCGATCAAATACTACCGCAGTTATGAAGCCGGGCAGCCGATTATCTGGTCTGGCGATCAGATGAATTTCGTGGGGTCTGTTGTCTCTGGCATCGCAACGCTGACACAGACAATGGAAGATGGCCGCACCCAAATGGTTGGTCTGTTGCTGCCAAGCGATTTTGTTGGTCGCCCAGGTCGCGATGGCGCTGCCTATAATGTGGTTGCAACCACCGATCTGGTCATGTGCTGTTTCCGTAAGAAACCTTTCGAAGAGATGATGGTGACGACACCACATATCGCGCATCGCTTGCTGGAAATGACTCTGGATGAGTTGGATGCCGCGCGGGAATGGATGCTTGTGCTAGGGCGAAAGACTGCACGCGAGAAAATTGCAAGCCTGCTGGCCATTATCGCCCGCCGTGATGCCTCTTTGACGCCGGGTGGCGCGGTCAATGAAATGACCTTTGATTTGCCTCTAACTCGCGAAGCAATGGCGGATTACCTCGGTCTGACCCTGGAAACCGTCAGCCGTCAGATGTCGGCGCTTAAAAAGGACGGTGTCATCGCGCTAGAAGGTAAGCGCCGCGTTACCGTACCGGATATGGGCAACCTGCTGGAAGAGGCAGGGGATGACAGTGACGGTGGCTTTTTGATGTAAGGCCAAAGCCTTCATTTCGAATGCTCTGGGGTTCAGCGATGTTGAGCCCTGTTTTTCTGATATTTCTCATGGGTTTGGATAGGGCAGCACTGTCTCAGAAGGTGCTAGCGTGAGCATTGTCGCGCTCTAAGAGGGTGCTTCGCCCTGACCCCTTAGCCAATCTGCAACATGCCGACTGGCTGAATTCTGGCTGCGCCCGGGCATTGACCAAAGGCACAGGCCACGGGGCAGGGTAACACGTGCTTCAAAGGGGGCGATGAGGCGACCACTCGCTAAGAGTGGGGCCAAGAGGGCCTCATGGCCCATCAGTACCCCGGCACCATTCAGGGCCTCTTCGACAGCAAGCGCATAAAGCGAATAGACAGGGCCGCGCGGAGTGATTTTTTGGCCTGGAACCGTCGCGTCCAACCAATGCTGCCAATCATCCACCCAAGTTGTGTCGCTGAGGCAGGGTATCCTTTCTAGGTCCTTTGGTGATTTCAGATCCCCTGCCAAATCAGGGGAACAGACGGGAAAGATGACATCGGCGCAGACTTGCTGAGAGGTAGGCGCCTCTTGAAAGAAGAGGCAGAGGTCATAGGGGGTGCGCTTTAAGTTTGGGGGGTGTTCCAGAGCCGTTATCGAGATCTCTGTTCCAGGCATTTCCGAACGAAGCCTGGGTAGCCGGGGGGAAAGCCAGTATTGCGCAATGGCGGGCAGGGTTGCGATATGCACAATCCGTGGCGGGGCTTCATCGCGCAGGATTTGGATCGCTTCACCCAATTGATCAAACACCTGGCTGAACCCAGGCAGGGCCCGTTGCCCGAGGGCACTCAGCTGAACGCCCTTTACCCCGCGTAAGAACAAGGGCGCACCCAGCTCTTCCTCGAGGGATTTGATCTGGGCGGAGATTGCTCCGGGTGTCACCCCCAGCTCCTGACCCGCAGCAGCAAAACCACCCAACCGGGCGGCGGCTTCGAAAGCGCGCAACGCGGTCAAGGAAAGGTTGCGCGGTCTGGGAGGGGATACAGGCATATGAGGCTCAATTTTTCTGACCCTAATTTTTCAGAAAACTGATTTGCGGGCAAGCCTGTCTTGAGATGATCTGGGGGTGAGAAGCCGACCAAGCCTGAAAGGGAATGAAACCATGACTAGAACCGCTCACCTGAAACAGCGTGTTTGGGTGCCCGAGCCTTGCGAAACACGCGTACAGCAGATTGCTCGTGCGACAGCTCAGATGGAGGCTGCGCAGGCCGCTGCCCGCATTGAAGCCCTGGTGCAAGAGAATACCCAAATTCACGACCACCAGTGCTTTAACCTCAACCCTGCAACCAATGTCATGAACCCCGCAGCCGAGGCTATTCTGGCCCGCGGATTGGGTAGCCGCCCTTCGCTTGGCTACCCTGGTGACAAATATGAGATGGGGCTCGAGGCGATCGAAGAGATTGAGGTCATGGCGGCAGAGCTCTCTGCTCAGGTCTTTGGTGCAGGCTTTGCAGAAATCCGGGTGGCTTCAGGGGCAATGGCCAATCTCTATGGGTTCATGGCGCTCACCAAGCCCGGCGATTGCATAATCGCGCCACCGGCAGCGATAGGAGGGCATGTGACCCATCATGGGGAAGGCTGTGCCGGGCTCTATGGATTGGAAACCCATCCTGCACCGGTGAATGCAGATGGCTACTCGGTGGACCTGGAAGCCTTGCGGGCTCTGGCGCATAAACTGCAGCCTAAGCTGATCACAATTGGCGGTAGCCTGAATGTGCTCCCCCATCCGGTTGCCGAGGTCCGTGCCATCGCAGATGAGGTGGGCGCCAAGGTGCTGTTTGACGCGGCTCATCAATGCGGTGTGATCGCCGGGGGCGCCTGGGCCAACCCTCTGGCTGAGGGCGCGCATCTGATGACCATGAGCACCTACAAAAGTCTAGGCGGACCCGCTGGCGGTTTGATCGTGACAAATGAGGCAGAGATTGCTGAGCGGTTGGACAAAATTGCCTTTCCGGGAATGACGGCCAATTTCGATGCCGCCAAGTCTGCGGCTCTGGCTCTGACGATGCTGGATTGGCTGGAATATGGGGCTGATTACACCAGGGCGATGATTGAGCTGGCAATAGCGCTGGCAGATGAGTTGGAAAAGCAGGGGCTGCCTATTTTCAAAGCGGGAGGGCAAGCGACGGCATCTCATCAGTTTGCGCTTGAAGCTGCGTGCTTTGGCGGAGGTCAAGCAGCGTCCAAGCGCCTGCGTCAGGCAGGGTTTCTGGCCTGTGGAATCGGCCTGCCGATTGATCCTGTGTCAGGTGACATGAACGGGCTTCGGATTGGCACGCCGGAACTGGTGCGGCGCGGTGTGACCCCAGAACATGCACCGGTTTTGGCTGGGCTTATCGCCGATGGTCTGAAGGGGAATGCACTGCAAGATGTTGCCAAACGCACCGCAGCACTGCGGGCAGAGTTCCAAGGCTTCCACTATGTGCGTAAGTGAGCCCAGGCGCTTTGGATAAGACCAGGGCGGCGTGAAAGAAAAAGGGGGGGGGGTGGTTCTGCGCGTAAATACGACGCGCAGAACCGGGGTCGGCTCGGGAAAACTCTGACGAGGAGCAAGGCCAGAGCAGTCAGCCCTGCGCCAGAGGTTGAGTTGAGGTGTCAGAATCCACCCAGGCACACCCTATGGTAGAACAAAGCCCCTACTAATAGATTGCCAAGATCAAGTGTTTGACGGGACGTAATCGAGAATTTGGCCCAATCCAAAAAAAACTCGATACGATCAAAGGCATACCAACAGTGCGAGGTGGCTCATCTTTAGTGAGCCATCAATACCGGAACCGTGGCTTTCTCCAGCATGTTGCGGGTGGCACCGCCCAGGATTGCTTCCCGAAAACGGGAATGGCCGTAGGCGCCCATAACGATGAGGTCTGCATTTGTATCCGTTGTATGGCGGATCAGAAGGTCCGAAACCCGTGGAAGCGTTTTGCTTAGAACATCAATCTCACATTTCACGCCATGACGAGCCAGCATCTGGGCGAGCATGCCACCAGGGTCGGAGCGTTCGGGGCCGTGCTGCGGAGGATCAATCACCACGATGCGCACTAGATCAGCGGTGATCAACAAGGGAAGGGCTCTGCGAATGGCCGTCATCGCCTCAATACTCTCATTCCAGGCAACAAGAACGGTTTTTGGCTTACCTTTCAGTTGATTTTCCTCGGGGGTGACGAGTACCGGCGCGCGCCCTTCAAAGAGAGCTGCTTCGACCACCGGCTCTGCTTCAACACCGACACCTTCCCCATAGGGTTTTCCCAACACCACGAGATCGGAAAAGCGTGAAAGCCTTGCGACATGGCGCCCCATGTCGGCGATCTGCGCAATTCCCGCATCGGTTGAATATCTGCATCCAGTTTTCTTGAGAGTCTCTTCGGCCAAATTCTGCAGTTTTGCTGCGTCGTCTTTGGCGCGGCTCATTGTTTCCTGTAAAACCAGGGCATTGGCCCCGGCGTAATAGTACCCAGTCTGAGTGCGATCCACGCCCAGGCACAGGGCCTCTGCGTGGCCTTCAAAGCTAGTTGCTAGAGCTGCACTCTGGGCCAGAGGCGCATTTGCTGTCGCTTCGGAGGTCAGCACGGTCAGTATGGATTTATACGTCATGGTTCACCTCATGGTGGAGTAATTTCAGTCTATCTGTCACAGTAGTGGTTGAAGAAGACCTCTGCTTTGTGGTGTGTCACAGACTAGAGGCAATTGTCTTGATGCAGATCAATGCATCCGCAGCACATGTTTTGCATCAAGCGCACAGTCTAAATGGATTCCACGCGGCGTTAAGAATCGCGGGGGACAAGGCAAAGGGACGCAAGATGTCTAATTTTATCAAGCTGATAGCGCTTGGTTTGGTCACGCTGTTTGCGATGATCGGGACCAATTACGCGCGGGATCTGGCTTACCAGGTGCATGCGGTGATCGTTATGCTCGTTGCTGGTGGCCTCTTCCTTTATACACTGCGCCGCACAGGCGAGCCGCAGGTGGCCACTGGCAGCCTGCAGGGTGAGTATTTTGACAGTGTTATTCGTGCTGGTGTGATTGCCACCGCCTTTTGGGGTGTTGTTGGTTTTCTTGCGGGCACTTTTATCGCTTTTCAATTGGCTTTCCCGGCATTGAATTTTGAGTGGGCGCAGGGTCTTGCCAATTTCGGCCGCCTCCGTCCATTGCACACTTCGGCGGTGATTTTTGCCTTTGGAGGCAACGCGCTGCTGGCAACCTCTTTCTACGTGGTGCAGCGGACATCAGCTGCACGCCTCTGGGGCGGTAACCTGGCCTGGTTTGTATTCTGGGGCTATCAGCTATTCATCGTGTTGGCCGCAACCGGCTATCTGCTGGGTGGCACCCAATCAAAAGAATACGCGGAACCAGAATGGTATGTTGACCTGTGGCTGACCATCGTTTGGGTGGCCTATCTGGCGGTCTATCTCGGTACCATCATCAAGCGCAAAGAGCCGCATATCTACGTGGCCAACTGGTTCTACCTGGGCTTCATCGTCACCGTTGCGATGCTGCATGTTGTGAACAACCTGACCATTCCCGTTTCGATCTGGGGTTCCAAATCCGTGATCGTCTGGTCTGGCGTGCAGGATGCTATGGTTCAGTGGTGGTATGGCCACAATGCAGTGGGCTTCTTCCTGACCGCAGGCTTCCTCGGCATGATGTATTACTTTGTGCCAAAGCAGGCCGAGCGTCCTGTCTTCTCTTACAAGCTGTCGATCATCCACTTCTGGGCGCTGATCTTCCTGTATATTTGGGCCGGTCCGCACCACCTGCACTACACCGCGCTGCCTGACTGGGCTTCGACCCTTGGCATGGTGTTCTCGGTTGTGCTGTGGATGCCCAGCTGGGGCGGCATGATCAATGGTCTGATGACGCTCTCGGGCGCCTGGGACAAGCTGCGTACCGACCCGGTGATCCGCATGATGGTGATCTCGATCGGTTTCTACGGCATGTCCACCTTTGAAGGTCCGATGATGTCGATCCGCGCTGTGAACTCGCTGTCGCATTACACCGACTGGACCATTGGCCACGTGCATTCCGGTGCTTTGGGTTGGAACGGGATGATCACCTTTGGTGCTCTGTACTTCCTAGTGCCGGTGCTGTGGAAACGTGAGCGCCTCTATAGCCTCAGCCTGGTTTCCTGGCACTTCTGGCTCGCCACCATCGGCATCATTCTCTATGCGGCATCGATGTGGGTGACCGGCATCATGGAAGGCCTGATGTGGCGTGAAGTGGATGCCAATGGCTTCCTGGTGAACTCTTTTGCAGACACCGTAGCTGCAAAGAAGCCAATGAACATCGTGCGTGGTCTGGGCGGGGTAATGTTCCTCACCGGTTCCATCATCATGTGCTACAATCTGTGGATGACCGTCCGTAGAGCTCCGGCCAAAGAGTCGAGCCTTACGGTCCAGGTCCCGGCTGAATAAGGAGGGCCGGACAAATGGCAATTCTCGATAAACATAAGATCCTCGAGACCAATGCGACCCTCCTGCTGATCTGCAGTTTCCTGGTGGTGACAATTGGTGGTTTGGTTCAGATCGCTCCGCTGTTCTACCTGGAGAACACCATCGAAAAGGTGGAGGGCATGCGCCCTTACACCCCGCTGGAGATGGCAGGCCGGGAGGTCTATCTGCGCGAAGGCTGCTATGTCTGCCACAGCCAGATGATCCGCCCGATGCGCGACGAGGTCGAGCGTTATGGCCACTACTCGCTGGCAGCGGAATCGATGTATGACCACCCCTTCCAGTGGGGCTCCAAACGCACCGGACCTGATCTGGCCCGCGTTGGCGGTCGCTACTCGGATGAGTGGCATGTCGACCACCTGCGTGATCCGCAATCCGTTGTGCCGGAATCTGTGATGCCAAAATATGGCTTCCTCGAGCAGAAGATGATCGATGGCAAATACATCGGTGACATCATGGCAGCGAATGCGCTGGTGGGCGTGCCCTATAGCGATGAGATGGTGACCAATGCTCAGGCGGATTTCCGTGCTCAGGCTGATCCGGACAGCGACTATGATGGTCTGCTGGAACGCTATGGCGAAAATGTCAGCGTGCGGAACTTTGACGGCAAGCCCGGTGTCTCCGAAATGGACGCTATGGTGGCCTATCTGCAGATGCTCGGCACATTGGTTGATTTCTCAACCTTTACCCCTGACGCAAGCCGCTAAGGAGGAAATGGAATGGAAATCTATACCCTCTTACGGGAATTTGCAGACAGCTGGATGCTTTTGTTCCTGTTCACTTTTTTCATGGGCATTGTGTTCTGGGCGTTCCGCCCAGGCAGCACCAAGGTCTACGAAGATACCGCCAGCATTCCCTTTCGCCACGTAGATGCTCCGGCTCCGGCTGAGGCAGAGGCGACACCCGCCGCTAAGAAGGAGGCGCGGACATGAGCAAGCCCGTCAAAAAGTTCGACGACGATCCAAACACCACCGGCCACAGCTGGGATGGGATCGAAGAGTTTGACAATCCGATGCCGCGTTGGTGGCTCTGGACCTTCTATGCCACCATCATCTGGGCGGTGATCTACACCATTGCCTATCCGGCATGGCCATTGGTGAATAGTGCCACAGCCGGGGTGCTGGGGTGGTCGACACGTGCAGATGTTGCGGCTGAAATCGCTGCGGTGGAAGAAGCCAATGCACCGATGAACACCAAGCTAGAAGAGGTGGAGCTGGCTTCCATCGCAACAGATCCGGAACTGGGCAGCTATGCGGCTTCCTCTGGTGCCGCGGTCTTTAAGACCTGGTGTGCGCAATGCCATGGTTCTGGTGCCAATGGTGCCAAGGGCTATCCGAACCTTCTGGACGATGATTGGCTCTGGGGTGGTTCAGTTGAGGACATCCACATGACCATCAGCCACGGGATCCGCAACGAGGAGAGCGACGAAGCGCGCTATTCCGAGATGCCCGCCTTTGGCCGCGATGAGCTTTTGGAAAAAGAAGAGATCGATCAGGTTGTGAACTATGTCATGTCCCTCTCTGGCGACGCGCAGGACGCATCCAAAGTGGAAGCCGGCGCGGAGATCTACGCGGACAACTGTGCCTCTTGCCATATGGATGACGGCACCGGTGATCGCAGCCAGGGTGCGCCGAACCTTGCAGATGCGCTGTGGCTCTATGGTGGCGACTACGCCACTTTGATGGAGACCGTGAACAACTCACGCTACGGGGTTATGCCTTCGTGGAATAACCGCCTGACCGAAGCGCAGGTGCGTGCAGTAACCACCTATGTGCATCAGCTTGGCGGTGGTGAGTAACCTCCCTTTCTGGTGAAGAAATTGAAAAGGCCGTTCGTTCAGAGCGGCCTTTTTCTTTGGTGCTATGGATAGCATGGGTGGATCTGTGTTTCGCCTCTGGTGGTAAATTGTGCTTTGCGGTAGCTCTGGGCCCAGAGTTTTCATTCCGGTGGAGTGCCAAAGATGATCTTGTGCTGTGGTGAAGCGCTGATCGATATGTTGCCAGCTGTCACAGAACAGGGAGATCCCTGTTTCCGTCCCCTGTGTGGGGGCGCTGCCTTCAACTCTGCAATTGCCTTGGGTCGGCTTGGAGCACCAGTGGCCCTTGTTTCCGGATTGTCAGAAGACCAGTTCGGCAGGCAGCTGCACCATGAGCTCACAGCGAGCGCAGTGGAAACGGGTCTGGCAATCGTCAGCGATCGCGCAACCACGCTTGCCTATGTCAGCCTGCAGGATGGGGACGCCAGCTACCGCTTTTATGACCACGGTTCCGCCATGCGGGAGATCACTCTTGCCGATATGCCGCTGGTGCCGAAAGAAACCCTGGGTCTTTTGTTTGGGGGGATCAGTCTCTGCAACGGTCCCTTTGCAACCACCTTATGCAGCTATGCGGAAAAGGTCGCGGATCAGCATCTAGTGATGTTGGATCTGAATATCAGGCCCGGTTTTGCCGAGGATGAAGAGGCCTATCGTCAAAGGCTTGAGCGTATGGTCAGGCTCAGCGATGTCGTGAAACTCTCGGAAGAGGATATGGAGCATTTCTTCCCATCAGACTCTCGGGAGACACAGGACAAGCTGAAGGGGCTCTTTGACCTCGGGCCGCGCCTAGTTTTGCAGACCAAAGGCGCGCGCGGGGTTATGGCTCTGCGGCCGGATGGCCCACCTATTGTTGTACCTGGGCGCAAAGTGGTTGTTTCAGATACGGTTGGAGCGGGGGACAGCTTTAATGCTGGTTTCCTGACCTACCTGAACGACCAAGATCTTCTCAACAAAGAGAAAGTGGCATTGCTCTCCGATGAGCACTTGCAGCGGGCACTGACATTTGCAGTTCAAGTGGCAAGCATTACGGTTTCTCGGGCCGGGGCAAACCCACCCCGACGGGCAGAGCTGGGGTAGGCTCAAAAAGGCTTCCCGGTCTCTTTGGGCTGGGGCTGGCCGGGAAAAATGTGCAAGACGGAAATTATTTTTGCGCAACTTGATTAGGGTCAAGTTCAGATGCCGTGGTATCTGCTTAATTGGGTTCAACATAAGAGACATGCTGGCGAGCTGCTCTACCCTCCCATGGGATTTCAGAATTGCCAGCATCGGTTCCCCAAAGCCAACGTGCAGGCTGAAGGGGATCTAGCGTCGGCTTTTCGATCTGTTCGCGCGTTTCCTGGAAAGCCGACGCATACCCCCTCCATTGTTAAATCTCTGGCCCCCGCAGGGGTGTCGCAGCCCCTCAAATCTCTTGCGGTTTGACACAGCGGGTCTGTCTGCCTGTTCCTTTGAGCCAAACAGAGAGAGCCGCTAGGGGCTTCCAAATGCCCTTGCGAGAGGTGGCCGCAGGTTCAACTGGGGGAAGCTCCCGCAAATGAACACAGTCTTGGCGGGTCGCGATTGTGAAAGATCTGGCGTAGATATCAACTAACACTTTCTTTACTCCTTCTCATCTTGGTGCCTTTAAAACTTGTACGAATAGGGTGTTTCATGCGAGTCAGGAAAATAATCATCATGTAAGCTGAGGTTACATATGAACTGGCTGGACCTACCATCACTCTCCACGCTTAGGGCGTTTTGTGCCTATGCGGAAACTGGAAGTTTGGCGAAGGCCGGGGCTTCGTTGAATGTCAGTCATGCGGCGGTCAGTCAGCAATTGCGTGCCCTAGAAGCGCATTTGGGGGTTGAGCTGCTGGATCGTGGTGGGCGTGCATTGGAGCTGACAGCGGCTGGGCACCATTTGGCCCGCGCGTTGCAACTGGGGTTTGGGGCCATCGAAACCGCAGTTCAGGAATTGTCCAGAGCAGGTTCCAGCCGCCCCTTGCATATAACCTGCACGCCGACTTTTGCAGCCCACTGGCTAATGCCGCGTCTAGCGGGGTTTCAACAGGAATATGCAGATATTGATTTGGTTGTGGATCCGGTCGGAACGGTATCAGAGCTGAAACCCGGCGGCATTGATTTGGCGCTGCGATATGGGGGCGGAAACTGGCCTGGGCTACAGTCGGAATTGTTTCTGTCCTCCCCGATGGTAGTGATAGCGGCGCCGGATTTGCTTGCGGACCGCCGCGTGCATGCCCCTGAGGAGCTGCTGGATTTTCCCTGGCTAGAAGAGCTTGGCACAACCGAGGCTGCATTTTGGTTGCGTTCGCGAGGCGTGACCCAGGCCCAAAGGGGCGCCAGAGTGACCCTGCCGGGCAATCTCTTGCTGGAAGCGGTCAGAGCAGGGCAGGGGGTTGCTGTCAGCGTTCGCGAATTCGTGAAGGAAGATCTGCGGTTGGGACGGTTGGTCGAGCTTTTTACAGAGCAGGATGGGCGCGGCTATCATATCGTGACCCGGCCTGGTGTGCAGCGCCCCGAAGCGAGACGGTTTATTTCCTGGCTAAGAAAACAATAGATCTTTGATTTATATTGCGAAAAATAGCTGAAGGGACATCCGCGACGGCATGCCTCAGCCTCTCAGAAGGGAGAACCCTGCCGCTTGCCTGTGATTTGCTCTAAGAGGACGATTAGGCAAAGCTCTCACGCGATTTGGTAAAAGATGCTTATCTGATACTCTTTATTGATCCACGTCAAAGAGCGCAGCGCCTGCATTTGAAAGAAACTGCACAAGATAAGAATTCCAGTGGAGTGAGTCCGTGAGTGATTCCAATCCCGCCCCCAGCCTATACGCCGCTAGGGAACCTATTTTTCCAAGACGAGTATCGGGCGTGTTCCGAAACCTGAAATGGTACATCATGGCGATCACGCTTGGTATTTATTACCTGACGCCATGGATTCGTTGGGACCGCGGTCCCTCTTTGCCGGATCAGGCCGTCTTGCTGGATCTGGCGAACCGTCGGTTCTATTTTTTCTGGATCGAGATCTGGCCACATGAGTTTTACTTTGTTGCCGGTTTGCTGATCATGGCGGGTCTTGGCCTTTTTCTGTTTACCTCGGCCCTGGGGCGTGTCTGGTGTGGCTATGCCTGCCCGCAGACGGTTTGGACGGATCTCTATATTCTGGTGGAGCGCTGGATCGAGGGGGATCGCAATGCCCGTCTGCGGCTGCATCGCCAGAAGAAGATGGATTTTCGCAAGGCGCGGCTGCGACTGACCAAATGGACCGCCTGGTTCTTGATCGGCCTGGCGACAGGCGGCGCTTGGGTCTTCTATTTTGCTGATGCACCTACGCTCCTGGTGGATCTAGTCACCGGTCAAGCGCATCCGGTTGCCTATTCCACAATGCTGATCCTGACAGCCACCACCTTTTTCTTTGGTGGCTTTGCGCGGGAACAAATCTGTATCTACGCTTGCCCCTGGCCCCGTATTCAGGCCGCAATGATGGATGAAGACACCCTGGTCGTAGGGTATCGGGACTGGCGGGGAGAACCCCGTGGCAAGCTGAATAAGAAGCAGCAAGAAGCCGGGGCAGAGCCAAAGGGCGACTGCATCGACTGCATGGCCTGCGTCAATGTCTGCCCCGTGGGGATTGATATTCGCGATGGCCAGCAACTGGAATGCATCACCTGCGCCCTTTGCATCGATGCCTGTGATGACATCATGGAGAAGATCGGCAAACCGCGTGGTCTGATCGACTATATGGCGCTCTCCGATGAAACCCGTGAGCGGGCAGGGGAGCCTCCAAAGAACATCTGGAAACATATTCTGCGCCCCCGCACGATCCTCTATACCAGCCTCTGGAGCTTTGTTGGTCTGGGGCTTCTGTTTGCGCTCTTTATCCGGGCGGACATTGATCTGACCGTGGCTCCGGTTCGCAACCCGACCTTTGTGACGCTCTCCGATGGCTCTATCCGCAATACCTATGAGGTCCGTCTGCGCAACAAACATGGTGAAGCACGGCCCTTCAAACTCTCGGTCAAAGGTGATCCAGCGATGCGGATCCAGCTGGAAGGGACGTCCTATGACTCGGTTGAGGTACCTGCCGATGCAGCCTATCTTCAGAAGGTCTATATCGTGACGCCAAAGGCGGCGGCGGCCTCTGCAGCTGAGGCCACACCAGTGCGGATCTGGGTTGAAGACCTCAGCAATGGTGAGCGCGCCTATAAGGACACGACATTCAATGGACGGGGGAACTGATCATGGCAAAAGAACCGCGTAAACTGACCGGGCTCCATGTGTTTTTGATCTTTGCCGCGGCTTTTGCGGTGATCATTTCGGTGAATATCACCCTGGCTGTGAATGCCGTCAGTACCTTTCCGGGGCTTGAGGTGAAGAACTCCTATGTTGCCAGTCAGGAGTTTGATGCGCGACGCTCGGCGCAGGAGTCGCTTGGTTGGTCGATCTATGCTTCAGCTCAGGAAGATCAGGTGAAATTGGAAATCTCTGACCAGAATGGCAATCCAGTTGAGGTTGCCAAGCTCAGCGCCACCCTGGGTCGGGCAACGCATGTCAAAGATGACCAGGAGCCGGATTTCCGATTTGATGGCCAAGCCTATGTGGCGCCAGCCATTCTGGGGCCAGGTAATTGGAACCTGCGGCTTGTTGCCCGCGCCGAAAATGGGATCGAGTTCACTCAACGGGTGATCTTGCACGTAAAGGGATGACCCACCAATGACCGCGCAGATGCGTCCTTCGATGGCAGTTTGCCCTGGCTGTGTCGCGGCACCGGAAGGCCCGGTCGAGGCGGTGCCACAAGAGGCGCGACTGGCGCTTTCTTTGCCGCAGATCCATTGTCAGGCCTGCATCTCCGGTGTTGAGCGGGTGCTGAATGCGCAGCCCGGCGTGCAGTCAGCGCGGGTGAATCTGACCCTGAAACGGGCCATGATCGAAGCAGATCCCGACCTGAAGGCCACGGATCTGATCCCGGTGCTGGAAGCAAATGGCTTTGAAGCGCATGAACTGGATCTGGCTGCGCTGAGCGATACCAACAGCGACCGTCAAGGGCGGGAGTTGTTGATGCGATTGGCCGTGGCCTTTTTCGCGTCGATGAATGTCATGCTCCTGTCCATATCCGTTTGGTCCGGGGCATCTGATGCCACTCGTGACATGTTCCACTGGATCTCTGCGGCGATTGCTTTCCCGGCGGTGATTTTTGCTGGGCAACCGTTTTTCAAAAGCGCCTGGACCGCCTTGCGGGTTGGGCGCCTGAACATGGATGTCCCGATTGTGCTGGCCCTAGTGCTGGCCTTGGTGACCTCTTTGTGGGAGACGATGCTCTCTGGGAAACATGCCTATTTCGATGCGGCGCTGACACTGACCTTCTTTCTACTGGCGGGCCGTTATCTGGATTTTCGCACCCGTGCGGTTGCGCGCTCCGCAGCGGAAGAACTCGCTGCGCTGGAAGTGCCCCGCGCCATTCGCCTGGAGGCTGGGCAGGAGGTAGAAGTTGCTGTTTCCGATCTGCGAATTGGTGATCTGATCCTGGTGCGTCCGGGTGGTCGCATGCCAATTGATGGAGAGGTCGCAAAAGGGCAATCGGAACTCGATCGCTCTTTGCTGACCGGGGAAACCCTGCCGATTTTTGCTGAGGCTGGGCACCAGGTTTCTGCGGGAGAGGTGAACTTGACCGGCCCGCTTGTCATTCGTGCAGAAGCCGTTGGCGAAGATACTTCGCTGCATCGCATGACGGATCTGGTGGCGATCGCGGAATCCGGTCGCTCGCGCTATACATCTTTGGCGGATAGTGCGGCCAAGCTCTATGCACCAGGGGTGCATATCCTCTCTGCTTTGGCCTTCCTTGGGTGGTATCTCTACACTTTTGACATTCGCATGGCGCTGAATATTGCGGCGGCGGTGTTGATCATCACCTGCCCCTGTGCACTGGGGCTGGCAGTTCCTGCGGTGACCACCGCTGCCTCGGGGAGGTTGTTCAAGCGGGGAATGCTGATCAAACACGCAACCGCGCTGGAACGTTTGGCCGAAGTGGATACGGTGGTTTTTGATAAGACCGGAACCCTGACAACAGGCACTCCGCAGTTGGAAAACCTCGAAGATTTCACCCGACGGGATCTGGAAATCGCTTTTGCCCTGGCTGAAGGGTCCGCGCATCCGCTCTCCAAGGCGCTATGCGCAGCAGCGCGGGAGGCTGGGCTACAGCCCGCTGAGGTCACAGATCTGCGGGAGCATCCGGGTTTTGGAACCGAAGGGCGCTATAAGGGCCGGACAGTGCGTTTGGGTCGGGCCAGCTGGCTGGGGGCCAAGCAGGGCAGCCAAACCGCCGCTTGGTTAGAGACGGGAACGGGTGAAGCGCAGGCCTTTTATTTTGCGGACAACTTGCGCCCTGGTGCTGCGGAGGCGGTGGCAGCGCTGCATGACGCAGGCAAAGAAGTGCTGCTGATTTCCGGAGATGCCATGGGGGCGGTAGAGGAGCTCGCCGCGCGACTAGAGATCCGCAAATGGGTGGCAGAGGCGCTGCCTGAGGATAAATCACAAAGAATAGCCCGCCTGGCGGAAGAGGGGCGAAAGGTCCTGATGGTTGGGGATGGGTTGAACGATACCGCGGCTCTGGCCTCGGCGCATGTGTCGATCTCGCCAGCTTCAGCGCTTGATGCCGCGCGTGTTGCCTCTGATATCGTCTTGCTCGGCCAGGACCTGAGTCCAATTGCAGAAGCCTGCACCGTTGCGCAGAAAGCGATCAAACGCATCCGGGAAAACTTCCGCATTGCAACGCTTTACAATGTCATTGCTGTGCCGCTGGCTATTGCGGGGCTGGCAACGCCCTTGATTGCGGCATTGGCAATGTCTACCTCTTCCATCACCGTATCCCTGAACGCCCTGCGTCTGCGCTGACGTCTGTTTCAGCAGGAAAGAGCATAAACCATGAGTGTCCTTGCCTATCTCATACCGATTTCTCTGCTCCTTGGTGGTGCAGCGCTGGCGGGGTTTGTCTATACGCTGCGGTCAAATCAATATGAGGACCCAGAGGGGGATTCCCGGCGCATTCTTAGCGATGATTGGGATGATCGCCCCAAACCCTGACAGGATCTGAGAGCGTTGCTTGCGCCAAGTGGTTGCTCACAGCAAAAAGGCCCCTGGGACAGGGGCCTTTCTTTGTTGGCAGGGGCGAGGTAAGCCTGTCTGCCGGTTGTTCCATAGTGTCTTAGGATGGCCCCAGCGTATCGCAAGCGATGTTACGTGCCCGCAACCTGCGGCAGGCGAGATCCGCGCCTTCCTTGGTCATGCCCAGGAAGTTGGCGTCATACCCCTGTCGCGATTCCGCAACCTTGCGCAGGGATCCATCCAGGGTTTCCATCTCCGCCAAGGCGGTTCGCAGGAGCACCTTCTCTGCTTTGTAGCGGCTGGTGTAGCGTCCGACATTGATACCCCAGTACCGCCCGCCAGAGGTGGACAGGCGGGTCACAACTACGGGGGCGGGCTCCGATGTCGGCACAGCATTGGCCAGTTTCACAGGGCGGGCCTGTGGGCGCAGCCCTCTGTAGGGTGCTGCAGAAGCGACAAGCGGTGAAGCGTCGCGATCCTGTGTGCGAGCATCAGGGCCTGTCTGCACAGATGCGGATTGTACAGATGCGGGTTGCACAAGGGCTTCGGCAATGGCTGTATTGATGCTGGCCTGCAGGATCTGTTGTTGCACCGCCGGTGCTGCGGGCGCAGCTTCGGCAATTGCGGCGGGGCTTTGTTCTGGTGTTTCAGAAGCTTCGGCCAGCAAGACAGGCTGGTCTTCGGTATTGGGGCGGAGTTTGGGGCGAAGGCTGGTTTTCACCAGGCCGTTCACGCGAATGGTCTTACCTGCACCGTTGCCTTCAGCTCCGGCACTTGCCACAAGTGTTCCCAGACCCTGATTGCCTTGATAGGCCGGGCGACCAGGTTTGCGCAGCTTCGCCCGAGAGGGCGCGCGGCGGAAACCGAGATCCAGGAGTTCAGCAACCTTCGCATTGCGCGAGGTAGAAGATTTACCACCAAAAACCGTTGCAATGATACGTTCATTGCCCCGCTTGGCCGAGGCAACGAGGTTGAAACCGGCCGCACGAGTGTAGCCGGTTTTGATCCCGTCCGCGCCTTTATAGGCAGCCAGAAGGCGGCGATTGGTATTGGGTACGGTTTTGACACCTGCATCCGCTGTCTTGCGGGAGAACAGATTATAATACTCTGGGTAGTCGTACAGAATATGCCGCCCCAGGGTCGTCATATCCCGTGCGGTCGACATATGCCCCGACTCGGTCAGGCCATGGGCATTTTTGAAACTGGTGCGCGACATGCCTAGGGCCTTGGCTGTCCGGGTCATGCGGCGGGCAAAGGCGGCCTCTGAGCCTGAAAGGGCCTCACCGATTGCGGTGGCCGCATCATTGGCCGATTTCACCGCCGCAGCTCGAATCAGATAACGCAGAGCGATCCGTTGGCCTGAGCGCAGGCCAAGCTTGGACGGGGGTTCTGCCGCCGCGTTTTTGCTGATGCGCACCTTGGTATCGAGAGAGATCTCACCGTTTCGGATTGCCTCAAAGGCAATATAGAGCGTCATCATTTTGGTGAGCGAGGCGGGGTGCAACCGCGTATCTGCATTGCGTGAATGCAGCACCTCACCTGTTCGCGCGTCTAAAACCATGGCCGCATAGGGAGCTGCCAGA
>NZ_AAYC01000009.1:72500-207837 GCF_000169455.1 Roseobacter sp. SK209-2-6 | reverse complement strand
TCGTCGACAGCGGTGGGCTTGCGGATGATATCGATAAGTTCTTCGCGCGGGCCGGTCTTCTTATCCTGTTCGAGGTTGCGCGTCGTGCGCTTGGCCCAGCAATGGCAATCATCGCTACGATCTTTCTGGCTTATGTCTTTTTTGGCTCCTCAGAAGATGTTCCAGAGGTTATCCGCTGGAAGGGTGCCAGCCTGAAAAAAGCCATGAGCCATATGTGGATTACCTCTGAGGGGGTCTTTGGTATCGCTGTGGGCGTTTCGACAAAATTTGTCTTTCTTTTTGTACTCTTCGGAGCACTTCTTGATAAAGCCGGGGCCGGGAACTACTTTATCAAAATGGCCTTTGGTGCCCTAGGGCACCTGAAAGGCGGGCCTGCGAAAGCGGCTGTTGTTGGCTCTGCTGCCACTGGTCTGATCTCGGGTTCCTCCATTGCCAATGTGGTCACAACAGGCACGTTCACCATTCCGCTGATGAAACGGGTTGGCTTCTCGTCAGAGCAGGCAGGGTCGGTTGAGGTTGCCTCTTGAGTGAACGGCCAGATCATGCCTGCGCAGTGCCGGGCCCAACGGGAAGAGGCCTGATCAAGGCCGATGACGGGCGGGAGCCCACCGAAGCCCAGAGGCGACACATATTATTTCAGGCGTGGGGGTTTCTCTGGATTGCTCCCGGGGATTTCGGGCTGGTAGATTTTCGGGGCTTCCGGCTGCGGCAAATCAAACTTTAGCCCAACCCTTGCCAAACTCTGCACGACAGGATCGCTCGCCTGAAAAAAGCCGACATCCAGCACCCCTGCCTCGATACCAGAAAAGACCAGCGCCTCGCTCACCGCTTTGGCCAGGGCAGTTTGCGCAGGCTTTTCTGCATCCACAAAGCCCAAGAGATGACCACTGCCCCCGCCTTCATAACGCAGTGCGACTAAATAAGCAGAGCTGGCCAGCCCCCCTGCGGTGGCCAGTTTCTGGTCCAGAGATTTCAGAAGAATGTCGGGCAGGCCCTTGGGTGGCAACAATTCTTCGACCTGCGCCTCCACCTCATCCGGTGCCGCTTCCAATGTTTCTTGCAACCAGCTTATTGCTTCTGCTGCCAAAAGAAACTCCGACGGAGCGACATTCAGGTTCAGGCCAAGACCAATTTCTTGTCCGGCCAGCATTTCAACCAACCCACGCCCAGAGAGCGCGGCGAAGTGGATCTCACGCCCTGAAAACTCTGCCAATCGCTCTTCGGTATCAAAGGCCAGAACAAATGTCCCTTCAGGGGTTTCCAGCAGCTCGGGCGAGATTTGCCCTCCCTCCGCCTCTGCACCAAGCATGAGAAAGAGCTCCGAATCCGCCAAACGCTCATAGAATTGCAGTCGCGCGTTGCCATCCTCAGGGTTTTGCTCCATCACAGCATGGGCCTGATCCAGCGGCGTTTCTGCCAGCCTGGCCGAGCGGTCCTCGGGCATATCTTGTGCTCCTCATCCTAGCATTCGCCACCTCAAGAGTTCGGCTGGCGCATTCTGCGCCCCTGCTATCATTCGCCCAGGGTAAGGGCCAGTGTCAGACATCAGTTGACCTCAGCCTTTGCACTAACTGCCGCTGGTCACTGCCCTCAACAAAGACGCCAACAGAGACAGCTTCACCCCCAGTCCGACAGGACCTGCCTTACTCTTTTTTGCAAAACCGGCAACAGCTCTTCCTCGAACCAGGGGTTTTTCTTCAGCCAGCCGGTATTCCGCCAGGAGGGATGAGGCAGAGGGAACACCCCCTCTGGGGCATTGCGCCAGCTCGCGACACAGTCTGTGACAGATTGCTTGGTTCCCAAATGCCATTTTTGCGCATACCCACCCACAAGGAGTTTCAGCCGAAGATTTGGCATCTCTTGCATCACCTGCGCATGCCAGGTGCGCGCACAAAGAGGCGGCGGAGGCAGATCACTCCCCTTGGCATTGTAGCCAGGAAAGCAAAAGGCCAGCGGCAGGACCGCCACTTTTTTTAGATCATAGAACTCTGCATCACTTACCCCCATCCATTGACGCAACCGTTCTCCTGACGGGTCGGTAAAGGGTTTGCCCGAGGCATGAACACGCGCGCCCGGAGCCTGCCCAGACACCAGAATGCTTGCCGTTGAAGAAAGCCAGACAACCGGCCTCGGCTCATGTGCAGAATGCGTTGCGGCAAAGCGGCTTTGACAAAGGCGACAGGAGGATATGCTTTGGGACAAGTCTTTCAGCGACTTTCTGAGCTGTTGCATTGCTACCCATCCCTAGTATTGCGCCACATTCCTGCAACTCTATTCCAGCCGTTTTTCATTAATTCACCTGCCGCAAATCGCCCCACGATCTAAGACAAGTCATGGACCACAGGCAGATACAGGGGCTAAGCCGATCTATAGCCTAAACGGTTTCCAATCCGAAATCTCCACATCGCCAGCCTAACGGTTTTCAAATCTCTGTGCTCAGACAAACGATACCGGGTTGAATCAATGGCAATTGGGTAAGACCCCGCAACCTCTGGGCACTGACCCTTCCCTACTCTCGACCTCGCATTCGAACAAGAATTGGTCTGGTCATATCGCCCCATTTTGGAACTTAATGGGACTGTACCAACCGGGTAGCCTGCAACAAAGCCAACAGCACGAGACCCGCAATGAACGCTCATGAAACCACCCAGGTCCTACCCACCGTCTGTCCCTTGGACTGTCCCGACACCTGCAGCCTGAATGCAACCATCAGCAATGGTAAGGTAACCGCAGTCAAAGGGTCGGCGGCCAACCCCTTTACCAACGGTGTCATTTGCAACAAGGTTGCCCGCTACTACCCGGACTTTGTCCATGGCGAAACACGTCTGCACACCCCATTAAAGCGAACAGGCCCGCGTGGCTCAGGCGCGTTCACACCGATTTCCTGGGACGAAGCGATAGAAGTCGTTTACCACGGCTTTCGCAATGCGATCGATCGCTACGGCCCAGAAAGCATCCTTCCCTTCAACTATGCCGGCCCGCATGGGGAACTGGCAGGCGGATCAATGGATCGGCGCTTTTTCTATCAGATGGGCGCCACCCTCCTGGATCGAGGCCCGCTCTGCGGTGGCGTAAGGGGGGCAGCCTATGCCAGCCTCTTCGGGGGAGCGCCTGGTATGCCGCCAATGCAGGTGCTGCAATCAGACCTTGTCCTAGTCTGGGGCAACAACGTCACGGTCTCCAACCTGCATCTTGCGCCGCTGTTGAAAAAGATGCGCGCCCAGGGGGGGCAACTGGTCATCATCGACCCCAAGCGCATCAAAATCGCAGAGCAATGCGACATGCATGTCCAGATCAAGCCCGGTAGCGACGTTGTCCTGGCCATGGGGCTTGCGGCTGAACTGGAACAGCGTGGTGCACTGGACCTCAGTTTCATCGACAAATGGGTCACCGGGTTTGACGCATATATGGCACAGGCCCGACAATACAGCAGCGACGTGGTCGTTGAGCGCTGTGGCATCACCCCTGCGCAGTTTGACACCTTGTGCGACCTGATCGTCAGCGCCGAAAACATGGCCTGCAACTTTGGCAATGGCATCGAGCGGGGCCGCTCCGGCGGATCCGGACTGAGGGCAGCGATGGCCCTGCCCGCTTTGACAGGACACCATGGGCGTCCAGGTGCTGGCGTTTTGGCAAAATCGGGCGGCGCAACGCCGAAGACAACCGATCGGTTGCAGCAAAGCCAATTGATCAAGCCTGGTACAAGGGTTTTCAATATTGTTGATCTTGCGGACAAGCTAAAGGACCAAAGCCTACAGCCTCCAATCAAGGCGGCTATGATCTATAACCACAATCCCGTCGCAACCCACCCTGACCAAAAGAACCTGGTCAAGGCCTTGAAGCAAGAAGACCTTTTCCTCGTCGGGTGTGATGTGGCGATGACAGATAGTATGGCGCTCTGCGATATCATTCTTCCTGCCTCCAGTCATTTCGAACATGCAGATATCTACGGCGCTTACGGGCAGAACTACCTGCAGCGGGCGGAACCCGTGCTCCCTCCTGTTGGAGAGAGCCTCCCCAATACGGAGATCTTCCGGCGTCTTGCGGCCCGGTTTGGCTATGAGGGGGAAATCTTCACGGCCAGCGACAGAGATCTGATGGATCAAGCCATTGATCCCAACCATCCGCAACTGGAGGGGCGCCGACCCAGCGAGATCCCACTGGACCAGGCTATTGAGATGCGTGCAACAGATGGCGAGAGCCTGGTCCTCTGCGCAAATGTCATGCCTGATACAGCCTCTGGCAAGATTGAGCTTTTCAGCCAGGATCTGGAAGATCAATTTGGGTTTGGTGTCCCGCGCCATGCCCCGGTCGCGCAGGACCTTCCCTTTACTCTGATCACGCCCAGTTCTGACAAGCGCATCAATGCGACCTTTGGCGGTCACCTGGTTTCACGCGGGTTGGAGAAACTGACCATGCACCCCTCGGACGCCAAGGCAACGGGCCTGCAAGATGGGGAGACTGTCCTTGTCTGGAACAATCGCGGTGAGGTTCAGCTGCAGCTCGAGATCTCTGATACAACCCGCCCAGGTGTGCTCTACTCTCCAAAGGGGACCTGGTGCGTCACCTCGCCAACGGGGCAAACCGTGAATGCCCTGATACCCGCTGATATCCGCACAGATATCGCCGATGGCGCCTGCTATCATGAGACCTTTGTGGACCTGCGCCGCATCTGAGCGCGGGCGCAATTCGCCAAGACCGCTTTCTTAGGAAGCACCCCTACTGGACGTACAGGTCAAATCTGTAGGTCTTTTTTCTTTTCCTGATTTCATCTGGAAAACTTGTCAGGATTTTCGAGGCCATCACCAGGACCCGGATCAGGCACTGTGCACGGGTCCAACACTCAGATATTGGCCGAAAGCCGGATCATTTGGTAAATGAACATTGAACAAATTGCACACAATTCGACATAATAATGCCCAAGTGCAAGGCCATACCCTTAACAATCATAAGGTATTCATACGTCAAACTCTGGTCTCAAAAGCCAAAAACACCTAACAACGAACCGCCGAACCAACAGCCCCAGAAGACAGCACCGGAACAAGCGATGCTTGAATTTGACAACGTCAGCAAGTCCTATTGGACAGGAACACAACGCAAGGTCATTCTTGATCGTGTGTCCTTCCGTGTTGAGCTGGGCAGATCGATCGGCATTTTGGCCCAAAACGGCACCGGTAAGACAACCCTGGTGAACATGATGGCCGGGCTGGAGAAACCGGATGAAGGCGAGATCAATCGCAGCTGCAAGATCTCTTTTCCCCTCGGTTTCATGGGCGGGGTGATCAACCGTCTTTCGGCCCAGGCCAACTGCAGATATATCGCCAACCTCTATGGGCTGGACCCGGACTATGTCGAAGCCTACTGCCAATGGCTTTGCGGGCTCGGAGAGTATTTCACCCAGCCGCTTGGGACCTATTCCGCAGGGATGAAATCCCGGTTCAGTTTTTCGCTGATGCTTGCCCTGGATTTTGACATTTATCTGATTGATGAAGGCATGCCCAGTACAACTGATGTTGAGTTCAACAAGAAAGCCGGTACGATTTTGCAGGAACGCCTGCAAACGACAACAATCGTGATTGTCTCGCACCAGCCCAAAACTCTCGAGAAATTTGCCCGCTCAGCCGCCGTGCTGCAAGATGGGCATCTACATATGTTTGACACCTTGGAAGAAGCGAAACAGCTCTATGACTACCAAACCCAAGGCTAAGAAGTTTCGCATCCGCAGAAACACGGCTGCTGAGCCTTTGGCCAGTCGACCTGCAACTGCGCGGCCCGTTCCTGGCCCGGCACCTCAGAGCGACGCAACAGAGGGCTCCGCCCCTTCCGCGTCTCAGGTGCCCCCACAAACAGCCACCGGCCCCGCGCCAGCGCAGACCAGCGCAGACGCGCCCCTTTCCGAGGCAAGCGCGCAGGCTTCTAAGAAAAGCAAGTTGATGCAGGGTCAGGTCAGCTCTGCCAAAGAAACCTCTATGGAAACGGATATCGAAAAGATCCGCCAAGAGGGTCTGACCGGTCGCCAGCTGCGTATCGCTCGCAGGATGGCGCAGAAACACGATCTTGCGGCGACCTCTGATTTCGATGCGATCCGGCTGTTGCGGCAAAAAGGCATTGATCCGCTGAAGCGCGTCAACATGCTGGAGCTGGTCGTCCCGCAAAACAAGGCCCTTCCACAGGGAATTCCCGGTGCTGGCAGCAAGGTTCAGTTGCCGCAAACCATTCCCGCGTCCCAGGCCTCTCTCCCCTCTACCGAGATCAGCCCGGCAGAACGGCGCAATCGCGAAATCCGTGAAATTCAACTTGATATTTCACGCCGCCGCCGCCGTAAGCTGATATTGCTCTTGGGGCGCTTGGCCTTCTTTGTGATGCTGCCAACTCTCATCACTGGCTATTTTTTCTATGTGGTCGCCACCCCCATGTATGCGACCAAATCTGAATTCCTGGTCCTCAAAGCTGACAGTGCCGGCGGTGGTGGCCTCGGCGGACTGTTGAGTGGTACGCAATTTGCCACCAGTCAGGATTCGATCGCAGTCCAGAGCTATCTGCAATCAAAAGGCGCAATGTTGAAGCTGGATGAGGATATGGGATTTATCTCTCATTTCTCCCAGGATTGGATTGACCCCATTCAACGACTGGATCCCGCTTCAACAAATGAAGAAGCTTTCAAGACCTACTCAAGAAACGTGAAAATCGGCTACGACCCGACCGAAGGCGTGATCCGCATGGAGGTGTCAGCCGCGGACCCCGCAGTCTCAGCCGAGTTTTCTCGCCGTCTGATTTCCTATGCCCAGGCCGAGGTCAACCAACTGTCCGAGCAGAAACGCGACGACCAGGTCGGCGAGGCTGAAGCCGCGTTGGAGCTGGCTGAAAACAAACGCCGCGTTGCGCAGGAACGACTGGTTCGCTTGCAACAAGACGGTCAGGTGCTCGACCCTGAAGGCGTCATCGTCTCACTGCGGTCCCAGATTGGCACTTTTGAAGTTCAGCTTCAGCAAAAGGAGCTGGAGTTGGCCGCCCTGCAGGACAACCTGCGCCCCAACAGAGCCAAGGTGGATGGCGTTCAAGCTGATATCGACAGGCTGCGCGCCGTCATTCAGCGGCTCAACGCTCGCATGACAGATGCCTCGGCAGGCGAAAACTCGCTTGCCAATCATCGGGTGCAGATTCAGATGGCACAAGCGGATCTTGCGACCCGCGACATGATGCTGCAATCCGCTTTGCAGCAAGTAGAAACCACCCGGATGGAGGCCAATCGTCAGGTGCGCTATCTTACCACTGCGGTAGAGCCTGTTGCCAGCCAGGAACCCAGCTATCCGCGTAAGTTTGAAAATACGATTTTGGCATTCCTGATCTTTTCCGGTATCTACCTGCTGTGCTCACTCACAGCCTCTATTCTCCGGGAACAGGTCTCTTCTTAAGCCATGAAAAACATTCAAATCGCCGACCTCACCATTGGCAATGACCGTCCGCTGACCGTCATCGCAGGCCCCTGCCAGTTGGAAAGCGCTGATCACGCGCAGATGATTGCTGGCACGCTCAAGGAAGCCTGCGAAAAGGCCGGCGCGCAATATGTCTTTAAGGCCTCTTATGACAAGGCCAACCGGACCTCTCTTTCCGGCAAGCGCGGCATGGGGATTGATGCGGGCCTCAAGGTGCTGGATGGCATCCGCAAGGAATTTGGTGTGCCGGTTCTGACAGATGTCCATTCCGAGGCCCAATGCGCCCTTGCTGCCGAAGCTGCGGATATTCTGCAGGTTCCAGCCTTCCTGTGCCGCCAGACAGACATGCTCCTGGCCGCTGGCAACACCGGCGCGGTCATCAATGTCAAAAAGGGTCAGTTTCTGGCCCCTTGGGAGATGGAAAACATCGTCACCAAGATTGCCAGCACAGGCAATGACAAGATCATGCTGACCGAACGTGGTGCCTCTTTTGGCTATAATACCCTGGTTGCGGATATGCGATCGCTGCCAATCATGGCACAGACCGGCTGCCCGGTGGTTATGGATGCCACCCATTCGGTACAACAGCCTGGCGGGCGTGGTGGCTCCTCTGGTGGGCAACGTGAGTTTGCCCCGGTGATGGCGCGGGCTGCTGCGGCAATCGGTGTAGCCGCTATCTTTATGGAAACGCACCAGGACCCAGACAATGCCCCATGCGACGGTCCAAACATGATCTATCTGGATCAGATGCCCAAGCTGATCGACACATTGATGGCTTTCGACAGGCTCGCAAAAGCTGACCCAGTTGTAATTTAACTTTTCCCAAAAACGAGATTTTCGATGAAAAAGCCTATTTCCCCGGTGACACCCAACACCTGGAATTTTCTGCGCGATCCCATGATTACCCCAACAGGTTTCCGGGAATACGACGCGCGCTGGAAATACCCGGAAGAGATCAACCTGCCCGGCATGACCGCTCTGGGCCTCGGGCTCGGCACCCAGATGCACAAACGCGGCATTGAACCGGTGATTGCGGTGGCCAATGACTACCGCGACTATTCGCTGGCGATCAAACAGGCGGTGATCCTCGGGTTGATGCAGGCAGGAATCCAGGTCAAGGATATCGGTCCTGCGGTTTCGCCCATGGCCTATTTTGCCCAATTCCACCTTGATGTGCCGGCCGTGGCCATGATCACCGCCAGCCACAACCCCAATGGCTGGACCGGAGTCAAGATGGGCTTTGACCGCCCATTGACCCATGGTCCGGACGAGATGTCAGAGCTGCGCGACATTGTGCTCAATGGCGAAGGCGTTGTCCGTCCTGGCGGCTCTTATGAATTTGTCGAGGGTGTCAAAGAGGCCTATCTTGATGACCTCGTGGGTGATTTCAAGATGACCCGCAAGCTCAAGGTGGTCTGTGCAACAGGCAATGGCACCGCCTCAGCCTTTGGCCCGGAACTGTTCGAGCGTATCGGTGTCGAGGTTGTCCCGTCTCACAACGAGCTGGACTATACCTTCCCGCATTACAACCCCAACCCCGAAGCCATGGAAATGCTGCATGACATGGCCGACAGCGTCAAAGCCTCTGGCGCTGATATGGCGTTGGGCTTTGACGGAGATGGCGACCGATGCGGCGTGGTGGACGACGAGGGCGAAGAGATCTTTGCCGACAAGGTCGGCGTCATCATGGCCCGTGACCTGTCGAAGATCTATCCGAACTCCACTTTTGTCGCTGACGTGAAGTCCACCGGTCTGTTTGCAAGCGACCCCGAGCTGCAAAAGAACGGTGTCACAGCTGACTATTGGAAGACCGGCCACAGCCACATGAAACGCCGCGTGAAAGAAATCGGTGCCTTAGCTGGCTTTGAAAAATCCGGTCACTACTTCCTCGCGGAACCCGTGGGTCGCGGCTATGACTGCGGCATGCGCGTTGCGGTCGAGATCTGCAAGCTGATGGACCGCAACCCGGACATGAAGATGTCGGACCTGCGCAAAGCCCTGCCCAAGACCTGGTCGACCCCAACCATGTCTCCCTATTGTGCCGACACTGAAAAATATGACGTGCTGGAACGTCTGGTGGCCAAGTTGGTTGCCAAACACGAAGCCGGTGAGCAACTCGCTGGGCGGCCTATCAAGGAGGTTGTCACCGTCAATGGCGCCAGAGTTATTCTGGACAATGGCAGCTGGGGTTTGGTGCGCGCCTCATCCAATACTCCCAATCTGGTGGTGGTCTGTGAAAGCTCTGAGAGTGAAGCAGAAATGCGCGCCATCTTTGCAGGGATTGATGAAGTCATCCGCACGGAGCCTCTGGTCGGAGACTATGATCAGACCATTTGATCGCGGTGCCTTCTGCTCTCTATGTCTAAGGTCTTTCGCCTGCTGACGCAGGCGACCCGCGCCCGCCTTCGGCGGGCGCTTTCGTATCTGGAGAAGCCATATCCTAGTTCCAGCCGCCTTGTATCCTGATGCCCACAGGACATCTGTGGAGACTTTCTGGTCCCAAGTTTTGAGTGCAAATCGCAAAACCTGTCTAAAGGTCGAACCAGATGCCTTGCCTCAGATCTGAGGCATCCCTCGTTGACCCAAACCTCAATTCCCCTGCAGGAATTTCAAAAGCTGATCCTTGGCTTCCTGTTCGATCCGGTCGCGAATAACCTCGTTCAAGTCCTGTTCTGGGGTGATCTCTGCATCCAGCTCTTCACCCAGCTCTTGCAGCGCGCGCTCCTTCAGCTGGTCTTCCAGTGCATCGATTTCCGGTTGTAGCGCCTGCTGCAGATCGGGGCGGATCTTGGGGTCAGACCAGGGCCCGGTGATCGCAACCGGAATGGACAGAACGCGCCCCTGCCCCGATGCACCAAGAGAAGGCGTAAAGAGATAGTCCAGATCCTGTGCGCCAATACCGACGCGCCCCTTGCCATCCGCTCGAATGCCCTTGAGGGTTACCAAGAGATCTGGGTTCTGCAGATTGCCCTGCTCAATAGCAAAGCTGCCACTGAGCTGATCAAAAACCGTGCTGCCTCCGTTGCCTTTGCCAGAACGCATCAGCCCCTCTAGGTCAAAACCTGAAAAGAACCCGCGCCCCACTTCCAGCCAACCTTTGCCAGACAGTGAACGCATGAGCGCATCAACCGAGCTGCCCGAGGCCAGTAACTCAAACTCTCCCAGAGCCTCACCATTCAAACGATCATAGCCAGCACTTTGTGACAGTGCCTGTCCCAGGTGGATGTCGCGGAAAGTCAGCTTACCACCGGTGGAAAAGCCACTGCGGTTGTTGGCAACCAGCTGCCCCTGCAAAGTGCCGCCAAAAACCCTGGCGGGCTGCAATTCCAAGACTGCTCGAGACCGGTCCAGCTTCAGGGAAAACTGGCTGGCGCCGAGCTCATAACCCTGGGCCTTCATGCTGTTGAAACTCAAGATTGCGGTTCCATTGGCAAGCGCCAGTGGCGAGGCATCAAAGGCCTCCTTTGACCAGCCTGCAGCCTGGCTGCTGGCTGCGGCATCCGGTTCCGCAGCAGCACTTCCCGCGTCAACCAGATTACCAAAATCAAGGTCATCCGCATTCAGCTGCACAGTAAACTGGAGCGGCTCTGTTGTTGCCAGATCCAAAGCCCCCTCAAGCTGATTGCCATCCAGATCCAGTGCCATATCCCGCAGGGCAAGGCGCCCGTCGGTGGTATAGGTCATATCAGCACCCAAAGTGATGCTCTGCCCCAAACCCGCAGGCAGTGCCACATCAGATAGGCCGAGGATCGATAGGAAACGGGCTGTGTCGCTGGTCTTGGCCGTCATGCGACCCGTAGCCGCCCCATTGAGGTCCGCCCGCCCATCGAAACGCATAAAGCCGCCTGTTGCATCAACCGAGGCGCCCATAGAGACCACATCACCTGCCAGAAACCTGGAGAAGGTGCCGATCTCAGCCGCGATATTCACCGGCTCGCCCGCTGGGCGCAGAACCAGATCCATATTTACGGTGCCACTTGGATCCGGCCATTTCAGGCTCATATCGATTGATCTCATCTCAATCGCGGCGCCCTCGCGCGGTTGATAACGCAGAGCTGCCCCGGTGAGAGTGAGTTTCTCGATCGCAACCGGCAGAACCGCATCCTTGTTCTCTTCAGGCACGGCTTCGGGGTTTCCGCCACTTTCCCCTTCAGTGGTCAAAACCCAATTGCCCAGCCCATCTTCACGTTCGGAGAGGTTGAGCCGTGGTAAGAGGGCCGAAACCTCAGTCACTCTCAGCTTGCCGCGCAACAGATCGGAGGCAGAGATGCCAATCGACAGGCGCTGTGCAGTCAACATCGGCTCTGGTCCGGCCCAATCCGCATTGGAGAGGCTGACCCCATCGGATTTGATCCCCAGAACCGGCCAGATGGTGAATTTCACCTTGCCACCAAAGCTCAGCTTGCGGCCGGTCTGGGCTTCGATCTGCGCTGCCGCGAGTGCGGCAACCTTCTCACCGGGAAGGACAAAGAGAAGCCCCAGCATCAAGGAGATAACGATCACCACAACGCTCAACAAACGCAACAAAAAACGCATCACCTGCTCCTGCCCTTTGATTTAACGCTAGAATACCGAATGGGCCGCACGGCGCAATGCGTCAGAGGTGTTTGTGTCTCGGCTTTATGACAAGGGTCTATTGGCACCCGAAGGAAGGTCCAGATCGCAAGCTCAGATTGTTTTCTATTTTCAGGTCACGCTAGCGCAACCGAAACCTCTGCCGCAGGCCCAGGCCTAGGAAAAACAAAAGCGGCAGGCTGGCGACGGTTTGAAAGCCTGAGAGAACCTTCAAAACCGTGGGCAACTTCGTCAACAAGTCAAACAAAAATGTTGATCGAAAGCCAAACAGGGGAAACAAGTTAGAGAAACTGAGCGCCATCGCCGATCCCACTGGGTTGTCCATCCCACTGTCTGGGGTCAGTACGCAACAACTGTAGAAATAACCACAGAAAGCAGCAAAGCCCAAAGCCCAGAAGGCCAACAGCCACAGCACTGGCCGCAGGATGGAGTAGCCGTACTCAGAGAACAGGCCAAAGAGCAGATAGGGTAGCCGCTGCCAGATGGAGCCAATCTTGCCGGCGAAGTACATTTCGCGGCGAAAGAAGAAGTGCTCGTCTTCCGGGAGTCCCTTTTGGGCAAGGATGTGGCGGATGGTGGCGCAGCTTTCGCGAGCCTCCGCAGGATCCTGATCGGGATTGACCGGCCAATAAGCAACACTCAACAACTTAGCGTCGAGCTTAATTTCCTCCTCTCGCGGAAAGAACCTTGCTGGAAAAACGGTATTGTCGTGCATCACGGCACCAGCAAAAGTCGGATACCGCTTCCGAAACTGGGCTCTGCGGAAAGAAGTAGGTCCATGGAACAGGCAATCATCGAAACGGCTAAATACCTGCCTACTTGCTCCCGCTCCGAAAACGACTTTAACGAAGTAGGCGCTTGCGCCAAATGTAGCAGCACGAAAATCAACACCACGTTTAAAAGATGCGAAGCGAAAACTTGCAGCCTGTGCAAATGACGATAAGGAGAAATCCGCGTCATGCGCATAACTCGACAATCTGAAATTTGCAATTTCTCCAAACTGTGACCTGTAAAAGCTCACCACCCTGCCAAATTTGGAAGAAACAAATCTACACTCGCCTTCGAATCGCGCGCTAGAAAATGAAGCGTTTTGCCGGAATGAAACTGACTTAAAATCAGAAACTCCCAAAAATTGAGAGTCACAAAAAATTGCCACTTGCAAAAAATCTGACAAAGTGAAGTCAACTTCTCGAAGAAATCTTGCAGATCGGAAGTTCGCAAGGTGTGAAAATACGGTATTTGAGAACTTTGCCACCCCTACAAAATGAGACGAGCAAAAATACACACCCCTCGTAAAAAAAACATTATTGCAATACACGCCACGTTTAAAGGAAGACCCTCGGTAATCACCTAAGGACACGAAAATCGCTTGTGTCAATACTAAGGTATTGGCAAAATAAGTGTTGGAAACATTTATGCGCTCCGAACAGTTTGGCAGTTCAGGGGCAGATATCACCCCAGGGTTTCGCCTAAGAAATTCCTTTTTGAAGCGTATCTTAATCTTTGATGCCATTGCTGGCCAGGCCTCCAATTCCGACCCTTCAAATTTCAATTTTTCAATCGCTGCGGTTCTTGCCTCCTCGCTCAGCCCCTGCCCGGCCCAAGCATTCCAGGCTTTGCGGTTTTTCTCATGCAATTTCCAATCAACTTGCTCCCCCTCCTGCTCCCCATAAAGGGTCATCAGCACATACCAGGGGTTCTCATTGGCAGGGGTCAGCTTGCGCTGCGGGGTGGCAGGGGCCGGTGCTTCTGTCTCGTCACGCATCAATCAATCTCGTCATGCAAATCACCTTTGCAGCAGGCTACGGGCAATAGGGCTGCGGCTTCAACATCTAACGGAGGGCGGCACCTGGCCTCGGGTGGGGGAAGCCCCCTCCCCGTTTTGCCAGAGGCAAGCCTGCGGATTGACGTGAGTGTCGAACGCGGCCCGGCCTGCAGTCGGGTGTTGGAAATGCCTTCTTGGTGCACAAGCGAGGTACCAGGGGCCATCCGTGCCCCCCCGTTTTTCTTGCCTCTTCCGGCATTCCTGCTATACGCCGCCCATGACACAGAACCCGTCCAGCAATCCGCCAGATCTCCGCCCTGACCTCGCCCCTAAGGCCCAGTTCGGGGAGGCCCCGCGTGAGGATCAGCCGACCCTCGGCATGGTCTCCCTTGGTTGTCCAAAGGCGCTGGTGGATTCCGAGCGGATCCTGACCCGGCTGCGGGCTGAGGGCTATGGCATCTCGCCGGATTACGCGGGTGCTGATGCGGTGATCGTCAACACCTGCGGCTTCCTCGACAGTGCCAAGGCCGAAAGCCTGGACGCCATCGGCGAAGCGCTGAAGGAAAACGGCAAGGTCATCGTGACCGGCTGTCTGGGCGCCGAGCCCGACTATATCCGCGAGCATCACCCGCGCATCCATGCGGTCACCGGCCCGCATCAGTACGAACAAGTGCTGGACGCGGTGCATTCCGCAGTGCCGCCCAGCCCCAACCCTTACGTGGATCTGCTGCCCGCAGCAGGTGTGAAACTCACCCCGCGGCATTTCAGCTATCTGAAGATCTCCGAGGGTTGCAATCACAAGTGCAAGTTCTGCATCATTCCGGACATGCGCGGAAAGCTGGCGTCGCGCCCCGTCCATGCGGTTCTACGCGAGGCGGATAAGCTGGTGGATGCAGGCGTGCGAGAGCTCTTGGTGATCAGCCAGGACACCTCTGCCTATGGGCTGGACCGCAAATACTCCACCCACGATTGGAAGGGGGAGGAAGTGCGCAGCCATATCCTCGACCTCTCCCGCGAGTTGGGCAAGCTGGCGCCGGCGGATGAGCTCTGGGTGCGGCTGCACTATGTCTACCCCTACCCCCATGTGCGTGAGCTGATCCCGCTGATGGCGGACCCGGACAATGCGCTGCTGCCTTATCTGGATATCCCCTTCCAGCACGCCCACCCGGATGTGCTGCGCCGCATGGCCCGCCCCGCAGCGGCTGCCAAAACGCTGGATGAGATCAATGCCTGGCGCGACACCTGCCCCGACATCACCCTGCGCTCCACCTTCATCGTCGGCTACCCCGGCGAAACAGAGGCGGAGTTCCAGCACCTGCTGGACTGGATGGATGAGGCGCAGTTGGACCGGGTTGGCTGCTTTAAATACGAAAACGTCGATGGCGCCCGTTCAAACGATCTGCCGGACCATGTGCCGGAAGAGGTGAAGCAAGAGCGCTGGGAGCGCTTCATGGAGAAGGCGCAGGCGATTTCCGAAGCCAAGCTGGAAGCCAAGGTCGGCCAGACCATGCAAGTCATCGTGGACGACATTGACGGGGACGGCATCGCTACCTGCCGCACAAAGGCGGACGCGCCAGAGATCGACGGCAACCTGTTCATTGACGAGGGGGTTGAAGAGTTGAAACTCGGCGATATTGTCACCGTTGAGGTTGACGAGGCCGGGGAGTATGATCTTTGGGGAACACTGACAATCTAACGTTGGGCGAAAGATACTACCCAAACCATTCTCTTGAAAGAGATATAGGTATCGCCGAGTATGAGCTAGCTTCTCAACGTCTATCAAACCAAAACCAGGCATTGTCCTGGTCCACAAATGTATCTTCAATTATAGCTACGATAGTTGGGTTCGCATCCTTTAAGGTTTCTGATCACCTTGGCAAGGGAAACGACCTCCCTCTGCCTACAATCGAACTAAAATCTCTCTTCTTACTACTCATACTTTTCATTTCCTATATGGCGACGTCACACATCGCTCACTTAATAAAATCCCAGACATTCTCTGAACGAAAGATCATTGTTATTAGGCGGATGCTTGGGGTCAGCTATGGAGAGAACACATTAGTCCTCCCAAATTGGAGGATTGAAGGTGCTGACAACCCATTCTCAATTCACCTTAACCCTGGGGTTCTTTCTCACAAAGCATTCCCAGTGTGGATCGTCATTGCCTCGAATGCTGTCAGCTTACTATTCCTTGGAAGTGCACTAATCGAATACCTACAATCATTCGATCAACTCGAGTCATTTTTTGGTCCAGTGAGCATTTCGGTGCCAATCTTCGTGTGGTCAATTTTTCTTCTGTTTTCTTTTAGAAAACAACTCAACGAAGCAAATGAAAACTACCGGCTCTGGATAGCAAAATCTGCTGCCTATTTATTTTCTGTTCCACTCAATGACAACTTCGAACAAAGCATCTACCATATTAGACTAGACGTAGCAGAGATGCATCGCGTCAAAACTGACATCAATCATGCCCGAAAATTAGCTGTCGACATTGAAGATAAAGAGTTTCACTTGCACGCAGGGATAAACTGGAAAGGCATTGCACGAGCGGCGAAGAGTTTTTTCGGAAAAGGAAAAAGAAGTGGCGGAAGCTCAATCACCCAACAGTTTTGCAGATCTAATTTTATTACAAACTTAAGACCCACCCTCAGCAGAAAAATTGTTGAGATATTTCTAGCGAAGTGGATAGAAAGTATTTGGACAAAAGATGAAATTCTTGAGGCATACTTGGCCTCAGTCAGGTTCGAAAACGGCATTTACGGGGTCCATAGGGCCTATCGGCATTTTTTCCATGACACTCCCGAGACAATTTGCAGGTGGGAAGCGTTCATATTGATTGAGAGACTTGGGAATATCAGAGGGATGTTTCTAGGAAATCGCATCAGGGAAATCATGAAATCACAAATAGAAAACGGAATTATTTCCCTGGATGAAGCCGAAAGCTCGCTTAAATTCTACGAAACTTTTCTTGGCGAGCACTTTCAGGTACCTGCTGGGCAACTAACTCCCATGATGGTTCTAGAGGAGCTGAAATCTTATTCATATCCTCAAAACTAATTTTTAGTAGGTAAAACCCTTACACCTCCTCCTACACAACACGCACGGCTACTCTATGCGCAGCCCTCACGTTCTAGGCCTCGCGCAGTGCCTCCAGGGCTTCTTTGTTGGCGCAGAACTCCGGGATCTCTCCCTTCAGGTGGGCATTGGCCGCCAGCCAGAGCGCGCAGCGTTGTGCGCATCCTGCGGCCCTGCAGCGAGTCACAATAGCCGCATAATCCATCGCCGAAATCCGGTGCTCTCGCATGGCTTCGCCCAGATCGACATCTGCGGATCTCGCCAAAGCGCGCAACTGCCAGAAATGCTGGTTGAAATCGCCCATCGCGCGCGGTCCTGCCCGCGGTCCTGCCCGCTGTTCACGCATCTGCTGTTCACGCATCTGCATCATTGCTCTGCTTCCTCATTCTGCTGCTGCAGGAGCCGTAGCAATCGCGCGGCATTACAACAGCCCTCTATTGTTGCATCTTCCTGTGTTTCCTCACGCTCAACCATAGCGAGCCAGCCGCGGCAGGGTTCGACCACATCGCAGGCGCGGCAGGTTTGGACCATCTCTGCCCAGTCTTCGGAGCTGATCAGGTTGCGCGCATAGGCTTCGGACAGCTCTAGCCCCAGCGCCCGCCCCATGCGGGTGAGCAATTGCAAATGATCCTGCGGTTTTCCAAGCGGGTGCATCCCTGCGGTCATGGCGTGCTCCTTTTTTGGGGTCGAAGGGTTTTAGACTCGCTGCTCTTTCAGATAGGCCAGTAGGTCACCATTGCGGCAATAGTCCGGTGCTTGCGCCAATGCGGCATGCCGCATTGTGCTGACACATTTGCGGCACCGTTCCGGGTAGCCACAGCGGGTACAGCGCAGGACCGCTTCTGAAATCTCGTCAAATTGCAGCCGGCCAGAGATGGCCTCATCCTGCAAATCAAGGCCCAAGGCCCGGCCCATTTGATCCAGCAAGGCGGCGTGGGTTTTGAGGGTAGAGTGTTCGCGCAATTCTCCGCTCCCGTTTAAGCTGTTGTAGGACACAGCTACTCAAGAGCACCCGAAATTGCCTTGATGCAGATCAACGGGTTTTTGCGGCTAAAAATGGGGTTTTCGCAAAGTGGCGGGCTAGGATTGCGCGTGATCCAGATAGTGCCGCACGGCATCCTGGACTCTTCGAAAACGATCCCCTCCGAGTTTCTTACCCCCATACCAGCGGGTCACAACGACAAGGTGATCTTTCAGCTCTTCGCGCTCCAACATGCGCAGGATGACAATTCCAGCCCCGCTCTCACCATCGTCGGCCTTCAGGCCACCGGTCGGCAATAAGGCCGCCCAGGTATTATGCGTCGCCTTGGCATAGCTCTTGTCCCGCTTCAGCTCTGCCAGTGCCGCGTCCACCTCTGCCCGTGAGGTTACCCTAGCGCCGGTCACTGCATAGCGGGAGCCCCTGTCAGTCAAAACAACTCCGAGCTTGATCAGTGCCTGTTCCATGGGTTTCCTCATCCTTGTTTCGGCCTAGGGCACAGCCCGATTGCGCGGCTCTGACCTAGTTCAGGCCATAACGTGCAATGGTCTGGTTCACCACGCTTATACGCTCTGGATTGGCGGGATGGGTGCCCAGAAAGCGATCCCCTGGGTCAGGCAGGCGATAAAAGAACTTCACCCCGACGCTGGGCTGATACCCCGCGTGGGCAGTGATCAACGTGCCCAGCGCATCAGCCTCCAATTCGAACTCCTTGGAGTAGCTGCGCGCCCCGACGATGGCCCCCAGATCTTGTGCATTTGAAATCTCAGCTGCGGTGCCCCCTGCCAAGCCGGCCAAACCACCCAATAGGACCGCGCCAGCCACTGCATTCTGCTGCTGTCGGAACAAATGCCCCCGGATGTGATGCGCGGCCTCATGCGCCATGACAAAGGCCAGCTCATCCTGATTGGCGATCCTCACCAGAATGGACTGGGTAAAGCTGATCACCGGTCGGCCAGTTTTGTCTATGGTCTGATAGGCATTGGGCGGTGCTGAACGATCCGGATCAATGCGGATCAAAAAGTTGCAATTCCCCCCTTTGGTTCGTGATTTGCAGGTCCGTTCAGCCACCGGTTCCACCCGATTCTTGACGGTCACAAAGGCCTGACGTGCCTCAATCGGTGTGAAGCCCTGCACCGATCCCGATTGAGAGGGCTGTTGTACGGATGCTTCAGGAAGCGGATCAAGAGGCAACCCGCAGGCTGAAAGCAAGGCGAGCATGCCAATAGCAGTGCTTTTCACCAGAGACCTGTACATCTTGTTCGTTCCTCGAGTTTTTCAGCGATCATAGGCTGAGCGCAAAGCGATGTTCAATCCGGGTTTGTTGCGGAGACCTATTGAAGGCTGGTTCACACCGGCGATCTTCTCTGATCGGTTTTTTTCTCCTGGTCGGGACCCACTCTTTAACTTGTAAGTCTTTGAAAAACTCGGCACTCTGCACTTATGTTTACTATCGAGCATGAATTCGACTCCACCACTGTCACACTTGTGGATGAGGGCGAAAACCCGCTGCAAGAAGATGTCATTCTGAATGCTTTTGCAGAATGTGTGACCGTGGAGCAAATTGATCCGCGCAACGACCAGGTTCAGCGCATCACCCTATCTTACACGCAGGTCAGAGACCTAGCAGCGGCCCTGGATCTGCCTGAAGGCGTCTACAGGCTCGCTCCAGAAGATACCTCTCCTGGAGACAGCTAGACCATCTCAAACTGGTGGCAACTAGCCTGGTCTCGTCTCCAAGAATTCGTAGGCGTGCTCTTAACGTTTCGTCTTCTAAAGGTTGCGCCAATACCGTTGCCTTTCTCATAGACAAATCCAGCCGTAGCGAGATAGGTAACCCCAACCCTTTGCCCGCTACAGACAGCCGCCAATGCGCGACAAAACCTGCAGCCAGTTTCTCTCTTGAAATATCCCCGAACAATGCCGAAATAGGCGGCATTGATGTAAAGAGGTTTTACATATGAGCCAACGTAACGACGCCGCACTTGAGTTTCTGCTGACCCGGCGCTCTCGCCCATCAAAAACCCTGGTGGCCCCTGCGCCGAACCGCGAGCAACTGATGCCACTACTGACTGCTGCGGCGCGCAGCCCGGATCATGGCAAGCTGGAACCCTGGCGGTTTATCGTGCTTGAGAAATCAGCAATGCCGCGCCTATCAGAGCTGACAGCAGCTGCTGGCCAGCGGTTGGGAAAATCCCCGGAAGAAATCACCAAGGCTCGCCTGCAGTTTGATCAAGGTGAACTGGCTGTGGTGGTTGTCGAAATCCAAAAGTACAGCGCAAAGGTGCCAGCCATTGAGCAAAGCTATAGCGCTGGCGCAGTCTGCCTGGCCCTGCTCAATGCAGCACTTGCCTCTGGCTGGGGCGCAAACTGGCTCTCTGGCTGGATGAGCCACGACCCAGAGTTCTGCAAGGACGCGCTGGATCTGGCGGGAAATGAGCGTATCGCTGGCATCATTCATGTCGCCACAGAAGGCAGCAAGCCGCCAGAACGGCCGCGTCCGGATATTGACACTATTACCACTTGGATGAACGAATGATCCTCAAGGCTTTCTTTTTGGCCCTGTCCCAGATTGGAGATCCGCGTTTCCGCCGGGTTCTCTTTCTGGGAATTGGCCTCACCTTTGCGCTATTGGTTGCGGCCTATGCCGGATTTCTAATCCTGATCGAGTGGCTGACCGGGGCTCAGGTCTCTCTTCCCCTAGTAGGAGAGGTCACCTGGCTGGATGACCTCCTGTCGGTCGGGTCCTTTTTCCTCATGATTGTGCTTTCCGTCTTTCTGATGGTGCCCGTGGCATCCGCAATCACATCGATGTTTCTGGATGATGTGGCACAGGCCGTCGAGGACCGGCACTACGCGCATCTTCCGCAGGTCCCACGCATCGCCATTTGGGAAGCCTTCAAGGATACGCTGAACTTCCTTGGCGTCCTGATTGGGGCCAATGCGCTTGCTCTCATCCTCTATGTCATGTTCCCGCCGGCGGCACCGTTCATCTTTTGGGGCCTGAACGGTTTCTTGCTGGGGCGCGAATACTTCACCCTAGCTGCGGCGCGTCGCATCGGCCCCGTCGAAGCCAAGAAGCTCAGAAGGCGGCATATAGGGACCATCTGGCTTGCCGGGACTTTGATGGCGATGCCGCTTTCGCTGCCGCTGGTGAACCTGGTCATTCCCATCCTTGGGGCGGCCACCTTCACCCACCTCTATCATCAGCTCCAGGCGCGGGGCTGAATCAGGGCTTCTCAGACCGTTTGATGCGGGTGACATCCAAAGAAGTGGAAGCCGGGGCCATCCGGCCTCTGCTTCTTTTCTTTTCCAGAGCTGCGGCCTCGCGCGTTCCATGACCGTGAAACCGGAGGTCTGAAACCAATGGCAGCTGTGCCTACTCCGGATCAGGCAACCGGTCGAACCAGTCAAAGTCATTTACGGAGATTACGCCCGACAGGATGATCCCGGCAATGATCGCCCAGAGGAGTAAGGCAAGACCCGTTGTGATAAGGGCCTTCTGCTTCAGATAGTGGTTCTCTGGCGCGCCGGCATGAGTCCCCGGCACAATCTTGCCCTTGTCCCCCTGCGTTTCGACGCGGATCGGTAAGATGACCAGAAAGGTCATAAACCAAATCACCGCATATAGAACCAGACCCGAAGTGATGCCCATCACATGCTTTCCTTAGCTGATGTCCTGCACTGCGCGCTTTTCGGCAGTGCAGGCCCTAGCTAGCCTTAAACCTCTTCGAGTTCCACCAGGCAGCCGTTGAAATCTTTGGGATGCAGAAACAGAACTGGTTTGCCATGGGCGCCAATCTTTGGCTCACCAGAGCCCAGCACGCGCGCGCCTTCGGATTTCAGGTGGTCGCGCGCCGCAAGGATATCTTCAACCTCATAGCAAACATGATGAATGCCGCCCGATGGGTTCTTTTCCAGGAAGCCTTTGATCGGCGAATCCTCCCCCAAGGGGTAGAGCAGCTCGATCTTGGTATTGGGAAGTTCGATGAAAATCACCGTCACCCCATGATCGGGTTCATCCTGTGGCGCGCCGACATTGGCCCCAAGAGCATTGCGATACTGCGCAGCGGCAGCATCCAGATCAGGGACAGCGATGGCAACATGGTTCAAGCGGCCAATCATTGGGTATTCTCCTACGCAGGTTTTTAAGTGCTGGTGTTATGGACCTGTCACCCGTTACTTCGCAAGTGCGCCAATGCGCCCGTCTAAGCCTTCCTTTCGAAAAAGCCACGCCCGCGCTCACTCCCGCTTCAGCCGTTGCTCGTTTTGAACAGCGCAGTTCCGCTGTCCTTTGGGTCGAATGACAGCAGAGAAGCACCCATAGGGAGGACATGAAATCGCGGCTTCTGTCATGTTAACTTCTAATTAGCCTCAAATTCATAGCGTCATCTCAGATCCCGCAAGGAGGATGAGTTATGGACGATTCGGAACTGTTTTCAGCCGCACACCGCCTGCCAAGCGCCCGCCGACCACTGCTGGGCCTGACAGTCCTAGTTATCGAGGATAGTCGCTATGCCTGCGAGGCACTGCGCCTTCTTTGCCTGCGCAGTGGCGCGCGTATTCGCCGCGCCGACTGTTTGAAATCCGCGCGCCGTCATTTGCAGGTTTACAGTCCTTCAGTTGTGATTGCAGATGCGGGCCTCCCCGATGGCTCTGGCCTTGATCTGATCCGGGAAATGAACCAGGCCAATCAGCGCGTTCGGGTCATACTGGCCATCTCCGGAGACGAAAACCTAGAGCAAGAGGCCATGGAAGCCGGTGCCGACGGTTTCCTTGCCAAGCCCATCACCTCCCTTGCGGCCTTCCAAAATGCCATCCTGTCCAGGCTTCCAAGCGAAAACCAACCCAGTGGCCCGCGTGAGCTTAAGGATGAAACAATCGAACCGGATCCGATTGCCTTCCTTGATGATATGGCGCATGCGGCGGATGTGCTCAACGATCCCGAAGAAGGCGCCACCCTCGATTACCTCGCTCAATTCCTGAGCGGTGTCGCCAAAAGTGCGGGAGACTCCTCGCTTGCCAAAGCTGCAGCCGACCTGGCAGAGGCACGCTCCCTGGGACGTCCAGGGAAAAACTGTGCACAGATGCTCTCGGGGCTGGTGCAGGAGCGACTGGAGCGCAGGGTCGCGATTTAAGCCATGCTCGAGATCATCCTGACAACAACCGCCACACTGGCCATTGTGCTTTATATGCAAGCGCGACAGGCGGCCCGCGAAATTCGCCGCAACCGCGACAATGCGAGTGGCCAACAGCTACCAACTCTGTTGTTCCCACCGGAACACTAGCCAGGTCCCTCTGCCACGCGATGAACTGCTCTCAGATGGAGCGCCTTCTCCACGGTCTCTTCCACCAAGCGACCCGCGCGACATGCCCTTGTGCAGGCTGGGTTTTGCACGCTCTAGGCCGCAACAGCGGCTAAGAAGCCAAACAAACAAGTTCCAACCAGCGCGTTTCAAAAGCATACATGTGTTTTGCAAAAGTAGTGCCCGCATACGGTTTCTACCAGCAGCGCGCAGGTGCTCTTCTCAAACCAAACATCAAGACAGCAACCACAAAAAAGGGCCACCTAATGGCAGCCCCTTTAACAACGTTCTTTTATTGCAGAACTACTGATCTTGTGGAATGACGCGCAGTCCCAGTTCCATCAATTGTTCAGACATTGGTTCCGACGGGGCTGACATCATCAAGTCTTCAGCGCGCTGGTTCATCGGGAACATGATGACTTCACGAATATTGGCTTCATCCGCCAAGAGCATCACCATGCGGTCGATACCGGCCGCGCAGCCACCGTGTGGCGGGGCACCATATTGGAAAGCATTGACCATGCCGCCAAAGCGCTTCTCGACCTCTTCCTTGCCATAGCCGGCGATCTCGAAGGCTTTGAACATGATTTCCGGCTTGTGGTTCCGGATCGCGCCCGAGACCAGCTCATAACCGTTACAGGCCAGATCGTACTGGTAACCTTTGACGGCCAGCGGATCGGTGAGCAACGCGTCCATGCCACCCTGAGGCATCGAGAAGGGGTTGTGCTCAAAGTCGATCTTGCCGGTTTCTTCGTCCTTTTCGTAGATCGGGAAGTCCACGATCCAGCAAAAGGCAAAGCGATCCTTGTCAACCAGGCCCAGCTCTTCGCCGATGACGGTACGGGCCCGACCTGCAACGCTTTCAAAGGCTTTTGGCTTGCCACCCAGGAAGAAGACCGCATCGCCCACATCCAGGCCAAGCTGCTGACGAATGGCCTCTGTACGCTCTGGACCAATGTTCTTGGCCACCGGGCCGGCCGCTTCGTCGCCAAGGGTAATTTCGCCGGATTTGATCAGCGCGTTGACTTCTTTGACCGAGATGCCACGCTCCTGCGCGATGCTGTCTGCCGATTGCTTGCGCCAGAAGATGTAGCCCATGCCCGGCAGGCCCTCGCCCTGGGCAAATTTGTTCATGCGGTCGCAGAACTTGCGCGAACCACCGGTCGGCGCAGGAATGGCGCGCACCTCAGTGCCTTCGTTTTCCAAGAGGCTGGCAAAGATTGCAAATCCGGAGCCGCGGAAATGCTCGGAGCAGTCCTGCATCTTGATCGGGTTTCGGAGGTCAGGCTTATCGGTGCCATACCATTTGGCCGCATCCTTGTAGGAGATCTGCGGCCATTCGCTATCGACCTTGCGCCCTTTGCCAAATTCTTCAAACACGCCCTGCATCACCGGCTGAATGGTGTCAAAGACATCCTGCTGGGTGACAAAGGACATCTCCAGGTCCAGCTGGTAGAAGTCAGTGGGCGAGCGATCGGCGCGTGGGTCTTCATCGCGGAAGCAGGGTGCGATCTGGAAATACTTGTCAAAGCCGGAAACCATCATCAGCTGTTTGAACTGCTGTGGTGCCTGCGGCAACGCATAGAATTTACCCGGGTGCAGGCGCGAGGGAACCAGGAAGTCACGCGCTCCTTCAGGGCTGGAGGCCGTGATGATCGGGGTTTGGTATTCGTTGAATCCTTTGTCCCACATGCGCTTGCGGATCGACTGGATCATATTGGCGCGCAGCACCATGTTGCGCTGCATCTTTTCACGGCGCAGGTCCAGGTAGCGGTAGCGCAGGCGGGTTTCTTCTGGGTATTCCTGCTCACCAAAGACCATCAGCGGCAGCTCTTCCGCCTTGCCCAGGACTTCAAGATCCCGAATGAAAACCTCGACCTCACCTGTGGGGATCGCATTGTTTACGAGGCTTTCATCCCGCGCCAGCACATTGCCTTCGATTTTGATGCACCATTCCGAGCGGACCTTTTCCAGCTCGGCAAAGACCGGGCTGTCTGGGTCGGCCATGACTTGGGTCACGCCATAGTGGTCCCGCAGGTCGATAAACAGCAGGCCACCGTGGTCGCGGACACGATGGACCCAACCGGACAGGCGGACGGTTTCGCCGACGTTGGATTTGTTCAGTTCTGCGCAGGTATGGCTGCGGTAGGCGTGCATGGCTCGGCCTTTCGTTAAGCGGATCACTGGCCCCCAGAGGGCCGTCGTAGTCTATAGGCGCGATGGCGCGCTCAAATTCGTCCGGGCTGGTACACAAGGTTGCAACGCGCTTGTCAAGCAAACAGGGCCAATTCCAGCTATTCCAGCAAGTGTTTTCATCACTTCCCGGGCTTCTGCAGAACTCTCCCGCCCCTTCTGCACCTATCGCTGATGCGATAGGGTTTGAAGCCTTGGGCCTGGCGCCCGGCCGAGGGCCGGGCGCGGATGGCGCCTGATCGCAGCCGCAGCGCGCCGTAAGGCGCGCTGCCGGGCCCAAGGGCAAACCGGGTTTGGCGTTAGTCAAACAGGGTTTGTGCGCGGGAGCTACCGCTCTTCTTTGTACCCTACGTCTTCTTTCAGAAATGCAGCTCCGACGGGATTTCTCCACGCAGTGAATTGCCAAGTGAAATTCCACGCGCTTGCCGCAAATCCTGTTTAGTCACCACCTGCTCCACCAGTTCCCCCTGATCCAAAAGGCATTGCCGCAAAACACCAGGCAACAGGCCCGATGTTAGCGGAGGCGTCACCCGCTGGCCGTTTTGCAGGGTCACAAAGAGGTTTGTGATCGTCCCTTCACAGACTTCATCCCTTTCGTTGAGAAACAACAGCTCATCCACGCCCAGCGGAAGACTGGCGCGTACCTGATCATAGAGCCCGCGTTTAGTGGTCTTGTGCCTCAGCCATGGGTCATCCGATCTGACCCTTTGTTTCGCAAGCGAAACATTCCAGCGCCGGGACGCTGGAGCAAGCGGAGCAGTCGTAAGCCCAACCTCGCCATTCGCTGCGAGGGTCAAACGGCAACGCAGATCCACCGCACTCTGCACGTCCCGCAGAACTTCCGCCGTGGCGTCACGATCAAGGGCGATGCCAAAGAACTGGGCAGAGCGTTCAAGCCGCCGCAAATGCCGGTCAAGATTTAAAATCCCGCTATCAACGCGATAGCCAAAAGTTTCGATCAGGCGGAAAGCGGGATCGTTCTGGAGGGCGTCACGCGGGCAAAACGGGCTTTCCATAGGGCTTCCTCATATTCTGACTCCGCAGTGCTGTCCCAGACCACACCACCACCCACATTGAGTGTCGCACGACCTTCTTCCAGCATCAGCGTGCGGATCGCCACATTGAACTCAGACGCGCCATCCGGCGCTGCCCAGCCGATGGTGCCGCAATAGATATCGCGCGCCCAGGGCTCCAGCCCGGCCAGGACCTCCATCGAACGGATCTTCGGGGCTCCGGTGATGGACCCGCAGGGAAAGAGCGCCGCGAATATCTCCGCCAGCCCCACATCGGGGCGCAGTTTCGCACGCACCAAAGAGACCATCTGATGCACAGTCGCATAGCTCTCGACCGCAAAGAGCTCTGGCACATGTACGGACCCGGTCTGGGCCACGCGAGAAATGTCATTGCGCAGGAGATCCACAATCATCAGGTTCTCGGCGCGGTTCTTTTCGTCCTGGCGCAGGAAATCACGGCGCCGGGCATCCTCGACCGGATCTTCACTGCGTGGCTGGGTGCCCTTCATCGGGCGGGTCTCGATCGTACCCTGTGCATCGGTGCGGAAGAACAGCTCTGGCGAGCGTGACAGAAGGTCGGGCAAACCGTCCTGCTCAACCAGCACGCCGTGGCCCACCGCCTGCTTGGCCTGCAGTGCGGCATAGAGCTCCTCTGGCGAGCCATAGGCCACTGCATCTATCGGGAAGGTCAGGTTGGCCTGATAGATGTCGCCCTTGCCGATGTTGCGGTTCACTTCGGCGAAAGCCTCGGCGTAGCGTTCATAGCTCCAGCGTGGGCTGATACCTTCCAACCCTGCCTCGCCCGCCGCTAGGCTGGGAGAGGTCTGGCCAACATCTGCAAATGAAGGCTCAGGCTTGTCATAAACTCCAAAACAGATCAGCGGCAGGCGCCGCTCCTGGGGCATCAGCGCCGCCAGCTTGGGCTCCAGCGCATAGCCCAATTCATAGGATGCATAACCCGCAAGCCAGTTCCCACCAGCGCGCGCGGCATCCATGGCCGCCAGGGCCGCAGGCACCTCTTCGGGGCGATCCGCACGGATCACCTCTTGAGGCTTGGCAAACCCCATGGCCTTCCCATCCGGCCCGCGGTCAAAGCGGATACGCACCCGGCTGCTCCTGTCTGAATGGTTTCGCGTTTCTCCTGTAAACCTATATCCGTTCGCATAGCGAACAACAGCCCCAAAAGCGGCAAATCGATGCTCAGCTCCGATCCCTCTTGCACCTTTTCGATCACTCCCTATAACGCAGGACAATTTGGGCGCTTGCCGCTGCCCGACTCGCCACATCGCCCAACGCACCGCCCTGCGCTAAACTGCCCGCGTAAACCTGAAGGAGCCTCACCCATGCCTAAAAGAACCGACATCCAGTCGATTATGATCATCGGTGCAGGACCCATCATTATCGGCCAGGCCTGCGAGTTTGATTACTCCGGTGCCCAGGCCTGTAAGGCACTCAAGGAAGAGGGCTACCGGGTCATTCTGGTAAACTCCAACCCGGCGACGATCATGACCGATCCGGGCCTAGCCGATGCCACCTATATCGAGCCGATCACCCCGGAAGTGGTCGCCAAGATCATCGAAAAGGAACGCCCCGATGCGCTGCTGCCAACCATGGGCGGGCAAACGGGATTGAACACCTCTCTGGCGCTAGAAGAGATGGGCGTGCTGGAGAAATTCGACGTCGAAATGATCGGCGCCACCCGCGATGCCATTGAAATGGCTGAAGATCGCAAGCTGTTCCGCGACGCGATGGACCGTCTGGGTATCGAAAACCCACGCGCCACCATTGTTACCGCCCCCAAGAATGAGGATGGCTCTGCCGACCTGACCGAAGGCGTGCGCATCGCGCTGGAAGCCCTTGAGGACATCGGCCTTCCTGCAATCATCCGCCCCGCCTTCACCATGGGCGGCACCGGCGGTGGTGTGGCCTATAACCGGGAAGACTATGAGCACTTCTGCCGCACCGGCATGGATGCCTCTCCGGTGAACCAGATCCTGGTGGATGAGAGCCTTCTGGGCTGGAAAGAATATGAGATGGAGGTTGTGCGCGACAAAGCCGACAACGCCATCATCGTCTGCTCGATCGAGAACATCGATCCGATGGGCGTGCACACAGGTGATTCGATCACCGTGGCCCCTGCCCTGACGCTGACCGACAAAGAATACCAGATCATGCGGACCCATTCGATCAACGTGTTGCGTGAGATCGGCGTGGAAACCGGCGGCTCCAACGTGCAATGGGCCGTGAATCCGGATGACGGCCGCATGGTGGTCATTGAAATGAACCCCCGCGTCAGCCGCTCTTCGGCGCTGGCTTCCAAGGCAACCGGCTTCCCGATTGCCAAGATCGCCGCCAAACTGGCGGTCGGATACACCCTGGATGAGCTGGATAATGACATCACCAAGGTGACGCCCGCGTCCTTTGAGCCCAGCATCGACTATGTTGTCACCAAAATCCCAAAATTCGCCTTTGAGAAATTCCCCGGCTCCGAGCCCTATCTCACTACCGCGATGAAATCCGTGGGCGAGGCCATGTCGATTGGCCGCACCATCCACGAGTCGATGCAAAAAGCACTGGCATCAATGGAATCGGGCCTTACCGGCTTTGACGAAATTGAAATTCCCGGCCTCGCGGTCGGCACTTGGGACATCGCAGACGACAAGGCTGCAGTGATCAAAGCGATCAGCCAACAGACGCCGGACCGGCTGCGCACTATCGCCCAGGCCATGCGCCACGGCCTCAGCAATGATGAAATCTTTACGGTCACCAAATTCGACCCCTGGTTCCTGGACCGGATCCGCGAAATCATCGAAGCCGAGCAGGATGTCCGTGCAAACGGCCTGCCACAGGGCGAAAAAGAGCTGCGCGCGCTTAAGATGCTTGGCTTCACCGATGCCCGCCTGGCGAACCTTGCGAGCAGAAGCGAAGCGCAGGTGCGCGAGGCGCGTATCGCCAAGGGTGTGACCGCGGTTTTCAAGCGGATCGACACCTGTGCGGCCGAATTCGAAGCGCAGACCCCCTATATGTACTCCACCTATGAGGCCCCGATGATGGGTGAGGCGGAATGCGAAGCGCGCCCATCGGATCGCAAGAAGGTGGTAATCCTTGGCGGTGGTCCAAACCGCATTGGCCAGGGTATCGAGTTTGATTACTGCTGCTGCCACGCCTGCTACGCGCTGACCGATGCGGGCTATGAGACCATCATGATCAACTGCAACCCCGAGACCGTGTCGACCGACTATGACACTTCGGATCGTTTGTATTTTGAACCGCTCACCTTTGAGCATGTGATGGAGATCCTGCGCACCGAGCAGGAGAACGGCACCTTGCACGGCGTCATCGTCCAGTTCGGCGGACAGACCCCGCTGAAACTGGCCAATTCGCTGGAAGAGCACGGCATCCCGATCCTCGGCACCTCGCCCGACGCCATCGACCTGGCCGAAGACCGCGAACGTTTCCAGGAGTTGGTGAACAATCTGGGCCTGAAGCAGCCCCATAACGGCATCGCCTCCACCGATGAGGAAGCCCTTGCGATTGCAGAGGAAATCGGCTTCCCACTGGTCATTCGCCCCTCCTACGTTCTGGGTGGTCGGGCGATGGAAATCGTGCGCGACATGGACCAGCTGAAACGCTATATCGCCGAGGCTGTCGTTGTCTCAGGCGATAGCCCGGTTCTCCTCGATAGCTACCTGTCGGGTGCTGTCGAACTGGACGTTGATGCGATCTGCGATGGCGACCAGGTGCATGTGGCAGGCATCATGCAGCACATCGAAGAGGCTGGCGTGCACTCCGGTGACAGCGCCTGTTCGCTTCCACCCTACTCTCTTTCTGATGAGGTTCTCGAAGAGGTGAAGGCGCAGACCCATGCGCTGGCCAAAGCGCTGAACGTTGTGGGTCTGATGAACATCCAGTTCGCCATCAAAGACGGGGTGATCTTCCTCATTGAGGTGAACCCGCGCGCCAGCCGTACGGTTCCTTTTGTGGCCAAGGCCACCGACAGCGCCATCGCCTCCATCGCCGCCCGCGTCATGGCCGGTGAGAAACTCTCTGCCTTCCCTGAGCGCCCGCCTTACGAGCCCGATGCGGGCTATGACGTGGATACCCCGATGGCAGATCCGATGACCCTGGCGGATCCCAATATGCCTTGGTTCTCGGTGAAAGAAGCGGTGATGCCCTTCGCCCGCTTCCCCGGCGTCGATACCATCCTGGGGCCCGAGATGCGCTCCACCGGTGAGGTCATGGGCTGGGACCGCAGCTTTGCCGGTGCCTTCCTCAAGGCGCAAATGGGTGCGGGCATGGTGCTGCCCCGCGAAGGCCGTGCCTTTATCTCGATCAAGGATGCGGACAAGAACGCACTCATGCTGGAAGCGGCACAGGTTCTGGTGGAGCAGGGCTTTACCCTGGTGGCCACCCGCGGCACCCAGAGCTGGCTGGATGGCCACGGTGTGCCCTGTGAGCAGGTCAACAAGGTCTATGAGGGTCGCCCCCATGTGATCGACCTGTTGAAGGACGGCCATGTGCAGCTCTTGATGAACACCACTGAGGGTGCTCAGGCGGTTGAGGATAGCAAAGACATGCGCTCGGTCGCCCTTTACGGCAAGATCCCTTATTTCACCACCGCCGCAGCCTCTAACGCTGCTGCCCGCGCCATCAAGGCCCAGGCCGAGGGTGAAGTCGAGGTAAAGAGCTTGCAGGGGTGATACCCAGCCCCATGAAATGAAACCGAAAGACCGGCCATTGGCCGGTCTTTTTCGTAGGGGCTCCAGGTTTCCGGTCGAATTTACACACGACCCATTGGTTTTTGAGAACAAATTGAACAGCCCCATCGAAGTGGTCCAGTGTGAGTGTTAGTGCATGATCGGCCTGGTTTCCACCGGAACGATGGCTTCCGGAGCCGGTGGGCGATAGCCCAGAGCACTATGCGGCCGTTTTGTGTTGTAGTGATTTCTCCATTGTTCAATCAGGATCTGGGCTTCACGCAGGCTGTAAAATACCTCTCCATTCAGCAGCTCGTCTCTGAAGCGCGCGTTGAAGCTTTCACAGTATCCGTTCTCCCAAGGTGATCCTGGTTCAATGTAGGCCGTTTGGGCACCGACCGCTGCGATCCAATCTCGAACGGCCTGAGCAATGAACTCTGGGCCATTATCTGATCTGATGAAAGCAGGAACGCCACGCAGGATGAAAAGATCTGTCAGCGCGTCAATAACTTCTGCCGAGTTCAAGCGCCTCTTCACCCGGATCGCCAGGCATTCCCGGCTGTGTTCATCCAGAATGTTCAGTGTCCGGAACGCTTTCCCGTCATCCGTTCGATGGTGCACGAAGTCATAGGACCAGACATGGTCACGATATTCGGGCCGGAGTCGAACACACGACCCGTCGTTCAGCCAGAGCCGTCCTTTCTTCGGTTGTTTCATTGGAACTTTCAGCCCCTCACGCCGCCATAGGCGCTCAACACGTTTGTCGTTGATTTGCCAGCCGGCGTCTCTCAGAAGAGCCGCTATCCGACGGTAACCGTATCGACCATATTGGCGTGTCAGTTCGATCATGTCAGACACCAACCGGTCTTCGTCAGCACGTCCAACAGGCACCCGCCTCTGTGTGGAACGGTGCTGTCCCAGAACACGGCAGGCGCGACGCTCTGAGACGTGGAACTGGCGTCGCACATGATCAATGCAGTTACGGCGGCGCGAGGGGCTCAGAAGTTTCCCCGTGCAGCTTCCGACAGAATGAGCTTGTCCAATGTCAGATCAGAAACTGCCCAACGCAGCCGGTCATTCTCCTTCTGAAGTCGCTTTAGTTCCTTCAGTTGGTCGGTTCCCATACCGCCATATTGCTTGCGCCAGCGATAGAAGGTTTGTTCTGTAATCTGCACCTGTCGAATGGCGTCTACGCGCGGCATCCCTTGGCCGCAAAGCACCTCAACCTGCCGTAACTTCGTGACAATCTCTTCGGGCTTGTGTCGCTTGATTCCCATATCTGATCCTCCGTTTCCTAACTATACGGGCGGATCACTTCAGTGGGGGAGGATCAACTTCAGTGATCCGGTACGACCCCGAATTGCTAAAGAGCCCGCTCCAATTCATCAATGTTCTTGCCCATGAAGTGATGCATGCTCGATTGTCTGGTATGGAAGACGAAGTGCCTGGCGGCGCGGGGGCTCATGAATTGGCAACGGATCTGGGCTGTATAATTGCTGGGTTCGGGATATTTCAGCTCCAAGGGGCAGACGATGCTGGCTGGACAGGTTACATGAGTCAACAATCGCGTGCTCATGCTTTTGCCCTGTTCCTTCGTCGTCGCGCACTGGATCAAGACTGCGTAGCCAAGCATTTATCCCAAAGATGTCAAAAGCTGGTCAAACGAGCTTTGGCGCAACTTGGTTGAATCACGCGCGATCGGCTTTGCGAAACGGAGATTCTTCCATCCATCGAAGCCGGAACCGGTTCTGATCGGTTCCAGCACTCTGCTTGCAAACGCCTAGTTGGGATGTGAAATTCACCTGCCCTTTGCCGTAGGCAAGCCTTCGGTTTGACCTGTGGGCGGACAGGCGCCCGCCGCTAACGCGGCGGGTTTTCTTAGGCTTTTCAGGCCGCGGCTAGGACCGCCTTCAGCTCCTGCTTCTCGTCGCGACTAAAGAAGATCAGATAGAAGACCGGCGCGGCCACCAGGGTCAGCACGGTGGCAAAGGCCAACCCGCCCATGATGGTCACCGCCATGGAGACAAAGAAGGCATCCCACAAGAGCGGGATCATACCCAGAATGGTGGTTATCGCCGCCAGCATAACCGGGCGCAGCCGCGAGACCGAGGCCTCCACGATGGCTTCGCGCAGCGGTTTGCCGCTTTCGCGGACCAGATCGATCTCTTCCACCAGGACGATGCCATTCTTGGTCAGCATCCCCGAAAGGCTGAGCAGACCCAGAAGAGCGGTGAAGGTGAAAGGCAGTCCGGTTCCCAAGAGGCCCATTGCAACGCCGTTCACCGACATCGGCACCAAAAGCCAGATGATCACCGGCTGGCGGATGGCATTGAACAGGAAGACCGAGATCAGCACCATGATCAGGATGGTCACCGGCAGCTGTTTGCCAAGGCTGGCATTGGCATCGCCAGAGCTTTCGTGATCACCGCCCCATTCCATGGTGTAACCGGCTGGCAATTCCATCGCTTCCAGCGTCTCCTGAACCTCTGAGAAGACAGAGGCGGCAGTCATACTAGTTGGGATATCTGCACCAACGGTCAGCGTCGGTACCCGGTCACGGCGATGCACCAGAGTATCTTCGAGACGCACATCAATGCCATCGATCATCTGCTCAAGGGGCAGAAAGCCTTCGGCAGCTGCCGAATAAACCACCTGATCCATGATATTGTACTCTTCCTCAGGAGCGCGACGCAGGATAATCGGGATCAACCTCTCACGCTCGCGGAAGACGCCTGCCTGCAACCCATCAGTTGAGAATTGCAAGGTATCGGCGATGTCCTCGCGGGCGATCCCCGCCGTCTGCGCGCGGTCCGTTGCATAGATCGGTGTCAGGGTCACTTCCTGTTCACGCCAGTCATGGCGCGGGCTCAGGATATTGGGGGAGGCTGCAACCAGAAGACGCTGGGCCTCCTCTCCCAATTGACGCAGCACCTGTGGATCCGGACCAGAGAAACGCGCCTGGATCGGGTCGCCACCACCGGGACCAAAGACCAATCGCTTGCTCCGGAACTCACCTTCGGGGAGGTTTTCATAGGCAAAGGCCTCCAGCCCTTCCTGCAGTGCAGGGATAGCATACAGGTCCTTGGCGCGAACAATCAGATGACCATAGCTCGGGTTTGCTTTTTCCGACTCATAGGTCAGCATAAAGCGGGTAGCTCCCTGACCGACAAAACTCGCGACCGAGATGACATCTTCTTGTTCGGCCAGCCATCCTTCAATCAGCTCCATCTGCGCAGAGGTGTTTTCGATGGTTGTCCCCTGCGGCAGCTTGTAGTGCACAAAGAAAAGCGGCGTGTTGCTGTCCGGGAAGAACTGCTGCTTTACCGTGCCAAAGGCAACCAAACAGACTGCTGTCAGGCCAATTAGCCCAGCGACAACCAACCAGCGCAGTTTCAGCGAGAGACGCAGGACAGAACCATAGGCACGGAACAGAAAACCGCTGTAGCTTTCCGAAGCGCCTGCCTCTCCTTGCTTAAAGAAGTAGTGCCCCAGCAAAGGCGTTGCCGTCAGCGCCAGCAGCCAGCTCAGCAGCAGGGAAATGGCTATGACCGCAAATAGGGAGAACATGAACTCACCAGCCGAGTCGGGACTGAGACCAATACCCGCAAAGGCCATGATACCAATCAAGGTCGCCCCCAAAAGCGGGATCTGTGTCTTGGCGGCAGCCTCATGCGCGGCCTCACGAGATGTCTTGCCACGTTGCATCGCGATCTGCATGCCTTCGGCAACCACAATGGCATTGTCCACCAGCATCCCCATCGCAATGATAAGAGCGCCGAGAGAGATCCGCTCCATCTCGATTGAGAAGAGGTTCATGAACAAAAGCGTGCCAACCACGGTGAGCAAAAGCGTGGTTCCGACAACAATTGCCGCTCGCCAGCCCATGAACAGGGCCAGCACTGTGACCACGATGGCGACGGAGGTAGCAAGGTTCAGAAGAAAATCGTTTGACGCCTGCTCAACAACAACATGCTGTTGGTAAATCGGCTTCAGCTCGACACCATAGGGAATTTGCTGATCCAGCTCGTTCAGCCGTTGATCAACGCGCTTGCCCACGTCAACGATGTTTTCTGTCGCGAGGCCCGCAACCCCCAAGGTAAAGGCCTCCACCCCATCGTAGCGCACGATAAGGCTGGGGTTGGCCTGCCGTCCCCGATAGACCTTGGCCATATCGATCACATTGATCACTTCGCCCTGGGTGCCAATCGAAAGGCCTGCGATTTCCGAAACCGTATCAGATCCCTCTGGCACATTCATCCGCGTCTCAGCCTTGCCACTGTCCAGCAGACCAGCGGAGCGCACAGAGTTCGATGTTGCAATGGAGTTCGAAATCGCGGCGATCGAAATGCCCTGGTTTACCGAAATCGCCATATCGGGTTCAACAAAGACCGCCTCATTCGGCAGGCCGGCGATTGAGACATCGGCAACGCCATCAACTGCCAGAAGCTCACGGCGCAGGAAGGTCGCCAGCTCGTGCTTTTCTGCGTCCGAGTAGCCTTCGGCCGTCACCGCGTAAAACAGGCCAAACACATCGCCAAAACTGTCGTTCACAAAGGGCTGAGCAACCCCATCAGGCAGGCTGCGAGCGGCATCACTGACCTTTGCGCGCAGATCCGTCCAGATGGCGGGCAGTTCTGTCCCGTCATAGATATCGTGCATCTCGACATCGATCTGTGACTGCCCTGGACGGTTGATAGAGGTGATCTTCTTCACCTCACCCATTTTTTGGATCGCAGATTCCAGCGGCTCCGAGACCTCGCGCGCCACCTGTTCTGCGCTGGCGCCGGGGTAATGGGTAACAACCACCGCCTGTTTAATGGTAAAGGCCGGATCTTCGAGGCGTCCAAGATTGAAGAACCCCCAGATACCACCCAGAAGGGCCGCCAGCATGATGATCCATGTATAAAGCGGCCGATTAATAGAAGCGCGTGCAATATCCATGCTCGCCTCCCTTAATTCGCAAAGCCAGAGAAGCGGCGAACTTTCTGACCATCTTGCAAGGCATTGCCACCGGTCAGAACCACTTCCTCACCGCCCTTCAGGCCGGAGGTGATCGAGAAATCTCCATTCTGAGTGGCCTGTAGTTCAACCGCAGTCCAGGTCACCTCACCTTCCTCTGCACCAGCTGGGGAAAAGACCATGACACCGGTTTCACCCGTCGCAGATGCAACGATCGCAGTGGAAGGGACCCGAATGATCGCCTCACCGGTATCGACCTTGACCCGCACCGTCGCCGAGGCGCCCGGCAGAACCTCCCGATCCTCAGGGGGGTCAAGTTTGAATGTCACGCGAAAAGTCTGACCAACAGTGCTTGCCTCGGCATCGAATTCCAGGATTTGCAAAGGGTAGGCCTCGGCGCTGCCAGGAAAATGCGCTGTCAACGAGGCTTCTGCACCGCGACTGGCGCGTTGAAACAGAACCTCTGGCACGTCTACTTCGATATGAAGCTCTGACATGTCGTGAAGCCGCACAATCGGGGATCCGGCAGAAACGGTGGTGAAATTCTCCACCTTGCGGGCGGAGACCAGGGCGTCGAACGGCGCATAGAGACTGGCATGTTTGAGCTCATATTCTGCATTGCGCAGGGCCACACCGGTAAGGCCTGATTGGGTCTCTGCATCTTCGATGGAGACTTGACTGACCGTGCCTTCCAGTTTTTCGAGACGGGCAACCGTGCGATCTGCCTGTTCTTTTTGCAAGCGTGCCTGCTCCAGGTTCAGCTCGAAGGGTTCCAGATCCAGCTCTGCGATCAGCTGCCCTTCAGGAACGATGAAGCCTTCAGTCACAGGGAACTTTAGAATTTGCCCATTTACCTGAAAGGCCAAATCCACCGTTTGTTTTGCCGCAACCTGCCCAAAGAACTGGCGCTCTAGCATGATGGAACCAGAAGAGGTGCTGAGCAGCTTCACTGGTTTCAATGGCTCTTCGGCATTGCCCGGAAGGGCCAAAAGCGGGAGCATCGCCAGTGCAAAAGCAAGGGCGGGGAGCGGAGCTAGCTGCCTGTTCTGCTTAAATTCCATTTTTAGTTCTCCTTACCGGGTCGGTCGGCCGTGCATACCGCCTGTTCTGTTCCATCAATTTTCGCAGAAAGCTCTAGCAGCCTCTGTCTTTCCTTTTGCGTCAAGCCTGGGACCCTTTGCAGAATTCCGCAACAGTTGTTCAGGATTTTCGCTCTGTATTGTTCTCCCTGTGACGTTAAACACAGAAGGAAAGCGCGCCGGTCTTTCGGATCTTGCAGGCGTTTCAACAAGATCCGCTTCTCTAGCCTGTCTGCCGCTGCAGTGACCGCTGAGGGTACTAAACGTAGGACCTGTGCCAGCTCTCCCATCCTGCGCGGGCTGTTCAGCCGCAAAAGCAGCAGGCATTCTACCCGCCCAACTCCCTCGCTGTTTCCCAGCTCGGCAATGGCCTCTTCGAGATAGCTGGAAAGCGCCAAAACACCGTGGATCGCTGAGGCATCTTGAGGAGGAGATTTTGAACTGGGTGACGACATAGGTTCGGAATCGCTTTGTTGATTCTCTTTGCTATACTTCACGCAAAGAAACTTTCCTGTGATGAAGTTCACAGTTGGCTTCCCGCTACGGAAACCTCCTGGAAATCTTGACCTTCAGGCAGCAAAGGCTTCACATTACTGCGCTCGCAAACCGCCAGGATCCAGATCATGTTTACAGTAGCCATCACCGGCACCGGTGTTTTTACTCCCTCAGAGGTCATCACCAATGCCGAGCTGGTCAAGGCTTTCAACGCCTATGCCGATAAGATCAATGCTGAACAGGCCGATGCAATCGCCGCTGGTGAGTTCACCCCTCTTGAGCATTCCTCTGAAGAGTTCATCTACAAAGCCTCTGGCATCTTGCAACGCTATGTCATGGACAAACAGGGCGTTCTGGACCCCGAAGTGATGCACCCGCTGTTGCGTCAGCGCTCAGATGATGAGCCTGGCATCATGGCAGAGATGGCACTGGATGCCGCCAAGAAGGCCTTGGAACAGGCTGGGAAGACCGCAGCGGATGTCGATGCCGTGATATGCGCCGCCTCGAATTTGGAACGCGCCTACCCCGCCGTCGCGATCGAGATCCAGAAGCTCTTGGACATAAAGGGTTTTGCCTTTGACATGAATGTGGCCTGCTCCTCCGCCACCTTTGGCATCCAGGCCGCAGCTGATATGATCCGCGCGGGCTCTATCCGGTCTGCTTTGGTGGTAAACCCCGAAATCTGCTCCGGTCATCTGGAGTGGCGCGACCGGGATTGCCATTTCATCTTTGGCGATGTGGCGACGGCCACCCTGCTTGAACGGGCGGAGGATGCAACAGGACCTTGTTTTGAGGTCCTCTCCACCCGCTGCGCGACCGAATTTTCCAACAACATCCGCAACAACAATGGCTATCTCCGCCGTTCCCGACCGGATGGTGTCCAAGATCGGCGCGACATGCAATTCATGCAGAATGGGCGCAAGGTTTTCAAAGAGGTTTTGCCACTAGTGAGCCAGCATATCGCCAACCACATGGCTGACGAGAAGATTGAAAGCGGCGATATGAAGCGCCTATGGCTGCATCAGGCCAATAAGACCATGAACGATTTCATCGGCAAGAAAGTTTTGGGGCGGACACCCGAGCCGCAAGAGCAGCCCAATATCTTGCAGGACTACGCAAATACTTCTTCGGCAGGATCCATCATTGCCTTTTCAAAATACTCAGATGATCTGGCATCCGGAGATCTGGGTTTGATCTGTTCTTTTGGGGCAGGCTATTCCGTTGGTTCGGTCATTCTGCGCAAACGCTAGTACCTAGGGGCGCAATCTGCGCCCCCGGCCTGACCTGCCTGTCGGGATCCAAACACAGGAAAAGTGTAGCTGTTTGCCTGACACAGGCAGACAAAACTACTTCTTTGAAACCCGCGCATGCACAGCTTCGGCGTTTTCGACCCTCTCAGAGTAGCGATCAACCAGGTAGTCTTTGCGACCGCGCACCAGCCAGGTGAATTTCACCAGCTCTTCCATGACATCCACCACGCGGCGGTAGAATGGCCCATCCGGGAGACGCTCCCCCTGTTCAAACTCAAGCCAAGCCTTGGCGATAGAGCTTTGGTTCGGGATGGTTACCATCCGCATCCAACGCCCCAGAATGCGCATCTGGTTCACCGCGTTAAAGCTTTGCGACCCGCCCGAGACCTGCAATACGGCCAGTGTTTTGCCCTGGGTGGTACGAATGCCGCCCTTCAAGGATAGGGGCAGCCAATCAATCTGCAAATTCATGATACCGGTCATCGCCCCATGACGTTCAGGGCTGGACCACACCATGCCTTCCGACCAGACGGCCAAATCGCGCAACTCTTGCACCTTGGGGTGCTTCTCTGCGTCCTTGGCATCTGGCAATGGCAACCCTTCGGGGTCGAAAATGCGGGTCTCACAGCCCAGGACTTCAAGAATGCGGGCAGATTCCTCTGCTACTTTGCGGGAATAGCTAACTTCTCGCAGGCTACCGTACAGAAGGAGGATCCGCGGAGGATGTCTGGGATCCTCCGGGCCGGCCAGCATCTCGATGTCGATAGGAGAGAATTCTTGTGCCTGAATCTGCGGCAGGTCTTCCAGCTTCATTCGCTCAGGCGCTTTCTTCTTCCAGATGAAGCTTCATATCGAGAAGTACCTGTTGCAACAAAACGGTTTCACGCAAAAGACGCTTGGCTTCGTTGACGGTGATGATCCCATCCTCAATGGCGGTCTGATACTCGCTCATTAGCATCGCAAAGCGTTGGCTCAGCGCGATGACATCCGCATTTACACCGCCATTGCGGTCCACCGAACTCTCCGCAGCATCATCCTGCGGCTTCACCCCGTAGGACAGAGTAATATTCTTTAGGTCTGCCAAAGCGGATGTCACATGCGGAAAGGAAGCTGCCTCTTCCAATTTGGCAACCGCATCAACGGGCATGAAGCGATCAGTATGCTCGGCATTGTCCGAATAATACCGCCCCAATGTGGCTTTGGATTTCCCGGTGATCTGGCACGCGGCTTCGATCCCCACATCTTTTACCAAGGCCTCGGTATGCTTCTTCAGATAAGTCCCAATCTCTGCCATTCAAATTCACCCGATCTCAGACGCCAATAAGGGGAAGTCAGCGGTTAATTTCCCATAAGTACGTTGTAAAGCAAATGTTATTATTAAACCATCCCTAAGGGTTTTGGGGACATAGCGAGTATCGGAGGCTGTATTCTATCGCTTTCGGGTGTTCTTCGAAGTGAGCTGGTGAGTGTGCTTTTCTTCGATGCGGGTTGTTTTCCCGTAAAGTTACTAGGTGATTGTTTCCAGCAAAGCCCTTCCCAGCACCCGGGCGCATTACTGGGTTCGCCACTTGGCGAGGGCTGGGAAGGGTGTATTTTATTGACCTTCGACACATAAAACCTTGCCAATTCGAGGGCGGGTGTCTTGCCCTAAACAGCTGCATCCGCGACGGCGACTATCCTGTTTTCACCAACCTCTGTGCGCGTTAAAGGAAGGGCATGGCAAAGCTCTACTTCAACTACTCGACCATGAATGCCGGTAAGTCCGCAGTTCTACTGCAGGCCTCGCATAACTACCGGGAAAACGACATGAATACCTATCTGCTCACGGCGCAGATAGATACCCGCGCCGGAGAGGGTCGAATCGCCTCTCGAATTGGGATCAGCGAAGCTGCTGACACCTTTACTCCCACAGAAGATCTGTCTGCAAAGATCAAACAGCGCCTCGAGTTGGGTGCGGTGGCAGCGATTTTTGTGGATGAGGCGCAGTTTTTGACGCCGGATCAGGTCTGGCAATTGGCCCGAGTGGTCGACGATCTGAAAGTGCCAGTGCTTTGCTATGGTCTGCGGGTGGATTTTCAGGGGAATCTTTTCCCCGGCTCCGCAACACTGCTGGCCCTCGCGGATGAGATGCGTGAAGTGCGCACCATTTGCCACTGTGGAAAGAAGGCCACTATGGTTATCCGTCAGGACGACAGCGGTCGTGCCATCACCAAGGGTGACCAGGTTCAGATCGGCGGCAATGAAAGCTACGTCTCCCTGTGCCGCCGTCATTGGCGAGAAGCTGTGGGAGACCCCTGAGGTCTCCCCTTTGACAGGGCTAGCCTTGCCAAAGCAGGCGCCTATTCAAGCGAGATAGAGTTAAACTCGATTGGGCAATTCCCGCCCGGCCAGGAAGGCTGCAACATTGTCCAGAGCCATATGCCCCATGTCACTGCGCACCTCGTCGGTGGCGGTTCCCAGATGCGGCAGCAGTGTCACATTTTCCAGGTCAATCAGCTCCTGCGGCACATCTGGCTCAAACTCATAGACATCCAAACCGGCGCCAGCCAACGCGCCCGATTGCAGTGCCGAGATCAAAGCCTTCTGCTCAACCACCTCACCACGGGCGATATTGATCAGATGCGCCGTGGGCTTCATCGCCGCCAGGACCTCTGCATTCACCAGATGGCGGGTTTCAGCGCCGCCGGGAACGGCAACCACCAGGAAATCCACCTCCTGCGCCATGGTGTTCAGATCCGGCATACGTTTGGCTGGAAACCCAACCTCTTTGTCACTACGGGCGGTGTAGAACACCTCCATGCCAAAGCCAAAGTGGCAGCGATGGGCGATAGCCTGCCCGATGCGACCAAAGCCCAGTACTCCCAGCTTCTTGCCCGTTGCATGCAGCCCCAGCATCTGAGTTGGGTGCCACCCCTGCCAGGATCCTGAACGAACCAGGCGTTCGCCCTCTCCGGCACGGCGTGCGGACATCAAAATCAGGGTCAGTGCGATGTCAGCGGTCGCATCCGTCACTGCCCCCGGCGTGTTGCTCACCTGAAGTCCTGCGGCTTCAGCTGCCGCAACATCGATGTGATTAAAGCCAACGCCAAAATTCGCCAGCAAGCGGCATCTTATATCGCCCACTTGCGCAAAGATATCTGCGCTGAACATATCCCCCAGAGTTGGGACAACCACGTCATACTGGCGCAGCGCATCGAGTATTTCCTGCTCACTCAGCACGGAAGTCTCACTTCGAATTTCCGCTTGGAGTTCTTTCCGCGCACGCTCTTCCACCGCTGGTGTCATGGGGCGGGTAATCAGGATCTTCATCGTCAATGCATCCTTCCGCCAAGAGGCACGGGACCATCAGGTCCAATCAAGCGAATTTCCCCATCCGCATCGGGCAATCCAAGCACCAGAACTTCGGACATGAATTTACCAATCTGACGGGCTGGGAAATTCACCACCGCCAGGACCTGCTTACCCAGCAAGGATTCCGGGGTGTAATGCGCGGTAACCTGAGCGGAGGTTTTCTTTTCTCCAATCTCTGGCCCAAAATCGATCCACATCTTGATCGCGGGCTTGCGCGCTTCCGGGTAAGGTTCAGCGCGGACGACTTTGCCGACCCGAATGTCGACTTTCATGAAATCGTCGAAGTTAATTTCAACCACGAGCCAGCTCCTTTGAGCGTTCGGTCGCCGCTGCAACGGCCCGGTTGAGCAGATCCGGGAAGCCACCGTTTTGATCCATCAGGACTTCCAGTGCGGCCTGCGTCGTCCCATTGGGGCTTGTCACATTGACACGCAGCTGGCTGGGATCTTCCTCTGCGGCTTCCGCCAGTGCGCCTGCGCCAGCCACCGTTGCCTTGGCCAGTTGCATGGCGAGTGCCGCAGGCAGACCCTGCGCTTCTCCGGCTGCGGCCAGGGTCTCGATCAGGTGGAAGACATAGGCAGGCCCAGAGCCACTCACCCCGGTGACCGCATCCATCTGGCTTTCGCTCTCCAGCCTGACGGTTTGACCCACTGCCGAGAGCAGCGATTGCGCAAGGGAGATGTCTGCTTCGGCCGTCTTATCGTTCCCGATCAGTGCGGTGATTCCCTGACCGATTGCTGCAGGTGTATTCGGCATCGCGCGCACAATCGGCGTCTCACGGCCCAGAATCTCTTCAAAGGTTCCGATCGAGGTCCCGGCAGCAACAGATACAAACAGCGTTCTACCGTTGCCCAAAGCCTGAAGGCTGGGCAGAGCAGCCCCCATCATCTGCGGCTTAACAGCGATCAGAACAATGGCCGGTTCAGCTGGCAGATCCTGATTGATGTTCACACCGGTTGCCTGCAACCAATCCGAAGGATGCGGGTCCAGAACCCAGACGGAAGATGCGGGCAAGCCGCCTTCCAGCCAACCGGCAAGCATCGCCGATCCCATCTTTCCGCAGCCCAACAATACCAAGCCACGCGCTTCTATTGCGCTCAAATCCATCGGGTCAGCCTCCCCTGCAGCCGTTAACTCCGATGCATAGGTTTAGGCGCGGCCATAGGCCTCCGCAATAGCAACCTGCATTGCTTGCTGTGGGGATTGCTTTGCCCAGGTGGTCAACTGGATTGCCGGGTAGTAGCGTTCACAACTGGTGACCGCCGCCTGAATCATCGCATCAATCTGATGCGGGCTGGCAACCTGCCCGCCTGACAGCAGCAAACCATAGCGAAACAGCATCAGGCGATGCTCTTCCCAATAGGTGAAACTGCCACTCCAGCATTGATCATTCATAAGATTGATCAACTCGTAAAGCTGGCCAAGCTGATCCTGCGGCGGTTCCATCTCATAGCTGCAGACCAACCGCAGCGTTTCTTCAAATCCTGACCAGGCCAAGGTCAGGGAATAGGTCCGCCACTGGCCTTCGACGGCCATGGCGATCTGGTCATCCCCAATACGGTCAAAGTCCCAGTCGTGATTGGCGGCCAGCGTTTCGACAATATCTATGGGATGGGATTCTTCGTCCAGAAGGTGCTCGGAAAGGGCCATATCTCACCTCTCTTTTTTATCTAGTGGTCCAGGCCCGTGGGCCGCAACAACTAGTTTTCTGGTCTATGAACCGAGGGTATCACCCAAGTTCATACTAGATATGGTGGGGCGAGAGCGAGGGTCTGGCAACCCTTTATTTGGGGATATCTTCAATAAGTTGTGGATGAAAGGTACATTGCCGCAATATGTCGGCTGCAGAATTTGCACCCTATGTGCCAGCATTCCTGAAGTTTTAACGACCCGATCTGGCGATAACACCGCTAGATGTCATGCTGTTGCGCTAGGGGTTCCCACCAAAGGGCGCGGGCGGAAACCTGTGTTTCCGCCACGGGGAACCTAACGCTAAGAAAGGAGAAAGGTCAGCGCAGTCGCACTCAGCCCTTTGGGGCGTCTTCCAGAGCATCCAAACGCGCTTTTAGCGCTTCGTTTTCTTCCCGTGCTTTTTGCGCCATGGCGCGCACCGCATCAAATTCTTCGCGGGTTACGAAATCACGATCCGCCAACCAACGATCCAAAAGGCTCTTCATGGCGGTCTCAGCTTCGTCCTTTGCGCCCTGGGCCACGCCCATCGCATTGGTCATCAGCTGAGAAATATCATCCATAATCTTGTTGCGGGTCTGCATTGTCTTCTCCGTATCAGGGTTACCCCCTATATGGGGCGCAAAGCGGTCGCGGACAAGCCGTTGACTTCCCATCCTGAGCAGAGGCATTCAGACGCACATGCAGGCAATGATCCCTTTCCCCGAACTTTCACCCGAGATATTCTCGATTTCCCTTTTTGGTATGGAGTTTGCGCTGCGCTGGTATGCCCTGGCCTATATCTTCGGGATTATCCTGGCTTGGCGCCTTGCCGCAACTGCGTTGAAATCCACGCATCTCTGGCCCGGTGGCAAGGCCCCGATGCAAGCGGCACAGTTGGAAGACCTGCTGACATGGATCATTCTGGGCGTCATTCTGGGGGGACGGCTGGGTTTTGTTCTCTTTTATCAACCGGGCTACTACCTTGCGAACCCCAGTGAGATCCTGCGGATCTGGCAGGGGGGCATGGCGTTTCACGGCGGCCTTCTCGGCGTCATTATTGCCTCTTGGCTCTTTGCGCGCCAGCAAAAGATAGACAAGCTGAAGCTGGCGGATCTGATCGCCTATACCGTTCCTGTTGGGTTGCTCCTGGGGCGGCTTGCCAATTTCATCAACGCGGAACTCTGGGGTCGAACGACCGATTTGCCCTGGGGGGTGGCCTTTCCAGGACAAGCGGCACAGGCCTGTGGCCAGGCCCTTGGCGAGATTTGCGCCCGCCATCCTTCGCAGCTCTACGAAGCCCTGATGGAAGGGCTCGTGCTGGGGGTCTTGTTGTTGTGGATTGTCTGGCGGCGACAGAGTTTTCACCGCCCTGGCCTGACGCTTGGCCTTTTCCTGGCCGGCTACGGGTTGGCCCGGTTCCTCGTTGAATTTGTGCGTCAGCCAGACGCGCAGTTTATCGCGCCCGGCAATCCGCTTGGGCTGGCCTGGCAGGTAGGAGACTATGGCCTCACCATGGGGCAAATCCTGTCCTTGCCGATGATTGCGCTTGGGATCTACTTTGCCATGAAGGCAAAACCAACACAGGGCACAGCTGAATGAGCTCTTTGGAACAACAACTTGTCGCGCGCATTCAGGAAAACGGCCCGATCAGTCTGGCCGAGTATATGTCTGAATGCCTGCTCCACCCCGAATTCGGCTACTACAGCACCCGTGATCCCTTTGGCCAAAGCGGGGACTTTGTCACAGCGCCCGAAATCAGCCAGATGTTTGGCGAACTGCTGGGGCTTTGCCTGGCCCAATGCTGGTTGGATCAGGGCGCGCCCTCCCCTTTTGCTCTGGTAGAGTTGGGGCCAGGTCGCGGCACTCTGATGCGGGACCTATTGCGCGCCACCGCTGGGGTCACTGGTTTTCACCAAGCAATGCAGGTGTTTTTGGTTGAGGCCTCTCCAAAGTTGCAACGCGAGCAAGCCAAAGCCCTTGAGGAATACGATGTATCATGGGTGGCTGAGCCGATGGAGCTGCCCAACCTGCCAGTTTTCCTTGTCGCAAATGAGTTTTTTGACGCCCTGCCCGCGCGCCAGTTTGTCCGCGATAGTGATGGCTGGCGCGAAAGACTGATTGGGCTGGAAGAGGGGAAACTGGGTTTTGGCCTTGGAAGCGCGACGGATCAGCCTGCCCTTGCATATCGGCTGGAGGACACGCGGCCGGGAGATCTGGTTGAGCTGTGCAGCCCTGCTGCGACCCTTTTGGAGCCAATCGCAGATCGGATTTCTACATTCGGGGGGGCGGCTCTGATCATCGATTATGGCGATTGGCGTTCGCTTGGGGATACCCTGCAGGCCCTGCGCGCGCATAAATCTACGCCACCACTGGAAAACCCCGGCAAGGCAGATCTGACGCTGCATGTAGATTTTGAATTCCTGGCCCAAAGCACCAAATCCACCGGCTGCGCCCACAGCCGGGTAACACCACAAGGGGTCTTTTTGGAGCGGCTGGGCATCACCGAACGTGCACAGGCACTGTCCCGCGCCTTGCAGGGGGAAGCTCTCGACACTTTGATCGCTGCACATCGGCGCTTGACGCATCCTGAAGAAATGGGAAACTTGTTCAAAGTGCTCGGGCTTTACCCGGCGCAATTTTCCCCACCGCCTGGATTGCTGTCATGACCTTGGAAATTCTGACCTCTGATCTCTTGGGCGCGACGCGTCACGGATTTTTCACCCGACGCGGCGGCGCCTCTTCCGGCATTTTCCATGGCCTGAATTGCGGGATGGGGTCCTCTGATCAAAGCGAAGCGGTCACGGTCAACCGAACCCGTGTGGCAGAGGCTATGGGCGTCACGGCGCAAGACCTCACCGGTGTACATCAGATCCACTCTGCCAAGGTCGAGTTGATCACGGGGCCCAGCAGCGCGCGCCCCAAGGCTGATGCGATGGTGACCCGCACGCCCGGCTTGGCCCTTGCCATTCTGACCGCGGATTGCCAGCCGGTCCTGTTTGCGGACCAGGCGGCAGGCGTTGTTGGCGCGGCCCATGCGGGCTGGCGCGGCACATTGGATGGAGTTCTGGAGGCAACGCTGGAAGCCATGGAAGGTCTCGGTGCGGATCGCTCAAACACGGTGGCGGTGATCGGCCCCTCCATTTCCCAACAGGCGTATGAGGTTGGTCCCGATTTCGCAGAGGACTTTTTGCAGCAGGACCCGGATTTCGCCCGTTTCTTTGCCAATGGCGAAGGTGATAGATATCTCTTTGACTTGCCCGCCCTTGGGCTTCACAAATTACGAGCTGCTGGCGTTGGTCGTGCAGAGTGGATCAAGCATTGCACCTATAGTGATGAGGAGCGATTTTATTCTTACCGGCGGGCGACCCATGCCCGCGAAGCCGATTATGGCCGACTCATTTCCTGCATTCGCCTCTAGCTCACACCGCGACTAGCCGAGAATGGATTGCGGCGGGCTCGCCTGATGGGGTGAAATCGCCGTAAATTCACACCCTTCCTAAAATTGTTGTTACTTTTCAATTCGGTCTGACCCGTCGCGGTTTTGCTGTGTGATTTCTCTTTTGATTTTGGTCCAGCCAATTCCTTTGCTTGGCCATATTCTGGGCGCAAACCTTGCCGATAAAGATGGCAATAACAGTTCGCCAAACTGGCAGGAGAGAGTGATGAAAGCCCGGAACCGTTTCCTGAAGTCGGTGATTTCCGCTGCGAAATCAGAGACAACGACTATGCCTTGGTCACGCGGAACCCCTCGCAGCACAATGCTGAGAAACCGCACCAAAACCAAATTGCTACAGGAAACCGAATTCGCCCTGAAACGCGCCTAGATCTGGGCGCTCGAAAACTGGGGTCTGGTTCAAAGTGCCTGAGCTACGAATTTCACGGGTTCACTGCGTTCCCGCTGCACGTTTCGGTGACCCTTTGTTAGCTTTTGGCCTTCAGCGTTCCATGGAGTGCTTGGGCAATCCGTTTTCACATCGTTTGCTGAAAGGGTGTCTTTGCAAGGTGATCAAGGCCGCCAGAACAGCTAGCCAAAAGAGTTTCGGGCCTGGAGAGAACTCCGCTGCCAGCCCCTATCGCGCCAATGCCAATCCGGTCAGGATCCGGATGAGCTGCGCAGGTTACGAGAAAGGTCTAAGTAGATGACCATCCCCACGTCGCTGCAACAAGCAGCGGTAAACGCCGCCGAAACCCGGGCCCTGCTGCAGGACCCGGCTGCTCTGCGTCATAGCAACAAGCCACAACTGCGCCGCTATGAGGTCAGCAGCCTCTTGCCCAATGGCAATATCGCGGAAACACGCCATATCGCTCCGGCGCTTCCACTCTTTGACGAAGCATTCTGCGCTTTTACCCGTGGCTCATTGGTTGAAACGACAACCGGCCCCATTGCCGTCGAGGATCTTCTGCCCGGAGATCTGCTGATCACAGATATTGGAGAGCCGCAGCCCCTGGTTTGGAAAGGCACCACGAGCCTGATGCCTGCGCGCGTGGATTCCAAAGGTCGTCAGCATCGCCTCACCAGTTTCATGGCGGATAGTCTCGGGTTGCAAAAACCCATGTCCAGCATGGTTGCCGGCCCCTCTGCGCGCCTCTTACGCCTGCCTTCAAATGGGTCCGGTCGTTCAGACGGAAGCCCTTTGCTTATCCCGGCAGCCTCTTTTCAGGACGATATGAGCATTTTTGAAACCACACCGCCTACGGTCGTGGATCTCTACCATATTTGCTTGCCACAGCATGCAATCATCAAGGTCGGTGGATTGGAGTTCGAAACCTATCACCCCGGCCCAGATGCACTGAAACTCGTCAGCTATGCGATTAAGACTTTGTTCTTAAACCTGTTCAGCCATGTAGATAACCTCAGCGGGTTTGGTCCTCTCGCCTATGAACGGTTAGAGTTCTGACATCAAAGGCCGCAAAGCCACACCGCAAAATCACAGTGGGATCTGCGGCAAAGGATCAAATGGTAGAAAGCATGGTGGCTGACCAATCAGGCTTCGCGCTGCAGCCGTTCTTCTAGCACATCAAATGGCACGCCGGGTTCGTCCTTGGCACCCCGGATAACCAGCGAGGTCTTGACGCTTGCCACATTCGGGGTCGTTAGCAGATCGCCGGTCAGGAAGCTCTGGAACGTGCTGAGATCAGGTGACACACATTTCAAAATGAAGTCCACCTCACCGTTCAGCATGTGGCACTCCCGCACCAAAGGCCAGCTGCGGCATTTTTCCTCAAAGGCAGAGAGCTCCGCTTCGGCCTGGCTTTCCAGCCCAACCATGGCAAAGACCTGAACCTCAAAACCTAGCTCGCGGGCGTTGACTTCAGCATGGTAGCCCCCAATCAGCCCCGCCTCTTCCAGCGCGCGAACACGCCGCAGACAGGGTGGAGCAGAGATCCCGACACGCTTTGCCAGTTCAACGTTGGTCATACGCCCATCGGCCTGAAGCTCCGAAAGTATCTTGCGATCAATCGGATCAAGACGGGTAGTGACCATGTGCAAAGCTCCTGTCAGATTGCGTTTCTTATAGCACCCAGGCTCAATCACGCAATAATATTTCACCGCGGCGCAATAATCTTTGCCCCGCTTGGGATCAAGTGGAAAATTCTTGTGACTTCTCGTGGAAATCAGGAACGCAGGAGGGGTTTCAGTACCCACCTCCAATCGCTATATGCAGATTTCAAAGCGGCCCAGCTGCTAGGCTACCGAATTGGGGAAAAGAGATGAGCGACACGCGCCACACCAAAGTTCTGATCATCGGCTCCGGCCCAGCGGGCTATACCGCCGGGGTCTATGCTTCGCGCGCCATGCTGGAACCGATCCTGGTTCAAGGGATTGAGCCCGGCGGCCAGCTGACCACCACGACAGAGGTGGAGAACTACCCCGGTTTCACCGAGGTTCAGGGCCCAGATCTGATGATCAAGATGCAGGAACACGCCCAGGCGATGGGCTGTGAGATCATCGGCGATATCATCACCTCGCTCGACACCTCGGCGCGTCCTTTCACCGCAAAGGGTGATAGTGGCACTACCTACACTGCGGATGCGGTTATTCTGGCAACCGGCGCCCGCGCCAAATGGCTGGGCCTGGAAAGCGAAGAGAAGTTCAAAGGCTTTGGCGTCTCTGCCTGCGCCACCTGCGATGGCTTTTTCTACCGGGGTCAAGAGATCGTTGTGATTGGCGGCGGCAACACTGCGGTTGAGGAAGCCCTGTTCCTGACCAACTTTGCCTCCAAGGTCACTCTGATCCACCGCCGCGATGAGCTGCGCGCGGAAAAGATCCTGATCGACCGCCTGATGAAGAACGACAAGATTGAGCCCCTCTGGTTCCACACGCTGGAGGAAGTTGTCGGCACCGAGAACCCGCTGGGCGTTGAGGGCGTCGTCGTCAAAAACGTGCAGACCGGCGAGACCAAGGAAATCCCCTGCAAGGGCGTTTTTGTTGCTATTGGTCATGCCCCTGCGAATGAGCTGGTTAAAGACGACCTTGAGCTGCACAACGGCGGCTATGTCTCTGTAAAACCCGGTTCTACCGAGACATCGGTTCCCGGCATTTTCGCCGCCGGCGATCTGACCGACCACAAGTATCGCCAGGCGGTCACATCTGCGGGCATGGGCTGTATGGCCGCGCTGGACGCAGAGCGTTTTCTGGCAGAGCAGGAGTAAGATCCATGCCGCATGATTTTGACAGCCAAAGGGCCGAAACACTTGCGGCATATAACGATCTGCAAGGCAAACATGGCCTGCCTGAGGTGGCGGATGTAGATTACTTTTTCATCCCCACCCAAGAAGGTGCCGATTGGCTCCCCTTGGCCGAAGCGCTGCACCAGAATGGTTTTGAATGCGAGTTTTACGAAGCGGAAGGGGATGACCCGTCCTATCTTCGCGCAACTCTGGCAGATCAAACCGTCTCTGCTACGGGCATCTGGATCGGCGAAGAAATAGCGACCAAGCTCGCTCTTGAACACGGGTTTGCACCTGATGGCTGGGGCATGGAGAGCTAAACCTCCCGCCTAGCCTAGCCTCTCCTCCCCTAACCTCTCTTGCCCCAGTCCTCTGGCCTCTCTTGACCCAGTTCGCAGCACCCCTCAGACTGAAAGAGAAAACCGCAACACAGGAGACCCTGAGTGGCAAGCACGCTCTGGCTTGGGGATTGGATTACCCGCTGTCGAATTGTCAGTGGCTTGATTTTACTGACCTATGCCTTCTTTCACTTTGTCAACCTAGGCCTTGGCCTGATCTCTCCAGAAGCCATGGAGGCAATGCAGGACGTTCGCCACCTCATTACGCGCACCCCCCTGGGCGCCCTGGTGATGATCAGCGCTTTGTTGCTGCACCCCGGCCTCGCGCTCTGGCGGCTGGCACGTCGCCGTAGTTTGCGCATGCCGCGTGGTGAGGCCTTTCAAACCGTGCTAGGGCTGCTGATCCCGCTACAGCTCTTGCCGCATATCGCCCATACCTCGGTGGCCCATCAAGTTTTTGAGGTGAATGACGAATACCCATATGTCATCATTCTGATGTGGAACTCCCCTGTCGTCTGGTGGCAATCCGCCCTTTTGCTGGCGGTCTGGATCCATGGATGCATGGGCCTGCACTTCTGGCTCCGCCTCACCGATTGGTGGTCACGTTTTCTTCCTTACATGATCGGGATTGCTGTTTTTGTACCCAGCTTCGCCCTGGCGGGCCTGTTGACCGAAGGGCGCAGGATTTATGAGCTCTTTCAGGACGCAAGCCAAAGAGCCGCACTGATGGCAGATTTCAATTGGCCCGACAGAGAGAACTTTGCGACCCTGATCTTGACCGAAAACCGTTTGGTCCAGATCTTTATGGCTTTGCTTGCACTCACAGCGCTTGCCTATTGCGTCAAAAAGATCCTGCGGCGACGGCGTTCCGTTCGCATCACCTACCGCCACGGCCCCACCATCACCGGTGAAAAAGGTATGACCCTTCTGGAAATTTCCAGAACCCATGACATCCCTCACGCGGCCCTATGTGGCGGCAAGGGGCGTTGCACAACCTGTCGCGTCATCGTGGAAGAAGGTGGGGCAGACCTCCCCCTTCCAGAGGCTGCCGAAGCACGAAGCCTTGCCGCAATAAAGGCGCCAGACAACATGCGGCTCGCCTGCCAGATCCACCCAGGCGCCCCTCTTACGGTCTGCCGCCAGTTTCGACCCGATGGGAACCGGGAACGTGCCCATGCCAGCCAGGGGGAAGAGCGGCAATTGGCCATCCTCTTCCTCGATATTCGCGGCTTTACCGAACGTACCGCCTCCCAACTACCCTATGACGTTGTTTTCCTTCTCAATCGCTTCTTTGACGCCGTCGTGCCCTGCATCGAGGCCGAGGGCGGCAAGGTCGACAAATACCTGGGCGATGGGTTTCTGGCCCTGTTCGAGGCGCAAGACGCCAAAGCCTCAGCGGAATCTGCACTCCGGGCCTGTGCCGCTGCGGGGCAAGCACTGCAAGACTTCAATGCCGCCCTGCACAACGAGGCCGAGACCCCTTTGCGCATCGGAATGGGCGTGCATCTTGGTGGCCTGGTGATCGGTGAGATTGGCTCTTCCGGCAATGCACCTCGGACGATCATCGGCAGCACCGTGAACACCGCGAGCCGGCTGGAAGCCCAGACCAAGGAACTCCAAGCAGAGCTTCTTGTCTCTGCGGATCTTCTGGTGGCTGCAGGTTACGACACCAGTACCCTCGACTTGCTTCGGCTATCGCTCAGGGGGGTTCCTACCCCCATGCAAGCCCTCTCGGTTGCGCAGGCGTCAGAGCTTCCCGAAGTTTTACGCCAAGCTGAATGCCCGTCCCTCTCACCCAGCTAAAGCAGAACCGGGTTTTATCCAGGTAGCCATTTCCGGTCTGAACGGTATTTCCAGCTCTCTTGCCCAAAGGCATAGCGCAAATTCTAAGCTTTCTGGGCTTTGTTTTCTTTGCGACATGTGCAATGTGTTCACTCGTGAACGCACTGCGTAAAGACTTCGATGGCTCAAACAGAAAAAACCCCTTCGCAAGAGGACGACGATCTGCTTTTTCGTCTCTTGCGCCAGCTCGATCTGGCCCCGGATGCATCGCAACGGGCCACCTCTACAGCGCTGGCCATCTCCTTGGGGCGCCTTAACGGGCTGCTGAAGTCAGCTGAAAAAGAAGGCTTAATCCAGGTCAGCCAACGCTCAGGGCCGGATAAGCGCCAACGCTTTGCCTATGCAGTGACCACCCGTGGAGCCGCCGAAAGAATACGGCTCACCGACCAATTCCTGACCCGCAAATTTGCGGAATACGACGCCCTTCATGCCGAATTGACCGGTACCACCAGCGGTCTAGCCCCTTTTAAATACAGGACAAAGATAATGCAGAACAATCTTGCTCCGATTCAGGAACTCTATGTTTCCTACGACTCCGCGCAAAAACTCAAGGTCGAGGCCGCAAACCTCAAGAGCCACGATCTCTCCCCGCGCCAGATCTGCGATCTGGAACTGCTGATGAACGGCGGGTTCAACCCACTCAAAGGCTTCCTGACCGAAGAAGACTACAACGGCGTTGTTGAAAACATGCGCATGGCCGATGGAACGCTCTGGCCAATGCCGATCACTTTGGACGTATCAGAGGATTTTGCGGCCTCCATCGAACTGGGTGAAGACATTGCCCTGCGCGATCAGGAAGGCGTTATCCTGGGTACCATGACCGTCACCGACCGCTGGGAGCCGAACAAATCTCGCGAGGCGGAAAAAGTCTTTGGCGCCGATGATGAGGCGCACCCTGCTGTCAACTATCTGCACAATACAGCCGGTAAGATCTACCTGGGCGGCCCTGTGACTGGCATCCAGCAGCCTGTGCACTATGATTTCCGTGCCCGCCGCGACACCCCGAATGAGCTGCGCGCCTATTTCCGCAAGGTGGGCTGGCGCAAGGTTGTGGCCTTCCAGACGCGCAACCCGCTGCACCGCGCCCACCAGGAACTCACCTTCCGCGCTGCGCGCGAAGCCGAAGCCAACCTGCTGATCCATCCGGTTGTTGGCATGACCAAGCCCGGCGATGTCGACCACTTTACCCGTGTTCGTTGCTATGAGGCCGTCCTGGATAAGTATCCAGCCGCCACCACCTCCATGTCGCTGCTGAACCTGGCGATGCGCATGGCAGGCCCACGCGAAGCTGTTTGGCACGGTCTGATCCGCAAGAACCACGGCTGCACCCACTTTATCGTTGGCCGTGACCACGCCGGACCCGGCAAGAACAGCCAAGGTGAAGATTTCTATGGCCCCTATGATGCACAGGATCTGTTCCGCCAGCACGAGGACGAGATTGGCATCAAAATGGTCGACTTCAAACACATGGTCTATGTGCAGGAGCGCGCCCAGTATGAGCCCAACGACGAGATCGCGGATCGCGACAATGTCACTATCCTGAACATCTCCGGCACCGAACTGCGCCGCCGCCTGCAAGAAGGCCTGGAGATCCCCGAGTGGTTCTCCTTCCCTGAGGTGGTGACCGAGTTGCGCAAAACCAAGCCGCCACGCTCGCAGCAGGGTTTCACCGTGTTCTTCACCGGCTTCTCAGGCTCCGGCAAATCCACCATTGCCAACGCGCTTATGGTCAAACTGATGGAAATGGGCGGCCGCCCGGTGACCCTTCTTGATGGTGACATCGTGCGGAAGAACCTCTCCAGTGAGCTGGGCTTCTCAAAAGAGCACCGCGATCTCAACATCCGTCGCATCGGTTATGTGGCCTCTGAGATCACCAAAAACGGTGGTATCGCAATCTGCGCGCCGATTGCGCCCTATGCCACCACCCGCCGAGCGGTACGCGAAGATGTGGAGCAGTTTGGAGCCTTTGTCGAAGTTCATGTCGCCACCTCCATTGAGGAATGTGAACGCCGCGACCGCAAGGGCCTGTATAAGCTCGCGCGTGAAGGCAAGATTAAAGAGTTCACCGGCATCTCCGACCCCTATGATGTTCCAAAGAGCCCTGAGCTGTCGGTCGAGACTGAAAATGTCGAAGTTGACAACTGTGCCCACCAGGTTCTTCTAAAGCTGGAAAGCATGGGCCTGATCGCAGGTTAAACACCAAGGCAGCTCACCTGCCTCAAAGTGAAGAAGGCCGGGTTTCCCCGGCCTTCTTTGTGTAGCAGACGGAGTGACCTCCCAAATTAGTGTCCTGCTGCAAAAGCCGCAGCCAACTTGGAATTGCGGCGTACAGTTTCAAACTTTTGGTAGTACTCTCCCATCGACATACCAAATGCCGCTTTGAAGGCTGCCTCCCAGGAATTGCCCTGACCAAGGTAACGCCAGTAGTCGATGATCGCCTCTTCGCCAAAACGCCGTGCAAGCAAGTACACCGCAAAGCGCGAAGTCGCGTATTCTTCGCGCCCCCGAATAGATTGCCACCTTTGCATAGCCCGCAAATTCTTGGCGCTCTTTGCTGCGGGTTTCATTAAGGTGTTAAAGGGAAGAACCTTGCCCCCACCTCTCTTGATCCGCCAATTGTATTCAGCAAGCTCCGCGCCACCTTCAACCATCCAGAGCGGCCCCATCTTGGCTTGGCTTCGGTAGTTCGCTTTCCAGATCTTGTCGTTGGTCAACTCGCGCTGCAAATGGTGCATATATTCATGCGCCATGATGCTCGAAACCATGCGACTGACCTTCTTGTACCAAGCCTGATCATAGCGGCTTCGGTGCTTCCAACAAATCAGAAGCTGGTCGCGATAGGCCTGCCCACCATAGCCAAGACTGGGCGTACGACAGATCCGCGAGATCGAGGATGACATGCCTCCGTAGGACTGTCCGCGTTGGCGCTGCAAGCCAACGGCCAGTTTTGCAAGTTCCTCTCCTGAAGCCGCCCCGGCGACATCAACCCTGCTCGCAAGGTGAATTCCATAGTGCGCTCGAAAGAAACTCTCTACATTTTTGAATGCCGTTGAAACCAGTTTCGTCTGCAGACTACCTGTTCCACCTTCGGCGACAACAATCGGCGGTTTAGCACTTGGCATGTAACGCTTTAAAGCTGGCCGCAACGCCGCTAACTCACGACACCAGCTCACCGCTGTCTTATTTGTGATCCTGGGCAACAAGGTCAGACCCTTTGTTTCGGAACCTTGCTCAAGAACCGCATTGGTTGCCGTCTTGGTTGCACTGTCAAGTCGGCCAGTTACCGACACATTGGCCTGCCCCAAGGATCGCAGCTGATTTTGAACGCAGGTTACATATTCTTTTTGCTGAGGCTCAGCCGCCACCGCCTGCTGCGCAGTCAAAGCAATGGAAAATGATGCTGCCCAGCCTAAGAGGAATTTCATAAAACAATATCTCCCTATTCCTGCCCCTTGCCTAGGAAACATTCCAAAGGATGAAAAGAGTTTTTCTTCGCAACCTAAGGCAAACTTGCTCTTAGGGCTTTTGCAGCGCGCATTGGAAGATCGGCAAGCAGGCTCGCTTCATGCTTGATCTCACGGAGGCCTGCCAAGCGCCTCAGATAATCCGCTTCACTGATGCTCGAAACCGCGGCCTTTATTTCCGAATGAGTATTGCAAGAAATAATGCCTTCGCCGGGGAGGAAATCAGCAATATTTGGACACCCCCAGTAGATCGGCACGGTCTCGCAAAGCAGCGCATCGATGAGCTTTTCTGAAAAGTAGTTTTCCTCTCGAACGTTTTCGATCACAACTGAATAGTGGTATGGCGCAAGCCCTTCCGCTTTGGCGTCAAAAGATCGGTAGCCGCGCCCCAGAATATCTGCATCGCAAACCGCATCCTGTAGATGTCCAACGATCTCATGGCGTAGTTGGTGACCAGGGTGGTCTCTCTTAGCCGAAGCAATCAACGAGAGATCTTTGTGTTTCGTAAGATCGAGATCACGCCATTCCGGCACCCAGGTGGTGCCAAAAGCCAAAAACTCAGCATTGGGCAGCGCCTTTAACAAGGCTGGATCATAGGTAAAAACGCGAAAGAACCTGCTATGGCTAAGGCGCAGCAACCAATGATGCTGGCGTGACATGATCCTAGGCTCCATCACCATGACCGAGATCTGCGCCTTGCAGTGACGGTGGCTCTGCCAATGCATGGCCCGCTTGATATAGAGCACCAGATGGTCCTGGGGACCCAGATCACAAACTCGCCCTCCTTGCAGCCTTTCGGGACAACCCAAGGGCCAGGCCAAAGCCGACAAAGGCAAATCCGCCAAGGACTTCCCCAGAGTTACACCATAAGGTGCTACAGCTATAGCAGCTTCAGTCATTGCAGCCTTCCCATGGGTGGCACATCGTGTTTCTGGCAGTCAAACTGCGGCGGGCAGATCCACCTGCCCCCGCATCAAAACAAAACCCTTGCCTGAAACGCGGACGCCCTGAAGGTTGCCCGCAGGGCCAACACGCCTCACCTGTGCCTGCCCCGGACGCCCCAGACCATGGCCCTGCTCTGCAACAAAGCTTTCCTTCTTGATCAACCCGTGTTTCCAAAGATAGGCCGCCATTGCTCCGGTGGCTGAGCCTGTAAAGGGATCTTCCGGCGGACTGGGCGGCGCCATCAAGAGGCGCGAATAGGTATCTCCAGCTTCTGTCGCCCCCTCCAGCGTCACTAGGAAGGGCTCCATCACGTCTATGCCGTCGGCGCCCAGGCTCTCTCCTAGTTGCGCCAACCCAGCGAGGTCTAGTTTGGCCGCAAGCAGGGCCTCTTTGTCGCGCAAGAGCGTGATACAAAATGGCAGCCCGGTAGAGACCACCTGCGGTGTCTCCAAAATCGCATCTGGTGGCAGAGAGATGGCCGAGGCAACAAGAGAAGGATCTGCCGTCTGGCCATAGACCGGCGCGATCTGCGTCATTTCAATCAGGCCATCTTGGATAGTGACTGGCACGACACCTGCCCCCGTTTCCAACCGGACCTCTCCGTCGCCAATAAGGCCGCGATCCCGCATTGCAGCAACCGTTGCGATTGTCGGATGACCTGCAAAGGGGATTTCGCGACTGGCAAGGAAGTACCGCACCTTAAAGTCAGCGATATCAGAAGGTCCGGTGAAGGTGCATTCAACCAGCGAGGTTTCCCGCACATAGGCCATGCAGACATCGACTGGCAGGCTGGCACCACCATGTACAACCGCGCAACCATTGCCCCCGAAAGCGCGCGACGAGAAGGCATCAACCCAATCAAAATCAAACTGAGGCATCTCTCTCTCCCTTTTTGATTGCGCGCTAGGTTTTGATGAGCCGGGCTGCTTTGTCAAACAAGTAGAGCCGCCCCCAAGGTTTAGGGCGGCTCAAACTTTTACCAGGGCACTTGAAATTTTGGGGACCTAGCGTGACCTAGTGAACCGGAACTGGCGCGAAATCATTCTGCCTTGCCAACAAAAACGCAAGCCTGCGGTCAGCAACCAGCGCCAATTGCTCCCCTTCGGCATCATGCACCGCATAGAGCTGCTCGCGCCCTTCTGCGCCCGCCCGCATTTCTTCTGGCAGATCAGCAACCTCCACGGTTTTTACATAGACCGTCTTTGCCTCGCCAAAAGAGAAATCAAATGGTGTGTTCATTGCCTCTACCCCTTCTTTATATTGATTGTCTGCACAACGGTTTCAGGCCTGGAGCGGGTCAGATCCACATGAAGCAGCCCGTTTTCCATCACCGCTTCGCCAACATCCACGCCATCTGCCAGAACAAACATCCGCTGGAACTGTCGCGCCGCGATTCCCCGATGCAGGAAGACCCGCCCTTCGCCATCGTCTCGCTGACGTCCGCGAATGACGAGTTGCCTGTCTTCAACGGTGATTGCCAAATCCTCTTCGGCAAAGCCCGCGACGGCCAGCGTGATCCGATAGGAAAAATCGGATGTTTGTTCAATATTATATGGGGGATAGCCCTCATTCCCGGATTTCGCCGAGCGCTCCAGGAGGCGTTCCAACTGCTCAAACCCCAGCATATGAGGGTATGAACCCAAGGTGAGTTTCGACACGTATCTCGTCCTTTTTCTTCAAAGCGACGTCAGGTGGTGGTCCCGGTTCGGCAACCACACGCAAAGAATATGGTAACTTTCTCCAAATTCTCAAGGGCATGCACGCATAGGTCTAGCGGAAAAGGTGTTAACGAAGTATCCTGCTGTACAAAGCTCTTAACATCGGTCGAGTCCCCCCATGAACGCACCCTCTGATATTTCGATGAAAACGGATGAGGTTCTGAAAGTCGAACTCGAAGTTTTTCGTCGGCAACACAGAGACCTGGATGAGGCGATCATCGCCCTACAAGAGCGCGGGACCAGTGATCAGTTGACGATCAGACGGTTGAAAAAGCAAAAACTGGTTCTGAAAGACAAAATTGCTTTGATCGAAGATCGCCTGACGCCGGATATCATAGCCTAGGTTTTCAGACCAACCGCAGCAGGCCAAAGCCTGACACCTAGGATCCTGCATTTGGGAATCAGCAACCAAACTCTTGCTTCTCCCTTCTCTTTTGTTGGCATTTCTCTGGGCGTGCGACGGGTCTCACAGACCCAAAACTGTGTTTTCGATGCCTGTTTCAAATGAAACGAACCTCAAAGCCATGGCTCTGTCGTGAAAATCAAAGGAAGCGCGGCAATCCGCCCGCCCTCCTGCATTGCGTGGGCAGGAACTTCCACTATAGTGCGCGCTCCTTCCACCTCGGCGCATTTTCGACAGGGCGCATGGCATGACAGGACCGGACCAGATGGCACAGACCCCTTCCGACATCAAAATAGGCATAATCATGGGCAGCCAGTCTGACTGGCCGACTATGAAGGAAGCTGCTTCGATTCTTGATGAGCTTGGCATTTCTTATGAAGCCAAGATCGTCTCGGCGCATCGCACCCCTGACCGTCTCTGGTCCTATGGTAAGAGCGCCGCTGAACGTGGCCTGCAGGTAATCATCGCAGGTGCTGGTGGTGCGGCGCATCTCCCCGGAATGGTTGCTTCCAAAACACGGGTACCGGTTGTTGGTGTTCCGGTGCAAACCCGCGCTCTTTCCGGCGTAGATTCACTCTACTCGATTGTTCAGATGCCCAAAGGGTTCCCGGTTGCGACCATGGCGATTGGAGCGGCGGGGGCTGCCAATGCGGGTCTCATGGCTGCGGGCATTCTGGCTCTGCAAGATCCTGAACTGGCCAAGCGGCTTGATGACTGGCGCGATGCCCTTTCCGCCTCTATCCCCGAGGAGCCTTCCGATGACTGACGTACTAAATCCCGGCGCCACTATCGGCATTCTGGGGGGCGGACAATTGGGTCGCATGCTCTCGGTTGCGGCCTCGCGTCTGGGCTTCAAGACCCATATCTTTGAACCCGGCGCCAACCCACCTGCAGGACAGGTGGCGGATCAGGTCACAACTGCCGGATACGAAGATAGCGAAGCCCTCATAGCTTTTGCAAAATCTGTGGATGTCATCACCTATGAGTTTGAAAACATCCCAACCGCAGCCCTGGATACTATCGAGGCCATTCGTCCCATTCGCCCCGGCCGCGAAGCACTGCGGGTTTCACAGGACCGCTTGACCGAAAAGAGCTTTCTGCAGGACCTCGGCCTGACCGTTGCGCCCTTTGCTGATATCACCGATCAGACCAGCCTGGACAAAGCTCTGGAAGAGATCAGCGCCCCGGCCATTCTGAAAACCCGTCGCTTTGGCTATGATGGCAAAGGACAGGCTCGACTGAAGTCGCTGGAGGACGCCCCCGAAGCGCTGGCAGCCATGGCTGGCGCGCCCTCGGTTCTGGAAGGCTTTGTAACCTTTAGCCATGAAGTTTCCGTCATTGCCGCACGGGGTGTCACCGGAGAGGTCGCCTGCTATGATCCCGGCGAGAATGTGCATCGTGATGGCATTCTTCATACCACAACCGTGCCCGCGCGACTGACTGCCGGGCAACGCATGGATGCGGTTCTGATGGCTGCGAAAATCCTGAATGCTCTGGACTATGTTGGCGTGATGGGCGTGGAACTTTTTGTAACCCCCGAAGGCCTCATCGTGAACGAGATCGCCCCGCGGGTGCATAACTCAGGCCATTGGACCCAAAACGGCTGCAGCGTCGACCAGTTCGAACAGCATATCCGCGCTGTGGTCGGCTGGCCCCTGGGCGATGGCCAACGCCATGCGGATGTGGTGATGGAAAACCTTATCGGTGACGACATGGATCGCATTCCAGACCTGGCCAAAGAACGCGACTGCGCATTGCATCTCTATGGTAAGGCTGAGGCTAAACCAGGCCGCAAGATGGCCCATGTGAACCGGATTCAACGCGCCAAACAGGCAAAGTAGCGCGTCGGTTGGTACTCTCGCGAGTGACTACCCTACAATCCAACACCACGCTCGGCCATAGGCCGAGCAGCGCCCGTCCGCCCCCATGGGCGGGCGCTTTGCTTCCGCCTGCGGACAGGCGCAAGAGCGTCAGATGTTCCTGAAAATTCTAGTCGTCCGGGTTTCGAGAGTCTTTTGCGAGATCCCATTCCCGTTTCAGGAAGTAGAGAACCGCACAGGTCAACGCGGCAAGAGCAGTGCCCATAACGACCACATCGAGTATTGTTTCGAACCAATATCGCAAAGCTGCTGTCTCTACCCACTCCGCAGGTTGCGAACCTGACCGCAACAAGAGTAAGTAACGCCCTTCCTCAAGCTTGGTGTCCAAGACAAACCCACCACAGGCCAATGTGGAGGTCACGCCCAGCGCCAGGCACGTCCCGGCCAGAACGACAACAAGATTTCGCACTCGGCCCAGGACCCGCACTGGTCTACCCCAGAAACCGCGCAGCAACCTCACCTGACATATAGCTCACCCGGCCGTCGGAAAGCGTGGCTGCCACCCGCTCGCTTTCCTTGTCGAGGATCACCATATCGGCGCGCTTGCCGGGGGTGAAATCACCGCGATCATCTAACCCCAACAGTCGCGCCGGGCCGGAAGAGACCAGCGCCCAGGCCCCAGCCAGATCCAAGAGGCCAGAGCGCGCCAGCATCAGCGCCGCCCGGCGTGGGCTGGGATAGTGATAGTCAGAGGCCAGCGCATCGCAGAGCCCCATTGCTATCAGATCCAGTGCCGAGGCATTGCCCTTGTGTGAGCCACCACGCACCACATTGGGGGAGCCCAGAATGATGTGGTCGCCCCCGGCTCGCGCCGCCTCTGCCGCCTCCAGCGTTTCGGGAAACTCGCTGATAGTGGCCCCGCGCCCCCGCCATGTCGCGCGATCCTGCGAGGTCTGGTCATCATGGCTGCCTAGACGCAACCCCTGCTCTGTCAGCTGCTGACACAGCCTCTCTAGGGCTGCGGGCACCTCCGGGCTGCGGCGGTGCATCTCCATCAGCATTTCAAAGTGCTTCTCCGGGTTGCGTCGTGCCTTCAACGCCTGTCCGGTCAGCCGCGGCGGCTTGCGCCCCTCGGCCAGCCGATCATGCGGCAGGTGATCGTTGAAGACCAGGTAAGGCACCTGCCACTCGGCAATCATGGCAGGCAGATCAGCATAGTCTTCGAGCATATGGGTTTCAAACCGCAGTTGCGGCATCAGATCGGTGACCAGATCGCCCCGCACCTTACGGATAGCGGCAAAGACCTGATCCGCATACTCGGGCCCGCGCACGCCACCTTCCCAGCTGTAAAACTGCGCCAGAACAGCGGTGGTGATCCCATTCGCGGCCAGCTCAGCCTCTGTGGCAACCACCCCTTCTTCCATTTGCTTCATAGCCCCACGCCGTGGCGCCAGGTGGCGTTCGAAGCCATCGCCATGGGTATCAATGATCCCAGGTAAAACTTGAAATCCGGACAGATCAAGCTTCCGCCCCTGCGTTGACGGCGCAATCACCCCCTCTGAAATCGAGATTTCGGACTTCGCTTCGACACCTCCGGGGTGCAGGACATCCGCGCCTTGCAGGGTAAAACTCAACGCTGTCACTCGGATTTCTCCCTCTGCTCTAAATGCGCTCCAGCCGTGCAGCCCTCACCGATGCACTGCCCCTTGATCAGATCCTCAAAGGCCTGCATCCAGGTCATCTGCGGATCAAAACGTCCCTTTTGCAAAAAGTGCAGCGTCTGCGCAATGACTTCGGGATCATTCATCATGAAAGTATGTGTAACCGACAGGATCAGGTGATCCCGCATGCCCTCCACATGGGTGCTCGCAACAGAAACCTTCCCATCATCTGGCCCAGGTATGATTTTGGAAAACAGCGGGTTGAGCGATTTTAGCCCGGCAATAACCCCCAATGGGAAATCAACCGCAGGCAAGGAGCTTGGCAGACTATCCGCACCCGTTCCCAACTGTCCGCCAGCCGGTCCATTGATGGTTCCAAAGACCTTCCAGTCCCCAAACTTGTCGACGACTTCGCTCCCTTGATTTGGTGGGCCCAACATGACCGTGTGACCGATGTTTGGAATGTTGTTTTCTGGCAGGCTTAGCCACTGCCGCAACAGGATCCCGCCCATGGAATGGGTTACAAAGTGGATCTTTGCTGCCCCATCACATTCGACCACGGCTTGTGGCAGAGTTCGCGCTGCAAGCTCCTCAACCGGCAGCTTGGTCGAGGGGTAGCCGGGCCGAGAGGTGGTATAACCGCGAGAGGTCAGGATCTGCTCTAGCAAAGCAAAGGAGTTCTCACTTCGGGCAAGCCCATGCAGCAGCACAACACAGTCCGCACGCAGCGGCAATGGCGCCAAGAGCAGGAAAAAGAACGCTATCAAAAACCGATGAAATGTCATCTCTCCCACATAGAGTTGGAAGAGCGGTCTGAAAAGACTGCTAGTGCGGTTTCGGCGCCCAAATCACCAGCGCTATCCCTGCCAGAACCCCCAGCGTTCCCAACAACAGGCGCAGCCCCAGAGGCTCTGCCAACAACAGAGCCCCACCCGCGATCGCAATCACCGGCACGCTCAGCTGGATCGTCGCGGCGACCGCAGGCTGCAAGAGGGGCAGAACCCGATACCAAAGAGCATAGCCCAGGCCAGAGGTGACTGCGCCAGACAGCACCCCAAGAGCAATGCCCTGCCAGGTAATCACGGCATTCTCCTGCAACAAGAGCAGCAGAGGGAGCATCAGGCCCGTTGCCCATAGAAAGCTGAGGCTGGTGGCAGCCAAGGGATCCTTGACCCCGCGCCCCAACAAGCTATAGGCGGCCCAGCCAATTCCGCTAAGCGCCATCAGGAACGTTGAAAACAGGGGAACATTCAAGGCCTCATCTGGCCAAACAGCATAAGCCAGCCCCAGAAAGGCCAGCACAGCCCCGCAGGTCTGCAGCTTGCCACTCCCCGCACCGGTCAGGCTACCCCAGGCGAACATGGCAATTTGCACCACCCCAAACAGAACCAGCGCTCCAAGTCCGGCATCGAGCTCCTCGTAAGCCAGACAGAAACCCACCATGTAAAGGGTCAATGCCGCCGCCGCCGCCAAGCTGCGAACCAGAGGTTGCTTTGGGCGCTTGCCTTGGATCTGAACCAAAAGCAGGAGAATAGCAGCTCCGGAAGCCAGCCTTAGCAGGCCAAAGCTAAGCGCATCCATATAGTCCCAGGAGATCGCCATGCGTCCCAAAATGGAATTGGCAGCGAAGGCCAGCATTGTTAGGCAGACAAGAAGAAAAAGATGCATGAAAGGCTGCTATCTCACAGATACATCAAGAACCAGACAATTCTTGAGTAACCTAGCCTGTTCACTAAAAGTCTTAGGACTGGGATGCTCAGCCTTTGAAAACATTTTCCCGATGCCATCGAAGGTAAGCCTTGTGAGGTTTAAATGCTGGATCCACGGGTTCGATTAGTCGTCTGTCAGGCACTAGCAGTCGCTCTAAGGTGCTTTCATCAACCGCCTTCTTAGCTACCAAGATCTCTCTATCATCGCTAATTGATATCAATCCGCGATCAAACATCCAATGCACGGTGCCAGACAGGGCCAACCCGTTACTCACTGTATCTGGGCCGCTGTTTGAGACTGGTATGATATGTGCTGCCTCGACCTCGGGGCGTCCACCGCCATTTCTCAATTCAAGCCCCGACATAGAACACCTCCCACCGTAAGCATGCTTAACTTGGCGGGCAAAACTGCGGTCGCGAAAGGCGCGCTGAGTCAGAACAGAGTCTCGCGGCTCACTCATGTGTAAATATTCCGCCTGTTCATCTGCAAACCCGGTTTCCAAATTGAAATTACCGACCCGAGGTATCGCGTTTGGTTCCCTTTTTACGGCAAGACCAGCGTCAATGATCCTGGCAAAGTCTTGATCAGAAATCGGTCGAACAGCACTTGTGTTATTTCCCCGAGATCTGGGTAGCCCAGTTTCATAGGGGCCCTGCCCTTCCACCCAACGCGGAACAAAATTCTCAAATGACAGCTCACTCCCTTGGTCAAAAACAGCATATGCCATCTTTGAATCCAGCGGATCTTCGACAACTCGCAAAACCCTCTGGACAGCGTAGTAGCCTCGGCCGCCGCCACGCCGCCCTTCGTAGAAGATCACCCAGTCGCCAACGGTCTGTTCAACACGACTAAGATACTGCCGTTTTGGGAAGTTATAGGCACTCCCAGGTTGGTCATCATAGCTGGAGTGGGTCGATTGAATGAACACAGCCTTTGCCATGCTAAAAGTTGTAAGCCACCATTTTACAATAGAAAAGGGGTCGCCTTTGCAGGCGACCCCAAATCATCCGGTTGGATGGCAGATGCTTACATCATGCCGCCCATGCCGCCCATGCCACCCATGTCGGGCATGCCGCCGCCAGCTGCGCCGCCGTCTTTGGCGGGCTTGTCAGCAACCATGGCTTCGGTGGTGATCAGCAGGCCAGCAATCGAGGCTGCATCTTCCAGCGCGGTACGGGTTACTTTGGCAGGGTCGATCACACCAAAGGAGAACATGTCGCCATATTCTTCGGTCTGAGCATTGAAGCCAAAGGAGGTGTCGTCGGATTCACGCACTTTGCCGGCAACAACCGCACCGTCAACACCCGCGTTCTCGGCGATCTGACGCAGAGGCGCTTCGATGGCTTTCTTGACGATCACGATACCAGCGTTCTGGTCAGCGTTAGCGCCTTCCAGACCGGCCAGAGCTTTACCGGCCTGGACCAGAGCAACACCACCACCAACGATAACGCCTTCTTGAACGGCCGCGCGGGTCGCGTTCAGAGCATCATCAACGCGGTCTTTGCGCTCTTTCACTTCGACTTCGGTCATGCCGCCGACGCGGATAACAGCAACACCGCCGGCCAGTTTGGCAACGCGCTCTTGCAGTTTCTCACGGTCGTAATCGGAAGAGGTTTCTTCGATCTGGGTGCGGATCTGAGCAACACGTGCTTCGATCTCGGCTTTGGCGCCTGCACCGTCAACGATGGTGGTTTCGTCTTTGGTGATTTCAACCTTCTTGGCGGTGCCCAGCATGTCCATGGTGACGGACTCGAGCTTCATGCCCAGATCCTCAGAAATCACCTGGCCACCGGTCAGGATGGCGATGTCCTGCAGCATGGCTTTGCGGCGGTCGCCGAAACCAGGTGCTTTGACCGCAGCAATTTTCAGACCGCCACGCAGTTTGTTGACCACGAGGGTCGCCAGGGCTTCGCCTTCAACATCTTCAGCAATGATCAGCAGAGGCTTCTGCGACTGGATCACCTGCTCGAGCAGCGGAACCATGGACTGCAGCGAGGACAGTTTCTTTTCGTGCAGAAGGATCATGCAGTCGTCGAGATCTGCAATCATCTTGTCAGCATTGGTCACGAAGTAAGGCGACAGGTAGCCGCGGTCGAACTGCATGCCTTCAACAACATCGGTCTCTGTTTCCAGACCTTTGTTTTCTTCGACGGTGATAACACCTTCGTTGCCGACTTTCTGCATCGCGTCAGCGATCTGGCTGCCGATGGCTTCTTCGCCGTTGGCGGAGATGGTGCCCACTTGCGCAACTTCAGCAGAGTCTTTTACGTCACGAGCAGAGGCTTTGATGCCTTCGACGACTTTGGCAGTTGCCAGGTCGATGCCGCGCTTCAGATCCATTGGGTTCAGGCCAGCAGCAACCTGCTTCAGACCTTCTTTGACGATCGCCTGAGCCAGAACGGTGGCAGTGGTGGTGCCGTCGCCTGCTTCGTCGTTGGTACGGGAAGCAACTTCCTTCACCATCTGGGCGCCCATGTTTTCGAACTTATCTTCCAGCTCGATCTCTTTGGCAACGGAAACACCATCTTTGGTGATGCGTGGCGCACCAAAAGATTTGTCCAGAACCACGTTACGGCCTTTGGGGCCCAGGGTCACTTTGACGGCATCGGCCAGTACGTTTACGCCGGCGAGCATACGGTTGCGGGCATCGGTGTCGAATTTGACGTCCTTAGCAGCCATGTTTTATTCTCCTCGAGAAAATCTGTGTTTTTTAGCGATAAGTTATGGGATCAGAGAAGCCAGTTGGGAAAACCCGGTGGCTTACTCGATGATGCCCATGATGTCGCTTTCTTTCATCATCAGCAGCTCTTCGCCGTCGACGGTGACTTCGGTGCCGGACCATTTGCCGAACAGGATGTTGTCGCCAGCGGAAACCGCCATTGCGATCAGCTCACCATTGTCTTTGCGGGCGCCTTCGCCGGTTGCGACGACCTGGCCTTCGCTGGGTTTTTCCTTGGCGGATTCAGGAATGATCAGACCGCCAGCAGTTTTTTCTTCGCTTTCGGTACGACGAACCAGCACGCGATCGTGGAGTGGTTTCAATGCCATCTTTGCAGCTCCTTAAAGGCTCAAAGGTTGTTATCTCTATCCCCCTGCTCCCCGCAGAGGGCGTTATCACTCACATCGAATGAGTGCTAACGGACGAATAGCTAGGCAGGCGCCAGCTGTGAGTCAACCGATAAGAGCAATAAAATTTGAGCAGGCTCCTGTTCCAGCTGCTTGGCATTCCAAAGATCCCAGGTGACGGGGCAGAAAGTGACAGAATAAATTCGAGCAGTGCCCCAATCCATCCCTGTGCGCAGGACGCAACCAAGCGGTCAAAGCACGCGAAAAAACGCTTCATTTTGGGCGATACATGCCCATTACAGTCACGCTTTCCACCGCCCCTAGGCCAAATCTCAGCTCACTGTGTTCAGCTAAAGGGGTTACCACAAACTAAGAAGTTTCATTGCTTTTCTGCATTTTTTTGGTGAAGTGTTAACTTTATGTTAACTTGGTTTAATTCCGCTTAACTTTTTCGAATCAGATGTGAGGATTTGATCATGAAATCAACTATTTTGGCTGCTTGCTTCACCGTTGCAGCTGCGACCGCTCACGCAACCACCATCGACTTTGGGCCGACCAGTTCCACGACTAGCGGAGCTAATATAAGCTTTGATAATCTAGTTACGCCAACCTCAATCATCGGCGATGCCACTTTCACCTTCTCCACGCGCGGAGATTTGGACCACGTCTCAGAGTACGTGGATGTTTCGATCGATGGCTTTAGCCTCGGCCGTGTATTTGACAACAACTCTAGCAATGATGATTTTGATTTCGCTGGAGATAGCGGCACGCAGAGTTCTTCCACCCACACGGGCAGCGCGACAATCTCCAATGCGGTCTTTGCAAGCCTGATCAGCGATGGCTTTCTTAATCTACTGTTTGACTATAGTGCCGGGGTGAATTGTTGCGGAACGGTTCAACTTCTTTCTGGGTCGATCACCTTTACTTCTGGAGTGGCGCCGGTACCACTGCCCGCAACAGCTGGAATGCTGGGTCTGGGTCTTTTCGGGCTAGGCGCCATGCGCCGCCGCAAGCAAAAGCAAACAGCCTAACCCTTAGCTTTCCACTCAGAAGCAAGAGAAGCAAAGCCCGTTGCGCAACTTTCGCGCTTCGGGCTTTGTTTCCTTTAACCTTTCCGCACATGCATTCGTGCTGCATCTGGCATCTAGCAGCAAAAGCACATGTTTTGCCTTCAGCAACAATCAAGCCCTTTTCCCACCATTGATCAGAACCAGAGAAGCTGATAGTAAGTGCAAAGTTAATTCGTTTCGGCACAGCGGAACAAGACTATGAGGCTGTTCGATGAAATCCATTCTGTTTGCAGCTAGTGTGGCGTTTTCAGCAAGCGCTGCGCAGGCTACGACGATCACTTTTGGCCCTACAAGCGCCGGTGGCATTGGCCCCAATATCGCCTTTGACAACCTGGTGACACCAACTACGATCACCGGCGATGCGACCTTCACCTTCTCAGTTAGGGGGGATTTGGACGCCACAAATGAGAATGTCCTGGTATCAATCGACGGGTTCAGCCTTGGCCGTGTACTAGATGCTGACCCTAGCAACGATAGTTTTGATTTCGCTGGAGATGAAGGTTCGGCAAACGCTATCCTCCGCACAGGAAGTGCCACGATCTCCAACGCTGTTTTTTCCAGCTTGATCAATGACGGTTTTCTCAACCTGTTTTTTGATTTCAGCTCGACCGTGAACTTTGCCGGCTCCGTCAACGAGCTTTACGGCTCCATCACCTTCACCTCGTCCGTTGCGCCGGTTCCACTGCCAGCAAGCTCGATAATGCTGGGGCTGGGTCTCCTTGGCTTGGGCGGATTGAGGCGCCGCAAATCGCGTCAAGCAAACTAGCGGGCTGCCTTCGCCAGAAGCTCGGAATCTCTGTCCAAAGGTATCACTCAGCTCCCTGGGGCTTTGGCATTTCTGGTTGGGACGGCCATTTGGCGCTTTCCAGGCGCCCCTTGTCGCTGATTTGATAAACCCCCACAGAAACCTTTTCGAACCAGCCGTAGTGATTGCTGCGCATCACCTGCGTTGCACGTTTAACCCCGGTTGCCTTTGCAACCGATGCGCCTTTGCTTGGGCCGGCTTCCACCAGAAAGCCAGCACAGGCCAGAGCATCTTGGCGATAGACCGTCATCAAAACTCTGCGCGTTGACCCTCCGAGATTCGGATCTCCCTGAAGGCGTCCGAATTCTCTCAGCAAACGTTGTTGGCGCTTCTTTGATTTTCGCGGGGCATAGGGGCCTGGATCACAATGGACCTCAGTGCGCCCATCTTCCAATACCGTGATCAGGCCGAGCCCAAGGCGGCGAGACAAGGCCAGATTGTCCTTTAGCATCCGCCGTGCCTGGCGTCCCTTTGGCCGCGGAACGGCTATGTAAACGAGGTCAGTAACTGACTGCCGCGCAATGGCCTGATGGAACAACGAAAGCGAGAAACGCAGCTTCAACTCGACGATGACAGGTTCTTCATCGCCACGCCGCGCCATGACATCCACGGCCCCCACCTCCCCCTTGACCTCATAGCCCTGAGCTTCAAGCATCGCCTTTATCGGCAGGTAGAGTTGATCTTCGCGTTCCATTCCTTGTTTCATCGCAGGAAAACCGCTCCAAAACAACAATTTGTCTGCAACTTGATCTCTCTCGATACTCCCTCTAGAAATTTGCTGGTACAATCAAAAGTTGATCAAATGCCCAGATACCTTTCACTGCTTCTCCTGCTCCCCCTTCTCGCTCTCGTTCCGATTTCGTCTGCAGCACAATGCAACGGCAAAGATACCCGCCATTTGGCACCAGAAGAGCAGATTCAACGCGCGCAAGCACGACTTGCACAAGAGCCCTATAGATCCGGCAACTACTGGATCGCCCGAAAGGAGGATCGCAGCATTCATTTGGTGGGTACGTTGCATCTCAACACGTCGGGGATGGATGAGGTCGCTGCCAGCCTTGCAAAGCCGCTGGCCGAAATGGATGCGCTCTATCTGGAAGCAACGCCCGCAGAGTTGAAGCGCTTTGAAAGACAGCTTTCGCTTTCTCCCGAAACCACCTTTATCACCGAGGGCCCCACACTGATCGACCTGCTACCGGCGGAAGACTGGCAGCTCATTGCCGCTCAGGCCAAGGCTGCGGGCATGCCCAGCTGGTTGGCGGCAAAAATGCGTCCCTGGTTCTTGGCAATCTCGCTTGGCATCCCGCACTGTCTGAAGAAACAAAAAGATCTTCGAAACGGTCTGGATCGCAGGCTAGCCACGATGGCTCAGGATCTTGGAGTACCCGGTTTTTCGCTGGAAGACCCGATTGTCGCCATTCAGATGTTGAACCAAGGTAGTATCGAAGAACAGATTCAGGAAATGCGCCCGCATCTGGCAATGATGGGGAGTGGAGGTGACAATGAGAATATTGTCGCCTCTATGATCGCAGCCTATTTCGAAGAGAAGGTATTGACCTTTCTTGAGCTCCAAAGAGAAGATTTCCTCAGCAAGACGGACCTCCCCCAAGATGAAGCAAACGCGATGTGGGATGATTTTTTTGCTGATCTGATCCAACAGCGCAATCGGAACTGGATGCCTGTCATCGAGGCTGCCGAGGGAGACCATATCATGGTTGCCGTTGGCGCGCTGCATCTGCCAGGCAAGGGCGGTCTTTTGGATCTATTGCAAGCAGAAGGCTACACGCTGGAGCGCGAAACCTTCTTGGCCGTAAAGCTGAAACCCACCCTTCCAGAGTCAAACTGATGTGCAAGATCCCGTTCTCTGATCCGATTTGGGACCGCCTCTATGGCGCTTATGAGGCGCATTCCTGCCCGGATACCCTGCGGAGTCTCTGCGCAGATTGGAGCCAGGAAAGAGCAAACGCTCTTTTCTGGGAGGACCTGTATCACCAAGGAAGTCTTTATCCACTGACCTATGCTGCCTTGCCATGGCTCTGGGAAACCGCTCCACGCACGTTGGATAATTTATACTTCTTTTCAACCATCGTCGCAGCCGCATACGCAAGCGACGAGGGATACGCCGGGGCCCCTCCCTTTCCGAGAAAATGGAACGGATTGCCACTGCATGAAGAGGCGCACCACCACAGTTATCGCCCCAAAGAAACCTGGCTGACCAAGGGCGATATGCTAGCGCTGTCAAACTTGCAGAACTGGTTTGAATTGCACGCCGAAGATATGGCCATGAGTGCCTATAGAAGTATTCAAGCGGGCAACACGCAACATGAAGTGGCCTATCTCAGTGAAGGGTTCTGCGCCATAAAGGGCTGCTCCTGGGCAAATGGGTTTCTGCAAATGCTGGCAGATGAGTGTGACGATGAAGAACTTGATGAAGCGCTTCCAGAGATGGAAGTTTCCGATCTGGAGATGCTCATGAAACTTGCAGCTCACCTGGATAGAAGCCACCCTGATTTCGCAAAGCAGATCCGCATGTTTGCAAGTCCGGTGCTAGAGCAGACCGGGAGAGTGGAGAGAGATCAAAACACCCCGGATCTATTTGACTGAGCATTCCTGGGCCGCATATGGCTTTGTGCCGCATCGCAGCACAGACGGGGTGACAATTCTTCACTCCCTGCTATAAGGCCCGCAAACTCCCCATTGTTCATAGGATCGCATCATGACTGTCCAAGTTTTTGGCCATAAATCCCCCGACACCGACTCCACCGGCTCTCCGATTGTGTGGGCCTGGTATCTGAATGAGGTGAAAGGCGTTGCCGCTGAGCCCAAACTGCTGGGTGAGCCGAACACCGAAGCGGCTTTCATGCTGCAGCACTGGGGCCTGGAGAAGCCTGCGATCATCGCAGATGTTGCGGATGACCAGCCTGTTGTCATCGTCGACACCAACAACCCCGCCGAACTGCCCGCCAATATCAATGGCGCCGACGTCCAAGCGATCATCGACCACCACAAGCTGGTTGGCGGGTTGGAGACCAAAGGCCCCATCGACATCACCATCCGTCCGCTGGCCTGCACCGCCACCATCATGTACGATCTGATGGGTGAGGATGCGGCAAAGATGCCAGAAGCCATCAAAGGCGCGGCGCTGACCTGTATTCTGTCCGACACGCTGGAGTTCCGCTCCCCCACCACCACGGATCATGACCGCGAAGTTGTTGCTGCGCTTGCCGCTGACCTGGGCGTGGACGTGACCGACTTTGCTGCCAAAATGTTTGCCGCAAAATCTGACGTCTCTGCCTTTTCCGACGCGGAACTGATCCGGATGGATTCAAAAGAGTATGAGGTAGAGGGCACCAAGTTCCGCGTCTCTGTTCTGGAAACCACCGCGCCAGAGATCCCGCTGAACCGCAAAGACAGCCTGATGGAGACCTTCAAGACCGTTGCCAGTGAAGATGGCGTCGATGAGGTGCTTCTCTTTGTCGTGGACATTCTGAAAGAAGAAGCCACCCTGCTGGTTCCAAACGACCTGGTTAAAGGCGTCGCCGAAAAAAGCTTTGGCGCCAGCGTTGAGGGAGACAGCGTTGTCCTGCCAGGCATCATGTCGCGCAAAAAGCAGATCATCCCAAATCTGAAAGTGTGATCCTTCTGAAATTGGAGATCGTAAAAAGGGCGCCTCAGGGTGCCCTTTTTCTATGACTGCCGTTGCAACACAGGGAGGTGAAAATCGGCTGCAGGAATTGGCCAGGGTTCGGCCGGGTTCTTGATGGCCTTCAGGGTCAACTAGCATATGGTAGGTGCGACATCACACTCGCCCACGGGCCAGAGTATACGCGCTCCATCCAGCTTTCCGCGCAATTCGCTAAGCTCAGAAGTTACGCTGGCATTCACGGATATAAGCCGGACCGTCGGCAGGACTAATACTTCTGGGACACCGGAAACGTCCCTTTAAAAACCCAAGCGACGGTTTTCCGCCGCCCTGCAGCTTGATACAGGCCAAATTGCATCGCACTGCGCAGGAAAATGAAACTTTTAAAATCGTCTTTCCACCGACGGCCCGCGTGCAGGCCCACACAATAGTGAACAGCACAACCTCTTATCGGTTTTATTCCCCAAGTCCGACAACCTATCAATATCGATAGCTTGCTTATACCTCTTGCAAGAACCCCTGACGCCACCTAACGTCAAGGCTACGTTTCGTATTAGCCCTGCAGGGCAGTGTGCCTGAGTGTAAGTTGACTAAATCTATGAAGAAGAACCAGCTCATCGATTCATTGGACAAACTTCTTGCGCAGGGCCCAGGACAGGATCGCTGGATGGCTGCCGAAGACATAGCAGAGCAACTAGGCGTTAAAAGTATCCTTGTCGCAGAAGCCCATAGTTCCATGAAAGCGATTTCCTGGCTTTCCACAAACATGCCTGGACATTGGATGGAAGAATACATTGCGGAAGAATACGTAAAGGACGACCCTTTCGTTGAGGGGCTTGCCGGTGGACCGGGCAGCATGTTGTTTCATTGCGGCCAGGTTAGGCGCGATGAGGCAAAAACGCGCAAAGCTTGGACCTTGAGTCATCAACTAAAAAACACAGGTTTTGGAACGCTCTACTGCACACGTTTTGGCAAAGACGGTGATTTTGGCAAATTCGTGACGCTCGGCTTTGAGGAAACTGCCACGGATAAACCACAACTGGATATGACCGGCAAGGACCTATTGGCTGCGCTCCTCTCTACAACCATTTCCTCAGAAAGCGCTCCCAAGGCCAAGCAATATCGCACGCTTCAAAAAGATATTCTTTCGACAAGGCAACGAGAGGTTCTGAGCCTCCTTGCTGAGGGCATGATGACCGCACGCATTGCAGAGACCCTGGGCATCAGCGAAGTGGCTGTGTCGCAGCATTTTGCCAAGGCGCGCAAAGCCCTGGGTGCAAATACCCGCGAACATGCTTTGGCTCTTGCCATGTCGCTTGGTCTCATTTCCCTTTAGGCGCCTCTCTCCCTCTTGAAAATCGCGGAGCGACAGCTCTCTCCCCGCGGGCTGGCAAAGAACGCGCAACTCTGCCATATCTGCGCCAGCCCGTTTCGCGTTTCACTAAGGATCCTCATGACTCAGATCATTTCTTCTCTCGCCGAAGTATCCGACCGCTACAAGGCGCTCTTTGTTGATCTATGGGGCTGCGTCCATAACGGCATCACTGCCTTTCCCGATGCGGTTGCCGCACTCCAAGCCTATCGCGCCCGTGGAGGTAAAGTTGTCTTGGTGACCAATTCACCAAAACCCCGCGCAGGGGTTGCAGGCCAATTGGCCCAGTTCAATGTGCCCGAGGATGCCTATGACACCATTGCAACATCCGGGGATTCTGCGCGCAGTGCAATGTTGCAGGGCGCCGTGGGGACCAAGGTCTATTTCATGGGTGAATGGGAGCGCGACGCGGGTTTCTTTGAACCCTTGAAGCTGCTTGATAACCCGATCGAGATCACCCGCGTTCCCCTGGCAGAGGCTGAGGGTATTGTCTGCTGCGGTCCATTTGATCCACTGGCGGACCCAGAGGTGAACCGCGCCGATTTCCTTTTCGCCAAGCAGAAGGATATGAAACTCCTCTGCGCAAATCCCGATATCATAGTCGATCGGGGCGAGACCCGTGAATGGTGTGCCGGCGCGCTGGCGCGCCTTTACACTGAAATGGGCGGGGAGAGCCTCTACTTCGGCAAACCCCATCCTCCCATCTATGATCTGGCACGCCGTCGCCTGACCGAACTGGGAGAGGATATCGCGGATGCCGATATTCTTGCCATTGGCGATGGGCCGCATACCGATATCGCAGGCGGAATGGGAGAGGGTATCGATTCCCTCTTCATCACCGGCGGTCTTGCAGCCAGTGAGACAAAAACATCGGTCCAGCCTGACCCGGAAGCCTTGCAGAGTTACCTGGAACAGGAACAATCGGCTCCCACTTTCAGCATAGGGTTTCTGCGCTAAATCCTCTAAAATAGTTTATTTTCAAACTATTATAAAAACCAACCGAGAAAGGGTGGAAGCAGAGCTTCCGCCCTTTTCTTTTGTGCCAGTGCAGCAAAGCAGCGCAAAAATCATCGGAAGAAATCCCTTGATTTTCTGCACCTGCAAAGTAATAAAGTTGCAAACGCAATAATAAAAGCGTCCAAAAATTACCAGACCGATCTAATGGAGGATCGAATGTTGGATAACATGCCACGCGGAACCATCTGTATCGAAGATATTGAAATGGGCATGACCCGCTATGTGCGGAAGATCGTGACAGACGAAGATATTGAGATGTTCGCCCAGGTCTCCACCGATCGAAACCCGGTTCACCTGGATGAAGAATATGCCCAGGACACCATGTTTCAGGGCCGCATCGCTCATGGCATGCTGACCGCGGGGCTGATCTCTGCTGTCATCGGGGAACAACTGCCTGGGCATGGAACCATCTATATGAGCCAGTCCCTCAAATTCTTGGCGCCAGTACGACCCGGTGACATGGTTCTGGCAGAAGTCGAAGTCACAGATATTGTCATCGACAAGCGTCGCGTAAAGCTCGACTGCCGTTGCATGGTTGACGGTAAAAAGGTTCTGGTTGGCGAGGCCATGGTAATGGCACCGTCGCGCAAATTCGACTGACGGTCCGCATCTCTGCCAGTGGCACCGCTGAGTTCCGTTGCACCTCTGGCCTATCCGGCGCTTGCAAGCCCTACAGAGGGGCGATAGGCAGGCCCTATGCGTATCGTCAGAGACTATCAATTCGTGGAAGAGCAAGATCGCGGCGCCAGCGTTGCGATCGGTAATTTCGATGGAGTTCACCGCGGCCACCAATCGGTGATCGATCTGGCGCGTGCCGCTGCCCCACAGGCGCCTTTGGGGGTCATGACCTTCGAACCCCACCCAAGGGAGTTCTTTGCCCCTGACGCCCCTCCCTTTCGCCTCATGTCACCCGAAGCACGCGCTTCTCGGTTGGAGAAGCTGGGGGTTGATCGCCTTTACCAACTCAACTTCAATTCCGCGCTCTCCGGCCTACCGCCCGAGGATTTCGCCCGCAAGGTCATCTCGGAAGGTCTGGGCCTGCGCCATGTGGTGGTTGGGGCGGATTTCTGCTTTGGCAAGGGCCGCAGCGGCTCCGCCGAAGACCTGCAGCGTTTTGGTGCCGAGATGGGTTTCGGCGTGACCATAGCCCCTCTGATGGCCCATTCGGAAAACACCGTTTCTTCTACGGCTATACGCACTGCACTGAGCGAAGGGCGCCCACGCGAAGCGGCGGCCATGCTCAGCCATTGGCACCGTTTAGAAGGCGAGGTGATCGGCGGGGAGCAGCGCGGGCGTGAGCTGGGCTTTCCCACCGCCAATATGTCGATTGATGGGCTGCACCCCCCGGCCTTTGGGGTCTATGCAGTCCTGGTCGATGTACTCGACGGTCCACATAAAGGCAGCTATCAAGGTGCTGCCTCGGTTGGGGTGCGCCCCATGTTTGACGGCGAACACCCAAATATCGAAACCTTCCTCTTTGACTTTACCGGCAACCTCTATGGCGCCACGCTCTCGGTTGCCCTGGTGGAATACCTGCGGCCGGAAATGAAGTTTGACGGCTTGGAGGCCTTGATTGCGCAGATGACTGCGGATTGTGACAGCGCACGCGACATTCTAGCCGCAGAGGCACGACCCAGCGCATGAGTGAAGGTATCGACAGAAAAGGCCTCTCCTATCGGTTTTGGGAGAAGAAGCCGCTGGAAAAACTTTCCACGCAAGAATGGGAAGCACTTTGTGATGGCTGCGGCAAATGCTGCCTGAACAAGCTAGAGGATGAGGACAGTGGCGAAGTTGCCCTGACGCGGGTGGCCTGCCGCTTGCTTGACGATGCGACCTGCGGCTGCGCCCATTATGAAATCCGCCATCAGTTCATCCCGGAGTGTATTGTGCTGAAGCCAGAGAACCTGGACACGCATGCCTATTGGATGCCGCAGACCTGTGCCTATCGCCTGCTTTGGCAGGGCAAACCCCTGCCCGCCTGGCACCCGCTTGAAACCGGGGATCCGGAAAGCGTGCATCAGGCGGGGGTATCAGTGCGCGGCTGGACCGTCTCAGAATTCGATACCCCAGAAGAAGACTGGGAAGACCACATCATCGAGGAGCCCATCTGATGCATTTTGCTTCTGACAACTCTGGCCCTGTGCCGCAGCAAGTCCTTGACGCCCTGACCAAAGCCAACCAAGGCTATGCGATGGCCTATGGCTCTGATGCCGAGATGGAAGCGGTCACGGCAAAGATCCGCGAGATCTTTGAAGCCCCAGAGGCCGCCGTCTACCTGGTTGCAACTGGCACTGCTGCCAATGTGCTGGCACTCTCGACCCTCACCCAGCCCTGGCAAACCGTCTTTTGTGCGGGCCCAGCCCATATCAATATGGATGAATGCAACGCACCAGAGTTCTTTATGGGCGGAGCCAAGCTGACCCTGGCTACCAAGGCAGACAAGATGACTCCGCAGGATCTGCGTGCCGCAATCGAGGGTGAGGAAACCCGCGGCGTGCATGGCCCCCAGCGCGGCCCCGTTTCACTCACCCAGGTCACCGAATTTGGCACAGTTTATAGCCTAGAAGAACTGCGCGCGCTCTGTGCTGTTGCGCAGGAATATGACCTGCCCGTTCACATGGATGGCGCACGTTTTACCAATGCTCTGGTCTCACTCGGCTGCACGCCCGCTGACATGACCTGGAAAGCAGGTATCAACGCGCTCTCTTTTGGGGGAACCAAGAATGGCTGCATGGGGGTCGAAGCTGTCATTTTCTTTGATCCCAAACATGCGCAGGAATTTGAGTACCGTCGCAAGCGGGGCGCTCAGCTCTTTTCCAAGCACCGCTATCTGTCGGCCCAGATGCTGGCCTATCTGACGGATGATCTCTGGCTGGAAAACGCAAACCGCGCCAACGCCAAAACGGCCATCCTGGCAGAGGGGCTGCGCGCAGTAGGGGCAAAGTTCAGCCATCCCCCTCAGGCCAACATGATCTTTGCGGCCCTACCAAGAGCCAAGCACCAAGCGCTCTTTGAGGCCGGTGCTGCCTATCATCTCTGGGATGGGGTATTGGAAGGACCAGCTGAGGAGCTAATCACCGCGCGTTTTGTCTGCGACTGGTCTATTCCCGAAGAAGAGATCCAGAAGTTTCTCTCCCTTCTCTAGCGCTTCCTTCCCTGGCCGTTCTCTGCTTAGTGGTTGGTATCCAAGGTCCATCGGATTTGGGCACCAATTTCACTCGAAAGAAGCTAAGCACCCATGATGCCAGATGCTTGGCCCAAGGCGGCCTAGGCGGCTATGCTCAGATGTTCAGGCCGTTTCTGCGTTGGCAGTGTGCAGGCTTCAGAAGTCGCGCCAGAACCCACGCAATATCTCTGCGGTTTCCACCGGATGGGTGATCGGCAGCATATGCCCGGCGCCCTCTACGGTAAGGCATTTCGCATCCGGTAGCCGCCGGGCCAACCCTTCATTGATCAGGGGCATTACCGGCTGGCTATCGCCTCCGCTCACAAGCAGGCAGGGCATATCGACGGCATCCAAGGCGCCGGGTTGCAAGATCCCGATCTCATCGAGGTAGAGCGTCGCATAGCTCTCCGGGATCACCCGCATCGCGCGTAGCATGGCTGCACGGGTATGGTCAGGCAGATCCGGCCACTTGGGCTTTCCCGGTCCCCAAATACGATTGAAGAAGCGGGTGGCATTCTCCAGATCTCCAGCGGCGTAATACTCCCCGAAAGGGGCTTCCAGCCCATCCAGAGCCGCTTGTTCTTCTGGCGCCTCCTGACGAGTGACCGCAAAAAGAACCGGCTCGATCAGAACCAGGCTGCGCACCAGATCTGGTCGCGCTTTGGCAATGCGCAGAGCCACAGTCGCCCCAAAGGAATGCCCCAGGAGATCCACAGGCTTCTCTCGCCTTTCAAGCAGAGCGAGGCCAGCCTCAACATTCAGCGTTTGGAAATTGCCTTGCCCATCCCAATCCGGACTGCGCCCATGAGACAGCATATCATAGGCCAGAAGCCGGGCCTCCTGCTCCATCTCCGCCCCTAGAGCGCGCCAGGCACCGGAGTGCGCCAGTGAACAATGTACCGCTAGGACCGGACGCGGTCCGGTTCCAAAACTACGGGAATAGATCTCATTCACGGCTTCACCCTTCATGCTTTGTCTCGCACTCCTATCCGGCCAGGTGGCGCTCCAGCTCTTCGATCCGGTCTTGACCAAAGAAACGCCCACCGTCTTCTGTCACATAAAAAGGTGCTCCGAACACCCCTACACTGACTGCATCCTCGAGGTTTTGCGCATAGGTCTCCGCGCCGGTCAGGAGGCCGCTATCCGCCAGCGCAGGGTCGAAACCGGCGCTCTGCAAACAATTCCTGACGACCTCATCCTCTGCAATATTGCTCTCATCCGCCCAGACCGCCCGGAGAAAACCATGCACCAATGCGCCCAGATCCCCGCCGCCCACTGATTGCGCCGCGATGATCGCATAGGAAGATGGCGCCGGGTTGGTCGGCCAAAAGGCCGGTTGCAAATTGATTTTCATATCCAGCTTTCTGGCTTGCCGCTCCAATTCGATCAAGCGGTACTCTTGCCGCGAGACGTGACGTTCCTTGGGCACTGTCCCCCCGGTGCGCGCAAAGAGGGACATGATGTCCAGCGGCTTGTAGGTTATGGTTGCGCCCTGGCGCTTTGCCACCTCCTCCAGTCGCGTTCCCGCCAGATAGGTAAAGGGCGATAGGGTTGAAAAGTAGAAATCGATGCCAGCCATTTGTCTTTCTCCCGCTTAGAACTAGGCTGAAAGCTAAGCCCGTGCTAAGCGGTGCACAATATCGCGAATCTGTCACATAGCCATTGCTGCCGGGGATATCAGCCAATGCCGACTTTGAACGAACCCAAGCTCATCTCTGGGAACGCAAACCTTCCGCTCGCCAATTCTATTGCCCGCCGCATGAGCATGCACCGGGGTGTTGATCAAGGCCTCGTTGATGCCCGCGTTGAGCGTTTCAACGATGGTGAGATCTTTGTCGAGGTCTATGAGAATGTGCGCGGCGAGGATATGTTCATCATCCAGCCGACCTCCAATCCGGCCAATGACAACCTGATGGAGCTTTTGATCATTGCCGATGCCCTGCGCCGCTCTTCGGCCCAGCGGATCACCGCGGTGATCCCCTATTTCGGCTATGCCCGCCAGGATCGCCGCACCAAGGCCCGCACGCCAATCTCCTCCAAGTTGGTTGCCAATATGCTGACCGGCGCCGGCGTGGAACGGGTGCTGACAATGGATCTGCACGCAGCCCAGATCCAGGGTTTCTTCGACATTCCCGTGGACAACCTCTATGCCTCTCCGATCTTTGCGCTCGACGTGAAGGCACAGTTCAAGGATCAGATGAGCGATCTTATGGTTGTCTCTCCTGACGTGGGCGGTGTGGCCCGCGCGCGTGAGCTGGCCAAGCGCATCAACGCACCGCTCTCCATCGTCGACAAGCGCCGCGAAAAGCCAGGTGAAGTGGCGGAGATGACGGTCATTGGTGATGTCACCGACAAGATCTGCCTGATTGTCGATGACATGTGTGACACCGCCGGCACCCTCTGCAAGGCCGCTCAGGTTCTCTTGGACAATGGCGCCAAAGAGGTTCACGCCTATATCACCCACGGTGTGATGAGCGGACCTGCGGTAGAGCGTGTCTCCAACTCGGTGATGAAGTCTCTGGTACTGACTGACTCCATTCAGCCGACCGAAGAGATCCTCAACACCCCCAATATCCGGATCCTGCCCACAGCCCCGCTGTTCACCCAGGCAATCCTGAATATCTGGCACGGAACATCCGTTTCTTCCCTCTTTGAGGACAAGACACTGATCCCGATTTACGAGAGCCTCTATTCCAACGGCGTCTGAGCCCCTCTCGATACCAAAACAAAGGCCCCGCGCAGAGCTCTGCCGGGGTCTTTGTTCAGTCGTAGGCCCGTTTTAAAAGACTGGTCAGTTCCGAGCTCTCCCGCAGTTTTTGCAGGAACCCTGGAAACGCTATCACGTTAGGTCGCGTTTTAAGTTCTTTATCAACCTCTACCAGTTCATTATCCAAACTCAAGCTGCGTTTCTTCCAGACTAGTACAGAAAGATATTGCTCTAGCCGACCGCCTCCATACTTCAACTCTGAACAAAAGAATTCCAATATCTTCGCAGGATCAGCCAATGCTGCTGTCTCTCTTTCAAAATCGGAACAGAATTTTTCCACCAATCCTTCCAATTTTGCAGGCTCGGCTACTTCTTTCCAAAACAGAGAAGCCCCGAGCCCATTCTCCGAAACCACGATTCTAATTTGGGAAAGCGTGGGTTGGTCCAAATACCTGTATTGCCTCCCGGTGCCCAAACAAAATATCTGCTCAACAGGCTCCCAATATACTTGGTAGTACGGAGTGATATCGACATAAGATCCTCCGTAAGAGCGGGTTTGGAGACTAAGGGCAGCAGTCATCTCGTCATTTAGGCGGCGAAAAAACAAGCCTCGCCGTTTCCGCATAAACCCTTTTGCGACTATCAAACGCCCAAATTCATCCAGAATGTATTTGGAAAACTCTTTCAATCCAACTCCAACCTTTGCCTAATCAATCCACATCATCCCAATCGTCGTCAAAGGGCAGCTCGCCAATTGCGAGCCAGGCTGCACGCAGGCGCGCTATACGGCTGTCGCCCCATGTTCTGAAAACGATATCAAAGCCGATCTCGGTGACGTGCTCAGCTACCAATTCCGCCCGAATGGCAGCATCGGTGTTCATATCCCAGAGGGAGATGGAAACATGCACCGCTGGTGGCCTTCTGAAGGGCTCCCTATAGATGACAGTCTTTCGCCGTTCTCGGGGGCCCTCACCGGTCCACATGCTGCCGCCGCTCTCAAATTCAGAAAAGAGAGCGACCTCCCCTTGATCGATTCCTGTGCGTGGGTTTCTTAGTCTTTGCATGTGTTGGCAACTCGTTATGCTCTTGGTCCCGCACCACTTTTCTGGTGCATCGGATTTTCAACCTACAATAGTCGTGATTTAAAAAAAGAAAACCGGTCCGGAAGATCCGGGCCGGTTCTAAGCTTTCAGGAATATCCTGGAATAGCGCCCAAGCCTTAGAGGCTCATATGGGTGCCCAGGGCTTCCATGTCTGCCAGGAGTTTCGCGGCTTCCTCGACGATGTCGTGGGGCTGCTCTTCTTCCTTGGCGGTCTTATAGGTGTTGCGTGCCTCTTCGATCAGCTCGTCGAGATGCGCACGGGTCATTTCGGTCATCGGGATCGCACGCTCGGCCAGAACCGAGAGAGCTTCGCCGCTGATTTCCGCAAATCCGCCGGTCACCAGATAGTCCGCGTTGCCTTCGGGGCTTTCGACCTTCAGGACACCGGGGCGCAGGGTGGTGATGGTGGGCGCATGGCTTGGCATGGCCGTCATATCGCCTTCGGCGCCGGGGATTTGAACCGCGCTGGCCTGCAGCGAAGCAAGGCTCCGCTCGGGGCTCACGAGATCAAATTGCATCGTTTGTGCCATTGGGGCCTCCTTTCAGGGTTCCCCTGCTCCGCCATTGGGCGCAGGGGAGTTCCATGTTTAGGCGGCTTCCGCAGCCATCTTCTCGGCTTTTGCCTTCACTTCTTCGATGCCGCCAACCATGTAGAAGGCGCCTTCGGGCAGGTGGTCGTACTCGCCGGCCACAACTGCTTTGAACGAAGAAATGGTGTCTTCCAGAGGAACCTGAACACCGTCGGAACCGGTGAAGACCTTCGCAACGTCGAAGGGCTGGGACAGGAAGCGCTGGATCTTACGCGCACGGGCAACGGTCAGTTTGTCTTCTTCAGACAGTTCGTCCATGCCGAGGATCGCGATGATGTCCTGCAGCGACTTGTAGCGCTGGAGGATCTGCTGAACGTCGGAAGCCACAGCATAGTGCTCTTCGCCAACGATCTGCGGGTCCATCAGGCGCGACGAAGAGTCGAGCGGGTCCACAGCTGGGTAGATGCCAAGCTCGGAGATCGCACGGTTAAGAACGGTGGTCGCATCCAAGTGAGCAAAGGTTGTCGCAGGCGCCGGGTCGGTAAGGTCATCCGCGGGAACGTAAACGGCCTGGATCGAGGTGATCGAACCGTTCTTGGTGGAGGTAATGCGTTCCTGCATCGCACCCATGTCGGTGGCCAGTGTTGGCTGGTAGCCCACCGCCGAAGGAATACGGCCCAGAAGTGCCGACACCTCGGAACCCGCCTGAGTAAAGCGGAAGATGTTGTCAACGAAGAACAGAACGTCGGTACCGGACTGGTCACGGAACTGCTCAGCCAGGGTCAGACCGGTCAGAGCAACACGCGCACGGGCTCCGGGAGGTTCGTTCATCTGGCCGTAAACCAGGGCCACCTGAGATTCTTCCAGGTTGTCCGGCTTAATAACGTTGGATTCGATCATTTCCCAGTAAAGGTCGTTACCTTCACGGGTCCGCTCACCAACACCCGCGAACACGGAGAAGCCCGAGTGCACTTTGGCGATGTTGTTGATCAGTTCCATGATCAGAACGGTTTTGCCAACGCCGGCGCCGCCGAACAGGCCGATCTTGCCACCTTTGGAGTAAGGCGCCAGCAGGTCGATAACCTTAATGCCGGTCACCAGAACTTCGGATTCGGTGGACTGGTCGTTGAACTCAGGAGCGGGCTGGTGGATCGCGCGGGTCTCAGTCGCGTTGACCGGACCTTTTTCGTCCACGGGCTCACCAACAACGTTCAGAATACGGCCCAGGGTGGCGTTACCAACCGGAATCGAGATCGGAGCGTCGGTGTCGGTTACTTCCTGACCGCGAACCAGACCTTCGGTTGCGTCCATAGCGATACAGCGAACAGTGTTCTCGCCGAGGTGCTGGGAAACTTCAAGAACCAGGTTCTTGCCGTTGTTTTCGGTGTTCAGGGCGTTCAGAATTGCGGGCAGGTGGTCGTCAAACTGGACGTCCACAACGGCGCCGATGATCTGAGTCACCTTGCCTTTTGCTTGTGCCATTTTATGGTCTCCGGTTGTCTCTTAGAGCGCCTCAGCGCCCGAAATAATTTCAATCAGCTCGTTGGTGATCACGGCCTGACGCGAACGGTTGAATTCGATGGTCAGCTTGTCGATCATGTCGCCCGCGTTGCGGGTTGCGTTGTCCATCGCGCTCATCCGGGCACCCTGTTCGGATGCACCGTTTTCCAGCAGTGCCGAGAAGATCTGTGTCGATACACCACGCGGCAGCAGGTCGGCGAGGATCGCCTCTTCGCTGGGCTCGTAGTCGTAGACAGCAGAGCTATCGGCAGCTTCCGCGCCCTCGTAAGAGGCCGGGATGATCTGCTGAGCGGTCGGGATCTGGGTCACAACATTGACGAACTCCGCAAAGAAGATCGTCGCGACGTCGAATTCACTAGCGTCGAACCGGGTCAGGATGTCCTTGGCGATGTCTTGCGCATTGGTGTAACCAATCCGCTTGACCTCGCTCAGGTCCACGTGGCCAACGAAGTCTTCTTCGAAGTCACGTTTCAGGGCATCCCGGCCCTTTTTGCCAACGGTCAGGACTTTGACAGTCTTGCCTGCGGCCTTCAGCTCATTCGCTTTCTGGCGCGCCAGTTTGGCAATATTGGAGTTGAAGCCGCCACACAGACCGCGTTCTGCAGTCAGTACAACCAGCAGCTGGACCTGATCGCTCCCGGTGCCGCGAAGCAGCTTGGGCGCGGAGTCGCTACCGCCGACCGAGGCCGCCAGCCCTGCCATCACGGCATTGAACCGTTTGGTATAGGGCCGGGATTCCTCGGCAGCTTCCTGGGCGCGGCGAAGTTTCGCCGCGGCCACCATTTGCATGGCTTTGGTGATCTTGCGGGTCGATTTGACCGACTCGATCCTGTTTTTAAGGTCCTTAAGACTCGGCATTGCCTCGTCCCCCCTTAAGCGAAGTTAGCGGCGAACTCGTCCAGCGCAGCCTTAACTTTGTCCGCCAGCTCGTCCTTCACCTTACGGTCATTGTCGGTGATGTCTGCCAGCAGGTCAGCATGCTTGCCACGCAGGTGGTTCAGCAGCTCAGCTTCATAGCGGCCAACATCTTTCAGGTCGACTTTGTCCAGGTAACCATTGGTACCGGCGTAGATGACGCAGACGATTTCTGCGTTGGTCAGCGGCGAGTACTGAGGCTGTTTCATCAGCTCGGTCAGGCGTGCACCACGGGCCAGCAGCTGCTGGGTTGCGGCGTCGAGGTCGGAACCGAACTGAGCAAAGGCCGCCATTTCGCGGTACTGAGCCAGCGACAGTTTAACCGGACCAGCAACAGAAGACATCGCTTTGGTCTGAGCCGAGGAACCAACGCGCGAAACCGACAGACCGGTGTTCACAGCAGGACGGATACCCTGGTAGAACAGTTCGGTTTCCAGGAAGATCTGGCCGTCGGTGATCGAGATCACGTTGGTCGGAATAAAGGCCGAAACGTCGCCGCCCTGGGTTTCAATAACCGGCAGAGCAGTCAGAGAGCCGGCACCGAAGTCTTCGTTCAGCTTCGCGGAACGCTCAAGCAGACGGGAGTGCAGGTAGAAAACGTCACCAGGATAGGCTTCACGTCCGGGCGGACGACGCAGCAGCAGGGACATCTGACGATAAGCAACAGCCTGCTTGGAGAGGTCATCATAGATGATCAGAGCGTGCTGGCCGTTGTCACGGAAGTGCTCTGCCATCGCGGTTGCGGCGTAAGGCGCCAGGAACTGCAGCGGAGCAGGGTCGGACGCGGTCGCGGCCACAACGATGGAGTATTCCATCGCACCGTTTTCTTCCAGCTTCTTCACCAGCTGAGCAACGGTGGAGCGCTTCTGACCAACCGCGACGTAAACGCAGTACAGTTTCTTGCTCTCATCGTCGCCTGCGGCGTCGTTGTAGCTTTTCTGGTTCAGCATCGCGTCCAGAGCAACGGCAGTCTTACCGGTCTGACGGTCGCCAATGATCAGCTCGCGCTGGCCGCGGCCGATTGGGATCATCGCGTCAACGGATTTGAGGCCGGTCGCCATCGGTTCGTGAACCGATTTACGTGGAATGATGCCAGGGGCTTTAACGTCGGCAACGCCGCGCTTGGCAGCATTGATCGGACCTTTGCCATCAATGGGGTTACCCAGACCGTCAACAACGCGACCCAGCAGTTCGGGGCCAACAGGAACGTCCACGATCGAGTTGGTGCGCTTGACAGTGTCACCTTCTTTAATGTCGCGGTCGGAGCCGAAGATAACGATACCTACGTTGTCGGCTTCCAGGTTCAGCGCCATGCCCATGATGCCGCCGGGGAATTCGACCATCTCGCCGGCCTGAACATTGTCGAGGCCATAGACACGGGCGATACCGTCACCAACACTCAGCACGCGGCCGATTTCGGCCACCTCTGCTTCTTGACCAAAATTCTTGATCTGGTCTTTTAGGATCGCAGAAATCTCTGCTGCTTGGATACCCATTTATCCGACCTCTTTCATTGCGTTCTGTAGGGAGTTGAGCTTGGAGCGGATCGAGCTATCGATCATCTTCGAGCCCACTTTAACGACGAGACCGCCGATGATGGATGCATCGACGGTAGCATTGATAGTAACTGTTTTGCCCACGCGCTCGGCCAGGGTCTTGGCCAGCTTTTCGCTTTGGGTCTTGGTCAGCGCCTTAGCGGAGATCACCTCTGCGGTGACTTCGCCACGGGCTTCCGCCAGACGGGCGCGCAGCGCTTCGACCAGCGCGGGCACGACAAAGAGGCGGCGTTTCTGCGCCATCAGCGACAGGGTGTTGGCAAGCACGGGTTCAAGACCCATCTTCTTGGCAACAGCCGCAATCGCAGCCTCTTGATCTTCACGCGACACCAAAGGTGAGCTGATCAGGTTTTGGAAATCTTCACTGTCAGCCAGAGCAGCTGCCAGGTCATTGATGCTGGATTCAAGGCTATCGAGCGCCTTGCTCTCTTCTGCGATCTCAAAGACCGCAGTGGCATAGCGCGCGGCAATGCCTGCTGAAATCGAAGCTGGTTCGGACACGTCCACCCTTCCGACATTTTATGGCCCCGGTTGGCATATCTGGCGCGCAGACGGCGTCCGGGGGCGTGAGTAAGCCCCGCCGTAGCGGCAGGGCGATAAAATCAGCGTGGATGTAGCAGAGCGTTTGCAACCTATCAACTGTCTATAATGGGGGGAGGCAAATGGCTGAACCCTATGTTTTCAACAACTTAGACAAAGTGCGGCCCTTTGCCCCTGCAATTCGCGGAAAAATATTCCTCAGAACTGTAGCTATTTGCGATTCCTCGCCCGCAAAAAACGACCAAAGGGGTTGGAAAACTGTTGCCAATACCACGCAGGTTACCGCTCGCGAATTTCAAAAGGTCAAAATCAGAATCAGAATTCCCGGGGGCGACCTGGAGGCAATCAGCCTATTTCACCCCAAGTTTCGCTGGTTTTGGTTAGGCGGGTTCGGGCATCGGATTAGATAGCCCTTCCAGGACTCGGATTGGGTTTGCTGGCCTGATACGCGTCATATGCCCCTTCTGGGAATGGGTCTGTTTGCTGACCTCAACCATAAAGACACCACCTGCCAACATCGCAGGGATTCTGCGGCCAAAACGCTCGAACAGGGCCCCAGATTTCAGCCAAAATCTCCTGGAACTGGGAAGCCGGTAAAGCGCCGCCGCATGCCGCTCAATTGCGAACTCATGTAGCCTGAGCTGGTTTTCAAGCTGCACCAGAGTATAGGGGCGCCCATAGCCAAAGGGCGTTTTGTCCGAGCGTGCCCAGAACCCTGCCCTGTTAGGCACCACAAAGATCGCACGCCCCCCAGGACCCAAACACCGCCAGCACTCCTCGAGCAGACGGGTGGGCCGTTCAGAGGTCTCAAGCCCATGCATCACAACCAGCCGGTCAATCCTACCGGTATCGATTGGCCATAGTGTTTCCTCGCACAAGACGGAAACATTCGGTTGCCCAGCGGGCCATTGCATAACGCCCTGCGGACCCGGCATCAAAGCAATGACGCGTCGCGCATCCTTGAGGTAGGGGCGCAAGAGGGGGGCCGCAAAACCAAATCCTGCAACCGTTTGTCCCCCGGCGGTTGGCCAAAACTCCAACAACCTATTGCGCACAGAGGCCTGGGCCGCACGACCAAGCGTGCTGCGGTAGTAGAAGTTCCTCAAATCCTGGACATCAAGATGCATTGCGGGCGCCTGCTGCTTCGGCCAATCTGGGGGCAGTTTAACAATGCTCAGGCGAAAGACCATGCCCCTTGAAATCATTACCCTTCCTTGCCTCTCCGACAACTATGCTTTTTTGCTCCACAATGCCGCCGAAGGCAAAACCGCCTTGGTGGATGCGCCGGAATCCGCAGCTATCAAAACCGCATTGCAAGAGCGTGGCTGGGGGCTGGATGCGATCCTGTTGACTCATCACCATTGGGACCATGTGGATGGGGTCGCAGATCTGCGCGCCACTTATGGCTCCAAAGTTTACGGAGCGATGGTTGATGCACATAGGCTACCGGAACTTGATGTGGCGCTCAAAGATGGCGAGAGTTTTGATCTTTTTGGAGAAGCGGTAACCGTTCTGGATGTCTCTGGGCATACGTTGGGACATATTGCGTTCCACATGCCACAGAGCAAAGCGGTCTTTACTGCAGATAGCCTGATGGCACTCGGTTGCGGGCGCCTGTTTGAGGGAACACCAGAGCAGATGTGGCACAGCCTCTCCCGCCTTGCAGCCTTACCGGCGGAAACGATGGTCTACTCTGGTCATGAATATACCCAATCGAACGCAGCCTTTGCGCTAACCATCGAACCCGGCAATGCAGCACTGCAAGCACGCGTTGCAGAGGTTAACGCCAAGCGCGCCAAAGGAGAGGCCACGGTTCCCAGTTTGTTAAAGCTTGAAATTGAAACAAATCCTTTCCTTCGCGCCGCTGATCCAGCACTCAAAGAGGCGATTGGGCTACAGGGTGTTGAAAACGCTTCTGTTTTTGCGGAGGTTCGCAAGCGGAAAGACAATTTCTAGCCCTCAGTCACGCTGGTTTCACGGTGATGGAACGGTAGCTTTCTGACAGCTTTCAAAAGAAATGTGACTGAAATTTGAAAGAAAGTCCTTGAAGCTGCCGCTCTATCAACCAAACTCTAATAATATGAGGCCATGGTTGAACTAGGGAAAGTTGGTAAACAGACCCTCTGCCCCGGCCAACCCAAGAACAGAGGAGGACGATCGTGCCTTCATTCTCGAGCACATTAGAACAAGCCATTCATGCTGCGCTCGCGTTAGCAAATGAGCGACGCCATGAGTTTGCCACGCTGGAACATCTCTTGCTGGCATTGATTGAGGAACCAGAAGCTGCCCGCGTCATGCGTGCCTGCAGTGTTGAACTTGGGGAGTTGCGCTCCTCATTGATTGAGTTCATCGACGAAGATCTCTCTAATCTGGTCACTGATGTTGATGGATCCGAAGCGGTTCCAACAGCAGCCTTCCAGCGCGTCATCCAGCGCGCCGCAATCCATGTTCAAAGTTCAGGCCGAACCGAAGTTACCGGCGCAAACGTGCTGGTTGCCATTTTTGCCGAACGTGAAAGCGATGCTGCCTATTTCCTGCAGGATCAGGACATGACCCGATATGATGCGGTGAATTTCATCGCTCATGGCGTGGCCAAGGACCCCGCCTATGGTGAGTCTCGCCCTGTGACCGGCGCCAAGGACAATGACGACGACACCATGAGTGCGGCACCTTCGGAAGGTGAGAAAAAGGAAAGCGCACTGGATAAATACTGCGTTGATCTCAATGCCAAGTCGCGTGAAGGCGACATCGACCCGCTGATTGGTCGCGGCCATGAGGTTGAGCGTTGCATCCAGGTCCTGTGCCGTCGTCGCAAGAACAACCCGCTCCTGGTGGGGGATCCTGGTGTTGGCAAAACCGCAATTGCGGAAGGGCTTGCCCGTAAAATCGTTCAGGGTGAAGTGCCCGAGGTTCTGTCTCAGACCACAATCTTCTCGCTCGACATGGGGGCGTTGTTGGCCGGCACCCGCTATCGCGGTGACTTTGAAGAACGCCTGAAAGCGGTGGTCAATGAGTTGGAAGATCACCCCGATGGCGTGCTTTTCATCGATGAAATCCACACGGTGATTGGCGCAGGCGCAACCTCTGGCGGGGCAATGGATGCCTCCAACCTGCTGAAGCCTGCCCTGCAGGGCGGCAAGCTGCGCACCATGGGCTCCACCACCTTCAAAGAATTCCGCCAGCATTTCGAAAAGGACCGCGCCCTTAGCCGCAGGTTCCAGAAAATCGATGTGAATGAGCCTTCGGTGCCGGATTCCATCGACATCCTGAAGGGTCTGAAACCCTATTTCGAAGAACACCACGGTATCAAATTCACCGCGGATGCAATCAAGACAGCGGTCGAGCTTTCGGCGCGTTACATCAATGATCGCAAGTTGCCCGACAAGGCAATTGACGTGATCGATGAAGCCGGCGCGGCCCAGCATCTGGTCCCCGAAAGCAAGCGTCGCAAGACCATTGGCGTGAAAGAGATCGAAGCCGTCGTCGCCAAGATCGCCCGCATCCCGCCAAAGAGCGTCTCAAAAGACGATGCCGAAGTTCTTAAGGATCTGGAGAAGACCCTGAAACGGGTGGTCTTTGGGCAGGACGATGCCATCGATGCGCTCTCCAGCGCGATCAAACTGGCCCGTGCGGGCCTGCGCGAACCCGAAAAGCCAATTGGCAACTATCTCTTTGCAGGCCCAACGGGCGTCGGCAAAACAGAAGTGGCCAAGCAGCTGGCGGATACCCTCGGTGTGGAACTCCTGCGTTTTGACATGTCGGAATACATGGAGAAACACGCAGTTTCCCGGCTGATCGGTGCCCCTCCCGGCTATGTCGGCTTTGATCAGGGTGGCCTTTTGACCGATGGGGTTGATCAGCACCCACACTGTGTACTTCTGCTTGATGAGATCGAGAAGGCGCATCCGGATGTCTTCAACATCCTCTTGCAAGTCATGGACAATGGGCAGCTCACCGATCACAACGGTCGCGCGGTGAATTTCCGCAATGTGGTGCTGATCATGACCTCCAATGCTGGTGCTTCGGATATGGCCAAGGCGGCCATTGGCTTTGGCCGTGACCGGCGCGAGGGCGAAGATACCGCCGCGATTGAGCGAACCTTCACGCCAGAGTTCCGCAACCGTCTGGATGCCGTCATCGGCTTTGCACCATTGCCCAAAGAGGTCATCCTGCAGGTGGTCGAGAAATTCGTCCTGCAGCTCGAAGCTCAGCTTATGGACCGCAATGTCTCCATCGAATTGACCCGCAAAGCCGCGGAATGGCTGGCAGAAAAAGGCTATGATGACCGTATGGGCGCACGCCCGCTCGGACGTGTCATCCAAGAGCACATCAAGAAGCCGCTGGCAGAAGAGCTGCTCTTTGGCAAGCTAGCCAAGGGTGGGTTGGTCAAAGTTGGCATCAAGGATGGCAAGCTGGATCTGCGTATTGAAGGTCCCGGCAAGCCCCGTATCTCTGGGGACAAGCCACCCTTGCTCACAGCGGATTAATATGCGGAGGGCGCTCATTGCTGCCCTCTTCTCGCTCGCCTCGGTGGAAGCCAAGGCGAGCGATGTCATTTTGCACTGGCCCTTGGATTGTCGCCTTGGCGAGGACTGCCACATTCAACATTATGTGGACCGTGCGCCCGGAGATCAGGCACAGGACTATCGCTGCAGCTCCCTCACCTACGACAACCATCAAGGGACAGATATAGCCCTCCCTTCCCTTCAAGCCATGCACGAAGGAGTCTCCGTTCTCGCGGCAGCACCGGGCGTTGTACGTGCAATACGTGATAGCATGTCCGACGGCTATGCCTCAGCAAAAACTGCTGAAAGCCTACGTGGGAGGGAATGTGGAAACGGCGTCGTCGTGCGTCACTCTGGCGGCTGGGAAACCCAATATTGCCACATGAAGCGTGGTTCTATTCAGGTTGAGCCTGGTCAGAACGTCACAGTTGGAACCGTATTGGGTCAGGTTGGTCTATCCGGCAGGACAGAATTTCCACACCTGCACCTTTCCATTCGCCGTGACGGGCGCATTGTTGATCCCTTTGCGCCCGATGAACCGCAGGGCTGCCACCGTCGCTGGGGAGGGCGCAGTCTCTGGGCGGATCCCCCCGCCTATCAAGCAGGCGGCTTCATGAGTTCAGGCTTTAACAGCGCAATCCCTGAATTTCCGGACGTAAAGTCAGGCGATGCAGCAATAGACACTCTGGGTGCAGAGCCCGAAGCCATGGTCTTTTGGGCCTATGCATTTGGCGGGCAGAAACGCGACCGTATCCGCCTCTCCATCAGCGGACCAGAGGGCATTTTCTGGGTGCACGAGACCATATTGGACAAAAACCAAATTCAGTTCTTCCGCGCTGTTGGCAAAGCCCTAAAGCAACGTCGCCTACCTAAAGGCGCTTATGAGGGATTGGCCATTCTCTTTCGCGGAGACCGAGAAATAGACAGGATCAGCCACACGATCCAATATCCCTAACCCGTGAAAGCGATGTCTCACACTGGACACTGAATGCCAGTCCTTTTCAGCAGCGTCGCCTAGCGCTCGGTGAACTTCAACTCAATCCTGCGGTTCTGAGCCCGTGCCTCTGGCGTATCGGCTGAATTGACCGGTTGGAACTCGCCAAATCCATTCGCGGCAAGCCGTCCTGGCGGGATGCCGAGGTTTTCAATCATATAGCGAACCACAGAGAGCGCCCTACCCTGACTGAGCTCCCAGTTGTCACTATATTTTGGGTGGCCGAGCATGGTCGTGTTATCCGTATGGCCATCTACGCGGATGATCCAGTTGATTTCTGCTGGGATTTCCACCACGACGGATTGCAGGATCTGCGCAACCTTGCCAATTTCGGCCTGTCCAGCAGCCGACAGATCCGCGCTTCCCGGTGGGAAGAGCACTTCGGAGGCAAAGACAAAACGGTCTCCTTCGATGCGCACTCCTTCCTGTTTGCCCAAGACATCGCGCAGGCGCCCAAAAAACTCGGACCGATAGCGCTCCAGGTCCTGGGCCTTGTTTTCCAGCTCTTCCGCCTTGCTGGCCAAAGCGGCCGCCTCAGCCTCCAACCTTTTGCGCTCTTTCTCTTCCAGGAGCCGTCGACGCCGTTCCTCGGAGGCTGCGCGCGCCAGCGCCGCGTTCAGATCCTGGCCAAGGTTTTGCAATTGCACACGTTGCGCCGCATCCCTGGCCTCATAGTCATCTAGTATCGCCTGCAGACTACCTAGCTGCTGCCGCAAGGCCGCGACCTGCTGGTTCAGGAGTGCTGTTTCGCGCTGTGCTTTGACTGTCTTCGCATCCTGCTCTGAGAGAGCCTGACGCGCCTGCAGCAACAAGGCCTCACGTTTCTGGGCCAGGCTTTGCTGTTCCTGCGCCCTGTCTTTGGCCTGATCCCGATCCGCCAGAGCCGCCAGCAGACGTTGCTGCAGCACCGCCTGATCATCAGCAGCAGCCTGCGCTTGCTCCAACTGTTCCAAGGCCTGAAGCAAGCGCATCTCAACCGAAGCCCGATCTTCCTCGCTGCTGCTGGCCACCGTTCTCGCGGCTGCCAGATCGGCTTCAGCCTGTTGCAATCTGGTTTCCAACCCGGCCTGAATGTCAACCGCATCCGCTGTCGCTGCAGCCAAACGCTGTTCCAACTCTCTGCGCACTGTCTCCGCTTCAGCTTTTGCCGCCTGAAGCTGTTGTTTTAGTGCCTGTTCTGCTTCGGCATGGGTGTTTTGCAGCCTGGCCAGTTCTTCCTGGTACTGCGACCGGGTTTCAACATTTGCAGCCCGCTGTCGCGCCAGCTCTGCCTGCAAGGCAGCCTGGCTTTGCGTGGCCTGCTGGCGCGCCGCCTCGAGGTTGGCAGCCAGTCGTTCGCGGGTGGCAGTATGCTCATCCCGTAGGCGAGTCATCTCAGCCTCTAGGGCCGTCACCCGCGCCTGGGCGCTGGATTGTGTCACCTGCATCTGTGACAGAATTCTGGTGAGACGTTCTGCCAGTTCGTCACGTTCCTGGGACTGCGCCTTTGCGGCTTCCAAAGTTGACAGAGCATCCTCTAGCTGGGTCTGCAATTGAATGCGGGCCTGTTCCGCAGCAGCCAACAGCGTGAGCGTATCCTCCGCCTCTTTGCGCTGACGCTCCAATGACAATGTCATGGCGGTGAGTTCCGCATCCGATTCCTGCAGACGGGCGCGCAGGGCCTCCGCAGCAGCGGCCTCCGCCAATCTGGTTTGCTCCTCCTCGCTGAGCCGGGTCTGTAGGTCCTGCAACTCTGCTTCACGACCTTCGCCCTTGGCCTCCAGATCAGCGATCAGGGCTTCCATTGCCTCACGCCTTGCAGCCGCAAGACGGGCAGCTTCTTCGCCTGCATCCACTTCTGCCTGTGCTTCAGCCAGGGCCTGGAAAAGCGCGTCTTTTTCACCAAGAAGAGCCGTGCGCTCTTCATCCAGGCGCGTGCGATCTGCGCTTAGTTTTGCAATTTCGGCCTCAGCCTCTTGCCGGTTTGCAAGCAAAATCGCGACCTGCGCCTCAAAAGCAGTGATTTGCCCCTGTGCTTCCGACAGCGCCGCGACCTGACGGTCCCGGTCAGCTGTAAGACCCGCAATCAAATCACGCTGACGTGCGAGGTTTGCCTCAGCCTGTTGCAGGTTCCCCTGGGTGTCGGTGAGAGTTGAGCTGAGTGCGCCCAGCCGGGCATTCAACCGACTGTTCTCGCGCTCTTCCAAGCCCAGCGCATCGGCCAAGGCCTGAACCTCCGTCGCGAGTTCATCCAACTCGCTCTCTTGTCCCGTGATCGTCTCTCTCAAAACAAACTGGACCACCATGAAAATGGTGAGAACGAACATCAAAACCAGCAAGAGCCCGGTCATTGCGTCCACAAACCCAGGCCAAATCGAATTTTGGAATCTCTGACCAGTACGCCGGGACAGGGCCATTTTTTATTCCTCGCCCGGGTGGAAAATGGCGCTGTCCGACCCTGATGTCTCGGCGGGCTGACGCTCCCTCCGATAGCCCCGCGGCACCGCGAAGGCCTTAACCATAAGATCAATGTCCTTGCGCAGCTCAGCCAGGCTTTCTTGTCGACCGGCAGAAATCTCTTCGAGAATACGCAGCATCTGCACATCAATCGAGCGCAGGCGCATCCGGCTTTCGGCATCGATCCCGACGTCCCCATGCGCGCGCATGATCTCGGTCAGTGCCTCCTGCCCCACAGCCACGCGCTCCAAGGCGGCAGAGAGACTGGCATTCTGATCCTGACGAGTATTCATATCGGTAATCGCATCCACCAGCCTCGAGAGTTTCTGGTCGACCTCAGCACGGCTTTCGGCGTTCTGCACAAACATCGCTTGCAGCGCATCCATCTGCTCTGCCATTGTGTCCAAGACTTCTGAGACCGCGCCACTCTCGCCGTCCGTACCGCTTTCATCTCCGGATGAGAGGCTGACACGGGTAAAGGAGGACAGCCATTCTTCTAGTTCGCGGTAGAACCGGTTCTGTCCGTGGCCTGCAAAAAGCTCCAGCAACCCGACAATCAATGACCCCGCAAGCCCGAGGAGGGATGACGCGAAGGCGACGCCCATACCGCCCAGCTGCGCCTCCAGCCCTGTCATCAAGCGGTTAAAGATGGCAAGGCCTTCTTCGCCCTCCTGCGGCGCCAGACTGCGAATGGTATCCACCACTGCCGGTACCGTTGTGGCCAAGCCATAAAAAGTACCCAAAAGACCCAGGAAAATCAGCAGATTGACGATATAGCGGGTGATTTCCCGGTCTTCGTCAATCCGAGAGGCAACGGAATCGAGGATCGAGCGGGTAGAGGAAGACCCCAGCTGCATCCGCGCCGCACGCGATCGCAGGAGCGAGGCCAATGGCGCCAACATAGAAGGCGGACGCCGCTCATCCGAGGTGTCACCAGAGGCAAAGCGTTCGATCCAACGCACAGAGCTGATCAGCTGCACCACCTGCCAGAAGCAGGCCAGAACCCCAATCACAAAGACAAAGACGATAAATCCATTGAGCCATGGGTTTGCTTCAAAAACAGGCAAAACACGCGGCAGTGCAACAAAGGCACCAAAGCCCGCAAGCCCTAGTGCGATCAGCATGAGGATAACCTGCCGGACAGGCTGCGAAAACTGCGGTCTGATCTTACGGTCCGGTGTCGCCATTTCCTGAGTGTCCTGACAGGTTTATTTCAGTTTTTGCGACTTTAGCCTATATGTTGGGAATGGAAAGCGCCAAGACCGGAGCGGCTGTTTATGCTGAAATCTCCCGGACGCGGTGCATAAGCCACTCAAGCTCTGAATCGCCCAGGCCGATTTCGGCAAGATGCTCCGCAGTGTTATAGAGATATTCGGTATTGGGACCACGGCCGCCGACCGCATGGGCAATAATCTGCGCCTGTTCCTCCAGTGAGATCCCGCCACAATATTGAACGTGATGGGGGTCAATCACATAGGTCACCGCCTCTACGCGGTTGCCATTTGCGAGAACCACCTCAAGGTTACGCTCCAGATAGGCGGAAGAGACCAACTCGCGTTCACGCAAATAGTCAAGTGTGCGCGTTTCCTCGCCCGCTTGGACCGAAAGGGCTAGACCCTGGCAGTGGCTGCCCACAACCTCATCCAGAGCTAAAACCAAACCCGGCTTTTCTTCGGTCCCCCGGTGGTGGATTGAGCTCATACAAAAGGACCGCGCATATCCCTGCAACGTTGCGACCTCTCGCTCTGCGACCGGAAACCCTGGGTTCCACAGTAGCGATCCATATCCGAATACCCACATTGTCATGTTCTATGGCCCTTTTTGAACGCGGCCTATAAACAGCAAAACGAACTCCAGCAAAAGAGGTCTTTCGAATATGCGCCTGTTGAAATGGCTATCTTTGGCTGCTGCGGTCTGGATGATCTATTGGAGCGTGGCCGCCTGGGGGTTGCGGAGCGGGATCTCCTCCTGGTTTGCAGAGCAAGAGCGCCAGGGCTGGCAGGCAGAGTTCCACGACCTTGAGACCCGCGGCTTCCCATTTCAGCACAATACCCTAATCCAGACACCTGTTCTGGCCGACCCGGGAACGGGAACCGCTTGGCGCGCTGATTGGCTGAGCCTCGAAAGTCCCGCCGTCTGGCCGGGCCAACAGCGGCTTAGTTTTGCCAGCACACCACAGCGGTTTTCCTATTTCGATCAAACCTTCGTTCTGGAAGCGCAAGACATGCATGCCGACCTTCAGTTGGCCCCCGGCACTGCGCTGGAGTTGGAGACCCTGGCCCTCACCGCTGGCAACTGGCGAATTTCCCAGGCCACTGAGGAGTTGTTCGCTGCCGGCGGCTTTGATCTGTTGATGGTCCAGAATGCCCCGAACCCCAGCTATGCGATCAGCATGGAAAGCAAGGGCTTTGCTCCCAAAGGGGAAGTCCGCAGGCTCCTGCAAGTGCGACGCGATCAGCCGGAACAATTCGATGCACTGCGCCTGAAGGCCAATGTGGCTTTTGATACAGCCTGGGATCGACGCGCCCTGGAGCTCCGCCGTCCGCAGCCTCGTACGATTGATCTCATGTTGGCGGAGCTCCATTGGGGTGAGATCCTCTTGCGGGCAACAGGCGAGCTGGAGATCGATGAGCAGGGCTGGGTCAATGGGGAATTGGCCCTGCAACTGGAGAATTGGCGCTCTCTTCTGGATATGCTGGAAAGCGCAAGGCTGCTGCCGCAGGGCTCTGCCCGAGAGGGCCTGGAGCAATTGCTGGACCTTCTGGCGAAACTCTCTGGAAACACCGATAAACTCGACGCGCGGTTACGCTTTCAGGATGGTAGAACCTATGCAGGCCCCATTCCCATTGGAGCCGCTCCGAGGTTACAGCTGCGCTAGGATCCTGGGCAGACCGGCACCTCTCACAGTATAGAGGTGTCACGGTATCGAGAGGGTGCGGGATGAATGATATTCAACCACCCCAACCTCAACCGCCCCAGCCTTGGTGCGGCGGAAATCTATCGCGTCGCTGTTTGCGGTTGCTGCGTAGCTAGGTTGTCAGCGGCAGTAGGCACCACTGCGATGGCGCGCTACGTCCAGGTGGAAATGATCCTGATGGTAGCGATCCGCCTCTGGCCCCAAGACCGTGCCAAAGGGTCCGCAGGCCCCTTTCCAGATTTTTGCTAGACGCTTGCGGGTCCGCCGATCTTTCCAGCCTTCCAGAACTGTGACCAGTGTTCCGTCTTCCAGGCGAAACCCTGATATGTCGATTGCCTTGGCTCGCCCATGTTCCGAAATCCTCGCTCCAGGGCGATTGTTCCGTGTCCGGCAAGAGTAATGCGCCGCAACCCGCAGGCTGACAACCTTATTGCGCCGACCAAAACCCTTGATCACATCCTTTTCAATCCAGCGTTTCAGGGCCTTGGCCGTTTCACAGGTCATGACCGAGTGCTGACTGAGGGTGACGCCCGCAATGGATTTGACGCGCACGGCATCCTTGGCCCCACAGCCTGCCAGTTTCCCAGAAACAGCGCCGACTTCAGAACCCTGGATCTCCAGATCACCACAGACTGCACCTTTGCGACGCTGACGCCGTTTGAACAAGGCTTGTTCCAGCACGCTGTCTGGGCGCAGATTGGGCCGCAAAGACGTACCGGGCCCCAAGTCAGGAAGCCCAGATGGTAGCGCGGCAGCCGCCAGGATCTGCTCCGATTTTGGACGCAGGATCGGTCTCAACCCGATGTCCTCACCGGTCAGCGCTGGGAGTGAGCCCGCCAGCGTCTGCGGCAGTTCGCTCTGAACAGCCGCAACAGTGGTTGGGCGCAGACTGGGCCGCAGGGAATTGTCCGGTGCCAGCGCATTGCCCATTGTCACGCCTGGAAGCAGGCAAGCCAGCACCCAACCAGCCATGATGGCAACGGAACCTCGCATCAGGACTGTCCCCGGCCAAAGTCCGGAGCCGCAGTATCCTGCCCAGCTTCGATAATGCCCCGGCGGATTGCGCGGGTGCGGGTGAAATAATCATGCAGGTGTTCACCATCGCCGGTTCGGATGGCCCGCTGAAGGGCAAAGAGCTCTTCAGTGAAACGCCCCAGGATTTCCAGCGTTGCATCCTTATTGGTCAGAAAGACATCGCGCCACATCGTCGGATCCGAGGCCGCAATCCTGGTAAAGTCGCGAAATCCTGCCGCCGAGTATTTGATCACCTCACTGTCGGTCACACGACGCAGATCATCCGCAACGCCTACCATGGTATAGGCAATCAGGTGTGGCGCATGGCTGGTGACCGCAAGAACCAGATCATGATGATCCGCCTCCATCTCATCGACATTGGCCCCCATGCCTTCCCAAAGCTGCCGAAGGCGGGCCACGGCCGCTGGGTCGCTGCCCTCCACTGGCACCAAGAGGTTCCAGCGATTATCGAAAAGTTCTGCAAAGCCGGATTCCGGCCCGGAATGCTCTGTCCCGGCCAGCGGGTGCGCAGGAACAAAATGGACACCCTCGGCGATGTGCGGAGAGACCGCCTCGATCACATGACGTTTGACCGAGCCGACATCGGAAACCGTTGCACCAGGTTTCAGCGCCGGGCCGATCTCCTCCATGACTTTGCCCATGGCACCAACCGGCACACACAGCACCACAAGGTCCGCGTCTTCAACGGCTTCGAGCGCAGTATCACAGACCCGGTCACATAGCCCGATACGGCGCGCGGTTTCGCGGGTTTCATCGCTTCGGGCATAGCCGGTCACTTCGCCAACCAGCCCGCCACGCTTCATCGCCCAATACATCGAAGAGGCGATAAGGCCGAGGCCAATCAGGGCTACACGATTATAGACAACGCTGCTCATGCCTGCTCCTTAAAATTCGTCAATGCTGCCAAGACACGGCTGTTGTCCTCGGGGCGGCCAACGGTAATGCGCAGAGCATGGGGCAGTTTGTAGCTCTTGGGGTGACGGACGATGATGCCCTGCCCTTTCAGATAGGCATCCGCAGCCAGGGCGGTTTGCTCATCGGCGAACCGTGCCAGCACAAAATTGGCTGCACTCTCATCGCAACCCAGCCCCAGTTGACGCAGCCCGCCTATCAGCCGCGCGCGCTCTTCTGCATTGACCTGCAGGCATTCTGTCACCCAGCCCTCATCCTTCAGGGCTGCTTCTGCACCCGCAAGAGCCGCATTGCTGAGGTTGAAGGGACCACGAATACGGTTGAGAACATCAATCACATGTTGCGGCGCATAGCCCCAGCCCACACGCAGCCCGCCAAGCCCGTAGAGCTTGGAGAAGGTTCGGGTCATCACCACATTGCTGCGACTTTCGACCAGGGTCCTGCCGCCGTCATAGCCTGCCGCAAACTCCACATAGGCCCCATCAAGGACCAGAAGGCAGCCCTCTGGCGTGCCATCGGCCAGGCGCTGCACCTCTTCCATCGGCAAAAGCGTTCCCGTGGGGTTGGCGGGGTTTGCAATAAAGATCAGACGCGTGGCGCTGGTCACCGCTGCAAGGATGGCATCCACATCGACAAAACGGTCGCGCTCTGGCACTTCGACAGGGGTTGCACCGGCTGCCAAAGTGCTGATGCGATACATGGCAAAGCCATGTTCGGTATGGATGACCTCATCACCCGGCCCGGCATAGGCCTGACACAGGAAATGGATGATCTCGTCAGAACCGACGCCGCAGATCACCTGCTCGGGGTTCACGCTGTGAACCTTGCCAATTGCCTGGCGCAGCTCGGCATGGTCCGTGCTGGGATAGCGATGGATCGCCGCCATTTCTGCAGCCGCTGCAGCAACTGCCCTTGGGCTTGGCCCAAAAGGGTTTTCATTCGAGCTGAGCTTTAGCGGCTCTGCATGACCGGCAAGTTGACTCTGGCCACCCTGATAAAGAGCGATATCCAAAATACCGGGCTGCGGCGTAATCTGCGTCATAATCACGGGCTCCTCGCTTCCCCTTCCTCATAACGCCCTGATGAGAGATGGGAAAGCAGCAAGATGCCAGATTCTGGCTGGTTTCACCTGCACAGTACTCAGCGTGCCTTGGCCAATTTTGCCAGCTTGGCCTCCGCCTGTTTTTTGATCATGGCGGCGATTTCCTTGCGCAGCTTGGCATCCTTGCGCATTTTCTCTTCCATCTGCTTTTGCAGAACCTTGGCGGATTGGCCACCATCCGATCCCCCGAGGATGTCATTCGCATAGGCAACAAAGACTTTATCCTGAATAGCCGCCGCCACATCTGCGTAGATCCCCGGCCCGTGCTTCTTGGCGAATTCCTCCACCACATCAGCGCCGTATTTGGCAATCAGATCCTGTTTCACAATGGCATCCATGGCATTGGGGGCGAGTTTTGCCGCCAGGAAGGATTGCGAATTCGCGAGATACTTTGATCCAAACTCGGAAACACCTTTCATCGGCCCCGACGACATGATGCCGCCCGAAACGATTTTGACCACGGCGTCCATCACTTCTTTCTGACTTGGTGGACGCCCCAGCAAGACCACCGGCTTGAACAGCATAACAGTTTCCTTGGCGGCATTCTTCAGCATCTCCTGCCCAACCGTCGTGGTGAACATCTTCTCCATGAACTTGGTCAGGGCCTTCTGAGAGAAATTCTGGAATGCTTTCGAAGGCAATTGCGACACCACCTTGGTTGCAATGCCATTCAGGAAGGACCCGGTGAGCTTCCCGCCCAGCGCGCCCGCCAGCCCGGCAAAGAAAGCATCTCCCGCAACCTTCTTTGCAGCCCCTTCCCAGGTCACCTTGTTGCCAGCCAGGTATTCTCCGAATTGACCGGCCCCGGATTTCATCGCTTCGGTTCCCGCAGCGGCAACGGCATGGGCTTTAGCGGGGCTCATCCCCTTAGTCGCCATTAGCCGGGCAGTGGCATAGACTTCGATGATGGTGAAAGAGGTTTCGCGAACAATTTCCAGAGTGAAAACCGCCTTGCCCGCTGTACCGATCCGAGCCTTGATAAACTTATCAAAGGCTTTCTGGCCCGTATTATAGGTCTTGGTGGCCTTGGCGTCCTGCTTTTGAACCTTTTTCCAGTCCGGTTTTGCGCGATTGACAAGAGACTTCAGCACCGCGGCCTCAGACTGTGCATTGAGAATCTGGGTCCAGGGCGGATCCGTATCGCTATTCAAGGTCGACATGGTGAACTCGGCAATCGCCATCATCATGCCCTCTTCGGCCTGACGGGTTTTTTCCACGTCATTGCAGAAACTCACCCAGCATTCCGCCTGCCCATACATCATCCGGGCCTTGGAGAGGATTTCGTGTTTGAGAGCCTTCTCACCCTCTTCGAATTCCGCGACTTTAACCTGCTTGGTCTGGCCGCCTTCCTTGATTTCGTAGACCTCAACCTTCTGGTCAGCCGCAATCATCGCTTGCAGCTTGGGCAGGCCTGCCTTCCAGGTCCGCATACCCGGATCCACAATCCCATCCGGTTTTTTGAAGCCCAGAGCCTTCTTTTGAAAGCTTCGGATGTCCTTGATCAGCGAAGCATCGCATTTCTTGGAAATCTCGATACTGGAGAAGCCATTCGCCTTGAGCATCAAGCGGACCAGCTCAACATCAGCAGCTGCGTTTTTGACCGGCTTGAACTTGGTTTCGCCGGCCTTCGGATCCGGCTTGGTGATCCTATTTGTATCCCCGACGGGGGCAGACAGCTTTAGCGCCATAACGTGACTCCGACCATGCAACAGATTTAACAATAGTCAAATGCTGCCACAAAGACTCAGCCTTGTCAGGGGGTTTCGCTGTCAGTTTTCCCCTTGGTCAACCACCCATCTATGCTGCGAAGGCCTGGAACCGAGCGGTGAGCGGATCCGCCTGATACTTCTCGGCCAAGCTCTCCGCCTGTTCGCTCAGCTCATTCACACTATCAATGATGAACTGAACTGTTTCCTCTGACATCAGATAAGAGAAGTTCAGACGCACCCAACCCGGCTTGAGCATCTCTTTGCCAGCCTTCAGATCCTCAAAGAGCGCATCGGATTCCGCCCGTTCGATCCCCAGCAATCTATGTGCATAGGGTCCCGCGCAAGCGCAGCCACCACGCGCCTGGATACCGTAAAAGTCACTTAACATCCGCGTGAAAAGCTGTTGGTGCACAGGGGCGCCAGAGGCCCCCTTTACCGTGAAGGAAAAGATCGGCAGGCGGTGCGCTGTTGAATGACCAAGGATATTGATCTTCGGATTGTCGCCCCAGCCAACACGGGCCATCTCAGCAAAACGGGCCTCTTTTCGGGCAATCTCTGTCTCTCCCACGGCTTCCTTCACCAGGAAGGCCAATGCCGCCCGAATGTCACCAACTACATTAGGCGTGCCTGCCTCCTCGCGCGTGGCGATGTCATCGCTATACTCATGGGTCCAGGGTGAGACAAAGCTCACGGTTCCGCCGCCGGGCCAAGAGGGGCAGCGTCGCTTTACTACGTTTTCGTTCACGATCAGAACGCCAGAGGATCCCGGGCCACCAGGGAATTTATGGGGCGACACAACAATTGCGTCCTTATGTGCCCCATCTTCTCCCTGCATCGCGATCGGCAGGTAGGGCCCCCCACCTGCATAATCCCAAACCGCCAGCCCGCCCGCTGCATGGAGGATCCGACTGACCGCATCTGTGTCGGTGACAATGCCTGTCACATTGGAGGCGGCAGAGAAGCTGCCAATCAACAAATCGCTGGAGGCATGTTCAGTCAGCGCCAGGCGAAGCGCTTCCAGATCCACACCGCCCTCTGGCGCCTCTGGGATTTCAACAACCTTTGCCTTGCTTTCCCGCCAGGGCAGAATGTTGGAATGATGTTCATAAGGGCCGATAAGGACAACAGGGGCCTCTGCATTGTTAACTTCCAGCAGGCTGACAAGCCGGTTTAGCCCCGCAGTCGCGCCAGATCCCGCAAAGATCACCGCATCCTCGTCACTGGCCTTTGTCACTCTGGAAATTTCGGCACGGGCAGCGCGCCGCAAACGGGTAATATAGGAACCGCAATAAGACGCTTCGGTATGGGAGTTGGCGTAGAATGGCAGGACATGTTCGGTGACATAGTCTTCTACTTGGCGCATCGCCCGCCCAGAGGCCACATAGTCTGCATAGACCAGCGGCACCTCTCCATTTGCACCAGGGATCATGACCCCTTCGCCGATGACACCCCCCGCCAGGCTACCATCCTGGGCTGCCGCTTTGAGTGTTGTTTTGAAAGTCTCAAGGGTCATGGCGCGTCTCCAAGTTCTCTGTTGCAATTAACATCACAGAGGAACCCAGTGATTTCATCACCAACTACACAGTGGTTTTCATAATTGTTCTATCATACGATCTAACTATGAGGGAAATTTTCGATCATATTGATTTGCGCCTTTTGCGAGAGCTGCAGCAGAATGCCAATCTGTCCCAAAGAGAGTTGGCCGATCTTGTCGGTCTGTCGCAAAATTCCTGCTGGCGCAGGCTCAAAGCACTGAATGAGAAGGGAATCCTTCAGGGTTCCTCAGCCCGTATCGCGCGAGAGAAACTTGGTCTGGATCTTGTGGTCTTTGTCATGCTGCGCACCAGACATCATTCGACGGAATGGCTGGACCAATTCCGCCGTCATGTCCTGACCATTCCCGAAGTGGTGGATTTTCATAGGATCGGCGGCGATTATGACTATCAGCTGAAAGTCGTGACAGAGGATATGGGAAGCTATGACAAAGTCTATCAACGCTTAATCGCAGGCGTCGAGCTGGATAGCGTCACCTCTTACTTCGCGATGGAAGCAATTGCAGAAAACCGACCATTGCCTTTGTGACGATGACTGTCAATTCGCAGCAAAGCAAACAAACATCTGGAAAAGCCCATCACAATAGGCCAGCTTTGAAACTGGCCTCCCTTTTCTTCGCAAACTGCAAAGGAGCGATTGATGCCCGACTACAATGACATGTTTGAACTGACCGTTGAGGATATGGAACTCATTGAAACGGCACTACGGCGCACCAAAGAGGAGCTGTCGCAAGAGCAATTGACGGCACCAGACAGCGATGCCGATGATATGGTCAACCGGATCCATGAACTCTTGGGCCGGCTCCATAACCAAAAGGTCTTTTACTATCCCAAAGAGGGTGTATTTGTCGGAGGGTGAGCCTTTCATCAGCCCTGCACATGGCCGAACTGATGACAGGAACCGGCACTTTCTCCGGCGTTTTTGCACTTGGCGCAGTGAAAATTTTGCGTTTTCGGTTTCTCAATGGCCAAAGGCTTTGTTTGGCATCCATTTCACGCGCTTTCCGGCTGGCCCCATACGCATGTGCAAGCATGAGGTCCCTTTGCGTTGAAAATAGGTGATGTCAACCGGATACCAACCAGAGCTAGGCACTTCAACTTCCGTCATTATGGTGCTCTCGCAGGCCTGTCGACCATCGAACTCACCAACAACTTTACCTCCGATCCGGGCTTGCAGACCATCATTTGTCAGAAAATCGATGTTATAGACCCCTGGCTTATCAAAATGCACATAGCCCTTGATGGCCGCTGCAACATTCTCCGCACGCTTAGAGGTCAAGGCGGCTTCCCCTTCACTTGTATCCCGATAGTCCAGACCGCTAAGCGGGCGTCCAGCTTCAGAGCCTTGCTTCAGTGCAGTCCTTGCCGCGCTCAGGAATTTGACATCATGGGGATAGGCATAACGAACCGAAAGCCCCGGTTTTACCGAAGCGGGTTGTGGGTTCGCCGGTTGCAATTTCAGTGGCGCCGCCTCTGCAGCGAAACCGCCAAACAGCACAGCGGCTGCGACTACAGCTTTCCAAATTTTGCTCATTGAGTTCTCCCTTTTCTGCCTACTCTAGCGGTTGGCATGTACAGTCAGACTAACGGCAACCCTTTAGAACCGGCAATCGCATTTCTGTGTTCAGAAATCACTTTTTAGGAATACACCCACAGAGTGAGCTCAACCCCACAATGCGACCGCCCAAAAGTTGTGGAGAATGCAAAAAGGGCTGCCAATTGGCAGCCCTTCGTTCCGATCCTCGCAAAAGAGGGAAGGGAATTAGTTTTTGGCGTAGAATTCGACGACCAGGTTTGGTTCCATGACAACCGGATATGGCACATCACCCAGACCCGGGGTGCGCACGAAGGTCGCGGTCATCTTGGAGTGGTCGGCTTCGATGTAGTCAGGAACATCGCGCTCTGCCAGCTGGGTCGCTTCGATCAGAACAGCCAGTTGCTTGGACTTGTCACGTACTGCGATCACGTCGCCTTCTTTCACGCGGTAAGAAGGAATGTTGACGCGCTTGCCGTTGACGGTGACGTGGCCGTGGTTGACGAACTGACGTGCAGCGAAAACGGTAGGAACGAATTTGGCACGGTAAACAACCGCGTCCAGACGGCGCTCCAGCAGACCGATGAGGTTTTCACCAGTATCGCCGTTCACACGAACAGCTTCTGCATAGATGCGACGGAATTGCTTCTCGGTCATGTCGCCGTAGTAGCCCTTCAGCTTCTGCTTGGCGCGCAGCTGAATGCCGAAGTCGGACAGTTTGCCCTTACGGCGCTGACCGTGCTGGCCGGGGCCATATTCACGACGGTTGACCGGGGACTTCGGACGGCCCCAGATGTTTTCGCCCATACGGCGGTCAATTTTGTACTTGGCAGACGTGCGTTTGGTCACGGCTGATCTCCTTCGTCAGGTCGAGGCCACAATGGCCACTATGAAGGGCGTTGTCCTCTTAGGTCTGGCCATTAGGCTTTCCCTATGACAGGCATCTCCTCGCGGAGGCCACCAACACCAATGAAGTCGCGCTTATATTCGCAAAGCAGTGAGAGTCAACACTGCCGCTGCGCTTTTGCTCCGCTTTTTCCCTCAGGCTGCCTCATGCTGTAAAATTGCGGCCTCGGAAGGGTTGAGATTGCGCCGCGCATAGGCACCATAGCGCAACGGATCACGCTCCAGACCAGGCAACAATTGCTCCAGACGGATCCGGTCTTGGACCTCCAAAGCGGGCAACGAAGCACTGGCCGGGTGAAAACTCTCGCTTTGCATCCCATTGGCCCAGATCAATTGATGCCGATCCAAAAGCAGGTGGTAGTATGTCACCTCCCTAACAAAGGTATCGCGAAAGACCGTAGTGCCATTTACCAGATCTTCCGCCGCGACCAGCACCTCATCTGTATTGAAGAGTAGCTGAGCATCGGTTCCGGTCAAAAGCATCTTGTGCTGCGGCGAAACCAGCAGGTCCTGCTCTCCAGGAGCGCCCCCCAAAGCCCCAGTTTTTATGCGAATGGGCCGCAGACTGGGTGTCACATAAAGCCGTGCTCCACTGATCCTCTTGGTCCCGATCCAGGCAATCGGCTGAGCACCGCAATCACGGGTCAGCACCTCATCGCCCACCCGCAGATCTTCGATCAACTGCGCGCCACCCGGGGTCGCGATCGCGGTACCGGAGTTGAAACAAATGACACCTTTTTCTGCCGGATTGTGCAGATCATCGCGATGGCGAAGACCTTCGCCAAGTGAATGATGGACAACCCACATCTCGCGCCTGCTCGGCGGGAACTCATCTACAAACATCAGCAAAGAGGTTTGCTCTGGTCCGGTTTCAATCAAAGTCACAGTGTAACTTTGCACCCCATCGGTGATGACAAAACTCGTATCTGGCAGAGATGCGTGCGGCATTGGCTGTGCCGGGACCTTCGCCTCTCCAAGCGCATCTCCAACCAGCCGACGAACAGATCGCGCGGCGCGTTGCCTCAGATCAGATTTGCCGTCCGGCATCTCCAGTCGCAACAGCTCCGCCGGGCCATCAACCCGCAAAGCTTCCCCGCGCCAGGACCAAGTTGCGCCAACCTTCAAGGTCTCCAACGGCGCGGCTTGAAATCCGTCAATTTCGGTCTGCGTCCAGGAAATGACAAACGTGCCCCCAAAGCCCGTTTTCATTTACTTGCTCGCCTGCTCTTTTTTCTTTTCTGCAGCTCAAAGCTAACAAGGCAGCACCATAAAATAAAGGTCTATTGCTGCCCCATCAACATCAATCAAGCCCCTACGCGTGCGGGCGCGGGAAGGTGCTCAACCACATGGGGACAAAACCGGTTCTATCTTGTACCCGACCACTCACCAAAGTCCGCGCCCCTTTTCAGGTGGGCCCGCCGTATTGCAGCGTTTCTTTGGGCGAACAGCCGAAAGCCTTGCGATACGCAATTGAAAAACGTCCCAAGTGGCTAAACCCCGCATCAAAAGCAACGGTACTTACCCGCCGCGCACCCGTTCTGCTTTGCAACAGGTAGTGGGCATGGTTCAGCCTTTGGCAATTGAGATAGCCCATCGGGGTCACGCCAAAGTGCTTGCGAAACCCAACCTGAAGAGACCGCAAGCTACAGCCTGCCGCTTTGGAAATTTCTGCCAGCGTCAGCGGTTCAGTGAGATTGCTATTGATGAACTCCTGCGCGCGGCGCAGCTGGTGGGGCAAGGCATCTGGGCGCTCTTCGCGCAGCTCATGTGAAATAGAACTGGGCTGTTGGGTTAAAAAACCAAGTATCAGGGACTCTTCCATACGTGGTTGGCGCAGGGCCGCACGCCCCGAAAACGCCTCTCCTTCTTCCGCCAACCCTACAACCGAAAAAAGGTCATTCACCCAATGCAGCAAGCCAGGGTTTCGCATGTCGACCGCTGGCGCGAACAGGACTGCCTCGCTCAGTTTTCTCTGCAACAGCTCTTCCGCTTGCAAATGCAAGGCTTCGCGATTGATTTGAAGAAGCAACTTGCAGCACCCTTCGCCCCAAACCATCTGGGTATCACGCGTGGGGTTGAGCACAGTAGCGCAGCTCCGATCCGCCCGCACTTCCACCCGGCCGTTCTTTACAATCGCCCGCCCCTGCAACGGCACCTGGATCAGGTAAAAGCGCTCCAGCTCTCCCGGCTCTATTTTCACTTCACAACCATAGCTGAGATAGTTCAACGAGACGTCGGACCAAGCTAGGTGGTTGTGGCAGGCGTCAAAACCCTCAGCAGATTTAGCAGGGGAGAGGCTATGGGTGCAGAACTTACTGGCGACCGCATGGCGCGCGCGGTCAATATCCCTCGTCTGAAACAGAGGAAAGGCGTTCAGCGGTTCTTTCCCGCTGCCATGCTTTTTATACGCCGATGAACCTTGCATTTCATCACTCTGCATAAATTTCACACCTAAAACAAAGCTTTTTCCGCCTCCCCTCATTTCTCTGCGTTTTTTGGACAAAGAAAACGCAAATGCGCTCCTAGGCTCGTCAAACAATCTTTCAACTCGGGGAGGAGAATATGAAAGAAACCGCAGGGATTACCGACGCGCCACAGGGGCTGAATGGTGTTGCATGGAATGTCGTTGGCCATACCTACACACCCAAGCTGCATAGCGATAATGCCTTTATCTGGCATGCAGACATTCCAGCAGAGACATTTGTTCCACCGCATATTCACCCCACGCAGGATGAATGGATCTACGTTCTCGAAGGGGATCTGGAGGTGGAGTTCGACCACGACAAAGGCGCACCAAGCGTCCACAAAGCAAGCGCTGGTGACACCATCCGTATGCCAATGGGTGTTGCCCATGGAATCTTCAATCGAAGCGGCAAGACGGCCAAAACAGTCTTTGGAGTTGCACCGGCGCGCAAGCTTTATGACCTCTTTGTAGCGCTGGATGGAGTGACTGATCCGGAAGAACTTGTTCGGCTCTCTGCGCTTCATGAAGTCGACTTTCTGCCGCCCCCGGCCGAATAAGGGAGGCGCAGGAAATGGTAAAACGCAAGAGCGTCGCCGTGATCGGCGGCGGAGTAAGTGGATTGGCCGCGGCCAAGGCCTTTGATGAACGCGGACATCGCGTTAGCGGCTTTGAGCGCAGCCATGATTTTGGCGGGGTTTGGGAGCTCTCTCGCTCCTATCCGGATGTGCAGACCCAATCCCCCAAGGATCTCTATTGCTACACTGATCACCCCATGCCGGAGCACTATCCGGAGTGGCCCAAGGGACCCCAGGTGCATGCCTATCTGCACTCCTATGCAGACAAACACAGGCTGAGCCGTCTCTTTCGTCTCAACACCAATATTCTGTCGATGGATCGCCGCACGGATGGCGCGCCAGGCTGGTGCCTGACCATTGAGGAAGCCGGGCGCCAGCGGCAGGAGAACTTTGACTTTGTCGCAATCTGCACTGGGCAGTTTTCCGACAAGAACATCATCACCCACCCGGGTCAGGAGCAATTCATCGCCCAGGGTGGCGAAGTGATCCACTCCTCGGACTACACTGACCCTTCGATGATGAAGGGCAAGCGAGTGGTGGTTCTGGGCGGCTCCAAATCCGCTACCGATATTGCCGTCAACGCCGCCAAGAATGGCGCCAAGCAGGTCACCATGGTCTACCGCGAGAACGTCTGGCGGGTGCCCTATTTTGTCGGCGGCATCAACTTTAAGAAGCTGCTCTACATGCGCGCGCAGGAGCAACAGTTCAACCAATGGGGCAAGAACCCCTTTCAACGGGTCATCGCAGCAGCCCTGAAACCTCTGGTCTGGGCGAATTTTCGGGGGTTGGAGACGCTCCTAAAACTGCAGCTGGGCCTGAAGAAATGGAAAATGGTGCCGGATACCCCCATCGAGAAAGAGGCGTCCTGCTCTTTGCCGATCGTGACACCAGGCCTGTTCGAAAGCTTCAAATCCGGCAAGGTGAAACCGATACAGGGCACCTTTGACCACTATGAGGGCAATGAGGTGATCCTGACCACAGGTGACCGGGTGGAAGCTGACCTCATCGTCCTGGCAGTGGGCTGGAAATTGGGGATACCCTATTTGGCGCAGGAATACCGTGACAAGCTGATCGAAAGCGATGGCCAGTACCGGACCTTCCGCCTCAGCGTCAATCCGGATCTGCCAGAGATGGGATTTGTTGGCTTTAACTCCAGCTTCTGCACCATCCTGTCCGCAGAGATGATCGCAAACTGGCTGGTGCGCTACGCAGACGGGCAACTTGCGCAGCAGCCAAGTCGGTCAGAGATGAACGCAAACATCGAAATGATGCTTGATTGGCGGCGGCGCGAGCGCCCGGCGGCTCAGGTCTATGGTGGGCTTTGCTCAGCTCCGTTCCATTTCAAGCATTTCGACGAATTGCTTGCTGATATGGGCGCGAAGAAACGCAAACGAGACAACCCCTTGGCGGAGCAATTCTCTTATCCTAGCGCTCCCGCCTATGGTGAATTCATAGCCTCAGCTCCGCAATATCAGGCGCAGTAGCCTAGCGTGGGTAAACCTGAAAACTGGACAGCGCGGTGTCTGCTCCCAGCGCCGCGCTCTTTTTCTACTGGCCTATTCTGCGGACCTAAGGTTCCGCAGGCCTCAGGTGGGTGGTGGTACAGCACCCGCTGCCTGCTTCAGATCCAGACCCAGGATCGCACCGATAGAAGAGAGCCCGATTTCGACAAGCTCGCCAGGTTCAAATGCCTCAGGCAGCGCGCCGCCCTCCATCCAGAGACCATCGATAAGAGCGTTGCTTGCGATTGCATATTGAAGCAGCTGGGCCTGCGAAACCTCTTGCCCGGCTTCTTCCAAAGCTGCCTCAATCAAGGACTGAAGCCTGCAGCGGAAATCAAGATAGGTCTTTGCGTGGGTCTCTCGCATACCGACATCATGCTGCACCTTATTCAGAAAGGCTGCCCAAAGTGCGAGCGAACGCGAATCCACAACAGGTGGTGTTAGAGAGGAGCGCACAAATGCCGCAAGATGGTGGATAGCACTGCCCTGCACCCCCTCAGAGCCAGCAAAGGTTTCATCCGTCATCCGGGTCATGTGAAAGTCGTAGGCCGCCTGCACTAGATCCTCTTTGGTCGAGAAGTAGTGCCGGATCAGACCCTGAGTGACCTCGGCGCGCTCTGCAATCCCCCTGACGGTCGCACCACGCACCCCGTTTTCCGCAACCAGCTCCAGAGTTGCCTCAATCAGAGCCAGCTTACGTTGCTCCGGACTTTCACGCGTGAACTTACGGCGATCCTTGGTCATTGCCATCCCTTTTCCCACAAAGGCCTGTGCTGCACTCCCTATGGATACACCCAATCAAGTCTTGGCCCCGCCCCTCAAATAGCCGAGGAAGGCCGACAATGCCAACGGACGTTTTTCAGCCTCCCCTTCAAGTTTGGGAAAACTGGTCAGTTTACCAATTGACTGCGCATGCGAAACAGGACGCTCAGAGACTCTTTACACAGCGGTCTCTGCGCAGGCCCTGCGTGAAATCCCTTCTAAGGAGGGTGAATTGGAGCTGGACCTCAGCTTTGCGCAAATTGCAGAGCTGCCTGCACCACAACATCCAAACTGTCAGTGATGGGCACAGCAGCCTCTATTTCCCGGCTTTGCAGCGAAAACTCGGTGCAGGCCACCAGCAAAGCAGCGGCGCCCATTTCCACAAGCTCCTCTGCCGCAAAAGTAAGGCTCGCCCGCGAAGCAGCCGAAGGGCCATGCGCCTTCACATCCTGAATGATCCGCAAGAGGGTCGCATCCTCTGAAAGATAGACCGCCTGCAAACCGACCTCCGCCAGAGTGCGTTCAAACAACCCCGTTTTGCGAACCGCAGGTGAAGCAAGTATCCCGACCAATGCCCCCGAAGCGACCTCGCTAGCAATTTTTCGCGCTGTGAGTTCGACCATGTTCAGAAAGGGGACATCACTCGCCTCAATGATCTGGGGCGCATAGTGATGCGCGGTGTTGCAAGGCATAATCAACGCCTCGGCCCCTGCAGCGGACAAGCCGCGCGCCATTTCTGCCAGGACCACCCCCGGGTCTTCACCGGCTTCATGAACCAGCGCATCTATGCGGGAGGGGACCTGAGTATTGTTATCGACAATAAGAGGGACATGATCGCAATCATCTGACGCATCGGTGCCTGCAATGATGCGCTGCATCATCAACACTGTGGCTTCTGGCCCCATACCACCCAGGATCCCAATCTTACGCTTTGCCATCTTACACATTTCCCTGATTGCCAGGACCAGCGCAGCTAAAAGCAACCCTGCCCCGGCCTAGAATCATGTTCAGTTGCCTGTTACTAGCTGGCAACCCAGCGACCGGAAAAATCAAAAGCAGCATCATAGCCAAAAAGCGCTGCTGCCCCGCCGGTATGCAAGAAAACCACTCGCTCTTCCTTGTCGAAATGACCCTTACGGATCAGATCGATCAGTCCTGCTGCCCCTTTGGCCGAGTAGACAGGGTCCAGAAGAATGCTCTCCAATTCGGCAAACATGCGAATGGCTTCCATGCCGCCTTCGGTCGGAATGCCATAGCCATCACCCACATAGTCAGTATTAGCCACCACATCCTCACGTGCAACAACCCCGGGGCAACCTAGCTTCTCGGCGGTTTTCACTGCCAGATTATAGACGTTCTCTTCTTGCTTTGCCTTGGGCGCGCGTACGCCAATCCCCAAGAGTGGGATATTGGCGTTGGTTGCCTTCAGTCCAGTGATAAGACCCGCCTGGGTTCCTGCTGATCCAGTTGCATGGACCAAACGATCGATCCGCAATCCGCGATCATTCGCCTGCCCCAAAAGCTCGAAAGCACAATTGACATAGCCCAGCGCCCCAGTGGCATTCGAGCCTCCACCAGGAATGGTGTAGACCTTCTTGCCTTCGGCGCGCATACGCTCTGCAACCGCTTCCATCTCTGCATTCATGTCCAACCCACCGGGGCGTGTCTCGGTGGTGGCACCATGCAGGTGATCCAACAGAACATTGCCATTGTTCTTATAGTTGGCATCGTTTGAGCCAGTGCGGTCTTCCAGCAGGATATGACACTGAATTCCCAGTTTGGCTGCAAATGCAGCGGTTTGACGGGCATGGTTCGATTGCGTCGCCCCCTGGGTGATCACCACATCCGCGTCCTGCAGTTCCGCCTCGGCCATCAGGAACTCCAGCTTACGCGTCTTGTTCCCGCCAGTGGAAAGCCCGGTGCAATCATCCCGCTTGATCCAGATCTCGGGCCCGCCAAGCTCTTTGCTAAGGCGGTCCAGGCGCTCAAGAGGGGTAGGCAAATGAGCGATAAATCGGCGTGGATAGCGCGCAAGATGCATGAGACAAACTCCAGGTAAGATGCGTTTTAAGAATTATGATCTGGCAATAGCTCCATATCAAATGCGTAATTCTCGTGTTAACTTGCAAAGAATACATCTTTGAGGAGTGATATGCGTCTAGAGTGGATAGAAGACATCTTGGCAGTCCTAAAAACAGGGTCGCTGGCACAGGCCGCAGAAGCGCGCCACCGTACGCAGTCCGCCTTTAGCCGCCGCATTGCCGCGCTTGAGGCCTATTTGGGAACAGAATTGTTTGATCGGAAGGCAAAGCCCCTGCGCCCTCTTCCCAATGTCTTGGCCCAAGAAGCAGAGATGCGCGAGCTTGTCATGCGACTACAGAGTCTGGAGCAATCTTTGAGCGCCGGATCCAAGAGCCGTCGCAAGACCCTGACAATCGCGGGGTCGCACTCCCTTGCGACGACACAAGCGCCCAGGTTGGTCGAAGAAATTCATGCCGAGTTCGGCCTCAGCGTTTCGGTTCAATCCGCCGACCGCGATCAGGCAATTCTCTCCCTCCTGTCTGGAGAGGCTGATTTTGCTCTTTTTTTTCAATCGGCCCAAAGCAATGAAGTGCTAGGGCGTTTGGATGTGGATGTAGCGCCAATGGGTCAGGATCTTCTCCTTCCTGTTGCCGCACCGCCCCTCTGGCAGCGGCTCCAATCGCAGCCGCGCGCGCCTTACCCCCTGATCACATACCCCAAGGACGTTTTTTTTGGCCGTCTGGTCAGCCAAAAAATGGCTCCACTGCTGATGGAGGATCGCCCGATGGATGTGGTTGCAAGCACCCCACTGTCTCATGCGGTTTTGCAACTGGTCTTGCAGGGAACCGGGATAGGCTGGCTGCCGCAATCGCTCATCTCTGACCAGCTAGATCAGGGGCTCTTGCGGGTTCTGCCAGACCCTTTGCCCGACATCCCCTTGCAACTGGTCTTGGTACGCATGGCAAAGATGCAAAAATCAGAGAACGCCAAGGTCTGGGATTATCTCACTTCCAAGCTGAGGCTTTCAGCCTAGCCCCATAAAACCCTGCGACCGCTCCCCAGTGGAATTAGCCGGATTTCAGCAATTCAACTGGTCGCAGCTTTAGACGCTGCTCGGCAGACCGGGCGTGACCTTCCATACCCTCCATACGGCTGATGCGAGCTGTTCGAAGAGCAAGCTCCTGGGCTGCATCACGGCTACAACGTTGCCAGGTCACAGTCTTGGTGAACTTGTGCACCGAGAGGCCACCAGTATACCGCGCAGCACCACTGGTGGGCAGCACATGGTTTGGACCGGAGCTCTTATCTCCAAATGGCACCGTGGTTTCCTCTCCCAGGAAAAGGGAGCCATAGGCGCTGAGCCGCGACAACCACCAATCCAGATCAGCAGCCTGCACGTGCAGATGCTCCGGCGCATGGCGGTCCGAGACCTGCGCGGCTTCCTCCCGCGTTGAACACAACACCACCTCGGCGCGCTCTTCCCAGGCGATGGCTGCAACCTGTCCATTGGGGTCTGGCAGTGTTTTGGCAAGTTTGGGGGCCAGCTCCATCACCTTATCCGCCAGCTGCTTATCTGTGGTGACCAACCAAACCGGACTGTCGACACCGTGTTCCGCTTGCCCGATCAGATCCCAGGCCACGGTTTCGGGGTCGGCTGTCGCATCCGCGATCACCAGAGTGTCGGTAGGGCCGGCAAACATATCAATGCCCACCTCTCCAAACAGCATACGCTTGGCTTCGGCCACATAGCTATTGCCAGGCCCCACAAGAATATCTGCCGGTTTTGCACCAAACAGCCCCTGCGCCATCGCCGCAATGCCCTGAACACCACCAAGGTTAAGGATCAAATCAGCTCCACAGAGATCCATGGCGTAGAGTATCGCGTCCGGGATACCTTGGCCCGGCTTTGGCGGCGAAACCGCTGTGATATGCTCCACCCCCGCGACCTTGGCTGTTGTGATCGTCATCAAGGCGCTGGCGATATGGCTATAGCGTCCGCCGGGAACATAACACCCGGCACTGGAAACCGGGATCTGCTTTTGACCGGCGATATGACCTGGAAACAGCTCCACCTCGCATTCGCCCATGGTCGCCTTCTGCGCCTCAGCGAACTTACGAATATTGTCATAGGCAAAGCGGATATCATCCTTCAGTTCTTGCGACACTCGCTCCGCTGCTGCTAAGCACTGCTCCTCCGAAACAACAATCGCCCCCGTCCAACCATCCAGCGTCTCTGCGTAGCGCCGCGCGGCCTCCTCACCATCTTTGGAAATATTGGCGAGCATGATCGACACCGTATCCCGCAAATCCGCGTTTTCCATCGAGGGTCGCGGTTTCGACTTTTTCAAATACGTGATGGTCATCCATGCTCTCCCAGGCGCGTTTCAAAAGACACGACTGCAGAATTCATACAGAAAAACATCGACGTCAATAAATCCACAGCGATTTCTAGAAAACCGAAGCTCAGATGCGACTTGCTGCTAGATTTCAAATATTTGAACCTACATTCACTTATCTGAAAGCCTCTCTTAGATTTTGGCTTCGGGATCTTCCCCCAACACCATGAACTCGTGGGCGAGCCATGGAACCTTTGAGACCACCGGTTCGGTAAAGTTCCGAGCGATGAGACGGCGCAGCGCGCTGGCGACCACCTCTGCCATACCGGGTGGAAAAACCTCTGTGCTGAAAAGTGAGAGGTTTCGGGCAAAACCCTTGGCCGGAAAGGGCAATAGCGTCACCCTGTCCTGAAAGCGCTTGGCACGGTGATAACTTGCGGCTGTGGTAACTGCCCAGCCGCTCCCCTCCGCAACAAGCCCGATGAGCGAATGATTGCTCTCCATTTCAAACCGGTTTGGGAGCGAAACTTTTAGGCGCCGCAGGTGGATCTCGATCAGGTTTCCGATGATCTGCGCCCCTGAGTAGCGCAAAAATGGCAAGTTTGATTTTCCCGCCAGAAAATCTTCAGCACTCATGGTTGAGCTGGATGGAACTGCGACAACAAAGGGATCCCGCAGCAAACGGTACTCCACCAATCCCGGCATGTCGTTCAGCGGACGGGTTGAGACTGCGGCATCCAGCTTCTGCTCAACAAGCAATTGAAGAATGGCATGGCTAGGCCGGGTATAGTGCATGAAACGGCACTTAGGTAGCGCGGTCGCCAAGAACTGCGCCAGTTCGGGTGCGACCTCGCTGTCAAAATCATCCACAATTCCAAAGCGCAGATCCCGTGATTCCGCCCAGTTCCCAGTCGTTAGCTCCGTCTCTCCTCGCCGGATCAAGCGAATACCATCTTCTACATAACGTGCAAAAATCACCCCGGCCGAGGTGAGTTGCATAGGTCGCTTGGAGTGATCCAATAGATCTACCCCCAGGCTTTTCTGCAAGTTATGAAGATGTTGCGAGACCGTGCTCGCGGAAAGCCCACTTTCCTGAGCGGTTTTCTGGATAGAACCAGTTCGTGCCGCCAGCAGGAAAATTTCGAGCCAGCGCATGCTGAGTTTGGAACGATCCATCGGTCGCGATCTCCCTTGGGTTCATGCCTTTTGGCAGTTACGGTTTTTCCGATACTATATTTCGACTTTACTGGAACCACCTTTTTGTGACCCGACTCCGGAAATTTCTTCGCTAGGCTCTTTGAACACAACGATACCAAGGCAGAGAGAACTGCCGCTTAGATGACAACCAAAACAGGGTGAAAAAATGAAACTAGCCAAAATCAAAGCAGCACTGGCCTCTTCTGCAGCTGCGGCAGCAATGCTGACCGCCTCCCAGGCGGCAGCTCTGGATGAATTGACTGTGGCCTACTTCCTAGAATGGCCGATGCCTTTCCAATATGGCAAGGCTGAAGGTATCTATGAGAAAGAGCTGGGCGTTAAGATCAACTGGGTTTCCTTTGACGCGGGCACAGCAATGTCCGCTGCAATGGCCTCTGGTGACGTTCAGATCTCAGTCAGCCAGGGCGTGCCCCCCTTCGTGGTCGCCACCTCCGCAGGTCAGGACCTGCAGACCCTCGATGTTGCTGTGAGCTATTCCGAGAACGACAACTGTGTTGTCGCCGAAACACTGGAAATCGACAAAACCAGTGCGTCTGAGCTGGCAGGCAAAAAGGTCGGTGTGCCTATCGGGACCGCCGCGCACTACGGCTTCCTGTCGCAGATGAAGCATTTCAACGTCGATGTGAACTCCATGGAAATCGTCGATATGGCACCTGCGGATGGCGCGGCAGCCTTTGCTCAGGGCAACCTGGATATGGTTTGCGGCTGGGGCGGTGCGCTGCGACGCATGAAAGAGCACGGCAATGTTCTCCTGACCGGTGCAGAGAAAGAAGAACTGGGCATCCTGGTTTTTGACGTCACCTCTGCGCCTTCTGACTTTGTTGCAGAACAGCCGGAACTGGTTGCAAAATTCCTGCAGGTGACCGCCGATATGAATGCCATGTGGAACGCTGGCGACAAAAAGGACGTGATGCTTCCAGTGATCGCCAAAGACGCCGGCATGGATGTAGCAGAAGCGGAAGCAACAATCGCCACATTCACCTTCCCCTCAGTTGAAGAGCAGCTTTCGGACAAATGGCTGGGCGGCGCGGCGCAGATCTTCATGGGCGGTGTTGCCAATGTCTTTGTTTCCGCCGGCAGCATCGAAAGCGCTTTGGACACCTACGAAGGTGCGGTGGATACTGGTCCGCTGGACTCTGCTTCAGGCAACTAAACCACAGCACACTTGCTCTATGGCCCGGTAAAATCCGGGCCATTTCCTTATCTACATAAACACTAGGGGATGCCCATGTCTGGATTGGACATCAACGGTCTTTCCATGCGCTTTGATCTGCCCAACGGCAGCTCGGTTCAAGCGCTCAAAGACGTCTCGATCTCATTGAAACCCGGTGAATTGATGTCGGTGCTGGGGCCATCAGGCTGCGGCAAAACCACCTTGCTGAACATCGTGGCAGGCTTTCTTGCCCCAACCGAGGGCAAGATCGAATTGAACGGCCATCTCGTCACCGGCCCGGATGCCGAACGCGGAATGGTCTTCCAAAAGGGGGCGCTCTTCGAGTGGATGAGCGTGCGTGAAAACGTCGATTTCGGCCCCAGGATGAAGGGCATGCCCAAGGCCGAGCGCGACAAGATCGCTGATCACCTGCTGGAGGTCGTTGGCCTGCAGGACTTTAAGGAAAAGGCGGTCTACGAACTATCAGGCGGCATGCAGCAGCGTGTGGCTCTCGCCCGTTGCCTCGCCAATGAACCCGACATCATCCTGATGGATGAACCCCTTGGCGCCCTGGACGCCTTGACCCGCGAAAAGATGCAGGGGCTGGTTCTGAAGCTTTGGAAAGAAACCGGCAAGACTATCATCCTGATCACTCACTCTGTGGAAGAAGCCCTGCTTTTGGGTGAGCGGCTGCTGGTCATGGCGCCGCGCCCTGGCCGCATCCACAAGGAATATCGCCTGCCCTTTGCTGAGCGTGGTGTGAATGCCGATCTGCGCGACGTCAAGAAATCCGAAGGTTTTGCTGAAACCCGCGATGAAATCCTCTCGATGATCTGGGAGATGGAAGAGGAAATCATGGGCCGCACGGAGGAAGTAGCATGACCGTTCTTCTGTTTTATCTCGCGCTCTTTATTGGCGCCTTTGTGCTGGTCAAGGTGATCCGCGGCGGCATGACCTCGCAAAAGGATTTTACCAGCCTCAAGACCGTGACCTTTGGCGATGAAAGTGCGGTACGCCCTGATCGTGCCGCCTCGATCATATCAGTGGTGGTGATCTTTGTGATCTGGGGTGCCTTCACCGGTTCAAAGCTGATCCCCATCCATGTCCCTGCCCCGTTTACCGGTGAAACCCAATTCACCTACACGGTGGAAGCTGAAGACGGCCAACGGGATGACGCGACAATCTTTGTGCGTGTTGCGCCCTTTGGGGAAAAAGCTGAGAAGTTCGAAGTCGAGCCCGGCGAAGGACTCGCCTCGAACGACGCGGTAGCGATGACCGCTTCTCGCTCTGCCACCATCCTCTTTGACAAGAACGATGAACTGAAACGCAAATCCGGTGCACGTGTCGTGGCCATCAATGGCCAAGAGATCAGCGCTGATGGTTCTGTGGATACCGGGGATGGCTCTGTTTCGCTCAGCGGTAAGGGCGCAATCCTGTTCACACCGTCACTGGGGATGCAGATGAACCCGATCTGGCTGCCTGCGCCGGAAAAGGTCGTTGAGCGTTTCTTTGAGATTGCGGACGAAGGTTACCAGAACTTCACCCTGTGGGAGCATCTCGGCTGGTCGCTGATCCGTGTTGTTGTTGGCTTTGTCCTTGGCTCGATAGTTGGTATCCCGCTGGGCTACGCCATGGGGCTGAGCGGCTGGTTCCGCGGCTGGTTTGACCCAATTGTGGAATTCATGCGTCCGGTGCCACCCCTGGCGCTGATCCCACTGGTCATAATCTGGTTCGGCATCTGGGAAACCGGCAAGATCTTCCTCTTGTTCCTAGCCGCCCTCTGGATCATGACAATTGCGGCACGTGCCGGGGTATCCGGGGTGAATATCTCCAAGATCCACGCCGCCTACTCTCTCGGCGCCTCCAAAGCACAAATCATGCGGCATGTGATTGTACCGAACTCGCTGCCAGAGATCTTTACCGGTGCCCGGGTCGCTATGGGCGTTTGCTGGGGCACTGTTGTGGCCGCCGAACTGGTTGCCGCACAAAAAGGTGCTGGCATGATGATCATCGCCGCTTCCAAGTTCCAGCTGACGGATATCGTCATCATGGGCATCGTGCTGATCGGGATCATTGGCTATGGCATCGACATTCTGATGCGCAAGGCCGAAAACTGGCTGGTCCCCTGGAAAGGCCGCAGCTAAGCAACATAGTCTGTTTGACGAAAAGGCCCCTCTCTTGAGGGGCCTTTTTCACGTCCGCAACGCCCCAATCCAGGAAAGATAGCCTAACCAGAAACTGCCCTAGAACTTTTGTTCAAGACTGCCTCTCAATCAGAGGTCAAAGATCCTGGAACACCTCGAAGAAGCATTGCCTTTCGAATGTTGAAAACACCTACCCCCCGCCGATGCGGCAAGTATGGGTCAACATAAACGCGCTGTGCGCTGCAAATTTTGAAGATGCGGGAAAAGTGGTGCCCAGGAGAGGACTCGAACCTCCACGTCCATACGGACACTAGCACCTGAAGCTAGCGCGTCTACCAATTCCGCCACCTGGGCAGGTGTCGTGATGGGCGTATAAGCTGAGTTCCCGGCATCGTCAAATGGAAAAATAGATGGCCCATGCCATTTTTTAAACCTCCTTGGGAAATTGGCTCAAGACAGAGAAAACCACTTCTTTTTCAAACATTTAAGCGAAAATTACTTTAGCATGATTGGAGAATTGTGTTTCACCATTTGGGCCAGAATTTGATCCTGCGCAAAGCGGGCGAGCCAACAAAGAGACAAACGGGAGTCATGAAACAGATTGATCGACTCGCCGCGCTGGGTCTTTTTGACAGCCGCGTGCCCCGCTATACATCTTACCCTACCGCTCCGGTGTTCAAGCCAGAGACAGGTGAAGCACTGCAACAGCGCCAACTGGCGGATCTTGACCCATCGGTTCCGGTCTCTGTCTACATTCACATCCCGTTTTGCGAGCGCCTGTGCTGGTTCTGCGCCTGCCGCACCCAAGGCACCCAATCCCTGTCACCGGTTGAAGCCTATATCGGCACCCTAGAACAAGAGCTGGCGCATGTTAGCCGCATCATTCCACAGGGCCTCAGGATGGGGCGCCTGCATTGGGGGGGCGGCACCCCGACCATCTTGCCACCTGACTTGATTCACCGGCTCGCCAAGGCGATCAAAACAGTCTTCACCCCGACCGACGATTGGGAATTCTCGGTCGAGATCGACCCAACACTGGTGGACCGTGACAAGATCTCGGCCCTTGCGGCTGAGGGGATGAGTCGCGCAAGCATCGGCATTCAGGACTTTGATCCGCTGGTGCAGGACGCAATCGGCCGCTCCCAGCCCTATGACGTGACCAAGACCTGTGTCGAAGACCTGCGGGCTGCGGGCATTACCTCACTTAATGCGGATCTAGTCTATGGTTTACCCCATCAAACCCAGGCCCGCATGCAGGACACTCTGGAGAAAGTCCTCTCTCTCTCCCCTGACCGCATCGCCCTCTTTGGCTATGCACATGTGCCGTGGATGGCCAAACGTCAGCAATTGATCGATGAGGCTACCTTGCCAGGGGATCGGGATCGCCATGCCTTGGCTGGACAGGCAGCAGAGGCTTTTGAGGCGGCGGGTTTCTCCGCGATTGGCATTGATCACTTTGCGCGCCCGGATGACAGTCTGGCCATTGCTGCGCACAGCGCCCATCTACGCCGGAATTTTCAGGGGTATACGGTAGATACCTGCCCGGCCCTGATCGGCTTTGGAGCCTCATCCATTTCCCGGTTTCCCGGCGGCTATGTGCAGAATGCACCCGCAACACCAGCCTATGTGAAACGCGTGGAGGAAGGGCGACTGGCGGGCGCGCGCGGACATGAGATGACCCAGGAAGACCTGCTTCGCGCCCGCGCCATTGAGATGATCATGTGTGATTTCCGCGTAGATCGCAAAGAACTGTCTTTGACATTTGGCAATCTCAGCGAGGTGCTGGAACCAGATTTGCTGAAGGCCGCTGCGCGCTTTGGCGACCTGGTTACCCTGAACAATGAGGTCTTGGAAATCCACCCAGATGGGCGCCCGCTCACTCGTCTGATTGCCAGTGTTCTGGATGCCCATATGCCTGCCGAGGCTCGCTTTAGCCGCGCCTCCTGACCAGGACAGAACAAGACGATGGATAAAAGAAGAAAGGCCCGGTGTTTTCCGGGCCTTTCTTTGTTTAATGCCTAGGAATGGACCTGTTTAGGAGGTCGCGTCATCCAGGAGTGGACGCCAGACGAATTCATTCATGCTCATCCATTCTTTTACAACTTCCTCCACCGGGCGCCCTTCAACATCAACAGAGCCCATCATAGGCTGTTGATCTTCAATATTCAGAGTGAAGGTGAAGAGGATTTCAAAAGCAGCCGGCCATGTTTCAGCAAGCTGACCCCAGCCCGCTTTCATCACACGTGCGCTTTCAAATCCGCAGTCGTTGACGGCATTTGGGTTTGGCCCCCAAGAAGGGTCGCTAAAGCAGGCAGGCTCTGCCGGAGGCAGCTGCACGAACTTGAGGTTATATTCCAGCATGGCCCAATGCGGCTGCCAGAAGGTCGCCAGCACTGCGGTATTGTTTTCAACTGACTCGCGCAGAGCCTCGGTCAATCCGTTTTCATCCGCAGCGGGAGTATTCGTGAAGGGGAGGCCCAAGCCTGCGACCCGATCGGCCCCCGGGCTGCTCCAATCCGCAGGATAGCCGATGAGGCGCCCTTGATCACCGGTTTCCGAGGTTGCAAAGACGGATGCACAATCACGCAGCGCTTCCCAGTTCGGCAGCCCTGGGCACAGCTCCTCGACATGCGCCGGATAGACCAGGCCTTCCTGCGCATAGAGTTCCAAATCTCCCAGGTCCATTGTGGCACCGCTTGCCAAAGACTCGGCAACTTCCGCAGTTTGGCTGGTTGACCAGACTTCCACGTTTGCATGGATGTCACCAGCGGCCAAAGAGGACCAGAAATCTTGGTTGGTCACATTCACATATTCGACCTGATAGCCTGCAGCTTTGAGGATTTCACCTGCAACATAGGTGCTGACTTGATGGCCAGTCCAGTTGTTCAAGCCCAGTCGAATTGGCTTATTGACATCACCCAGCTCGGCTGCACTTGCCCCCGTGGCCAGAACTGCGGCGGTGCCGATTGCGGCAAAAGTTGATTTCAGCATTTTGATCCTTTCCAATGGCGATACGCGAGCCAGCAGGAGAGGTCACAGGGTCCCATCCCAGCCCCACCGAACTTGCGTCAAGCTGAGGCGAGTCTAGGAGCGGGAAGTTAATCAAATGCAGAAGTCAGAGCGTAATTCGAACCGCTCGGAAGCTGAAAATTCACAGCATTCGAACTAATCCGGTAAAATCTTGGAAAACCCTTCGTTGGTATCAAAAACCGCACCACCAACGGCTCTTGCTTCTTCGCGCAGAAGTGGCCAGGAACTTGGATTTGCCCCCGAATAGCGGGGTTTCACCTGGCATCTTCGGTTACCACGGAAAGCGCGGCAGGGGCAGAGCTGCCCCACCGCCTTTGGTTCTCTTCCAGAAGCCCTTGTTTAGGCCTTCTGTTTCTTCAACTCCGCCAGAGCAGCAGTTTTGATTTCCTGTTGAAGAAGTTTCCGAAGGTTCTTTTCGTTCTTATGCACCATATCATCAAACACGGGATCCAGAGCCTTGGACTTCACCAGATCTTCTGCGAAGGCCTTGGAGGTCGCATCAGCGCTCTTTCCACCAACGCGTTTTTCATCTCCAGAAATCCAGCTGGTGATCTGATCCGTGATCCATTTTCCGCTACCAACCTGTTTGTTCAAAGCGCCCATAGAAATACGCAATAGAAGCTTGGACAGAGCGACACCCATGATGGAGGCACGGGCCTTGAGCAAAGCTTCAGTGCTTTCGATGCCAAGTTTCTGCACCATGGCACTGACTTCAGCCGCGTAGACTTTATCCAGGTTCAGGTGGGAGCCGGTCAGGATGCGTTGCACCTGGCCTTCCAGAAACTTGTTCGAACTTGCCAATTTGGAAATATAGGGACCGGCTCCCTTCATAATGATGCCGACAACCGCAGCACCTGCAGCTCCGGCCAGTGCCCCACCGGCGGCGCGTTTCAGGATCTCATCCGTAGGACGCGGCTTGGTTCCGGCGACAACCCGGCCAATTTGGTCAAAACCGTCGTAGGCCATCGTGGTTCCCCCACCGACACCAGCCCCGGTCAAGACACCGGCGGCCAGTCCAGCCGGTGCAATCACCGTCGTTGCCGCAACCGCACCACAGACCATTCCGACGGTCTTTACCCCCTCGAGAACCTTAACAGTACCCTCGCCAGCATTGATAATGCCGTCAATCCAGGAGAGGACCTCATTGCTGTAGGTGGCAATAGCGATATTGGCCGGTTCAATATTCTTTTCAAAAGCTTTGTAATCGCGCGCCTTTCCGGCTTTCTCTGCCTTGCTAAAGGCAGACTCCGCTTTCTTGCGCGATTTGGGCTCTGGAACAGAATTGACGACGCTAATGCAGGCCGCAACGAACCACTGGTCGTCATTGATTTTGTTTTGCGCATCATGCCGCCCCGTCGCATAGTTGATACGCTGCTTTAACTTAAAGATGGCTTCATCCATCTTCTTATGCACGACTTTCAAGTAGTCTTTGTAGCCGGCCTCATCCAGGTACTGGGTGCCGGATTTCGTCTTCACAACGTAAACCTTACCCTTAGGGTCTGGTATTGTGACTTTAGTTCCCTTTGGCAGTTCCTTGCCAGCTTTGAGGTCTTTGGCAATCTTCTTGTTCTGTTTGTGGGTCAGAATGGTGGCCGGATCCTTGATGCGATGTTTCGCAACTATGGTTTCCAAGGTGTCACCGGGTTTTGTCGTGTAGATTATCCACATCGCCGAAATCTCCAGAAAAGTACTTAGTAACAAAAATCAATTAGAGCATTCTGGAATATGTGCCTGAGAGCGATCCACTTCAATTGGATCCTAAACCTTTAATCATTTTCCGTCAGCGAACACAGATTTCCAAATCCACTCCGGAGCAAGCTTAGCCCAGGAGTGGACACAGGTCGAGAAGCATAAAAAACAGCTCAGTTTGGAAGCGCCAGAACACTGGTAAGCATTGCGGTTGCCGCAAGCACGGTGAGGATAATCCAGGTTTCGATTTCGATGGAGCGGGTCAAATGACCCACAGCCTGTTTGTCCCCCGCCAACATCGCAGGAACGAACCGTAGCTTGTTTACCGCTGCCAGGGTGAGCAGCGCCGCCACAAGTAGCATTTTTGCAACCAGAGTTTGCCCATAGCCGGTTGTGAACAATGCCGAGATTTCCCCCAAAACAATCCAAGCCATCAGAAGCCCCGCCAAGATCAGCGCAGGGACAATGACCGCGGCGACTTGGCCAAAGCGATGCCCCAGCCTAGCAGATCTCTGATGGTGCAAGGATTGCTGCGCGAGCCTGCGCAACGGCCCCAGAATACCAACCCAAAAAGCAATACCCAGAAGATGTAGAAACAAGAGCACTCGCGCAGCTCCCCCTCCGAGTTCCGGCACATGGCCGATCAGCCCAAAGGACCAAATCGTCAGTAGCCCTCCAAAGAGCGAGACCCAGGCCCCACCAAGAGGGAGCATAGTTCCAATAATAAGCACGACAGCCCCAATGCAACGGTAGAGCAAAGCATCCCCCGCTGAGGTCTGCCACAACAGGCCGAGCATTTCAGGGTCTATCATACCATCGGCGCTACCCGTAAGGGCGGCACCTCGCAGCATAAATCCAAGGCCTGAAGTCAGTAAGATACCCCCAGCCCAAAAAAGCATGTGCCAGGTCATCAGAGAAGCAAGGGGTGAGACCAAGTCAGAGAAAATGACCCGCATGATCGCAAGCCCACTTCCCCATAAGATACAGATATAGAGCAACAGCTTTACCAGTATCGCGGTGACCGCCCAGATATCAGGCATGTTTAATCCACCGTAAAGGAGAACGCGCCCTGCATCGAATGGCCATCAACTCCGAGCCCTCGCCATTCAATGCGGTATCTACCCTGCCCCATGTCCTGGAAAGGTATGGAAAACTCCTGAGCAAAACTCCTCTGCTCCCCAAGGTCCAGCCGGACGGAGTGCTGATCCTGATGGGTCAATTCTACCCGAGTCAAACGGATATCAGCGGCGAAGCTGAGACTAAGCACATCTGGCGCCGCAGCTATGGTTGCACCATCTTCGGGCACGGTCCTGTCTACACGAGAATGCGCGAATACACCGCTGGCCAGCGCTGAGAGCAGGAGGAAAGGAAAAAGCATTTTCATTCTGGTGTCCTCAATTGATACCATTGGCGCGTTGAACCTGGCGAATATAGGCTATGACCATGGTAACATCACCACGGGTCAGGCCAGTAATCCTCGGCATGTCGCCAAATCGCCAGTGATGACTTTTGACTCCTCTTGCAACCGCTCTTTGAAAGGATTCATCTGAATGATGGCTCGGTTTATATATTTTGTGGACTAACGGAGGTCCCGCACCCTCTATTCCGCTCGCGTTGGAACCATGACAAGTCGCGCAGGCGTTTTCGAAAATTCGCGCCCCAACAGCAGCATTTCCCTCAAGTGGAGGCACCTGGATGGAAACCAGGCCGACGGTTGGAAGCTTTGAGGAGCTCTCCTCCTCATTCGAGATGTTTGAAGGTAAAAGTATATAGCCAGCAACGGCCAAGGCAGCGCAAGCGCCTGCCAGATTGAGACTTCGGTTCATTGATTGGTCCTAACCTTGAAAAACAGCTTGAGGCATTCCGTTTCAGAACACGGCCAATGGCGGCGTAGCCCTAAAATCGGAGGCGAAACTGCTTTACAGCTTAGGTGGTCTTTCCAGCATATCTGGCGCTTCAAAAGCTGAGAGAGACAGAACGGGCCAAGTGGCAAGGATCAAAAGCTGATGCTTTACTTCAATTGCCCTTAGTCCAAAAAACACAGAGCCACTACAGAGGAATTCACAGCACTCGCTGTTTTGCTCTCTGGAATGCTCGTCACATTTTTCATGAGCTACGGAATGACCGAAGTGTGTTTGTTGGGAAGAGGCCAACACATGCGCATCACAGCGCAGGTTCTCGCAAAGACCAGCCGGAGAAAGACTAGTCGGAGCATGTGCATGTGCTCCCAGCCCTGTTACCAAGGCCAGCGCAATGGCCAACAGCCCAGTAGTTATTCGCCCAAAAACATGCACCCATAGAACTTACCCAACATCCGAAAACATCACAACACGGTATCTTTGCCCCAAGCTCGCCTCAGAGCCTTGATCTCCTCGCGACATCTCTTGAAAGCCCCGTTCCAACTGTCTGACGTCAGCGCCAATGGGACAGTTTAGGGTGATTTGATAAGAGAGGTTTTCTGGCACATCGTAACCACCAAAGAGTGGAGATGAGACAGAAACCCGGAACTAAGCGGAGCCACGGCGGGAAGGTCGTCAAAGACATCCGCCGAGCCACCCGCAAGCAGTATTTTGCGGAAGAGAAGATCAGGATCGTGCTGGACGGCCTGAAGGGCGAGGACAGCATTGCCGAGCTGTGTCGGCGTGAGGGCATCGCTGAGAGCCTCTACTACAGCTGGTCCAAGGAGTTCCTCGAAGCTGGGAAGAAACGTCTGGCGGGCGACACGGCGCGTGCAGCGACATCGACCGAGGTCAAAGATCTGCGCCGTGAGGCACGCGATCTGAAGGAAGTGGTTGCCGAACAGGCCCTTGAACTGCGGTTGCTCAAAGAAAGCATGATCGCAGATGGGGGCGACGACGAATGAGATACCCTGCATCCGAGAAACTCGAAATCATTCGGCTGGTGGAGGGGGCATCTGCCGACAAAGCGCACGCTGGACAAGCTCGGTGTCCCCAGGGCCACTTTCTATCGCCCCCTCTCATCGATCGCTTAGCAATCGACTGCCGGTCAACGGGCTATGACCGGTATCTGTCGGGCGGCCCCGAGGCGCTTGAGGATCGCAGTCCCAAGCCCTCACGGGTCTGGAACCGCATTCCCGAGCCGGTTCGGGAGAAGATCAAGGACTTGGCTCTGAAGGAAAGCGATGTGTCGCCGCACGAGTTGGCTGTGCGCTTCACCGACACGGAAAAGTATTTTGTGTCAGAGGCTTCAACCTATCGCATCCTCAAGTCTTATGACCTGATTACCAGCCCAGCCTATGTGGTTCTGTCCGCCGCTGACGAGTTCCACGACAAAACCACGCGGCCGAACCAGCTCTGGCAGACCGACTTCACTTACCTGAAGGTCATCGGTTGGGGCTGGTTCTATCTGTCGACCATCCTCGATGACTACAGCCGCTACATCATCGCCTGGAAGCTCTGCACGACGATGAAGTCGGGTGATGTGACCGACACGCTGGATCTCGCGTTAAAGGCTTCGGGTTGTGATCGGGTGACAGTCGTTCACAAGCCACGGCTACTCAGCGACAACGGGTCCAGCTACCTCTCCAGCGAGTTGGCCGATTGGCTGGAGGACCAGCAGATGGAACATGTTCGAGGTGCTCCGTATCACCCGCAAACTCAGGGGAAGGTCGAGCGATGGCACCAGACCTTGAAGAGCCGCATCTTGCTGGAAAACTACTACCTGCCCCCTCTCACACATGCTTTGCATGTGCTGCCGGGCAGCGGGTGATCTCAGGCAACAGATCGATGCCTTTGTCGATCAGTACAACCACCGGCGCTATCACGAGAGCCTGCAAAATCTCGCCCCGGCTGATGTCTACTTCGGGCGCGGCCAGACCATTCTGAAACAACGAGAAAGGATCAAACGGAAGCCTGATCAGCCCCATCGAAGTGGTCCAGTGTGAGTGTTAGTGCATGATCGGCCTGGTTTCCACCGGAACGATGGCTTCCGGAGCCGGTGGGCGATAGCCCAGAGCACTATGCGGCCGTTTTGTGTTGTAGTGATTTCTCCATTGTTCAATCAGGATCTGGGCTTCACGCAGGCTGTAAAATACCTCTCCATTCAGCAGCTCGTCTCTGAAGCGCGCGTTGAAGCTTTCACAGTATCCGTTCTCCCAAGGTGATCCTGGTTCAATGTAGGCCGTTTGGGCACCGACCGCTGCGATCCAATCTCGAACGGCCTGAGCAATGAACTCTGGGCCATTATCTGATCTGATGAAAGCAGGAACGCCACGCAGGATGAAAAGATCTGTCAGCGCGTCAATAACTTCTGCCGAGTTCAAGCGCCTCTTCACCCGGATCGCCAGGCATTCCCGGCTGTGTTCATCCAGAATGTTCAGTGTCCGGAACGCTTTCCCGTCATCCGTTCGATGGTGCACGAAGTCATAGGACCAGACATGGTCACGATATTCGGGCCGGAGTCGAACACACGACCCGTCGTTCAGCCAGAGCCGTCCTTTCTTCGGTTGTTTCATTGGAACTTTCAGCCCCTCACGCCGCCATAGGCGCTCAACACGTTTGTCGTTGATTTGCCAGCCGGCGTCTCTCAGAAGAGCCGCTATCCGACGGTAACCGTATCGACCATATTGGCGTGTCAGTTCGATCATGTCAGACACCAACCGGTCTTCGTCAGCACGTCCAACAGGCACCCGCCTCTGTGTGGAACGGTGCTGTCCCAGAACACGGCAGGCGCGACGCTCTGAGACGTGGAACTGGCGTCGCACATGATCAATGCAGTTACGGCGGCGCGAGGGGCTCAGAAGTTTCCCCGTGCAGCTTCCGACAGAATGAGCTTGTCCAATGTCAGATCAGAAACTGCCCGACGCAGCCGGTCATTCTCCTTCTGAAGTCGCTTTAGTTCCTTCAGTTGGTCGGTTCCCATACCGCCATATTGCTTGCGCCAGCGATAGAAGGTTTGTTCTGTAATCTGCACCTGTCGAATGGCGTCTACGCGCGGCATCCCTTGGCCGCAAAGCACCTCAACCTGCCGTAACTTCGTGACAATCTCTTCGGGCTTGTGTCGCTTGATTCCCATATCTGATCCTCCGTTTCCTAACTATACGGGCGGATCACTTCAGTGGGGGAGGATCATTTGGATGCCTTCTTCAGGCCCGAGAGTTTGGAAAAAATTCTAGGCAGAGCATACAAGAATCAAAAGGGCTTAGTGTCAAAGAGGTCTGTCGCTCTCACGGGTATTGGCGAAATCCTAGTAGATTGGGTTGAGCAAAAAACACTTCTCGAAATAGATTCAACCATTTCTATCTTCATTGCTAATAACGAAGGCGATGAAAAAAGAGCCATCAAACCCGATGAAATGGCAAAATTCACTAGACGTTTTTCGAACCGGTTTGCATCGGAGATTAGCTTCATTATGAGTTCTTTCGCCCAGTTAGTCTCCGATGTTGAGGTTGCAACCGCTATTTACCATTGGCCGATGCCGGGTTTCCTCCCTCAACTCGTACGTTTCGGCTATCCAACCCCTTATCACCTTGCTCTTAGCCGAGAACTATCCACGTCGGCTCGCATTGAGGTGCACAAACAGTATGAAGCCATCGCAAAATACATCGAGCATGACCCTTTGGACGACTGGGACGCCGCACGAGCAAAGGTAGAGAATGCAATGTCGGTGTCGCTTTTCCCCGCGTTAAATGAAGATGACATCGAAGCTCTGGAAGAGCTGCTCAATAAGAATAAGGAAGCTGACTCGGATTGAATCCACATTCGAAATGAGTAAAAAGATCTGCATCCATTAGAATTTGGCAATCGTAGCTCAAGCCGCAAAAGTCCGCTCCCAAGCTCGGCTGGCCGCCGTTTCTGGACGCCTGCTCGGAACAACGCACTGTAACTCCGCTGCAACAGCACTTTGCTCAATTTGCTTCCACGGTGCTTCCACGAAGTTTTGGGCCCAAACGGGTAAAGCGCGCCTTTGTGCGCTATCATTCTGCTATTTCTGTTGTGTTTTTGGTTGCGGGAGTAGGATTTGAACCTACGACCTTCAGGTTATGAGCCTGACGAGCTACCTGGCTGCTCCATCCCGCGACGCTGTGTTAGTCCTACCGCCTATTCGGCTGCTTGAGGACAGGGTTACGGGCTTCTGAGCGTATCGCTTTTTGGGCCCGTTTTTCCTCACTTAACGTATAGATTTGTCAGGCGAGGTATTTTTGATTGATCGTTTAGAGAGGATTGTTGGATTTTACTAGGTTTGGCGGTGACCTACTCTCCCAGGGCTTAAGCCCAAGTACCATCGGCGCAAAGGCACTTAACTTCCGGGTTCGGGATGGGACCGGGTGTTTTGCTCTCGCTATGACCACCAAACCGAGTAAAATCCAAGAACCTGCGGTTCTTGGATTTTCTCGGTTGGCGGCTGGCAGCGTAGTTGCGTGGCAACTGCGCGAGAAGCCGCACCCGAGTTATGTCACGATGGTGTTTCGTGACACTTCCAAGAGCGCAGGAATACAATCAAGTGTTGTCCAAGTCTTGCTTGGTGCTTTCTGTTTGGCTGTCTTTTACTGGATCAGATCAAGCCAATCGGGCGATTAGTACCGGTCAACTGAGCATGTTACCATGCTTACATCTCCGGCCTATTGACGTGGTGGTCTTCCACGGCCCTCAGGGATACCTTGTTTTGAGGGGGGCTTCCCGCTTAGATGCCTTCAGCGGTTATCCTGTCCGATCATAGCTACCCAGCACTGCCGTTGGCACGACAACTGGTCCACCAGTGGATCGTTCACCCCGGTCCTCTCGTACTAGGGGCAACTCCTCTCAAGTATCCTACACCCACGGCAGATAGGGACCGAACTGTCTCACGACGTTCTAAACCCAGCTCACGTACCTCTTTAAACGGCGAACAGCCGTACCCTTGGGACCTGCTCCAGCCCCAGGATGAGATGAGCCGACATCGAGGTGCCAAACACTGCCGTCGATATGGACTCTTGGGCAGTATCAGCCTGTTATCCCCGGCGTACCTTTTATCCGTTGAGCGATGGCCCTTCCACTCGGGACCACCGGATCACTATGGCCGACTTTCGTCTCTGCTCGACTTGTCAGTCTCGCAGTCAGGCTGGCTTCTGCCATTGCACTCAACGAGCGATTTCCGACCGCTCTGAGCCAACCTTCGCGCGCCTCCGTTACGCTTTAGGAGGCGACCGCCCCAGTCAAACTACCCGCCACGCAGGGTCCCGGATCCGGATAACGGACCGCGGTTAGACATCAAGAGTGCGAAGGGTGGTATCTCAAGGGAGGCTCCACAGGGACTTGCGTCCCTGCTTCGATGCCTACCACCTATCCTGCACATCACAATCCTGATGCCAGTGCGAAGCTGTAGTAAAGGTGCACGGGGTCTTTCCGTCTAACCGCGGGAAGCCTGCATCTTGACAGGCAATTCAATTTCGCTGAGTCGATGTTGGAGACAGCGGGGAAGTCGTTACGCCATTCGTGCAGGTCGGAACTTACCCGACAAGGAATTTCGCTACCTTAGGACCGTTATAGTTACGGCCGCCGTTTACCTGGGCTTCAATTCGGAGCTCTCACCCCTCCTTTTAACCTTCAGGCACCGGGCAGGCGTCAGACCCTATACGTCGTCTTGCGACTTCGCAGAGCCCTGTGTTTTTAATAAACAGTCGCCACCCCCTGGTTTGTGCCCCCGGATTCCACTTGCGTAGGACCCGGGCCTCCTTCTCGCGAACTTACGGAGGTATTTTGCCGAGTTCCTTCAACATCGTTCTCTCAAGCGCCTTGGTATTCTCTACCAGTCCACCTGTGTCGGTTTAGGGTACGATCTTATGGAGGTGCTATTTCCAGGAACCTCTCAGCAGCCCATTCAATCCAATAAGGATGAACTACCTTCGAGATCCGTCACATTCCTCCTGGCCCAGGAATATTAACCTGGTTCCCATCGACTACGCCTTTCGGCCTCGCCTTAGGGGTCGGCTTACCCTGCTCAGATTAGCTTTAAGCAGGAACCCTTGGACTTTCGGCGAGAGTGTCTCTCACACTCTTTGTCGCTACTCATGTCATCATTCTCGCTAGTGATCTCTCCACGGGATCGCTCACGCGCCCGCTTCATCGAAAGCTCCTTGCGTCCAAGACCTTCCAGAGGAAGGTTAAAGACGCATGGAACTATGTCACACTACGCTCTGCTACCATGCACTATGTGCATCCTCGGCTTCGGCTCATGGCTTGAGCCCCGTTACATCTTCGCCGCAAGACATCTTAATTAGACCAGTGAGCTGTTACGCTATCTTTAAAGGATGGCTGCTTCTAAGCCAACCTCCTGGTTGTTTTGGACGTCTCACCTGCTTTCCCACTTAGCCATGAATTAGGGGCCTTAGCCGGAGGTCAGGGTTGTTTCCCTCTCCACTACGGACGTTAGCATCCGCAGTGTGTCTGCCATCTAGTACTCCCGGGTATTCGGAGTTTGGTTAGGATCAGTAAGCCTGTGGGGCCCCATTACCCATCCAGTGCTCTACCCCCCGGGGTATTCGGATGACGCTCTACCTAAATAGATTTCGCAGAGAACCAGCTATCTCCGAGTTTGATTGGCCTTTCACCCCTAGGCACAGCTCATCCCGATCTTTTTCAACAGATGTGGGTTCGGTCCTCCAGTGCGTGTTACCGCACCTTCAACCTGGCCATGCCTAGATCACTCGGTTTCGGGTCTGATCCCACGAACTCATGCGCCCTATTAAGACTCGCTTTCGCTGCGCCTACACCTAACGGCTTAAGCTTGCTCGTGAGACCAAGTCGATGACCCATTATACAAAAGGTACGCTGTCAGCCCTCAAGGGGCCTCCAACTGATTGTAGGCGTTCGGTTTCAGGTACTGTTTCACTCCCCTCGTCGGGGTGCTTTTCACCTTTCCCTCACGGTACTGGTTCACTATCGGTCAGTAAGGAGTACTTAGCCTTCGAAGGTGGTCCTCCGATCTTCAGACAGGATTTCACGTGTCCCGCCCTACTTAATACGTCCCTCAGAGCTTCCTATACGGGGCTATCACCCGCTATGGCTGCGCTTCCCAACGCATTCTAGTCACTCATCAGGCTCGGCTGGTCCCCGTTCGCTCGCCGCTACTAGGGGAGTATCAATTGATTTCCTTTCCTCCGGGTACTTAGATGTTTCAGTTCCCCGGGTTTGCTCTTAAAACCCTATGTATTCAGGTCTTAAGTACCTGGTTATGAACATTATTGATAACCTTGCGGCTAACAATAATGAACAGTCAGGTGGGTTCCCCCATTCGGAAATTCATGGATCAAAGCCTATTCTCGGCTCCCCATGACTTATCGCAGAGTATCACGTCCTTCATCGCCTCTTACTGCCAAGGCATTCACCAAACGCCCTTCTCGCGCTTGATCTGATCCAGAAAGAGACAGCCATGATAGTGGCGCTACCGCCTATTCGGCTACTTGAGCGCGAA
>NZ_AAYC01000009.1:0-70000 GCF_000169455.1 Roseobacter sp. SK209-2-6 | reverse complement strand
ACATATCTCTTCAGTTATCATCAATGTCAAAGAGCAACACCAAAAGGCCAAAAATAAAACCGTAACGCCAATACCTTAGCGCAACCGCCTCACTCAATCCTTCAGATGCCCCAGTCTATCCTGAGCGTCTCAGCCGTCTTTCCGACCCGTCAGAACCGTCTCTCCAGTCTGTCTCCGCTGTCTCTCCAGCGTGTCCCCAGCGCCTCAGCAGCGCCGGTGAAGGGGGTTCTAAGTATAACCACCAAGACCCGCAACCCAAAAAACAAAGAAATCCGAACTTTCTGCAAAGAAAATGTGAAAACAAAACAAATACAAATGCTTACACAAACACAAAGTCAGCAAAACTGACCAAAAATCAAAACCAAAACCAACAACTCAACACACCATTCACCAAAATCATCAACAACCCACAGACTTACTCACAGACTCACTCAAACAAACACCAAGAATCCAACAGAATCCGAGTCGCTCTAGCCAATTCAAGGCAACAAACCAAAGCATCAGCAACACGAAAACTGAGCGAAGACGGAGAAGGACTACTCCGAAAGCAGCATGGCTCCGTTTGACCCCCTGCAGAACTTGCGATCAATTTCACGAGCAGAGGCCGAACCATTAGGATAGGCCACATGGCTCAGGGTCAGGCATCCGCCTGATTTTCTTGTCACCTTCACCACACCATGCGCCGAACTGTCCGGATTGGACCATTTCACAGAAGATCCAGGCCCGACATCTGCATGGGAATAGAGCGCCACTTCTGCTGCGCGCATGGCGTCAAAATCTTCGGGCGTGAGAGGCGACTTTGCAAGAATACGGCTGAGAGGGCTTGCGGCCACAGGAAGAGAGACCATTGCCGAGACACTAACAAGGGCGAACGCTGAAACGAAAGTTGAAGCTTTAATCATTGTTTATCCACTAAACCAACACTTTGCCGCTGGGACCAACCAAGGACGATTACAAGTAAGGCGCCCCAGACCCACCCTACGGTCCACCCTTCTATATGACCACCCAAGAACAAGCGACGCAACGACTAAGAGAACTTTCGAAACAGACGAGTCATGTCAAAGAGTTCATCAAGGCGATCATAGCGATCTTTGGTTTTATCCCAGCTCTCCTCCTGGGTGGCAGCAATCATCGCCTCCAGGAGCATCATGGTGGAGATGTTGGAATCCCAAGCCGAAGGGATCTCTACCCAGCAGTTGAATGTAAAAGCAGCATCTGCAGCAATTGGGCTGGCCCATTGGTCGGTGATCAAGATCACCGTAACGCCGCGCTCGGCTGCAAGCTCTGCCAGACGTTGGAGATTGGTTTCGTAGCGACGCACATCAAACATCAGAAGCGTATCCCCCTCCTCCATATCCAAAACATAGTGTGGCCAGGTGGCTGAAGAGGAGGTCATATGGGTGACCCGCTGCCGGATCGCCTGAAAATGGGTAAAGGCATAATCGGCAAGCGCCCGCGTGATACGGCCACCCACGACAAAAAGGCGGCCCTCCGTATTGGCAAGTTGGCGGACCGCAGCGTCGAACTGTGCGGAGTCTATATTAGAGAAGGTCTGACCGAGGTTGTCGGTTACTGCCTGTGCAAATCTATTCAGCAGATGACCTTCGGGCGCTTCAGAAGCCCAATTCTCACGACGTTGAGTAGGCCCCGAAACCTTTGCCTCCAGCTCTTTCAGGAGCGCCTGGTGAAACTGAGGATATCCCTTAAAGCCGAGCTTTTGCACCATACGTGCGACGGTCGGCGTGGAGACCTCAGCATTGGTTGCGACTATGGTGATCGATGCCAGTCCTGCAGCAGGGTAGTTTTCCAACAGGGAGCTCGCAAACTTGCGCTCTGACTGGGTGAGTGAGTTGTAATGCTCTCGAATGAGCTCACGCACTGTAAGGGGTGGTTTGGTCAAAGCGCGATCCTCCTAGTGCTTCAATTACGGGCCAGAAACATGAGCCAGCGCCTAAGAATGCAGCTAATGCAGCAACATGGCCAGCCCCGGATAAATCTGTACTGAAAACATATTGACAGAAATATCTCTTCATGGAAAGATTTTTCCAAAGACGGGGAGACTGGAATGATTTCGAGCGATTCCAACGCTCATTGCGAGGCCTTTGAGGTCCTGAATGCCGCTGGCCGCGGAGAGGCCGTGATTCTGTGCGAACACGCCAGTTATCGCATCCCCCCTCGCTATCAGGGGTTGGGGCTGGCAGAAGCGGATCGCCAAAGCCATGCCGCCTGGGACCCTGGTGCGCGAGCTATCGCTCTACAGCTTGCCAAGGCGCTGGATGCCCCACTGGTTGCCTCGCGGGTTTCGCGCCTGGTCTATGATTGCAATCGCCCACCTGAAGCCGCAAGCGCTATGCCAGAAAAGTCAGAGCTGATCGAAGTGCCCGGCAATCGCAGTCTCAGCCAAGACCAGAGGGACGAAAGGGAAATGACGATCTATCGCCCCTTTTGCGCCGCAGTGGAGCGTACGCTTGAAGCACGAAAGAAAGAGGGGTTGAGCACCGTTCTTATCACAATTCACAGCTTTACACCGGTTTACCATGGCACGCAGCGCGCGGTTGAAATTGGCATCTTGCATGACAGCGATACCCGTCTAGCCGACGCAATGCTGGCACAGGCCCCTGCTCTTCCCCACCGATGCGTTGAGCGCAACGAACCCTATGGCCCCAGCGATGGTGTCACCCATTCGTTGAAGCTGCATGGGCTCAAGAACGGTCTTGCGAATGTGATGATCGAAGTCCGCAATGACTTGTTGCGCAATGCTGAAGAGGAAGCGCTCATGGCGCAGGAGCTGTTGACCCTTCTTACGCCAGCGCTTTGCGCTCTCAAGCAGGAGGGCTGCAAGGATGCCTAGGCCAATTCTGCGCTATATCCGTATGATCGAGGCACTGAACAGGTTCATTGGCCGGTTTGCCATGTATCTGATCTTTGCTCTCATCGGTGTCCTCTTATGGTCCTCGGTTTCCAAGACCTTCTTCAATCCATCGCTTTGGACGCTTGAGACTGCGCAATTCATCATGGTCGCCTATTACATCCTGGGCGGCCCCTATTCGATGCAGATGGGCTCTAACGTGCGGATGGATCTCTTCTATGGCGGCTGGAGCCTGCGCACCAAAGCCTGGGTGGACGCCTTCACCGTCATATTCCTGATGTTCTATCTGGGTGTGCTCTTCTATGGGGCAGTCAGCTCTACCGCCTATAGCCTTGGCTATTTCGGGCTGGAGCCCTTTGCCTTCTTTGGCGAGTTGATCACTATTCTGTTCACTGAAGGGCCTACAACCGCAGGCGAAAAGCTGGGCTATCTGGAGCGCAGTTCAACTGTCTGGCGACCCTATCTCTGGCCAGTCAAAACCATACTATGTTTCGGTGTCTTCCTGATGCTGCTGCAATGCCTTGCCGAATTGTTCCGCGATATCGGCCGTCTTCGCGGAGTTGAAATCTAATGTCCTATGAAATGATCGCTCTCATCATGTTTGCCGGCATGATGCTGATGTTGATGACCGGCCAGCGAGTCTTTGGCGCCATCGGCTTCGTCGGAGCCGTCGCCGGGATGCTGCTCTGGGGCACAGGTGGGGTTGAAATTCCCTTTGCCGCTTCGATGAAGCTGATGAAGTGGTACCCGCTGCTGACGCTGCCGATGTTCATCTTCATGGGTTATGTGCTGTCGGAATCCAAAATCGCGGATGATCTCTATCGCATGTTCCATGTCTGGATGGGGCCGGTGCAGGGTGGTCTGGCCATTGGCACCATCGGCCTCATGGTTCTTGTTTCAGCCATGAACGGCCTTTCTGTAGCAGGCATGGCAATCGGCGCCACAATCGCCCTGCCCGAGCTGTTGCGCCGCGGCTATGATAAAATCCTGGTAACAGGCACCATTCAGGCCGGTTCCTCGCTGGGCATTCTGGTCCCACCCTCGGTGGTGCTGGTCCTCTATGCGATGATCGCGCGACAGCCTGTTGGCCAGCTTTGGCTGGCGGGTGTTGTGCCTGGCCTGCTGATGGCGACGATGTTTGTCATCTACATCTATATCCGCTCCAAGATGCAGCCCCAACTGGGCCCTGCGATGTCGCCAGAGGATCTGGCGGAATATGAACAGATCAGCAGCCACCCTCTGCGACTGAACTATGTGGTTCTGGCTGCAATCGTGCTGATCCCATTGCTGGTCAAGCTGGATGTGATCGCAGCGAAATCCGCCCTTGGATTTGCCTTAGGCACAGCAATCCTCGCCTTTGCGACGCGGAACCTTCCCATGTTCCACCGGGACCTTTTCCTAAAAGAGAAGAACCGGCTCCTGTTCTCAGGCGTGCTACCGCTGGCAATCTTTGCCGCCATGATGGTGCCCTTTGTAAATGGCTGGACCTCGCTGGTGGAAAGCTCTGCTATTGGCGCCATGACTGCCTTTATAGCGGCCATCCTCAAGGGGCGCATGAACAAGCAGGTCTTTGAGACTTCGGTGCGCAATACTCTTGGCATCTCATGCATGTTTATGTGGATCATTCTCGCCGCCTTGGGCTTTGGCGCCATCTTTGACGGGCTGGGGGCTGTGAAAGCTATAGAAGATCTCTTCACCACCCAACTGGGCCTCAGCCCCTGGATGATCCTGATCCTGATGCAGCTCAGCTTCCTGATCATGGGCACTTTCCTGGATGACACCGCTATGCTGGTCATCGTGGCACCGCTCTATGTGCCGCTGGTGGGCACGCTTGGCTTTGATCTGATCTGGTACGGGGTGCTTTATACCATCACCACCCAGATCGCCTATATGACGCCACCCTTTGGCTACAATCTCTTTCTGATGCGCGCCATGGCGCCGCCAGAGATTGGGCTGAAGGATATCTATATCTCCATCATCCCCTTTGCCGCCGTCATGGTGGTGGCCCTGGCTCTGATCATGGTGTTCCCACAGATCGCACTCTGGCTGCCAGAACTGGTCTACGGAAAATGATGCGAGACACCCGAGATAACCAAAGAAGAGCCTTGTTCAGAGGCCTGATTTCAAGACTGAAATACAACAAGGAGTGAGAGTAATGACAACAAGACGTAAGTTCCTGCAGACCGCTGGTGTGGGCGCAATGGCCGCGCCGCTGGCCACCCCGGCACTGGCCTCTGGCACCATCAAATGGCGCATGCAGACCTATGCCGGCGCTGCGCTGGCCGAGCATGTGGTGAAACCCGCAATCGATATGTTCAACCAGATCGCGGGCGACCGCATGCAGATTGAGCTGTTCTACGCCGATCAGCTGGTTCCCACCGGAGAGCTGTTCCGCGCCATGCAGCGCGGCACTATCGATGCGGTGCAGTCCGATGACGACTCCATGGCCTCACCGACCGAAGTCACTGTCTTTGGCGGCTACTTCCCCTTCGGCTCGCGCTACAGCTTGGATGTGCCGGTGCTGTTCAACCAGTATGGCCTGAATGAGATCTGGGACGAGGAATACTCCAAGGTTGGCGTCAAACACATCTCGGCTGGCGCCTGGGATCCCTGCCACTTTGCCACCAAAGACCCGATCCGCAGCCTCGCAGACCTAAAGGGCAAGCGCGTCTTCACCTTCCCGACTGCCGGCCGTTTCCTAGCGCAATTCGGCGTCGTGCCGGTCACCCTGCCCTGGGAAGATATCGAAGTTGCGGTTCAGACTGGTGAGCTGGACGGCATCGCCTGGTCCGGCATCACCGAAGACTACACTGTTGGCTGGGCCGATGTGACCAACTACTTCCTGACCAACAACATCTCTGGCGCCTGGGCCGGCAGCTTCTTTGCCAACCAGGGTCGCTGGAACGAGCTGCCCGAAGATCTGCAGACCCTCTTCCGCGTCTGCTGTGATCAGTCGCACTACTACCGCCAGTGGTGGTACTGGGGCGGTGAAGCTTCTCTGCGGGTCAATGGCCCCAAAATGGAGCTCACCACCATTCCGGATGCGGAATGGCAGCAAGTCGAAGATGCTGCGGTCAAGTTCTGGGATGAAATCGCTACCGAAAGCCCCACCAAGGCCAAGGTTGTCGAGATCTTCAAGAAGTATAACGCCGACATGCAAAAAGCAGGCCGCCCCTACCGCTACGGTTAAGCACCTGTTTTAAAGACACCTGATTTGGCCTGCGCCGCAGCGGGCCAAATCACTTCCGCAAGACAATTGCCAAGGCCCCGGAAACGGGCGTTTTGCGCACAACAGACAAAGGGTCGCTCATGCTCTCCTTCGACACTCTTAAGGACCAGGTTGTTTCTGGGGCCGTTGACACAGTTCTGGTCTGCCTTGTTGACATGCAGGGGCGGCTGATGGGTAAGCGTTTTCATGCCAAGCATTTTGTTGCGGGCGCCTGGGAAGAGACCCATTGCTGCAATTATCTGCTGGCCACCGATCTGGATATGGCGACGCCGGATGGCTATGCTTCGACCTCCTGGGAACGGGGTTACGGCGATTATGTGATGAAGCCGGATCTTTCAACGCTGCGCCCCGTGCCCTGGCTGGAGGGCACGGTCATGGTGCTCTGCGATGTGCTGGATCATCACAGCCATGAAGAGGTCCCGCACTCCCCCCGCGCGATCCTGAAGCGCCAGGTCAACCGTCTGACAGAGATGGGCTATGAGGCCATGTGCGCCACCGAGCTGGAATTCTTCCTCTTTGCCAAGAGCTTTGATGAGATCCGCCGCTCAGGGTTCAAGGATCTGGAGCCGATCTCGGGCTATAACGAAGACTACAGCATCCTGCAGACCACACGCGAAGAGCACGTGATGCGCCCCATTCGCAACCACCTTTGGGATGCGGGCCTGCCGATCGAGAACTCCAAGGGTGAGGCGGAGACCGGCCAGGAAGAGCTCAATATCAAATATGCCGCCGCCATGGCGACAGCGGAATATCACACCATCGCCAAGCATGGCATCAAGGAGATTGCCGAGGCCCGGGGCCATGCGGTGACCTTCCTGCCAAAGTGGAGCCATGAGAAGGTTGGCTCGTCGAGCCATGTGCACCAGTCTTTGTGGCAAGACGGCAAGCCCGCCTTCTATGACGAGAGCGACGCGCTTGGCATGTCGGCGCTGATGAAGAGCTATATGGCGGGTCTGCTGAAATACGCCCCCGATTACACCGCCTTCATGGCCCCTTATATCAACAGCTACAAACGCTTCATGAAGGGCACATTTGCCCCCACCCGCATCATCTGGTCGGTGGACAACCGCACTGCGGGCTATCGGCTCTGCGGCGCGGGCAGCAAGGCGATCCGGGTGGAGTGCCGCATCCCCGGCTCTGACATGAACCCCTATCTGGCCATGGCAGGCATGCTGGCGGCGGGCATTGCCGGCATCGAAGAGGGGCTGGAGCTGCAGGCGCCCACCACGGGCGATGTCTATCAGGGGGAGACCGGCATGATCCCCAGCACCCTGCGTGATGCGGCAGCGGCCCTGAAGGGCTCTGAGATGCTGCGCGCAGCCATGGGCGATGATGTCATCGATCACTATACCCGCGCCGCTGAGGTGGAGATCGAAGATTTTGACCGCGTGGTCACTGATTACGAGATCGCCCGGGGCTTTGAGCGCGCCTAGAGGCGCGCGGCCTCCGGCGGGAGTATTTTGAGAAAGATGAAACAGGGGAGCTGCTCCCCGGGAATGACGGAGGTCTTGGCATGGGCCAGACACTGAAATGCATCTCGCCGATTGATGGATCGGTTTTTGCAGAGCGCGCGGTTCTGTCCCGCGATGAGGCTCTTGCCACGGCGGAACGCGCCCATGCGGCACAGGCCGCCTGGGCGGCCCGCCCGCTGCAGGAGCGGATTGATCTGGTCATGGCGGGTGTTGCTGCCGTGGGTGAGATGAACGCGGAAATCGTGCCGGAACTGGCCCATATGATGGGCCGTCCGGTGCGCTATGGCGGCGAGTTCGGCGGCTTCAACGAGCGCGCCGGCCATATGGCCAAGATCGCCGAAGAATCTCTTGCGGATATCGAGGTTGGCGAAGACGCGACTTTCAAGCGTTATATCAAACGCATCCCCCATGGGGTGGTCTTTGTGGTGGCGCCCTGGAACTACCCCTATATGACCGCGATCAATACCGTGGCGCCGGCGCTGATTGCCGGCAATGTGGTGATCTTGAAACACGCGACACAGACCCTCCTGGTGGGCGAGCGCATGGCGCAGGCCTTCCATTCTGCAGGTGTGCCGCAGGATGTGTTCCAGAATGTCTTCCTGGATCACGGCACCACCTCCGAGTTGATCGCAGAGCGCGCCTTCAACTTTGTGAACTTCACCGGATCCGTCGGTGGAGGCCAGGCGATGGAGCGCGCGGCAGCGGGCACCTTTGTGGGTGTTGGCACTGAACTTGGCGGCAAGGATCCCGGCTATGTGATGGAAGACGCCGATCTGGATGCGGCTGTCGACACGCTAATTGATGGGGCCATGTTCAACTCCGGCCAGTGCTGCTGCGGCATCGAGCGGATTTACGTGCACGAAAGCCTCTATGACGCCTTCCTGGAGAAGGCCATTGCCATCGTGAAAGGCTATAAGCTGGGTAATCCGCTGGAAGAAGCGACTACCATTGGCCCGATGGCCAATGTGCGCTTTGCGGATGAAGTGCGCAGCCAGATCGCCGAGGCGGTCGATGCAGGCGCCGTGGCCCATATCGAGACCATGGTCGAAGACGATGGCGGTGCATATCTGACGCCACAGATCCTGACCAATGTCACCCATGAGATGCGGGTGATGCGCGAGGAAAGCTTTGGTCCGGTTGTGGGCATCATGAAGGTCTCTTCCGACGAAGAAGCCATCACTCTCATGAATGACAGCGATTTTGGCCTCACCGCCTCTCTCTGGACCCAGGATGTGGAGCGGGCCCAGGCGGTGGGTGATCAGATCGAGACCGGCACGGTGTTCATGAACCGCGCCGATTACCTGGACCCGGGCCTCTGCTGGACCGGCTGCAAGGACACCGGTCGCGGCGGCGGTCTCTCGGCCATCGGGTTCCACAACCTCACACGCCCCAAGAGCTATCACCTGAAAAAGGTCACGGCCTAAAGGCGCAGCTGCCCGCCCCCCTTTCCCTCCCGGGGCGGGCCACTTTCAAAGGAAGACATCCATGAGCCTCATTGGAAACTGGTCCTACCCGACCGCAATCAAGTTCGGCGCTGGCCGTATCAAGGAACTGGCTGAGGCCTGCGCCCAGGCCGGGATCAAACGCCCGCTGCTGGTCACCGACAAGGGGCTGGCCAATCTGCCGGTCACGCAATCGACCCTCGACATCATGGAGGGTGCAGGCCTGGGGCGCGGTATCTTCTCCGAGGTTGACCCAAACCCGAATGAGAAGAACCTCGAAGCGGGCGTTGAGGCCTATAAGGCGGGCGGCCATGACGGCGTGATTGCCTTTGGCGGCGGCTCAGGTCTGGATCTGGGCAAGATGGTTGCCTTCATGTGTGGCCAGAACCGCCCGGTCTGGGATTTTGAAGACATTGGTGATTGGTGGACCCGCGCCGATGCGGAGGCCATCGCGCCGATCATCGCCGTGCCTACCACTGCGGGCACCGGCTCGGAAGTGGGCCGCGCCTCGGTGATCACCGACAGCGTCAGCCATCAGAAGAAGATCATCTTCCACCCCAAGGTGCTGCCGACGGTGGTGATCTGCGATCCTGAGCTCACGGTGGGCATGCCCAAGTTCATCACTGCAGGCACCGGGCTGGATGCCTTTGCCCATTGCGTCGAGGCGTTCAGCAGCCCCCATTACCACCCCATGTCCCAGGGCATCGCGCTGGAGGGCATGCGCCTGGTCAAGGACTACCTCCCGCGCGCCTATGCGGAGGGCACAGATATCGAGGCCCGCGCTCATATGATGTCGGCGGCCGCCATGGGGGCCACCGGCTTCCAGAAGGGCCTTGGTGCCATCCACGCCATGAGCCATCCGATCGGCGCCCATTTCAACACCCATCACGGCACCACCAATGCGGTCTGCATGCCCAGCGTGCTGGAGTTCAACGCCGGCGCCATTGCCGACCGCTTTGACATGGCCGCAGCATACCTTGGCATTGATGGCGGCTTTGACGGCTTCCGCGGCTTTGTCCAGGAGCTCAACGACAGCATGGAAATCCCCCGCAGGCTCTCCGATCTCGGCGTCACAGAAGAGGCAATCCCAGACCTCGTCAAAGGCGCTATCATCGACCCCTCCTGCGGAGGAAACCCAATCAAACTCACCCAGGAAAACCTAACACAACTCTTCAAAACTGCGATGTAAAACGCTAGTGAAACTGAAAAACATGCGCCGGACATTCCGGCGCATGAGTTTTTGAGATGAGGAGCCACGTCATGGATTTCGACCTGGTTGTTGCCGGTGCTGGCATTGTTGGCACTTCCACCGCGCTCTGGGCTCAGAAACAGGGATTGAGGGTCGCGCTTGTTGATCCAAATTCTCCGGGTTCAGGAACCGTTTCCGGCTCCGCCTGTACCATCGCCACCTATGCTTGTCTGCCGGTCAATAGCCCTTCGGTCCTGTCCTCGTTGCCCAGCCTCATGCTGAGCCCAGAGAGTCCCTTGAGCGTTGACCTCTTGCATGCGCTACGCAATCCGCGCTGGATGCTCTCCTTTCTTGCCAATTGCCGCAAGAGCCGCGTCGAGGAGATCGCGCAGAACCTCGCTGGGCTCTTGCAGCTTGCTGACGCGGGGCTTGATCCTTTGGTTGCGGATGCTCAAGCCGAAGATCTCTTTGTTCAGAATGATGCGCTCTATGTCTGGTCCACTCGCGAAGGTTTTGAAGCCGCGCGGGAAGGCAATGAACTCCGTCGTAGACTTGGTGTCGAGATGGATGAATTGACACCGGCGCAGATCTTGGCGCTGGAACCTGCGATCAAAATGCCTCTCCATCGCGGCCTGTTGTTCAAAGGCGCAAGGCATGTTGTAGACCCGCAGGCGCTGGTGCTCCGCATGCAACAGCGGTTTTGTACTCTCGGTGGGAGTTGGCAAAACCAGCGCGTTTCGCGCCTGACGGCGGGACCCAAAGCGGCCACCGTTCATCTGGACACCGGTGCCGAGCTGACAGCACGAAAATTTGCCCTCGCAGCAGGCGCGCATTCCTCACGTATTTCCGGAGCAGGGGCAGAAAAACTGCCACTTGGAACCGAGCGTGGCTACCATGTTCTTTATCAAAAACATCAAAACCTGCTCTCCCGCCCGGTTGGCTGGGCGGAGGCTGGGTTTTATTGCACCCCCATGGCGCAGGGCCTGCGTGTTGCAGGCACTGTCGAAATCGCCTCATTGGATGCGCCGTTGAATCACAAGCGTACCAATTACCTAGGCCGCAAGGCGGAGGAAATGCTGGGTCCTCTTGGTCCAGCTGATAGCACTTGGCTGGGCTACAGACCCACTTTGCCAGATTCTCTACCTGTAATCGGACAAAGCCCGGAGGCAGAGAGCGTGATCTTCGCCTTTGGTCATCAGCACATTGGGCTAACGCTTGGAGGTATTACTGGGAAACTTGTCGCTCAGCTGGCGCAGGGCAAAGCACCCGATTGCAGCCTGTCGGCGTTTTCACCTTTGCGCTTTCATCGCTAGGTCAAAGGGCAAATCACGGTCAGAGAGAGCCGCCAAGGCTGATGGCCGGGGTTAGTTGTTCAAACACCGGGGCAAGTTCATCGCCTTTCTCGCGAGCCTTCAAGATGATCTCTGCTGCACGTTCCCCAATCTCGCGACGGCAAGCATCGGTGGTTGCAAGCTGCAGGGGAAGACCCGCAAGGATCTGCAAGTTGTTGAAACCGGCAAGTGCAACATCGCCAGGCACAGAGAGGCCATTTGCAAGACAATGCATATAGCCGCCGACACTCATCACATCGCTTGAGTAGTAGATACAATCAATATCGGGATTGCGTTCCAGCATTTGAGCGGTCAGTTGGCGTCCAGTTTCAATTGAGCTGTCGCCCGCATAATGTTCCAGATCTTCGAGTTCCAATCCCTGCCTTTGCAGGGCTTCACTAAATCCATCAAATCGTTTTCCAGCTCTGAAATCCTGGGGCATTTTGGTTCCGATGAAACCAATGCGACGATAGCCCTGCGCGAGGATCTGTTCCGCCATGTCGCGCCCTGCCTGGACATGGGAAATGCCAACGCAATGGCGCAGTGGCGTCCCATCAACATCCATGACCTCCACAACCGGGCAATCACTTTGTTCCAGCATCTTGCGGGTGGCCTCATTGTGTTCAAGTCCAGCAACGATCAGGCCAGAAGGTCTCCAGCTGAGCATTTCGCGAATGACTTCCTCTTCTTCATCCAACTCATAGCCGGAAACCCCGACCACGGGCTTCAGCGGGCTTTCCTTTAAGACTGAGGAAATCCCCGAAAGCACTTCTGGAAAGACGAAGCTGTTCAGCGAAGGGACAACAACGGCCACAAGATTGACTGATTGAGAGGAGAGCGATCCGGCAATCCGATTGGGGACATAGCCATGTGTTCGCGCGATCTCCTCCACCTTGGCTCTGGTTTTGGGGGAGACATCCGGCGCACCGCGCAGGGCGCGGCTTGCGGTCATTTCACTGACACCAGCAAGCTGTGCCACATCCTTCAGGAGCATTTTCTTGGTCATGGGCGCATGGTCTTGCACTTCACCATCCTTCGCAAGGGCCAGTCGGTGGCTGCTGGCATTCTAGGGTTGATATTTTCAAATGTTATCGATAACGATAACGCAACCGGTATCGATACCTGCCTCATGACGCCTGCGGGCCCACTGCAAGGAGACAAGCAATGACCCTGAAGATCGCAATCAATGGATTTGGACGCATCGGGCGTGGTGTACTGCGCGCCCTGCTGGAACGGAACGAAAGCGAAGTAGAAGTGGTTGCGATCAACGATCTGGCCCCAGCCCCCACTTTGGCACATCTGCTGAAGTATGACAGCGTCCATGGCAGACTTAGGACGCCGGTTCTGCACTCGGACGACAAGCTGCAAGTTGGCAGGCACAACATCCGCCTTACGGCTATCCGCGCACCCAAGGACCTGCCCTGGCAGGATGTGGACATCGTCTACGAATGCACGGGCCTGTTCACAACACGCGAGACAGCAGCGGAACATCTTAAAAATGGCTCCAAACGTGTCCTGATTTCCGCCCCGGGTAAAGGCGCCGACCGTACTGTCGTCTACGGGGTAAACCATGAGGATCTGACAGAGACGGATGTAATCGTTTCCAACGCCTCATGTACAACAAACTGCCTGGCACCTTTGGCGCAGGTTCTGGACCAGAGATTTGGCATTCAGACGGGCTATATGACAACGATCCACGCCTTTACCGGTGACCAACCCACCCATGACAGCCCTCACAAGGATCTTTATCGGGCCCGAGCAGCCTCTCTCTCGATGGTCCCAACCTCAACCGGTGCGGCCCGGGCAATCTCAGAAGTTCTGCCCAACCTCAAAGGCCGGCTGGAAGGCTCCGCTATTCGGGTGCCCACGGCCAATGTCTCCATGGTGGATCTCAGTTTTATGCCAGAACGCGCAGCGACGGTTGAAGAAGTGAATAAAGCCGTTGAAAAGGCATCTCTGAACGGTTTGACCGGCATTCTGGCCTATGAAGAGGATCCCATGGTCTCGGTCGATTTCAACCACGACCCACATTCTTCCTGCTTTGCTGCGGCCCAAACCACCGTTACTCCCGGCGGCATGGTCCGGGTCGTAAGCTGGTATGACAACGAATGGGGGTTTTCCAACCGAATGATCGACACCGGCCGTCACATGGGCGGCCTGCTGAAAGAGGCAAAGATTCCCCTGGCGAGCTGAACAGCTCCCCTTCCTGACTGCCTTTTCCTTGCCTCCTGTGCAGGGGTAAGGCACTCTGGCTGGAGGATGCCCGTAGCCAGGACGCATCCACCAGCCAGGGCTTTTTCGAGCCCCAGCCTCGAAGGAGCCTACAGTGAAATCCGTCCGCCTCAGATTGCTTTTTCTGGCGCTCCTGCCGCTCAGCGTTCTGATGCCTTTGCTTTTGGTTTTGGCTAGCGCGCGCTGGAACTCTGACTATGACGCAGTGCTGATCGCCAAGGTCGAGAGTGATCTGCGAATTGCCGAGCAATATCTGGGCCATCTCCAGAGTGGCAGTGCCGATGCGCTGCTTGGAGCCGCCAGTTCTACCGCCTTTCAACACGCATTGAATGCCGGTACCGATCCACTCCGCCTTCACCTGGAAGTGCTACGGCAAGAGCTACAGCTGGATTTTCTCGAGTACATCCCTCTTCAAGCGCTTTCTAGTACCGTGGGACGCTGGCCCATAGTCCAGGGGGCCGCCAATGGGCACCATGGGTCAGTCATTGATATCTTCAGCATGGAAGCGCTGAAAGCGGGTGCGGAAGAATTGGCGACAAGAGCACGCATCCCCCTGATTGAGACAGAAGCCGCCGCCCCCACCAGCAGAAAGGTGGAAGACCGTGGCATGGTGGTTCATACAGCCGCCCCTGTGCGCGTGGATGGCCATGAAGGCGTGTTGCGCGGTGGGCTGCTCCTGAACAGAAATCTCGATTTTATCGATACGCTTAATGCACTTGTCTATCTTGGTGGGCCTGCCGAGGAGAACCGCCAGGGCACCGCAACACTTTTTCTCGAAGATACCAGGGTTTCAACCAATGTTCGCCTGTTCGAAGAGGTGCGCGCCCTGGGCACACGCGTCTCTGCCGCAGTACGAAACAAAGTCCTGACCGAGGGGAGAACCTGGCTCGACCGCGCATTTGTGGTCAATGATTGGTATATCTCCGGCTATCTCCCACTTACGGACAGCTTTGGCCAAAGGGTTGGCATGCTCTATGTCGGCTTCCTCGAAGCACCCTATTCTGCAGCGAAGCGTGAAGCTTATTGGACCATCCTGGGAGTGTTTCTGCTGGTCCTTGCGCTAACCGCGCCATTGTTCTTGAGGCTGGCCAAGGGGATTTTCTCTCCGCTGGAACAAATGAGTGAGACCATGACGCGGGTGGAAAAAGGGGATCTGGCCGCCCGTATTGGTCCTGTTGGTTCGCGTGATGAGATTGGTCAGGTTGCCGGGCATCTGGATAGTCTGCTTAATCAGGTTGAGGAACGTGACCAGAAGCTGCGCGGCTACGCCGACGAGCTGAATGATCGCGTTGACCGGCGCACTGCTGAGCTACGCAGGGCCAACCAGAAGCTGGAAGAAACCTTTAAACAGCTGGTGATGAGTGAAAAACTCGCCTCCATTGGAGAAATCACCGCCGGTGTCGCCCATGAGATCAACAACCCGGTGGCGGTAATCCAGGGGAATGTGGATGTCATCCGCATGACACTGGGTGAGGAAAAAGCGGCCCAAGTCAAAACCGAGCTTTCGCTGATTGACAATCAGGTCATGCGGATTGGCGCCATAGTTGGCAAGCTGCTGCAATTTGCGCGCCCTTCCGAATTTGGCACCTTTGAAGAAAGCCTGGAAATTGAACCTGTTGTGCGGGATTGCCTCGTACTGGTTGATCATGTGATCTCCCGTCAGTCTATAGGGGTCGAGACCCGATTTGAGCAAGTTCCACAAATCCGCATAGACCCAGGAGAGCTGCAGCAGGTGGTGATCAACCTCATTTTGAACGCAGCCCAAGCCATGGCCGGTGAAGGAACACTTTCCCTGAAGCTGAAGCAGGAGAAGCGAGAGGGCACCGCCGGTGTCACGCTCACTATTGCTGATACAGGTTGCGGCATTCCAGAGGGTCGTCTGGCAAGCGTCTTTGATCCCTTCTTTACGACCAAACTGGGCGAAGGCACCGGGCTGGGCCTCTCTATCAGTCAGAGCCTGATTCAGAATGCGGGCGGCCTTATCTCAGCCAAAAACCTGAAAAGTGGTGGGGCGGCCTTTTCCATTTGGCTTCCAGCGGTATCGGCTATGCCCCTGCAGTCAAACCAGGTTGGTACTGCAGCGCAATAGCCCCCCGCCATGATAGGGCTTCTTTGATGGGCTTTGAGAGAGCTTCTATGATCAGAGCTCAGGAAAACGCCATCTCACAGGGGGCTCCCGCCCGTTTCGGGACAATCAAAGATTGCCCCTCGCCCGTTGGGCCTAGCGCCGCGCTACGCGCGGCGCTGCACTGATGTAGTACTTAACGCTCTTTGTTTGGGAAACCATTTCAGCTTCACAGCTTTGCCAGAAGCCTCAGAGCCCCCAACCAGCGCATTTTCGGTCAATGGTCTTACGCGACACACCCAGGCGACGGGCGGCTTCCGCACGGTTGCCACCACAATCATCCAAGACATGCATAATATGGCGTTGGGTCACCAGATCCAGCGATTCCACGGCGGCAATCCCGGTCACCTGCCCCTCGCCAGAGAACTCATCTGGGAACTCTCCCAGGATCACAGATCGCTCAATCAAATTGCGCAGCTCGCGCACATTTCCGGGCCAATCATAGCGAGAAAACTTCAGAAGCGTTTCTTCATTCAAGGCCAAGGCTGGCATTCCAAGGGAGGTCGAAAACTGCTCCATAAAGAGAGAGGCCAGTTCAACAATATCCTCGATGCGCTCCCGCAGCGGAGGCATCTGGATTTCAACCACATTGATACGATGGTAGAGATCCGCGCGAAAACGTCCCTCTGCCACAGCCTCTTCCAGATTGGCATTGGTCGCAAAGAGAACGCGCAGGTTCAGCGGGATTTCACGCTCCGCTCCAATCGGCCGTACACGTTGATCTTCCAACACCCGAAGTAGGGCCGCCTGCACCTGCTCAGGCATCTGCGCCACTTCATCCAGAAACAGGGTGCCGCCATCGGCGTGCAGGAACAGACCATCCTGACGCCGGTTCTGCGCATCAATTCTCCCAAAGAGCTCTTCGGCAATACGGTCCGGCGAGATCGCGGCACAGTTCACCGCGACAAAAGGCTTATCCGCCCGGTCCGACTGGGAATGGAGGGTCCGGGCCGCAATTTCCTTACCTGTTCCACTGGCCCCAGTGAAAAGAACAGGAGTGGGAAGTGGCGCAAGCCGTGTCAGCATCTCGCGTGCCTGGCAGATCGAGGGGGATTTCCCCAGTAACCGCCCACGTGCAAGGCGCCCCTCGGCAGACAGTTCGTGTTTCAGCAAATAATTCTCGCGGCGCAGATACTTGCGATCAAGGGCCCGGGCGACAGAATTCAGAATTTGATTTGCCCGGAAGGGTTTTAGCACAAAATCCGCAACCCCCGTACGTAGGGCCAGAATGGCAGTCTCAAGATCAGCATAGGCCGTGACCAAGATGGTATCAGCAAAGAGCCCCACCCGACGCTGTTCTTTTACCCATTCCAGACCAGTCTTTCCCGGCATGATATTGTCCAGAATAATCAGATCGAAATGGGATTGGTCCAAAATTGCGGAAGCCTCTGCAGCGGAAGCCGCCTGCTCCACCCTTTTGCATCTTGGTGCCAGAATTTTGGTCAGGAAATTGCGCATACCCGGCTCATCATCAATCACCAGAATTGATGCCCCTGCCAGGTTCTCACCATATTCATCGCTGGTTGCAGCGGCGGCCACCATGCTCCCCTGCCTCTCGTTCCTGATCGCGGTCAGTGTCATTTCAGCCGAACCGCCTCGCTGGCAAAGATCTCGTCGCTTCCATATCCCGCATTTTCCAGGGTCAGGTCGGCGAGAACAGCAATCACGGCTGTCGCCAGTAGCCCAGAAATCATTGCTTTCATTTCATATGTCTCCCTTTTGCCTATAACTGCAACCCCAGCCTTCAAAAAACGACAAAACCTATTCCGCCGGGGTCTGGGCTTTGGTCTCCCCCTGCGGAGGTGTTTTCAGCTCCTCGAGCCAGATCGAGTGGTGCTGACGCGCCCAGGCCTCATCCACTTCGCCGGAACCCATCGCATCATAGGCCCCCTCCATTCCCAAGGAGCCGATGTAGATATGCGCTAGGATGATCGCCATGAGGACAAAGGCAAGGATCGCGTGCCAGGCCTGCGCCAACTGCATCTCTTCTTGCGGGGCCAACTCAACAGGCAGAGCGCCATAGCCCAGCATCTGGGGCAACCCGGTGGCATTCAACGCGTCAAAACTGGCAGCAAAAAGCGGCATTTCAAAGGGGAAAAGTAGAGAGATCCCGGTGAGGGAAATCGAGCTGCCAAACAAGACCACCGACCAAAAGATCATCTTTTGGCCCGCGTTAAATTTTTTTGCCGGTGGATGCGCCTTGCCAATGATCCCGCCAAACTGCCGGAGCCAGACAAGATCACTGCGGTTGGGAACGTTGTGAACAACCCACATGGCAAAAATCATCACCAGCCCAAGAATAAAGGCCCAAGCAACAGAGTTATGCAGCCACTTCCCCCAAACCAAAAGCCAGGCATTGGTGCTTTTGCCCAGGTAAGGTGCAATCATCACACGACCAAACAGGGTCAATATGCCGGTCACACCCAGCACGATAAAGGAGCCCGCAAGCAACCAATGACCAAAGCGTTCAATCGCCTTGAAACGGGTCACTGTTTGCCCGGATTTCTCACCATCGATCATGATCCGTCCACGCAGCAGGAAGAACAGCGCCAGCACTCCCAGTGTTGCCAGCAGCAACCCGCCGCCATATTGGCGCAGGGGGCCTGCGCGAAAGTCTAGCCAGCGCATTCCGCCGTCCTGTACCAGAACCGCTGCGGTCTCTCCTCCTGCGGAGGCCCGCATATCAGCCGATCCATATCTAAGAGCACGCCACAGTTCCGGATCAGAAACCCCGCCCAGGGTTCCCAGCTGCGCATTCAGTGCTGCAGCCCCCTCTGGGTTGCCGGTATTGCCCGCGCGAAAGCTGTCATCAATGGCCAGACCTCGTTGACGCGCGAGGATGTCTTCAAGTGTTTGTGCCCCTCCGGTGTGACTGCGGTCAGATGTCAGGGCACCTGTCGCCATGCCCTGATCCTGTGCCGAGCTGATAGACGGCAGGACCATGGAGCAAAGCAGAAAAAGGAACAATGAAAGCGCAAGGCGTGGCATGGACCGGCCTCCTCTTCAGATCGCGCGTGAATTGTTGAGTTCGGGGCGGCGCAGAGCAAATCTGTGCCGCCCCTGAGTGCTGAACCATCGGGGCTCACGCCCCATGCGGGTCAGCCACCTTTCTGATCATAGGCTGTTCCCCAGCCCCAGGCACCCGAGCCAAAGCCACGCGCAACGACACGTTCGCGGTAGACCGCAGAAACCATGTCGCCATCACCAGCCAAGAGTGCTTTGGTTGAGCACATTTCCGCACAGATGGGCAGTTTGCCCTCTGCAATCCGGTTGCGGCCATATTTGGAGAATTCCGCATTGGAGTTATTCTCCTCCGGGCCACCGGCGCAGAAGGTACATTTGTCCATTTTGCCACGGCTACCAAAATTGCCCGCCTGCGGGAACTGAGGCGCGCCAAAGGGACAGGCGTAGAAACAGTAGCCGCAACCAATGCAGAGATCCTTGGAGTGGAGGACCACACCCTCTTCATTTTGATAGAAACAGTCGACCGGGCAGACCGCCATGCAGGGCGCATCAGAACAATGCATGCAGGCGACTGAGATCGAACGCTCTCCCGGTTTGCCATCGTTGATGGTGACAACACGGCGACGGTTGATGCCCCAGGGGACCTCATGCTCGTTCTTACAAGCAGTAACGCAGGCGTTGCATTCAATGCAGCGTTCGGCGTCGCAGAGGAATTTTGCTCTTGCCATTTCTCTTTACTCCTTATGCTGCACTGATTTTGCAGAGCGTACATTTGCTCTCTTGCATTTGAGTCACGCTGTCATAGCCATAGGTGAAAGCCACATTGGCGCTTTCGCCCAGAACATAGGGGTCGGCCCCTTCGGGGTATTTGTCCCGCAGGTCCTTGCCCTGGAAGTGGCCACCAAAGTGGAAGGGCATAAAGGCAACGCCAGCTCCCACGCGCTCGGTGACCATGGCCATGACTTTGACCTTGCCGCCCTCTGGCCCCTCGACCCAGACCTGTTCGCCATCACGCACACCCAGATCATTTGCATCGCGGGTGTTGATCTCGACAAACATGTCTTGCTGCAGCTCTGCCAACCATGGGTTGGAGCGGGTCTCTTCGCCACCGCCCTCATATTCAACCAGTCGCCCAGAGGTGAGGATGATCGGATAATCCTTGGAGACATCCTTTTTCTGAATCGAGGCATAGAGGGTTGGCAGGCGGTAATCATGCCGGTCCTCATAGGTCGGGTAGTCCTCCACCAGATCGCGGCGGTTGGTGTAAAGCGGTTCACGGTGGATCGGTACTGGATCCGGGAAGGTCCAGACCACCGCCCGCGCTTTGGCATTGCCGAAGGGTGCGCATTCATGCTTGATCGCCACCCGCTGGATGCCACCGGAGAGATCGGTCTTCCAATTGGTCTTTGGACCGGCCACAGCCTCGATTGAGGCACGTTCCTCCTCGGTCAGATCACCATCCCAGCCAAGGTCCATAAGCATCTGCATGGTGAACTCAGGATAGCCATCCTGGATCTCAGACCCTGCGGAATAAACCCCTTCTGCCAATAGGTTATCGCCATCCCGCTCAACTCCGAAGCGGGCGCGGAAGGTCAAGCCACCTTCTGAAACCGGCTTGGACATATCATAGAGGTTGGGCGTGCCTGGGTGCTTCATCTCCGGGGTGCCCCAGCAAGGCCAAGGCAAACCATAATAATCGCCATCCGCCGGGCCACCATTGGCGCGCAACGTGGTGCGGTCAAAGGTATGCTGGTTGGCCATATGCAGTTTCAGCCGCTCCGGGCTTTGACCAGTATAACCAATGGTCCAAAGACCCTTGTTCAACTCGCGGGTGATGCTCTCCACATTTGGCGTTTCAGCATCTTCCATCTCGATATTACGGAACAAGCGATCTGCCCAGCCAAACTTATTGGCGAATTTGGCCATGATGACCTCATCCGGCAGGCTTTCGAACAGGGGTTCAACGATGCGGTCGCGCCATTGCAGTGATCGGTTCGATGCGGTGACGGAGCCACGCGTTTCAAACTGAGTACAGGCAGGCAGCAGATAGACCCCGTCAGTGCGATCATGAAGAACCGAAGAAACCGTTGGATAGGGGTCAATCACGACCAGCATATCCAGTTTCTCCATCGCGGTTTTCATTTCCGTCATCCGAGTCTGCGAGTTGGGCGCATGTCCCCAGAGGACCATGGCTCGCACATTGTTAGGCTGATCCATGTTGCCTGCATCTTCGAGGATGCCGTCGATCCAGCGACTGACCGGAATACCTTTGAGGTTCTGCAGGCTCTTTTCCTTGCCGTCAGCCCCGGTGATCTTGTCGAATTGACCAGCCAGCCATTCAGGCTCTTCCCCCCAAACACGGGCCCAATGGCCCCAGGCCCCCTTTGACAGGCCATAGTAGCCCGGCAGGGTATGAGACAGAACGCCAAGGTCGGTCGCCCCCTGCACATTGTCATGGCCCCGGAAGATATTGGTACCACCACCGGAGGTGCCCATATTGCCCAGCGCAAGCTGAAGGATGCAGTAGGCTCGAGTATTGTTATTGCCCGTGGTGTGCTGAGTTCCCCCCATGCACCAGATCACGGTGCCAGGGCGGTTGTTGGCCAGGGTCCGGGCCACACGGCGCAGCTGGCTTCCGGGTGTTCCGGTGACACGCTCCACCTCGTCAGGTGTCCATTTCGCCACTTCGTCACGGATTTGCTCCATGCCCCAGACACGGGTGCGGATGAACTCTTTATCTTCCCAGCCGTTTTCAAAGATATGCCAGAGCAGGCCCCAGACCAGCGCCACATCGGTGCCGGGACGGAAGCGGACATATTCATCCGCGTGGGCCGCCGTGCGGGTAAAGCGCGGGTCACAAACGATGAGCGGAGCATTGTTCTGCTCCTTGGCCTTCAACACATGCAACAGAGACACCGGATGCGCCTCGGCCGGGTTGCCGCCGATGATGAAAATGGCTTTGGAGTTGTGGATGTCGTTGTAGCTATTGGTCATGGCGCCGTAACCCCATGTATTGGCTACACCCGCCACAGTGGTGGAATGACAAATCCGCGCCTGGTGGTCCACGTTATTGGTGCCCCAGTAGGCAGCAAATTTGCGGAACAGATAGGCCTGTTCGTTGTTGTGCTTGGCTGAGCCCAGCCAATAAACGCTATCAGGTCCGCTTTCATCGCGGATCTGCATCATGCCACCGCCGATTTCGTCAATCGCCTGATCCCAGGAGATGCGCTTCCACTCTCCTCCTTCTTTCTTCATCGGGTATTTCAGGCGGCGTTCGCCATGGGCGTGCTCACGAACCGAGGCCCCTTTGGCACAATGAGCTCCAAGGTTGAACGGACTGTCCCAACCGGGTTCTTGGCCGGTCCAGACACCATCCTGCACCTCGGCGACAACGGTGCAGCCAACAGAACAATGGGTGCAGATGGACTTGACGCTTTCGACAGCGCCAGCCGCAGCGCCGGCTGCATTGGCCTGTGTTACCGCACCTCCGGTGGCGCTGATTGCCGCCAAGCCACCAATGGCTAGACCAGAGCCGCGCAGAAACGCGCGTCGATCGACGGAAGTGCCCGCCGCTGTATTCAGGATGCCGGTCCGCTGGGGGCGTCTCGCAACCCCGTTGGTCTTTTTCCTAAGCATGTAAACCTCCCTTGCTAGCCCCATTCAGGGACAGGCTGGGTGAAAGAAAATCCGCCACACAGATGGGCCATTCGCTACCGGTTGCGGGCGGGTATGAAAGGGATATGCGCGCGGCTCTTAGAACCGAGTGCTCTCGTAATAGGCGCGGGTATGCGCGGTATCTTGCATCTTGTCAGAAGCGAGATCTGGTTCAGCCGCCTCTGCACGGCCTCCACTCACCACTGCTGCGGCCGTCAAAGGCGCCGCCGTTGCTGCCAGTTTCAGAAAATCCCGGCGGTTCTTGCCGCCTTCGTCTTTTCCGCTCATGTGAACTCCTCCCCCCGGCGTGTTTCCTCCGGGCTCCAGTTGCACGGGTTATGGCCACGCATTGCAGCGACGGCCCTTTTGCGGATCACTCCGCGCTCAGACGAAACCCCTCGGCTTCGATTTCCATAAAGACCCGGCCCAGCGTTCCCGCTGCCGCATAAAGGACGGATGATTTGGCCCCTTCGAGGTCCGCAAAGAAATGTCCGGCCCAGGGACCGATGTGACGGTTAAAAAAGGTCTTTTGCTGCCCAAGATCCGCAGGGGTGCCAAACCGCCCAACAATCAAGGCACCCATCATCTCCATCAGGGATGCGATATTGTCTTCAGGCTCATATGCGTTTGGCGCTCGGCTTAGCCCCTGTGCGGCCATGTCCTGCCGCAACAGGGCCAAAGGTTTTTCATTCAAAAATCCTGTGAGGTAATAGCTGGCGTAGGGAAGCAACTCACCTCGCCCCAGACCGATAAAAAGCGCGTTGAACTCTCGTTCCGCGCCCGCAGGCTTGGTCAGTCGCGCGAGTTTGGCCAAGGCATTCACCGCCTGCCCCAACTCGCTCTCATCCCCACTCAACGCCGAAGTCTGTCCCAACAGCATCTCATCCGGAGCTGCTGAAAGGAAAAGACCCAGAAAATTGTAGAGATCCGCCCTCAGACGATCTTCCTCTGAAACGCTTGCAACGGGTTCTACCAGTGCTGTCATATTGCGTTCCTCCTTTAGGACTTCTGGATTTCATCAAAACGGAACCGCATCCGCCGCGGGACCGGCGGAGGAGCCTCAGCCAATGTGCTTTCCGTCTGTGAGGATTCATGTTGTGCTGCCGCAGGCTGGGGGGATGGCAAGTCAGTGCGCACATCTTCCAGCGCAGGCTCAGACACGCGCGTATCGGCTTCGGTCTGAGGCAAATCGCAGAGAGCAACATCATCTGTCTCTTCGCGCTGCCTATCCTCCACCAGCGTTTCGGGCTGAGCTGCAAGCTCTTCCTGCCGCGCCAGCTCTTCCACATGTTGGGTCATGCCGCGTCCAACCTGATAGGCTGTCTGCAACCCCTCAACTACAGTGGAGGCATCGGTGAAATCCTCGCCATAATCGACCAAGCCATCCACATTGGCCAGAACCGGATTGACCCGCCACAGATGGCGCAACGCGCGCTGGCGTAACCGATTTGGAACTTGCTCCTGTAAGAACACCCGGAAATCATCACCTGCGACCAGGCTTTCGGGGCGCGGCAAGTCGAATTGCTCCAGCAGTTCCTCATCACTCAGCTCTTCGAGCGCTTCTTGACGGAACTGTGCCTCCGCCTCGACCAGGGCCTTGGTCTCTGCCACCTGTTCCGCTTCGACAGCGGCGCGACGGCGCGTCCAGAAATCCTGCGCGCTCATTGCAACCTGCCTTTGCGTGTCAGCGCCGGAGAACGGTAGACATCGCTTTGCTGAACGATCCGAGGGTCACCAATGCCATCTTCGCGAAGGCCTATGTCCTTTTTATCGCGGCGACGTTTCTTAAAATGCTCTTCCTGATAGTGGCCCAGCGTGAAGTCACGTACCCAAGCCACAAGCCCCTCGGGCATTGCGACCTTCTCCACCAGCTCTTCGCCGCTGTCGGCATAGTCCTGCGCTTCAAAGGGGGAGGCCGTAACTAGGGTGACTTCAAAAGGCGCTGCTTCTTCGGCACTTTCCCGAAGCACAACGTAAAGGCAGGGTGGTTCAGCTGTCAGGCCCTGACGATAGGCCTCGGCTTCACTGCGATGCAGTTCCAGAGGCAAGGTCGCGGCGTGGAACTCTGCAACCTCTCCTTCTCTGCGTAGCAATTGCCAGGACGCCTGCGCTGCCGCAGGCAGGATCGACGACACGGTCCAGCTCCACTGCGCCCACCGTGTCACCCCCGGCGCTCGGCGCAGGACAATGCCCACCGGCATCACCTCTGTTTTTGATAGTACCTCGTCCACCCTGTCGTGCCAATCTGCATGCTGCATGTCGTTTTCTACAAACAGACTGCCGCAAGGGAATCCCTCCTTGAAAGGCCGATTTGCGGAAGTTTCCTAAAATCTGCAGTTGCGGGACAAATTGGGTCGCAGAATTTCCCACGGCAGGACTCGACGGACGTTTTGTCTATTTTGACAGAAATACTCGGATAAAAGCGGTGATCTCTTTCAGGCGAATCACTAGGGGATATCGACCTGTCTCAAGCCCCCTGAAGAGAGGGGGAGAGGTTTACCTAGCCCCAGAATCATGCCTAGTTTATCGCACCAGCAAAGGGATTTCCCGGTGGATTTCCTGCGCCAGACCAAACGGGGAAGATATGGCTAATAAATTGATTTTGTGTGATTGTTCCGGAACACAAACCATCGATCCAGAGGCCCTATCAAAGGCGAGCGGGCATCCTTGCAGCAAACTCCATAGTGAGCTCTGCGGTCAGGAAATCGAACAGCTAACCACCGCCCTTTCCGACGTTGGCGCCGTGATTTGCTGCACGCAGGAAAAAAATCTTTTTGAGGCTTTGGCCGCAGAAATGGAGGTTCCCCCGGTCCCGCTCCTGGACCTGCGGGACAGGGCCGGATGGACACGTGATACGGGAAATTCACTACCCAAAATGTCCGCCCTCACCGCAGAAGCAATGCTGGAAGTTCCTGCCGCCAAGACTCTGGATGTCATTTCCGAAGGAACCTGTCTGATCTTTGGACCTCATGAGGTTGCATTGTCTGCGGCCGAGCGGCTGAAAGACATACTCGCTGTCACAGTTTTGCTGGACCCCGGTTGTGAACCCCCAATGAGCCGCGATTATGACGCTGTGCGCGGCAACCTGCTGCGAGCCAAAGGTGCCATCGGCGGGTTTACCCTTTCCTTTGGATCATTGGAGACGCTGGTGACCTCGGGGCGCGAATGGCGGTGGTCGTCTCCGCAACAAGGGGGCGCTTCGGAATGTGATATCATCCTGGACCTCAGCGGCGGCAATTCCCTTTTTCCCGCTCCGGAAAAACGCGACGGATACTTTCGGGCAGACCCTAGGCATCAGGCCTCGGTGGAGGAAGCTGTCTTTGAGGCTGCCCAGCTGGTGGGTGTCTTTGAAAAAACCCTCTACCTGAAGAATGATCCGGTCCTTTGCGCTCATTCGCGCGCCAGTCAAGCTGGCTGCAGCAAGTGCCTGGATCACTGCCCGACATCTGCCATTTCTCCCAAAGGAGATCACGTCACAATTGACCCAATGATCTGTGCAGGCTGTGGCGCCTGCGCTTCTTTGTGCCCATCAGGTGCCATCACATATGATGCGCCTCCAGCATCAGCACTGTTTCTGCGCGTTCAAACCCTGGCTCAAGCCTATCTTTCGGCAGGGGGCGTGAACCCTCGTCTCCTGGTTACCACAGCGCGCGGGAGTGAGATGGTTCAATTCGCGGCCCGCTATGATCGGGGACTGCCCGTTGATGTGGTCCCCCTTGAGGTCGAAGCCCTTGGCACCTTTGGGCATGCTGAGATGCTGACCGCTTTGGCCGCTGGTTTTTCCCATGTCTCCCTGCTTTTGGACCCCAAGGCCGATCGGCATGTCCTTGAAGGGGAGCTTGCGCTGGCAGAAGCGATTGCGGGAGATGGAAAAGCGGTTATTTTGGACCTGGAAGATCCTGCCGCCCTCTGCGAAGCGCTTTACAACGAGGCAGCTCGCAATGCAGCGGATGCTGCGATTACTTCTCCCGTCAGACCCAGAGGCAGCAGACGCCAGGTCACGCGGCAAGCCGCTCTGGCGCTGCAGGGTGCAGATCAACAACTCCCGCTCCCTCAGGGTGCGCCCTATGGGGCAGTCCTCATCGATACGGAGAGCTGCACGCTCTGTTTGTCTTGCGCCTCTCTGTGCCCTTCAGGTGCTTTGGGCGACAATCCGGACCTGCCGCAACTGCGGTTTCAGGAAGATGCCTGCCTGCAATGCGGCATCTGCGCCAACCTCTGCCCGGAACAGGCAATCAAACTGGAGCCACGCCTGAACCTTGGGTCTGATGCGCTCTCGCAAAAGGTGCTGCACGAGGAAGAGCCATTTGCCTGTATCGAATGCGGTGCCCTTTTTGGGGTGAAATCAGCGATCGAAAAGATCAGCGAAAAGCTCGCTGGCAAGCATGCCATGTTCGCGGATGGTCCTGCGGCCAGGATGATCAAGATGTGCGACGATTGTCGGGTGCAGGCACAGTTTCATCAGGAAAACAGCCCTCTGGCCGGCGCCCCCCGACCCGCTGTGCGTACGACCGAAGACTATCTAAAGCCCCAGCGCAAACAGTAGTAAGGCCTGCACCCCCGGCCTTTGTTGCGCTGCACTTGGCGGATGCAACCCCAGCCTCAATCGGGTAGAGAACCTCTAGAAAGAAGATCGCCAGAGATCCGTCAGGTGCAAATCTTCGCAATTACGCCCCCAAAGGCGGGACGATCAAAGGAGCAAACCGCGCGTGTCCATCAGCCGTGAAACCGTCCTTGAGACGCTCAAATCCATTTCCGACCCCGTCAGTGGTCAGGATATCGTTGCCGCAGGTATTGTCCGTGGCCTGACAGTCGAAAATGGCTCTGTGCTGTTTGTGCTCGAAATCGATCCAGCAAAGGCAGAGGTGTATTCTCCAGTCCGCGATGCCGCCGAGGCCGCAATTCAAAATCTGACCGGTGTTGAGAAGACCTCTGTCATGCTGACGGGCCATTCAGCAAAGGCGCCGCCGGATTTGAAACCTAAGAAACCGGCGGAACCTCAGGGTGCGCAGAAAATTCCAGGTGTTGATCGGATCATCGCTGTAGCTTCAGGCAAAGGCGGAGTCGGGAAATCCACTGTTTCTGCCAATCTAGCCTGCGCCCTGGCCATGCAGGGCCGCCGCGTCGGCTTACTGGATGCGGATGTCTACGGCCCCTCGCAGCCGCGCATGTTGGGGGTTTCTGGCCGCCCTGCCAGCCCGGATGGCAAAACCATTCTGCCGCTGCGCAATCATGGCGTCACCATGATGTCGATCGGCCTGATGACCAATGAAGATCAGGCGGTGGTCTGGCGTGGGCCGATGCTGATGGGCGCGCTGCAACAAATGATGATGCAGGTGCAATGGGGCGCCCTTGATGTACTGATCGTAGACCTGCCGCCAGGAACAGGCGACGTGCAGATGACCCTTGCACAAAAGGCTCAGGTAGACGGCGCCATTGTGGTTTCGACACCGCAGGACGTCGCTTTGATCGATGCCCGCAAAGGGATCGATATGTTCAACAAACTCAACGTCCCGATTCTGGGCATGATCGAAAACATGTCGACGCATATTTGCTCCAACTGCGGCCACGAAGAACATGTCTTTGGCCATGGCGGCGTGGCAGCGGAGGCGGAAAAACTCAATGTGCCGCTGCTGGCAGAGATCCCACTGCATCTGGACGTCCGCATGGCCGCCGATGGCGGCGCACCGATTGTGACCAGCAAGCCAGACAGTGCCCAAGCCAAGGCCTTTCTCGATATTGCCGCTGGCCTGGTAGAGCGGGGTGCCGCATGAGTGAGCAGCCTGCCTTTCCGCCCCTTATGTCGGGAGATGCTGTATCAGGGCAGGCTGACCCCTTTGAGGTCGCCTGCCAGCGGGCGGTCTTGGGCTGTGACGCGGGGTTGATCGTCTACAATTTGGCCGCAGACCGGCTGCGGGCCGCCCTGGTCTTTGCTCCGGAAGTCCCTTTGGAACGCGCTATGGCGATGTTGCCCGCCTGTGGCATCGGCTTTCAGAACGCCCTGGGGGCGCTCGCCCCTCCCGAGGTGGCCATGCACCTCGAATGGGATGGAAAGATCCGGGTCAATGGGGCCTCTTGTGGCCTGTTGCGGGCCGCTGCCAGTTCTGAAGATCCCACTGCGGCCCCGGACTGGCTGGTCATCGGATTTGACCTTCCCCTGTGGCCTGAACAGGAAGATGGGGGGCAAAACCCTGGGGAAACCGCACTTTACGCTGAAGGATGCGCTGGAGTCTCCGCCCCGGACCTTCTCGAAAGCTGGGCCCGCCATACCCTGCATTGGATTGCCCGCTGGGAAGAAGCAGGCAATGCACCGTTGCACCGGGAATGGCGTGGATTGATGCATGGGGTTGGGGAACCGGTGACACGTCAGGGGATAGAGGGAAGCTTCCTGGGCCTGGACGAGAATTTTAACATGCTGTTGCGGGACGGGGAGACAACTCATCTGATCCCCTTGAGCTCTGTTCTGGAGAGATTTTAATGCAGCTTGCGCGTGCTATTCATTTCGACGAGAGCGATCAAAACGTCTATTCCAGCCCTGCCCGAACCGGTGAGTGGTGCATTTCCGGAGGCTTTGAGTTTTCCAATTGGATCGAAGCGGACCTGACTGGCAAACCGCGTCAGGCCTTTGCCAATGGTTGGCTCGGGCTGGAAACCGCAGGGCGCGTAACTTTTGTTGCGGTGACACAAATCGAAACCGCCGAGTATGATGCGCTCTGTGATCGTTTGGCGCAGCATTTTGTTGAAGCCTATGGCGCTCCGAATCTGGAAGCGGCACGCCCTGTCGCCAAAGAAGAACTTCGGCAGATGGCAGAGATCTGTGCCGACCATGACACCAACACACTGCTGACTGTTGCGCGCGAGTTGAGCGAAACCGGAGTGCGCGAGAGCTATCGCAAAATTGATGCGGCCCCTGCCGGGCTGGAACAGTTTGCGATCCATGCCACACCTGAAGGCTGATAGAAAACGCAAGCGCTCCCGCCTGTCGATGGATCCCTGACGGGATCCTCTCCAGTTGGGCCGGACGCCGCATGCGTGGCGCGCGCGAGGGGACTGCTCCTTCGGGAAAAGTCGAGAGCTACGCGTATTTCTCGAGGAAGGATTCTGCGCTCAGCCTGCGAAAATCGGGCAATGAGGCCTTGAGCTGATCATGGCTCCAATCCCACCAGGCCAGCGCCATCATCTGCTCTGCCACGGCCGTCGAAAACCGCCGCCGGATCAGCCGCGCAGTATTGCCGCCAACGATCGTATAGGGAGCAACATCCATGGTCACCACTGAGCCTGAAGCGATTACCGCCCCATGGCCTATGGTAACTTCCGGTTTGATAAGAGCGCCGTGACCAATCCAGGTATCATGCCCGATCCTGGACTGGCGCGCAGCCCGTCGTTCAAACCACTCGACATCATCGGAAACATCGTCCCAATAAGAGGAAGAACGATAGTGGAAATGATGCAGAGAGGCCTTTTCCATCGGATGATCCGTAGCACCGATACGCACAGCACTGGCGATATTGGAGAATTTGCCAATCTCCGCATTGGCAATATCGCAGTTGCGGTCACAATAAGAGTAGCCCCCAAGGGTGCTGTTGAGCACACGGGTCCCTGCCCCCACTTCGGTATAGGTTCCAAAGCTGCTGTTTTCGATACTGCAACCTGGGTGAAGTAGCGGGGCCGTTGCACTGAGACGGGTCATGTAGTCCTCTGATATCTATTGAAACCGTGGACGCCCCAAAGGTGATCAGCTGAGGCGAGGCGTCCTTTTACAATTTCCGGTCTGTTTTCAGGGCAGAAAGAAGACCTTGGTCTTCTCCTTGGGTTCCAGGCGAGAGTCCCCTTCGCCTTTGCCCTGGATCAATCGACGGCGCAGCCAGCCAGAGAACCAATCCATGATCATCACCATCATGATGATCAAGGTAATGTAATAGGCAACCTCTTCCCAATCCTTCTGAGTGATGATGGCCTGCGTCAACAACAATCCGATACCGCCACCAGTGATGGCCCCAATGATGGTTGCAGAGCGAGTATTGGATTCCAGGAAGTAGAGAAGCTGACTGAGCAGAACCGGGGTAATTTGCGGGATCACCCCAAAACGATAGCGTTGCGCAGGTTTCGCCCCGGTGGAGGCCAGCCCTTCGATCTGCTTCTCGTCCACATTTTCGAGTGCCTCTGAAAAGATCTTGCCAAAGGTGCCGGTGTCCGTGATCAAGATCGCCAAAGCACCTGTCAGTGGGCCGGGACCAAAGGCACGCGCCAGAACAACCGTCCAGATCAGGCTATCCACACCACGCACAAAGTCAAAAAGACGGCGCGCCGCAAATCGCAGTGGCCCAAGCGGGTTGAAATTTCGGGCTGCAAGAAAGGCCAGTGGCAGCGCCAGAATGCCCGCACCAATCGTTCCCAGGAAGGCCATCAAAAGGGTCTCTGCAATCGCCCAGGCCACATCCTGATGGCGCCACATTTTATTGGTCCAGATATCCCGCAGGATCGCTCCGGCTTCTCCACCGGCGGCCCGAAGCAGTACTTCACCCAGTCCCAGTCCGTGATAGGGGCTATCGAGGGTAAAGAAGAACAGCTCCCAGCCGGTGAAATAGCGAAACACCTCTGAGCGGTTGCGGGTCACGGTCAGGCGCCCTGCCTCGGTCTTGATCGCCAGGCGGTTCTTGGAAACGCTGATCCAATCTGGCACCTCACCGGCGGGCAACTCCGCCTGGACGCCTTGGTGCCGGGTCGGTGTCGCGCGGACCAGCCCGTAGCCCGGAATATCATATTCCACTGCCTGCGGCCCAAAGCGCACTTGATGGCCGCCTTCCAGGTCAATTACGGTGATCTCTCCCAGAGTAACCCAATCCGGGCTCACTCCTTCGGGATATGCGCCTTTGCGCTCCCCTTCGATAGCAACCGAAACGGATGCATCCCGGTTATCCCGTGTGACATGGGTTTTGTAGCTATAGGTGTCACTGACCAGGGTTTTAGCGTTCTCCAGGCTCGCGCGCGCCCATAGCCCCGGCATGTCGAACGACAAGAAGACATAGGCTAGATATGTCAGCACCAGAGCGGGCAAAGCAAAGTTGAACAGTTTCTTTTTGAAAAACAGACGCGACATGTTCTGTTTCAAGGTAACGGGAGAAAGATCCGTTTCTATGATGGTCATGTTTTTGCTCCGGTCCTGGCGCCGAGAATAAGGCGGTCTCGCAAAACCCCAGAGAGCTGGTCAACCGCGACGATGGTAATGAAAAGCAATAGGAAAATTGCGGCGGCCTCATCATAGCGCCCCTGCCCCCAGGACATGGCGTTCTTCAGCTCGTAACCAATGCCCCCTGCCCCGACAAAACCCAGGATTGCAGAGGCGCGGATATTGATCTCAAACCGCAAGAGTGCATAGCTCACATAGTTAGGGCCAACCTGTGGAATGACACCCAGCCACATGCGCTGCCCCCAGGTCCCGCCAACGGATTCCAAGCCCTCGATTGGCTTAAGGGAGGCATTCTCATTGACCTCGGAAAAAAGCTTACCCAGAGCGCCCGCCGTGTGGATCGCAATCGCGATCATCGCAGGCACCGGCCCTCCTCCTAACAGGAAGATCAAGACCAAAGCGATCACGATTTCAGGGATGGCACGACAGATGTCGGAAATGCGCCGAAACAGCGGGATGAGACTGGTCCAGGGCGCCATGCCCCGTGTTGAAAGCAACGACAGGAAGCTACCCAGAATAGCCCCGACCAGCGTAGCTGCTCCGGCAATGTTCAAGGTTTCAATCAAAGCTGGGAAAAAGTGAACCAGATGCCCAGACAGTTCCGCCAGTTTTTCACCCGCCTCTGACAGGACCTCGGCAGGGTAGTCGAAAATTCGACCAATTCCATCACTGAAAGACCCGGCATTGCGTGCATCAGCGGTCCGAAAACCTGCAACCATCAGCGCCACAAAAAGCACCAGAAGAATGCCACCATAGAGCCGCTTGCGCCGTATCATTTCGCCATATTGGTTACGGATCTGTTCCGTCGAAAGTGGCGCCGCAGTGAGATCTGCCATTTCTGCCGTCCTGAATATGAAAGGGTATTCTGCCCGCAAAGCTCAAACCAACTGGCTGATTGTGACGGGAAAGCGGGGTCCGGACTGTGTTCCGGGCCCCGCATAGAGTGAGAGGTGAAATCTTAGTTTGATTTCAGCTGACGCGCTTCGATGATCACCTTATAGGCATCATGCCCAATCGGCATGACGCCCTTCGCTTCACCGGAAAGCACGCCATAGGCACATTCTGGATCCATAGCAGGCAGGGACGCCATCAAAGCGGTGAACTTTACCTTTACATCTTCGGGCAGGTCCTTGCGCAGAACGATCGGTCCTTCTGGGATCGGCTTGGACTGCCAGATTTTCACCAGATCGTTCATATCGACCAGACCGGCATCAACCGCGCGACGCAGGGCGCCGGAGTTATAGCCATCTTCCCAATCGCCCAGACCATCCGCCCAGGTCACACCGCCATCGAAATCACCATTGTTGACGCCTACGATGGTCTGTTCGTGACCACCGGAAAATTTCACTTCGCCAAAATAGTCGCCCGACGTCATGGTCGCGCCGGTCATTTCTGGGATTTCAATCGACGGGATCAGGAAGCCAGAGGTGGAATTGGGATCGCCAAAGCCAAAGGTCTTACCCTTCATATCCTCAAGGGTTTCAATTCCGCTATCCTTGCGTGCGAACCCAACAGAATAGTAGCCATAACCGCCATCGACATTGACTTTGACCAGAATGGGCTCAACCGCTTCCGGGTCAGAAAGATAGGTCTTGGCATAGCCAGAAGCACCCAGCCAGGCCATATCGATGGTTCCGCCCAGCAAGCCCTGGATCACACCGTTGTAATCAGCCGGGGCAAAGAGCTTGGTTTCAACACCCAAGAGCTCTTCGGTCTTGGCGCGCAGGCATTCGTTGTTGTTCAGCCGGTCCTGGGCATTCTCACCGCCCAAAAGACCAATACGGAACTGGGTGATTTCTTCGGCCATGACAGGGGTTGTCAGAGCGGTGGAGGCCAGAGCGGCCAGCAGCAGTTTTTTCATCTTTTCTCTCCGGTTAAGTTTTCCCGTCCCCCCATCGGGATCGGGTGATGAAACAGATTGTGGGAACAGGTTCAGGCGTCGGCTAATTCAGCTCGAATACCTGCACCCAATGTCTCGATTTCGGTTGATGTCGCCGCCTCGGAAAAGTCAGAGCCTGCCCCATAGATTTCCCGTGCAACGCCTGTTGTTAGCTGCTCAGGCAAGCCGTCAAATACGACACGTCCGTCGCGCATCCCAACCACGCGATCACAATAGCGCCTTGCGGTATCCAGCGTATGCAAGTTGGCGACCACAGAGCGCCCATCCTCTTCATGAATGCGACGCAGCGCTTCCATAACGGTCTGCGCATTCATCGGATCCAGGGAAGCAATTGGTTCATCCGCAAGGATGATTTTGGGGTCCTGCATCAATGCACGCGCGATGGCGACGCGCTGCTGCTGACCACCGGACAGGGCTTCCGCCCTCTTGGCCGCATGTTCAGCAATGCCCAGGCGATCGAGGATATCAATTGCCCTATGAATGTCCTCCATCGGGAAGAGATTGAACATGGTGGCAAAGGTAGAGCGCCGATTGAGCGTTCCATGGAGCACGTTTGAGACCACATCCATACGTGGCACCAGGTTGAACTGCTGAAAGATCATCGCGCATTCCGACTGCCATGCACGCTTCTCACGCCCCTTCAAACCCGTGACATCGCGCCCTTCAAAGAGGATACGGCCTTCACTTGCATCCGTTAGACGATTGATCATACGCAACAGGGTCGACTTCCCGGCGCCCGAGCGCCCAATGACCCCGATCATGCAGGGTTTATCGATATCCAGTGTCGCGGTATCCACCGCAATCTTGTCGCCAAAACGTTTGGTCAATTTGTCTATGCGCAGCACGGGTCAGTCCCTTTTTGTCTCGGGGACTGGCTACCGTTTGCCCTCAAACGATTTGTGTCGCTTGGGTGAAACTTTTGTAAACTGAGGGGCGGATTTAGCTATACTGGCCCTGTGCAGCACTCTCGCAAGCCGTTATAGGACGGCTCAACACGCCCTTGACCCACTCACAAAAGAAGATGTTCCATGTCCTTTGACCGCCAGATCAAGATTGCGCCTTCAATTCTATCCGCAGATTTCGCCAATTTCGGGCAGGAAATTCAGGCGATCGAAGCCCAAGGCGCAGATTGGGTGCATGTGGACGTCATGGATGGCCATTTCGTCCCCAACCTCACCTTTGGGCCCATGGCGGTCAAAGCGTTTCGCCCACATGTAAAGACGGTCATGGACGTGCACCTGATGATCTCGCCCGTCGACAGCTATATCGATGCCTATGCCGATGCCGGGGCTGATGTCTTGACCGCTCATATCGAAGCTGGCCCACACATTCACCGCACCCTACAGGCCATTCGCGCCGCAGGTATGAAGGCGGGTGTAGCACTGAACCCCGGCACTCCGGCCGAAGCCGTCGCCCATCTCTTGGATCTGACCGACCTGATCTGCGTGATGACGGTAAACCCAGGCTTTGGCGGGCAGAAGTTCATCGATATGACCAGCAAAATCCGACAGCTGCGCCAGATGATCGGTGACCGTCCTGTTCATATCGAGATCGATGGCGGCGTGGACCCCAAAACCGCCCCATTGGTCGCAGAAGCCGGCGCCGATGTCCTTGTTGCGGGTTCCGCCGTTTTCCGTGGCGGCTCAGTTGAGAACCCAGATGTCTACGGCAAGAACATCAAAGAAATCCGTGACGCGGCAAAGGGTACATGGGTCTAGGTCACCCACTGCTTAAACATTTTTGAAACAGCTCGCTTTCCCGAAAGCGGGCTGTTTTTTTGGATGAAGGCATCCTGTGCCCCCCAATAGCTTCAAGCCCAGGAACCATGTGGGATACATCAGCAGAATGTTCCGAAGATGAGAACCAGGCGCATCAAGAAGGCCGAAGAATTCAACAGGCACGTGCGGCTAAGGGCCGGAATGCCCTCCTCAAATGGCCGACAAGTGGGTGATTGAGTGGCGGGGAGACAGGGATTCGAACCCTGGGAACGCTCTCACGTTCAACGGTTTTCAAGACCGCCGCATTCGACCACTCTGCCACCTCCCCGGTCACCGGGCGGTTTAAGGTGCGACTGCATCCGGCGCAAGCAAAAATTGACCTCGCAGCGCTGAAATCCTGCTGGGGAATAGAAACCCTACTGTCACCCAATGTGAGACGCGCAAGATCGTGCCAACACTCAGGCAATCCAGAATTCACACCGCGGTCAGGGTTTCCATAACCGCTTCCAAAGGCTATGATTCCGCAAATCAAAAGATTGGCCGGAAACCCCGGCGAGGCGCGCAACGCTTTTGAAGAGGCAAGCGCATAGAGCACAGGCAAGGAAGCAGCCATGATCAAGGCAGTGCCGACACGATATTCCTCCGTCAGGTTCGCCTGGGCGACAGTTGCCCTTTTGGCCCTGGTCGGATGTGAAGAAGGCAAGGGCATTTCATTCTTGCAACCACAACAAAAAGTCAGCGGTGCAGCCCCAGAAGGGGCAAGCAGTACCCGACTTGTCGAACGGGATGTCGAAGCTCCGGATGTCTTCCAGGTTACCGAAGCGGGCCTGTGGGACGGGCGCCCTTCGCTTGGCGGGGTTTGGGTCGCACATCCTGACGCCAAAGATCCAGAGCGTGTGATTATCCGTAACAGCAGCAATGGCAAATTCGTGATTGGCGCCTTGTTCCGGCGAGAACGCGAAATACCTGGCCCCCGGCTGCAGGTCTCGTCGGATGCTGCGGGAGCACTGGGAATGCTGGCCGGTGCTCCGGTTGAACTGAATGTTACGGCCCTGCGCCGTGAAACCGAGGAGCTGCCACCGGAAGAACCGGAGCAGGCCACCCCGCTGGAAGAGGCGGAAGCAACCACCCTCACCAATCCTGAAATCTCTGCAGAACCCTTGGATCCTATCGCGGGTGCCGCCGCCGCAATTGAGGCTGCTCCACCTCAAACCCCTACCGCTCCCCGCCCCGCTGCGGTTTCCTCGCTCGAGAAGCCCTTCATCCAAATCGGCATTTTCAGCGTTGAGAACAACGCCAAAAACACCGCCGCACAGATGCGCAATGCTGGTCTCATCCCGACCGTGCTGGAGCAATCCAGCAAAGGTAAACCTTTCTGGCGCGTGGTTGTTGGACCTGCACAGTCCAAATCCGAACGCAGCCAGTTGCTAAAAAGCGTGAAAGCCGCTGGCTTTACGGATGCATATGCAGTGACAAACTAATCAGCCAAACAGGAGGGCTCTGACGTGAATTTCATGCGCCCCGTCTTCGTTACAAGTGCTTTTGTTGCTAGTCTTGGCCTCAGCGCCCTCCCTCTTGCCGCGTTTGAAACCGGTGCAAGGGCCGCCTATGTGATTGACCAAGGCACCGATACGGTGCTCTTGTCCAAAAACGCCGACCAGCCTTTGCCCCCTGCTTCGATGTCAAAGCTGATGACGCTCTACATCGCATTTGAGGCACTGCAGGACGGCAGGCTGACGCTGAGTGAGAAATTGCCCGTCAGTGCTCATGCCATGAGTTATGGCGGGTCGACCATGTTTCTGGACACCACCGATCGCGTCGGGGTCGAAGATCTGCTGCGTGGGATTATCGTTCTATCCGGCAATGATGCCTGCGCGGTTATCGCCGAAGCTCTGAGCCCCGATGGCACCGAAGCAGGCTTTGCCCGCTATATGACCCGGCGGGCGCAGGAGCTCGGGATGGTAAACGCAACCTTTGCCAATTCCAATGGCTGGCCAGCCGCTGGGCATCGCATGTCGATGCGCGACCTCGGGATCCTCGCAGAGCGGCTGATCGAGGATTTTCCGCAGTATTATCCGTTGTTTTCCGAAAAGGAGTTCGCTTTCGACGGGCGCGCGCCATCAAATACCCGAAATCGTAATCCGCTATTGGGGCTGGGGATCGGTGCGGATGGGCTGAAGACTGGTCATACTTCCGAAGCAGGCTATGGCCTAGTTGGGTCTGCCGTTCAGGGCGAGCGTAGAGTGATCTTTGTAATCACCGGTCTGAACAGTGCCAAAGCACGCGCAGAGGAGGCTGAGGCCGTGGTTAACTGGTCGTTTCGCCAATTTGCCAAGAAAACCATCGCCAAAGCAGGTATCCCGGTCGCGCAGGCAGAGATCTGGCGTGGAGCACAACAATCGGTAGGGCTGGTTCCTGCGAATGATTTTGAGGTTCTGCTACCAGCCCTTTCGGGCAAACAGGTCGCCGCAGAAGTAGTCTACAAGGGCCCGGTCAATGCGCCCGTTTCCAAAGGGCAAAGGCTGGCGGAACTGGTTCTGCGCCCTGAGGAATTGCCAGAAATACGCCTGCCACTAGTCGCCGAGGCCGATGTGCCGGCAGGAGGCTTTTTGGTCCGGATTAAGACCGCCGCTCAGGTGCTCAGCAAGCAATTGATCGACGGGCCTGAGGCAACACAGTGACTTCCAAAGAAACCGCTGACCTGCCCGGCCTTTTTCTGACCTTCGAAGGCATTGATGGCTCTGGGAAATCCACACAGTGCAAACTTCTGGCCGAAGCATTGCGCTTTGCCGGGAAAGAGGTTGTGCTCACGCGGGAGCCTGGTGGTTCCCCAGGTGCCGAAGAGATCAGGCGCATTGTGCTGGAGGGAGATCCGGACAAGTGGTCTGCAGAGACGGAGATCCTGCTTTTTACAGCTGCGCGACGGGACCATTTGGAGCGTACGATCTTACCCGCGCTCAAAGCGGGCAAAGTAGTTATCTGCGACCGTTTCGCGGACAGCACCCGTATGTACCAGGGTTTATCGCGTGGGGATCTCCGCCAGACCGTTGACCAACTGCATGACCTGATGATCCAGCGAGAGCCCGATCTCACCCTTTTGATCGATATGGACCCAGAAACAGGTCTGTCCCGCGCCAAGGGGCGTCAAGGCCGTGAAGAACGGTTTGAAGATTTCGGCCTTGGTTTGCAGCAGCAAATGCGTGCCGGTTTCCTCTCTCTGGCTCAGGAGTTCAACAAACGTTTCCGCGTCATCGATGGCACGCAGCCAATCGATAAAGTTGCCGCAAAGGTTCTGGCGGTTGCGCAAGACGAACTCTCGATCCGCAGTGGCGAGCCGCAATAATGGCGCGAAGCAGCAAAGCAAAAGAGCCTGAAGAGCTCCCCCGCGCGGATCAAGCTCCGGGAGCACCTCACCCGCGTGAAACCCTTCAACTTTTTGGTCAGGAAAAAGCAGAGCAGAGTTTTCTCGATGCTTTCAACTCTGGCCGCCTGCACCATGGCTGGCTGCTCACCGGCCCATTGGGGATAGGAAAGGCAACGCTCGCCTGGCGCATTGCCCGGTTTCTGCTGGCAACACCGCCAGCCGAAGATGGCTTATTTGGAGCGCCACCACCTGCCACCTCTATGCAGGTGGATCCAGAGCACCCCGTCTCGCACCGGATCCAAGCCCTGGCTGAACCCGGGCTTGCCCCGATCTCGCGCAGCTACAACGACAAGGGCAAACTCCGCGATCAAATCGTTGTTGATGACATCAGGGGCTTGAACCGCTTCTTTGGTCTTTCCTCCGCAGATGGTGGGCGCAGGGTCGTGATCGTTGATGCCGCAGACGATATGAATGTCAGCGCGGCCAACGCCCTGTTGAAGATGCTGGAGGAACCTCCGGCACGAACAACGATTTTGCTGATCTCGCACCAACCCTCACGCCTATTGCCAACAATCCGCTCCCGGTGCCGCACTCTACGCCTTGCTCCTCTCACCGCAGAAGACATGCAAGTGGCTTTGGCGCAAGCGGGAGCGGAGCTGCCAGCGCAGACCGATCATTTGGCGGCACTTTCGGCAGGCTCAGTAGGCGCAGCGCTGCGATTGATTAATCTTGGCGGATTGCGGATCTATAGTGAACTCGTTCAGATCGCGGGCAGCATGCCCCGATTGGATCGACAACGGGCTCTTGCCCTGGCTGAGGCGGCTGCCCAGCGGGGGGCCGCAGAGAAATTTGAACTTCTGCTCAACCTGGTTGAGATCCTTCTTGCCCGCCTCGCCTATTGTGGCGCTGCGGGGCAAGCCCCCTTTCCGGAGGCTGCCGAAGGGGAAGCACAGGTGCTGAGCCGCCTGTCGCCGAACACTCAGAAAGCGCGGGCCTGGGCGGATCTGGCAGCGGAAGCCAGCGCAAGGGCACGCCATGGACAGGCAGTGAACCTTGACCCCGCTTCTCTTGTCCTAGATACGGTTTTCAAGATGCAGGAAACTGCGGAGCGCTGACACCGAGTGAGCGTTCTTTGTCCTGCAGATGAGCGAACCACATGAGGCAGGCATGAGCACGACCCCTCCGCAGATAACAGACAGTCATTGTCATCTGGATTTCCCGGATTTTGAAGGCCAGCTGGATGAGATTGTGACCCGCGCGGCTGAAGCGGGTGTCACGCGAATGGTGACCATCTGCACCAAACTGAAAAATGAGCCATCCGTGCGTGCCATAGCCGAAGCCCATGCTCCGGTCTTCTATGCTGCCGGCACCCACCCGATGAGCGTCGCCGCAGAACCTATGGCCAGCTATGATGAGCTGGTCGCCCTGGCTGCGCATCCGAAATTTGTCGGTATCGGCGAAACCGGGCTCGACTACCATTACACCGCCGAAAGTGCTGAGGTACAGCAGCAGTCCCTGCGCACCCATATTGCAGCAGCGCGGGATAGCAAGCTGCCCTTGATCATCCATTCCCGCGACGCGGATGAGGATATGGCCCGGATCTTGAGCGAAGAGATGCAAAACGGTGCCTATAGCTGCGTCATGCATTGCTTTTCGTCTTCGGCAGAGCTGGCCCGGGCAGCGCTGGATCTTGGCTTTTACCTGTCGATGTCCGGCATCGCCGCCTTCCCCAAAAGCCAGGAGCTGCGGGATATCTTCGCCGCCGCACCAGTAGAGCGTATCCTGGTTGAAACCGACGCCCCCTATCTGGCGCCGCCGCCCTATCGCGGCAAACGCAATGAGCCTGCCTATTCCGCCCACACCGCCAAGGTCGGCGCAGAGGTCTATGGCCTCGATTACGCAGACTTCGCTGCCCGCACCCAGGAGAATTTCGACCGGCTGTTCTGGAAAGCCGCTGCCTATGAGGCGGCAGCCTGATGGCGGAGCTGCGCTATACCATATTGGGCTGCGGCTCATCCGGCGGTGTGCCGCGGCTTGGCGGGCTTTGGGGCGATTGCGATCCTCAGAACCCGCGCAACCGCCGCCGACGCTGCTCGATGCTGGTGGAGCGCGAGGGGCCGGAGGGCACCACTTCGGTGCTGATCGATACCTCGCCCGATATGCGAGACCAGCTTCTGGACAGCGGCACCGGGCGCCTGGATGGGGTGGTCTATACCCATTCCCATGCGGACCATGTGCATGGCATTGATGATCTGCGCATGATCGTCTTCAACATGCGCGCCCGCGTCCCGGTCTATGCCGACGGCGACACCCAGAACGCCCTGCTCAGCCGCTTCGGTTATGCCTTTGTTCAGCCCGAGGGCTCGCCCTATCCGCCGATCCTAGATCTGCGCAGCATTGACGGCGCCTTTGCCATCAACGGGCCGGGCGGCGAGATCCCGTTCCAGCCCTTTGAGGTCAATCACGGCTCGATTGATGCCCTGGGGTTCCGCATGGGCGGGCTCGCCTATCTGCCAGATGTGGTCAAGATCCCGGACGCGGCCCTGCCCATGCTCGAAGGCCTGGATTGCTGGGTCATCGATGCGCTGCGCCGCAACCCGCATCCCACTCATTTCTGCCTCAAAGAGGCACTGGAGTGGATCGAGCGGATGAAACCGCGCCGCGCAGTGCTGACCAATATGCATTTTGATCTCGACTACGCCACGCTGGAGGCCGAGACCCCCGATCATATCACCCCGGCCTATGACGGGCTGGTGATCCGCTGCCCGCTCTGAGGCTGGTATCGCTGGCCCTGGGCATATCCCGCAGCAGCGCGCTGCAAACCTAGTAAAAAACCGTCGCCGCCATCCGGCTGTGCGAATGACGCGCGGAGCCCGCTCATGCTGCAAAGCCTAGTTGACGTCATCCTGCCGGTTTTTCTGGTTGTGGCCGCCGGCTATATCGCCACCCAGCGCGGCTTTTTCGGCCAGGTGCAGATAGAAGGGCTGATGAAGTTCACCCAGAGCTTCGCAATCCCCTGCCTGTTATTCCGCGCCATGGCCACGCTGGATCTCTCGGCCGGTTTCGACCCCGGGCTGCTGATCAGCTTTTATACCGGTGCCGCGATCTGCTTTTGCCTAGGCATCTTCGGCGCCCGGCTGATCTTCAAGCGCGATTGGGAAGACAGCGTGGCGATCGGCTTCTGCTGCCTCTTCTCCAACTCAGTACTCCTGGGCCTGCCGATCACCGAACGCGCCTTCGGGCCGGATAACCTGACCGGCAATTTTGCGATCATCGCCTTCCATTCGCCCTTTTGTTATGGGCTTGGCATCACCGTAATGGAGGTGCTGCGCAACCGGGGAGCGGGCGGTGTGAAAACTGTGACCTCGGTGCTTTCGGCCATGTTCAAGAATGTGCTGATCCTGGGCATCGCCATGGGGTTTGCCTTCAACCTCACTGGGCTAGCGATCCCCGGCACGGTCGACTCTGCCTTGCAGCTCCTGATCCGCGCGGCCCTGCCAACAGCGCTCTTTGCGCTAGGGGGCGTTCTGGTGCAGTACCGCCCCGAGGGTGATCTGCGCACCATCCTCTTTGTCTGCTTCACCGTGCTGATGGTGCATCCCGCAATCGTCTGGAGCCTTGGCACCTATCTGAATGTGAAGCAGGATCTGTTCCGCTCCGGCGTATTGAATGCGGCCATGGCCACCGGCTTCAACGGCTATATCTTTGCCAATATGTACGGGCGCGCCAAGCGGGTTGCGGCCTCCTCGGTGCTGATCGCCACCGCAGCCTCGGTCTTTACCGTCTGGTTCTGGCTTTTGGTTCTGAGCTGAAGAAAGCGCCTGACTCTGGGCGGGCGTGAAGCGCCCTCCCGTGGGGAGGGTCGGGCGCTGCCCGGCCTCCCGGCCGGGCAACTTCTATAGTGAGGCGCAGGTTTAGTCCCCTTCGGCCACCCCATCCGCCTTGGCCCTGGCGCGCCGTGCACGGTAGCTGGGCAGCACAACCAGGATCGCCGCCAGCACCAGTAGGGCAAGCGTCATTGGTCGCTCCAAAAGGAAACCGAGCCCGTCATAGAGCTGCATCGAGCGGGCAAAATTGTCTTCGAGCATCGAGCCCAGAATGAAGCCGATCAGCAAGGGCGCCAACGGGTAATCCGCAAAGCGCAAAAGCGTGGCGCAGAAGCCAAAACCCACCAGAATGAGCAACTCGGTTGCGTTGTTCTGGCCAATGTAAGCCCCCATCAGGGTGAAAAACAGGATGAAGGGGATCAGGTAGTTGCGCGGCACCTCCAGCACCTTGGCTATGTAGGGGATCAGCGGCAGGTTCAGCACCAGGAGGATCAGATTCCCGATATACATTGAGATGATCACCGCCCAGAAGATCTGCGGCTCATCGATCATGAGCCGCGGCCCCGGCGTCACATTCAGTGCCACCAGTGCGCCGAGCAGGATCGCCGTGGTGCCCGAGCCAGGAATGCCCAGGGTCAGCAGCGGCACAAAGGAGCCGGTGCAGGCGGCATTGTTTGCCGTCTCCGGCGCGGCCAAGCCCTTGACCGAGCCCTTGCCGAACTCGGCCTGTTCCTCCTTGGTGGAAAGATTGCGTTCCACCGCATAGCCCAGGAAGGAGGCAATGGTGGCCCCTGCTCCGGGCAAGACCCCGATGAAGAACCCCTGCAGCGATTGCCTCCCGATGACCGGCGCGATTTGTCTGGCCTCGGCGCGGGAAATGCGCAGATCCTTGATCTTGCCCTCCCCGGAATTCCCGCCTGCCTTGGGCGGATTCATCACTAAAAACAGCGCCTCAGGCAGGGCAAACATCGCCATGGCCAGGGTGATGAAGCTGAAACCTGATTGCAGATCCATCACCCCCATGGTGAAGCGCGGCATGTTAAAGAGGGCGCCCTCGCCCACGGTGGCCATGATCAGCCCCAAGAGGGTCATCAGAATGGCCTTCGCAACCTGGCCGGTACCGGCAAAGGCGGCAATGGCCGAGAGGCCCACCACCATCAGGGCAAAATACTCAGCCGAATGAAACAGCAGCGCCACCGAAGAGAGCGCCGGGGCAAAGACCATCAGCAAAAGCGCGCCGATGGTGCCCCCCGCAAAGGAGGCGATGGCGGCGATGGTCAGCGCCTTGCCCGCCTTGCCCGCCCGCGCCATCGGGTAGCCGTCAAATGACGAGGCCACGGTGCCCGCCACTCCGGGGGCGTTCAGCAGGATCGAAGAGGTCGAACCGCCAAAGATGGCACCGTAATAGACCCCGGCCAATAGGATCAGCGCCGCCGATGGGTCGCCCAGCGAAATGGCCACCGGGATCATGATGGCGATGATCGACATCGGGCCCAGGCCTGGCAGCATGCCGATGAAGGTCCCGATGAGGCAACCGCCAATGACCATCAGGATATTTGTGAGGGAAAAGGCCGTTGAAAGGCCGATCAGAAGTCCTTCCAGCATCGTGTCAGCCCCCCATCAGCGCGGGCAGCGGCTTAAGGTAGATGCCCAGAACGCCCTGCACCAGGTACCAGACCAGCCCGGCCGCCCCTGCCGCGACCGGCAGCAGAATATGCAGCTTGCGCTCGCCCAGGATCATGGCGCCGATGGTGAGGAAAAGCACCGTCGACAGAAGGAAACCTCCGGGCCGCAGCAAAAGCGCATAGGCAACCATCAGCGCCAGAAGTGCCAGCGCCTGCTGCCAGTTGCCGCCAAAGATCCGCTCCCACAACGGCACCGCGTCAGCCTCTCTTTCCGCTGGCTTTTCCAGCCCCAGAACAATGACCAGAGCAGTCAGAATGGCCAGCACCGACAGCGCCTTGGGGAAGGTGCTGGGCCAGACCGGGTTGAACTTCATGAAGGGCGGCAGGAGCCCATCCATAGTGAAATAGGCCGCATATCCATAGGCCAATGAGATCATCAGGATGATCAGCGCGATCCAGCGGTCCAGCGCCATAACTCCCCCTCCCCTGTATTGTGCAATTGCGGGCAACAATGGCCCCGGTGCCGTCTCACTACTCAGTGGCGGCAAAGCCCGCGCCTGGTCTCTCCCGGCACGGGCTGAATTTTAGCTTCAGAGGAAGCCCAGCTCTTTCATCAGATCGCCAATGGCCTTTTCCTGACCTTCCAGGAAGGTTTTGAAGTCATCGCCGGAGTTGTGGATATTGACCCAGCCATTGCGGGCCCGCACTTCTTCCCACTCTGGTGTATCATACATCTTGGCAATGGCCGCCTGATACTGCGCCAGCTTGGCCTCCGGCAGACCCGGAGCGGCAAAGAACCCGCGCCAATTGACGAAAGAGGTATCGATGCCCTGTTCTTTCATGGTGGGCGCAGTTTCATAGGCCGCAACACGCTCATCCGCGGTGACGCCGATGATCTTCACTTCGCCTGCATTGGCCAGGTCAACCGCTTCAGAAAATCCGGTCGAAAGGGCCGAGATTTCACCGGACAAAAGCGCCGCCATGGCCTTGCCGCCCGCATCATAGGGGATGTATTTCACCGCCGTCGGGTCCTCACCCGCGGCCTTCATCACCATGGCAGCCACCAAGTGGTCCATCCCACCCGGCACCGAGCCGCCACCAATCGCAGTCTTGCGCGGGTTGGCCTGATAGGCCTTCAAAAGATCCTCCATCGAGTTGATCGGGCTGTCTTTGCCCACAACGATGGCAGCGTAGTCGCCAATAGTGCCCGCAACCAGGGTGAGGTCGCGGAAGCTATGCGGGAAGACTCCGGTCAGGGAACGGATTACAATAGGGGTGGAGTTCACCATCAGGGTGCCATGGCTGCTGTCTGCGTTTTCGATCAGATAGCCGATTGCCTTGCCGCCGCCGCCGCCGGACATGTTTTCGAAAGACGCCGTGCCCACCAGGCCCGCCTTGGTCAGCGCTTCACCGGTGCCGCGCGCGGTGCCGTCCCAGCCGCCGCCCGCGCCGCCGGGGATCAGGAAGTGGATGCTCTCGGCTACTTTCTGTTCCGCCCAGGCCGGATTGCCCAGAGTCAGGGCCGCAGCAGCCGCCGCCAGAACAGTGCGCCGTGTCAGGGTGAATGTCATGTCTCTCTCCTCCATTTGACATTTAGCGGTTTGCCCGCTCATGACTGAAAGGGAGCACGCCAAGCTGACACAAACCTGTCACGCTCTGTCCTGCCCCTCAGTGAAAGAGAACAATCAATGCGTTTCCTGCTGGTCGAAGATAATTCCAACCTTGCTGCAGCGGTACTGGACCGGCTGCGGCTGGACGGCCACGTTGTCGATCATGCTGCTGACGTGGAAGCCGCTGACAGCTATATCGCCACTACGGATTACGATTTGATTTTGTTGGATATTATGCTACCGGACGGCGATGGCCGTGACTTCTTAAAGGCCCATCGCGCCCGTGAAGGCAAGACCCCGGTTATCGTCTTGACTGCCCGCTCCGAGGTCTCTGACCGAGTTGGTGTTTTGGACCTTGGGGCTGATGACTACATCACCAAGCCCTTCGACTTTTCCGAACTCGAAGCCCGCTGCCGGGCGGTGCTCAGGCGTCAGGGCGGCGGCGGTTCCAACGTCAAACGATTCGGAGATCTGCGCTTTGATCCCCTTGCCGGGACGCTGCAGGCGGGCGCCAGATCGATCGCTCTGCGCAACAAGGAGCTACGGCTTCTGGAGATCTTTCTGGCCGCACCGGAGCAGATCCATTCCAAGGCCAAGCTGGTGGACCGGCTGTTTTCCTATGACGAAGAGGTCTCGGAGAATGCCATCGAGGTCTATGTGGCGCGGCTGCGCAAGCATCTGGCCGGTTCGCAGGCGCAGATCGTTACCGTGCGGGGGCTTGGCTACCGGATTTCACTCGCATGACTGACCAGCCTACTCCAGATGCGCGGCTGCGCTCTTCCGGGTCGCTGCGACGCAGGCTGGCGCTGCAGCTGGTCGGCAGCGCCGCGGTTCTGGCATCGCTCTTGTTTTTTGCGGTGCTGGGGTTCACCCGCGATGTGTCGCAGCGCAGCCATGACAGCATACTCCTGGCCTCCGCCACCTCACTGATGGATTCCGTCACCATTGAGGAAGGCCAGGTCACTTTGGATATCCCCTATGCAGCCCTCTCGATGCTTGGCAATATCAGCGATGACCGGGTGTTTTACCGGGTGACCCTGGATGACAGTACCCTCACCGGCTATGGCGACCTTCCCGAAGCACCCGCCGGCGCGCGCCTAGAAGAACCCGGCTATTGGACTGGCAGCTACCGGGGCGCCGGACTACGCAGCGTTACCCTGCGCCGCCGCATGTCGCTCGACAGCGGTGCCGCAGGAATTGCCATTACCGTCGCCCAGACCCGCGAGGGCCAGCAGGCGGAGCTGGCCGCCCTCACCCGCTCGGCCCTTGCCCTGGGGGGCGGTTTCTTTGCCATTGCTGCCCTGCTGGCGCTTTGGACGGCGCAGTCCAGCATCCGCCCGCTGCAGGTGCTGACCGGCGTGGTCTCCCGGCGCGGGCCGAAGGATCTGCGCCCAGTGCAGCGCGCGGTGCCCAGCGAAATGCTGCCCCTGGTGCATTCACTCAATCGCTTCATCGAACGCCTGCGGGTTTCCCTCACCCGGTCCGAGGAGTTCATCGCCGAGGCCGCGCACCGGGTGCGCACACCGCTGGCTACGGTGCGCACCCAGGCCGAAATCACCCTGCGGCGGGTGGAAAAGCCCGAGAACCGCAACTCCCTGCGTGAAATGATCCGCGCCATCGACGAAAGCTCCCGCGCGGCGGGCCAGCTGCTTGACCACGCCATGGTCACCTTCCGCACCGACTCGCTGGAACGTAAGCCAGTGGATCTGCAGGCCCTTGCTGAAGAGCTAGTAGGCAGGTTGCGCCCCGTTGCCGAGCTGAAGGATATTGCTCTGGTTCTGGAAGCCGGGTCGGTTCCGCCGGTTCCAGGCGATGCGATCCTGATCCAGAATGCCCTGCGCAATATTCTGGACAATGCAATCAAATACGCCCCTCCGGACAGCGAAGTCGCCATCTCGGTCACAATGGATCAGTCCGCAGTGACCATTGCTGTTACCGATGAGGCCGGGGGCTTCCCGGAGGCCGAGAAGAACGCGCTGACAGAACGCTTTGTCCGCGGCAGCAATGCGGCAGGCACCATTGGCTCCGGCCTGGGGCTAACCATCGCCCGCGAAGTGGCCGAAGCCCATGGCGGGCGCCTCGTCCTTTCCACTTCCAGCACAGGAGCCGGAGCATGCGTTTCGCTATCCTTCCCACTCTCCTAACCGCGCTCAGCCTTTGGGCGGCTTCACTGCTAGCCTTTGAAGCCGAGGCCCAGCGCCGGTTCGGGCCGTTGGAGGCAGAGACCGTACTGAAGGTGCTCTCCACCACGGATACGGCACTGCTGGCGCCTTTGCTGGAAGACTTCCTGGCCACCCATCCGCAGACTGCCCTGGACTACTATGAACTCGGCAGCGCCGACCTGATGCAAGCGGTCATCACGGATGCCAGCGGCTTTGACATTGCGATCTCTTCGGCAATGGATCTGCAGGTCAAACTGGCCAACGACGGCTATACCCTCCGGCACCGCTCGAACCTCACGCAAGCCATGCCCGGTTGGGCGAATTGGCGCGATCATGTCTTTGGCTTTTCGCAGGAGCCTGCGACGGTGATCCTGTCGCCGCGCGCCTTTGAGGGGCTGGAGCTGCCGCGTCGGCGCCAGGACCTGATCACCCTGCTGCGGCGCCACCCGGAGCGGTTTTCCGGCCGGATCGGCACCTATGATGCCGCCGCCAGCGGCCTGGGCTATCTCTTTGCCACACAGGATGCACGAACATCGGACGGGTTCTGGCGGATGATGGAGATTTTCGGAAGCCTGGATCTGCGGCTCTATTGCTGTTCGGGCACGATGATCGAGGATGTGGCCCGGGGCGATCTGGCGCTCGCCTATAATGTGCTCGGCAGCTACGCCGAAGCCCGCAGCGATCTTTCGGGGCAGGTCCTCATCCTGGAGCCGCAGGACTATACCAATATGATGCTGCGCAGCGCGGTGATCCTGAGGGACACGGCGGAACCCGGGCTCGCAGGTGAGCTTGTCGATCATTTGCTAGAGGCCGCCTGGAGCCCGGAGGGCAATCCTGCCTATCCCTTTCACCGCTATCCTGTACGCAACGGTGCCGAAAGCGCCCCTTACCGGCCCATCCAGATGGGACCCGGGCTGATGGTCTATCTTGACCGCCTGAAACGCCAGCGTTTCCTGCGCGAATGGCACAGCGCGGTGGAGCAGGACTGAACCTCAGAAACGCGGATCATCCAAATCCAACTCATAGCGGCGTGGCATCAGCCCGGCCTGAAACCAGCTGACAAAGCTCTGGATTGAGAACACTGGCAGACCTGTGGCGCGGCGAACATCGCGCGCATAGGGAACCATATTTGTGCATTCCAGCACGATGGCGCCCAGATCCGGGTTCTCCGCTACCAGAGCCCTGGCGCCATCAACCATGTCCAAGCGGCAGGCCGCAAAATCGATCTCAGGCGCATCGCCCAGGATGTCTCGGGTGAAGCAGCGCAAACCATCTGTACCGCCAACCGGCGTATCCACCGCCGCTCCGGCGGCCTTCAGATGCGCCGGAGTCAGTGTCTCCTTCGAGATAGTTAGCACACCCGCGCGTTTCCCCTTGGGCAGCAAGGCCTCTACCATGGGCACCTGCATCAGCGACGAGGTGGCAACCGGCACCCCCAATGCCTCGCGTACTTCTTCCTGGATCAGCGCTAGAAAACCACAGTTGGTGGTAATACCATCAGCCCCCATTGCTACCAGATCCCGTCCAGCCTCAACAAAGAGATCGATCAGCTCCCTAGGGTTTCCACGCACAACGTTTTCAGGATTGGCACCGCGCACAACTCGGTAGTGCACCGGAAAATCCCAGGTCATGGCATTTCCCATATCCCCATGGATCCGTGGAAAACGCGTTTCCAGCATCAGGATCCCAACCGCTGCGCCAAAGACTGTCTTGCCACCCTGTTCCATTATAAGACCCTATTTTTCCTCTTCTTTGAAACGCGCCTCAAGCTCACGACAGAGATCCAAAGCATCATCCGGCGATAATCCGTCAATTATCTTACGCGGCGCAATCTTGGGATCACCAAGTGGATTGTCAGTGTCCAGGTCTGAAGCATCGGTCAAACCAAAGTATCTGACAACAAGCCCGAGATTATCTGAATTCAATCCACGAGCAGATTTTGAATTCAGGAACTTTGTAAGCGTATTTGGCGACATTCCCAATTCGAGGGCAACTTGCGTAGGCGCAACATTGTTAAATGCACAAAGCACCCTCAAGCTTCTCTTTCGCTGTGTCCAGTCAATCATCTATTTCCCCCAACCTGCCCTCAGTCTTCGGGCACATAAAGCTGTGAAAAGGCGATGCGCACGGCTTCTGTGGCCTGCTCCCGCCGTTTTTCAATATGGTTGCGCAGGGCCTCTACTGCGGTATCCGCGTCGCGTTTGACCAAGGCTTCCAGCACACGACGATGCGCCGAGATATCGCCGGGGGCGCGGCCATCCGCCTCTTCCCGCATCCGCTTGAGATCAATGAGGCGAATATAGCGAATGCGCCCATTGAGGTTTCTCAAGATCCGCTGCAACTCATTGTTGCCGGAAAGCTGCGCCAGGCGTGCGTGAAAGCTCTCATCCATGGCCAGGAGCTCTTCCAACTCGGTTGCACTCTCATACTCCGGCTCCATTCGTTCCAAATAGGCCGAAAGTGCCGTAATCTCCGCCTCGCTCGCACGCTGGCATGACAGTCGCAGGGCTTCGCATTCGACTGCAACGCGGGCCTCATAGAGGTCCAATATGTAGCTGGGTGTCAGAGGTCGGCAGAAGAAACCCCGGTTACTTTGAAAAGTCAGGAAGCCCTCGGCCACCAGGCGGTTTAGCGCCTCCCGCAATGGCGTTCGGCTGGCCCCCAAGACCTCTGACAAGGCGCTTTCGTTGATCCGCTGGTCGGGCTTAAAGGCAAAATCCGCAGCCATCCGGCGCAGGGCCTCATAGACCCGATCCACGTTGCTTTCCCGTTTGCTCATATGATCCGGCCCTGCCTGATGCCTCATTCTCAGGGGGCACGGTAGAGCAGACTTGACTTGTCCGCAATAATGAATTCCAAACTGTATACAATTTTGAACGCAGTTTTCGATTCCCTGTTCTGGAGCCGATTACCTGCCCCATTCCGCTGGGAGAGACGCAATGAGCAACGAGATGAATGGCGCCGAAGCAATGGTCCGAATGCTAGAGGCCCATGGCGTAAGCCATATCTTTGGCCTCTGCGGTGACACGACACTGCCCTTTTATGACGCCATGCTGCGGCTGGATCACAACATCACCCATGTGCTGACCCGCGATGAACGTTGCGCCACCTATATGGCAGATGGGTTCTCTCGTGTGACCGGTCGCCCTGGCGTAGCCGAAGGGCCGTCGGGTGGTGGGGCTACCTACATTCTTCCAGGCCTCATCGAAGCCTCAGAGAGCTCCTATGCAGTCCTGGGCATTACAACGGATATCTCTGTTTCTTCCTATGGAAAGTACCCGCTGACAGAGGTGGATCAGGATGCGCTGATGCGCCCCTTGACCAAATGGAACACGGTGATCAAGCAGGCCCAGCATATTCCGCGCATGGTCCGCACAGCCTTCAAGGCGATGACAACCGGGCGCTCTGGAGCTGCCCATCTTGGTCTGCCCTATGACATTCAATATGACCAGGTCGACCCATCGGACATCTGGGCCGACCCCAAGCATCAGAACTACCCGGCATATCCGCAAGCCCCAGAACCCGGCGCTGCGGAGGAGGCGCTGGATGCCATCCTCTCTGCGAAAAAGCCTCTAATCATTTGTGGCGGCGGCGTTGTCATCGCGGGCGCAATGGAAGAACTCTCCCGCTTCGCAACCCGCCTCGATATTCCTGTTGCGACGTCAATCTCTGGTCAGGGCTCTCTGGCTGAAACCAATTCCCAGTGCCTTGGCGTCGTGGGCTCAAATGGCGGCACCGACCAAACCTGGGAAATGATGGAGGCGGCCGACCTCGTCGTCTTCATGGGGTGCCGCGCCGGATCCACCACAACCTCTCGCTGGGAGGCACCCGCCCCCGGCACCCGCATCGTGCATTTTGACAATGATCCCATGGTGATCGGCGCCAACTACCGTACGGAAGTGGGGGTTGTTGGTGATCTACGGCTAGCCCTGGCAGAGGTGAACGTAGTTCTGGACAAACGCGGACAGGGCGCTGCGACCTTTGGAGGTGCCAAAGCCATTGCTGATATCAAAAGCCGCAAGTTTGAGCGTTTCAATATGCTGGCAGAGAGCAATGAGGCCCCAATCCGGCCGGAACGCGTCATCAACACCTTGATGAAGGTTCTGCCACCCGACGCAACAATTGTGTCCGATCCAGGCACCAGCTGCCCCTACTTCTCAGCCTACTATCAACTGCAGCGGCCAGGCCGGTATTTTATCACCAATAGAGCACATGGGGCCCTTGGGTATTCACTTTCTGCCTCTCTTGGCGCCTGGTATGGACGCCCCGCTTCAAAAACCGTCGCTCTAATGGGCGATGGCTCCTTTGGCTTTACTGTGGGTGAACTGGAAACCGTTTGTCGCAGCAGAGCGCCGATCACCTTTGTGGTTTTTTCCAACGCAAATTTCGGCTGGATCAAAGCCAGCCAATTCGCCGACAAAGACGCGCGCTATTACAATGTGGATTTCAATCGCACGGACCATGCTCAGATCGCAGCGGCCTATGGTGTCAAAAGCTGGCGGGTAGAAGACGCTGCGGACCTCGACCGCGTCATGCGCGAGGCCGTGGCCCATGATGGCCCCACGTTGGTCGATGTGGTCTGCCAAGCGCTGGAAGAAAGCAGCGCCCCTGTGCGGCGCTGGATGGGGTAGTTACCTGCAAACGGTGTGATCGAGGTCATGCTTCAAACGAGGCATTAAGGCAGGGAGGTCTTTGTGGCAGCTTTGAGTGGGACCTCGCTCTTCCCCCAGGGGGGAGCATCCGCGAGACCTTGCTTGGGAACGCACCTGCGCCGTGCTTTGCACGGCGCAAGGCCCAACGGGTTTTGCTCATTCAATGAATGGGCAAGTTCCGGCGGGAGCGCTATGTTGCCCCTGCTTTGCTGCCGGGCTTTCTAGATACAACCTTCACTGGCATATGGCTCCAGTTCCTGTAGCAAAAGCTCCAGAAACTCGGTACCGATCGAGGACAGCGGCCTATTGCGTGAGGTGATAACGCAAAGCTCCATCTCAATCGTGGGCTGGAACAGACGAGTTTCAAAACCGCCCCCACGATCAAAGTCCAAAACAAAGGGATCCAGGATCGCACAGCCCATGCCTTCTTTGACGAAACTCAAAAGGTTCTTGAACAGCTGCGCATGTACCCGGATTTTCCAAGGGACCCCCGCCTGCTGAAAAGCCTCTCGGGTCCGGCGATGAGTCAAGTGATCAGGCCCCATCACCACAAAGGGCACTCCCTCCAGCAGTTCTGGCGTTAACACCTCATGCTTCGTCAGCTCGCTACCCTCTGGTATCGCGATACGCGTTTCCACCTTGAACAGTCGCGCATCCAGGCCATCGTGCAGCAATGGCGTTTCGCAGATGCCGATCTCAAACAGGCCTGAAATCACCCATTCCTGGATCTTGGAAGAATACTGCGACTGGAAAGAGATCGACATATCCGGCCGCCCCTCGGCAAAAGCCGCGATCAGACGAGGCATAAATCCAAATGACATCGAGTGCTGTGAGGCAACCTGAAGCTGTCCCGCCTGTTTGTTCTGCAAATCGATCACAGCCTGCGTCACATGGTCAAAACCCCGCACCACAGTATCGATTTCGCGAAACAGCAGATTTGCTTCCGGCGTCGCCCTGAGCCGCCCCTTGTCACGTTCAAACAGCTTGAAACGTGTTTGTCTTTCCAACTGGTACAACAGATTGGAAACCGCAGGTTGTGAAACCCCCAGCAGTGAAGCCGCTCCGGTCACTGTGCCCGTTTCAATCACGGCATGAAAAGCTTGCAGCTGACGAAACCTTAGATGCATTTCCCAGGTATCACCTTAGATTATGGAACACCTCCAAATTAGTATTTGAAATGATACCTAGCAATAGGCATGGTCCCAATAAGCAGCGGCTCAAGGCCGCAATTTCGGTGGGGGAACCCGTGTCAAAGAATGCCGCGAACCAGATCCAAACAGGCCTCTCATTTTTTGAGGTGATTGATGGCTAACGCACCTGTAATCGTCATCGGCGCCGGCATCATTGGCGCCTCAACCGCGCTTTGGCTCAAACGTACAGGGCATGAGGTGACCCTCATCGACAAAGGTGAACCTGGCATGGGCGCCTCCTTTGGCAATGGCTGTATTCTGGCCAGTTGCGGGGTTGTACCGGTGACGACCCCCGGCCTGCTACCCAAAGGCCCCAAGTATCTGCTGGATCCAAGCTTCCCCTTGTTCATCAAATGGTCTTATGGCCCCAAGCTCCTTCCTTGGCTTACGCGCTATCTCTCTCATGCCAATGACAAAGACACACGCAGGATCGCTCAGTCACTCAGCCAGATCACCGGCGACAGTGTTGAGCAGCATAAGGCGCTCACGGCTGGCACGCCAGCTGCCAAATGGATCCAGGAAAGCGACTATAATTTCGCCTACCCGGATCGCGCAGCCTTTGAGGCCGACGCCTATGTTTGGGAGCTGCGACGCGAAGCGGGCTTTGTGCCAGAGCTGATCGAAGGGCCAGCGGTACAAGAGTATGAGCCCGCCTTGACCCCAGAGGTCAGCCTACTTGCGATCAATAAGAACCATGGCTTTATCCTCAACCCAGCAGGATACATCCGTGACCTGGTTACATTGCTTCAGGAAATGGGCGGGCGGTTTATCAAGGCAGAAGTGAAGGATTTTGATCTCAGCGGCGGCCAGGTCTGCGCGGTGGACACCAGCGAGGGTCGTTTTGAGTGCAGCCAGGCGGTCCTCTCCGCCGGGGTCTGGTCCAAACCCCTGATGCAAAAGCTTGGTATAAATGTCCCCCTTGAGGCTGAGCGCGGCTATCACGTCCTTTACAAGGAGCCCAGCATTCAACCCAAAAGCCCAATGATGATAGCCGCCGGGAAATTTGTAGCCACACCAATGGATCAGGGGCTACGCTGTGCGGGTATTGTAGAGTTTGGCGGATTGGGGGAAACCCCTTCCAAGGCGCCGCTGGCGCTGTTGCGCCGCAAGGTTCAGGAGACTTTTCCAAATATGCGCGCTGCTGGAGAAGAGGAATGGCTGGGCTTCCGTCCAGCTCCGTCCGACAGTCTGCCTCTTATCGGGGAGGTCGGTTCAAGCGGCGTCTACACCGCCTTTGGCCATCACCACATCGGTCTTACCGGCGGCGCAAAAACGGGTCGTATGGTGGCCAATATGATCTCTGGTCAGCCCATGAACCTGGATATGAGCCCCTATGCGCCGAACCGTTTTGCCGGACGATAAAAGATTTCCAAACCAACAATAAGAAACCAACAAAACCAACCACAGGGAGAAAAAAATGACAAATCGGACCACTTTGACCACAACACTGGCCGCTTCTGCGCTGGCACTGGCAGCCGGAGCGGCCACTGCCGCCGAAAGCTGGGATATGCCAATGGCCTATGCGGCCACCAACTTCCATTCGGAAATGGGTGTGGTTTTTGCTGACAAGGTGCGCGACTATACCGGCGGCGAAATTGATATCACCGTCCATGCAGGTGGCTCCCTCTTCAAAGGCGGCGAAATCAAGCGCGCAGTGCAGACCGGCCAAGCGCCGATCGGCGAGCGCTTTATGTCAGCCCATGCCAATGAGGCACCTCTTCTGGGGTGGGACAACCTGCCTTTTGTGGCCACAACTTATGCCGATAACGACAAGCTTTGGCATGCGGCCAAGGACAAGGTGAATGCTCAATTGGCGGACTTGAACCTTGTAGCCCTTTATACCTGCCCATGGCCCGGTCAGGGTTTCTATTTCAAAAAGGAAGTGAACTCTTCCAACGACACCCAGGGCATCAAATTCCGCAGCTACAATACAGCCACAGCAACCTTTGCCGAAGAGCTTGGTATGATCCCGGTTCAGATCGAAGCAGCAGAGCTGAGCCAGGCCCTGGCCACCGGTGTGGCAGAGAGCTTCATCTCTTCTGGTTCCACCGGCTATGACCGCAAGGTCTGGGAACATCTGACCCATTACTACAAGGTCAATGCCTGGCTTCCACGCAACTATGTGATGGTCAACAAACAGGTCTGGGACGGTCTCAGCGCTGAGACCCAATCGCAGGTTCAGAAAGCCGCGGATGAAACCGGCAGCGCCTGCGCCGCTAAATCCGAAGAACTGGCAAACTGGTACTTTGAGCAACTCTCCGGCAATGGCATGGCCGTCACCGACGCTGGCCCGGAGTTCCTGTCGGAGCTGCAAGCCATCGGCGCAAAGATGACCTCTGACTGGGTTGAGGCCGCCGGTGCAGATGGTCAGGCCATCCTGGACGCGTATAACGGCAACTGACTTTTGCCTGTTGGATGTTGAAAGAACGACTGCCCTGCTTTGCCCAAGCGGGGCAGTGCCCGCAGTTAGAAGGAGGCCTTAGGGCCTCCTATGGCGCGGTCTGACGCGGACAGACTAAATTGCCGAAAGCTTCAGCGTTTCAATCTCGTCCTTCAACCACAGCAGCCCCGTTCCCATCCAAAACACCGGACGGTGCCCGAAAAAATACATACTAACATAGGGGGAACTTGCTTTGCGAGACTGGCAACCGTTCCTAGGCCTACCGCTTTGGGTCTGGCTTTTTGTACTACCAACCATCCTGGCCCTGGCAGCCCTTTTTGCACCGGATCCAGTGAGGCGCCTACTGCGGCCCATTCAGGTGGTTTTGGACCGGATTTACCTTACCTCAGGCGTGGTCGCGGCTGGTTTCATGGTCACCATCCTTTTGCTGATAGTAGGTCAGATGGTGGCCCGTTGGAGCAATCTGACCTTCCCCGGCTCCACCGAATATGCTGGTTATGCCATGGCAGCGACCTCTTTCCTGGCCCTGGCACATGCCCTAACACGCGGAGCCCATATCCGGGTCTCGATCTTCCTCAATCTCTCCCCCCGGTTTGGGCTGTGGCTGGACGCTGCCGCCATGTGGGTTGCCGCCATCACCGCGACCTATTTTGCCCGCTACGCAATCAAGACGAATATCTTCTCGGAGATGCTGAATGATCGCACGCAGGGACAGGATTTTGTCCCCGAATGGCTGTTGAGCTTCCTTGCCATGTTTGTCACAGCTCCCAGCCAATGGGGGAAACTCTGGGCCGAAACCGGATCCGAGTGGGTCTATACTCCGGTCTGGGTCCCACAGCTGCCCATGTCCATCGGCACCGTTCTTCTTGCGCTTGCTCTGTGGGACTACCTCTGCCGCCTGCTAACAGAACGCAAAGCCAGCATCGTTTCGGAGGCCGTCGAATGAGCGAGATCTACGCAACACTCATCTTCCTGTTTGTGCTCTTTGCCCTGCTTGGAGGCTCTGTCTGGATAGGGTTGGCGCTGATGGGCGTGGCCTGGGTTGGCATGGAACTGTTCACCACCCGACCTGCTGGGGATGCCATGATCACCACCATCTGGAGCGGTTCCTCCAGTTGGACGCTGACTGCCCTGCCCTTGTTCATCTGGATGGGCGAGATCCTCTATCGAACACGATTATCAGAGGATATGTTCCGCGGGCTGGCGCCCTGGATGCGCTGGCTGCCCGGTGGGCTTTTGCACACCAATATCGCTGGCTGCACCATCTTTGCCGCGGTCTCCGGCTCATCGGCGGCAACACTGACCACGGTGGGCAAGATGTCGATCCCCGAGCTGCGCAAACGCGGCTATCCGGAACATATGATCATCGGCACCCTGGCGGGTGCGGCGACCCTGGGCCTGATGATCCCGCCTTCGCTAACGCTGATCGTTTATGGGGTCTCGATCAATGAATCGATCACCAAGCTCTTTATGGCGGGTATCTTCCCAGGCCTGGTGCTGGCAGGGCTTTTCATGTCCTACATCATGTTCTGGCATTTTTTCTCAAAAGGGGACCGCCCCCAGCCAGAACCCTCGATGAGTTTTGGGCAGATGCTAGCCGAAAGCCGCTTCCTGATCCCGGTTCTCATTCTGGTCAGTGTCGTCATTGGTTCCATGTATCTGGGCCTGGCGACCGCAACCGAGGCCGCCGCGGTGGGTGTTCTTGGCGCGCTGGTCTTGGCACTTGCGCAGGGGTCGCTGAAATGGAGCACATTCACGGCCTCTCTGATGGGAGCGACCCGCACCTCTGCAATGATTGCGCTCATCCTGATGGGGGCGTCGTTCCTGTCGCTGGCCATGGGCTTTACCGGGCTACCGCGTGCGCTCGCTGCCTGGATCGACCAGATGAACCTATCTCCTTTGGTGCTGATCCTGGCGTTGACGCTGTTCTACGTGGTGTTGGGCATGTTCCTTGATGGAATTTCCTCGGTGGTGCTGACCATGGCGATCGTCGAACCGATGATCCGCCAGGCCGGTATTGACGTGATCTGGTTCGGGATTTTCATAGTTGTGGTGGTTGAGATGGCACAGGTGACGCCGCCAATCGGCTTTAACCTCTTTGTTTTGCAGAGCATGACCCGGCATGAAATTTCTTACATCGCGCGCACTGCGGTGCCCATGGTGGGGCTGATGCTGCTGATGGTGGTAATCCTGGTGACCTGGCCAGAGCTGGCAACCTGGTTGCCCAACAACCTGCGTACGGGCCCTGCGGGATAGGCGATGCGATACCTTTTAGGCCTGATTACTCGCCACGGGCAGGCCTTGATGGTCCTGGGGCTTGTGGCGGGTTTTTCCCTGCCCGGCCTCGCCGCAACCTTAAAACCCTGGCTGCCAGAAATGGTGGCCGGGCTTTTGTTTCTGAACGCCTTTCGAATAGGAGCATCGCGCGCGCTCGGCGGGCTGCGCGATGGTGTGGCCAGCCTTCAGGCCGTTCTCACCTTGCAGATGATCTTGCCATTAGCGGCGGCGGCAGTCTTCGCCCTGCTGGGCCTCACCGGTACGGTGGTGACCCTGGCTGTGGTCCTGATGCTTTCGGCTCCAGCTTTGACCGGCAGCCCCAATATCTCCCAACTGCTTGGGTATGCACCGGACCCTGCTTTCAGGCTTTTGATCTTGGGAACAGCGCTCATGCCGCTGACAGTGCTTCCTGTTTTTCTGGTGCTTCCGGAGATCGGCAGTTTTTCTGAGATTCTCTGGGCCTCTCTACGACTGACAGGCAGCATTGCGGTGATCGTAACCCTCGCTTTTACCTGCCGATTACTGTTCCTGCCAAAGCTCTCGGAGGAAAATGCCCAAGCCGTGGATGGGCTTACCATCTTGATGCTTGCGGTCATTGTGGTTGGCCTGATGGCCGCGCTTGGCCCGGCCTTAAAGAGCACTCCTTGGGTGGTGGCCAAATGGATGATGCTGGCTCTCTTGCTCAATTTTGGCCTGCAACTGAGCTGCTTCACCTGGCTTCAGCACAAACACAGCCCCAGATCCGTTCCGACTTCCTTAGTCGCAGGAAATCGGAATTTTGCGCTGTTTCTGATTGCCTTACCGACAAGCACAACAGATCCTTTGCTGATATTCTTGGGTTGTTATCAGGTACCGATGTATCTGACCCCACTGATCATGCGCCGCCTCTATGCAGGACAGGCAGCCCACCACGAGCCCTAGAGGTTGGGTTGGTTTAGCTTGGGAAAATCTGCGCCATTTCCTGATCAAACCGCGCCCAGCTGAGGACCGCTTTGTTCCCCGCCAAACCATGGTAATAGCTTTTGCCGCTAGCAGTCGGAAGCCCAGCCCAGATCTTGGCCAGGTTATGCATAAAGTCACGTCGACCGATCTCTCCTGCCAATACCGCGCCCAAGCCGGCCTCTTCCAGCAGTTGTTGCGCCAACCGGTCCTGAAGGGCCGGTGAGAAGCGATCGCTGCGCCTTGCTCCGGTTTTCTTGACAAGTCGGCGCAGGGTGGCCGGGATCATCTGGTAGCGACCAATTGCGTGTTGTTGCCCTGGAGTGGCATCAATCCAAGCATAGATTTCTGCAATTGTCATTTCAGTTGGGCGCTTTGAGGGGCGAATGCGGGCCGCATATTGCACCGCATCATATTGCGCTTTGCCTGCTTCAGCACTGGCAATCAGGTGCAAAAGACGCTGTACAGCGTTTTGCCCGACCTTCTTGGGAAGGGCGCGAAACAGGCTGGTTCCTTCCCGCCCGGTGAACAAGCTGGCAAGTTGCGATTGCACCGCCTCCATTTCCGCTTCTAACTCAGGCGAAGCCTTGGCCTGCGGTGTTGCCGCTTCTGGCACCAAAAGCGAGGCGGAACGATGCTGGATCAAAGCCCCCTGCCCAGTGGCCGTCCCCTGTCGCAGGAACCCATCATTGACGATTGAAAACCGCTCTGCCCAGGCCATTGACGTAGGGCACAAGTAAATCGCCGCCAGCAGTGGCAGGAGATAGGGAGTTGCGGATTTCATGGCAGCCTTCTGTCTTGATCCATGGTCCAGCACAAAATGGATCAGGAAAATTGAGAAAAGCTTTATTCAATGCGGTTTGATGAAATTCAGCCTGATCAAAGAAAATTTCTTTATTTCACTCCTCTGCGCTACACTCAATTGGCGCCCAGATGCGCATCCTGTATTATCAGAGGACGGATTGGAGGCCCCCTATGCCACTCAGCCCTGAAGAAGTTACTACAAAAGTCGAAGCCACCAGAGGCAAAAAGGCCAAACGCAAAAAACTCAAAACTGAACCATCGGGCACCAAGGAGAAAAAACTCCCGAATGACATTCGCAAAGGCCTGGAACAGCACTTTGGCTCCAAGCTTGCACGGGTGCGCGTACATACTGGCGGCAACGCCAAGGAAGTCTGCCGTGAATTGAAGGCCAAGGCCTTTACGCTAGGCAATGATCTTTATTTCATGAAACCCGCGGATGCAAAGAATGGTGAGCTGCTGGTCCATGAATTGGCCCATGTTCTTCAGCAGGGACGCGGGCGCATGCCAAAAGCCAAGGAAGGGATAGCACTGACCTCCAAATGACTGGTTGTACAGAAACCTCATCGGCTGCCTGCCTTGATCCGATACAATTTAAACAAATTCCTAACCACTACTTGCTACAGAAATAGCACTACGCCGGTTTAGGCTTGGTGTTGAAACATCTGCAAGGGAAACAGGAATGGCGTTTACGGGAATTCTGTTTGGGATGCTGGCCGGAGTTGTATTTACGTTTCTAGGTGTGTGGCACCTCGACTTTGGCTTTTGGCAAGCCCTGGCAACCTACTCCGGAACCGGAACCCTTTGCACAGCCTTGGCGATAGCTGGTTTTTTGCTAACAGATACTTCCAAATCGGCAGACCTTGAAAAAGACCAATTCAAAAGCACCGCCTGAAAGCCCTATCTTCTACTGACACCTGTACCGTTGTTTCTTCGAATTACTTGAGCGTTGATTTCGCCCCCCTCTCTGCATGGCAACCAGATAGCCTTTTCTGCGACAACCCGCAGTAACCGTTCCCGATCCTTTTCAGCACGTCAAATTGGGTTTGACAGTCTTCAGGCTGAATCCTCACACTGAGGTTTTGGCGGGCTACCTTTGTGTTGTGCAGACCAGGCCTTCTCGGAACTATCTGCGCAAAGCTGCGTGAAGACGCATATTGCCGACTTGACCTGCCTTCCCTCTGCAACAAGAATACCTGTATTCCATAGATTTACGAGGTTTTGATGTTAACGCGCCGCGCCTTCACCGTTTCGTCTTTGACCAGCCTGGCTGCAGCCTCTCTGCCCGCTGCCGCAAGCGAAGGCTACGATCCCACCCCTCAGTTTGTCCGCATTAAGAAGCAGTTTGAGCCCGGTCAGATCCTAATTCTTACCCGCTCTTACTATCTCTATCTGGTAACCGAGAAACGCAAAGCGATCCGATATGGTGTTGGTGTGGGCAAGGCCGGGCTAGAGTTTTCAGGCACCGCCACAATAGACCGCAAACGCGAGTGGCCAAGCTGGCGCCCCACTCCGGAAATGATCAAGCGAAGCCCTAGGACCTACAGACGTTTTGTCGACAATGAGTACATCCAACCCGGTGGACCAGATAATCCACTTGGAGCCCGCGCGCTCTACCTCTATCAAAACGGGGTTGATACCTATTTCCGGATCCATGGCACCAATCAGCCACAGACCATCGGGTCCTCCGCCTCCAATGGCTGCATCCGCATGTTGAATGACCATGTGACGGATCTGTATGAACGGGTACCATTGGGAACCGTGGTTACCGTCCTTTGACCTAACGGAACTTTGCCACCAATTGCCAGTTGAAGGCGCATTTTTCTTGCGCGAAGCAAATTCCTGACCAATGCTGTCATCGCATGGTTACGTAAATGGTGTTTCTGTCGCCCTATTGGCACGGTCACGTTCATTTCATGACACTGCCAAACTGCCGCATTCTGCGGGCAGATTGAGAAAGAAGACTAGGAGAAGAGACGATGGCGACCGGCACCGTCAAATGGTTCAACACCACCAAAGGATATGGATTTATTGCGCCCGAAGATGGCGGCAAAGACGTATTCGTTCACATTTCCGCAGTTGAGCGCTCTGGCCTCACCGGCCTTGCTGACAATCAGAAAGTTTCTTACGAGCTTCAACCAGGGCGCGACGGCCGGGAATCCGCTGTAGACTTGGCATTGCTGTAACCCAGGCTGTAGCCTAGCGGCGATCCTAACGAAGTGACGGCCCCGGTTTCGGGGCCGCAATCTGTTTTAGCTTGCATTTTCGTATTTAAGCCGTCTGGAACTTCTGCCCCCAGCCCACTTCAGCGCTCCCTCTCAATCCGTGCAATCAGGTCAAGCACCCGTGGCCCCAGTGCCGCGATATTCAGCTGCACACCTTCTGCATTTGGGTGGATATTGTCGTCCTGCATATAGGGTCGGGCCGCCGCGGGATCTTCCCCCACCACATCGCGGATGCCGGTAAAGGCGTCGGGATGAAATATCGCCTCATATTCAGCTGCCAAATCCGGATAGATCCGATCAAAGGCCTCTTTGTAGGCAGGACCGAAATTACCAGGCGCTTTCATCCCGATAAGCAAAACTTCCACCTGCTCCTGGCGTGCTTGCCGCATGATTTTACGCAAGTTTTCTTCGGCTACATTTGGCTGAACGCCGCGCAATAGATCATTCCCCCCGAAAAGGACGATCAAGCCTTCTGGATTATCACCCAATGTCCAGCCCAGCCGGGCAGCACCGCCAGCAGTTGTATCCCCCGAAACCCCTGCATTAGTGATCTGAGCAGCAATACCCTGACGTGACAACCACTCCTGGAGCTGTGGCACAAAGCCTTCGTCCTGCGGCAAGCCATATCCCTGCACCAGACTGTCCCCAAATGCCGTCAAACGAAGGGGGTTTTCATCCGCCGTCGCGACAGCTGAGCTCAACAGCAGAAAAACCAGCAGCGTCCAAACCTTGCGCATCGCAATAAAAGCTCCATATCCGTTAGAATGCATTCAACAGGCGCGACTTCATGACCAAAACAGATACACCCGTTCTTCACCTCAAAGATGCGTCTTTGACCTTGAATAGCAATACCGGACCGGTACGAATTTTGCAGGGGATTGATCTGGATGTGCAACAGGGAGAGACCCTGGGCCTCATTGGTCCCTCAGGGTCTGGAAAATCCTCTTTGTTGATGGTCATGGGCGGGCTTGAGCTTGCAACAGGCGGTACCGTCCATGCCCTGGGTCAAGATTTAACCGCGATGAACGAAGACGCTCTAGCCCGTTTTCGCAGGCAAAACATGGGGGTGGTCTTTCAGAGCTTTCATTTGATCCCAACCATGACAGCGCTGGAAAACGTTGCCACCCCTCTGGAGCTTGCGGGTCACAGGGATGCATTTGATCGCGCCCAGGTGGAACTGGAAGCCGTTGGCTTAGGGCATCGCAGTGAGCATTTTCCCGCCCAGCTTTCGGGAGGCGAACAACAGCGTGTCGCCCTGGCTCGGGCTTTGGCTCCGCGTCCATCCATCCTTTTGGCCGATGAGCCCACTGGAAATCTGGATGAAAGCAACGGCGAAGCGATCATGGATCTGCTCTTCGGATTGCGCGACCGCTATGGGGCGACCTTGGTTATGGTGACCCATGCACCGGAGCTAGCCAGACGTTGTGACCGCGTTGTGCGACTGAGAGATGGTCAGATTGCAACCGAACTCTCGACCAGTGAGGCCGCTGAATGAGCATGGGACCTCTGCGCCCGACCGCCCCACTGGCATTGGCTTGGAAATTTGCCCTGCGAGAGCTGAGAGGAGGTCTCAAGGGTTTCCGTATTTTCCTGGCTTGCCTGGCGCTTGGGGTTGGTGTGATTGCGGCTATCAGCTCGATCAGAGCTTCGATCGAAGCAGGCCTCAGCCGCGAAGGGGCCGCCCTTCTTGGGGGGGATGCTGAACTGAGTTTCACCTATCGATTTGCCAATGATGAGGAACGCGCCTGGATGACGGGTCAGGCCATAGCCGTTTCGGAAATCGCAGAGTTCCGATCAATGGCAACAGTTGGGGACGAACGTGCACTGACACAGGTCAAGGCCGTTGATGGCCGCTACCCCTTGGTGGGTGAGGTCGCCCTGGAGCCGGATATAGCACTTGATCGCGCGCTGGCTGGGCGCGATGGGGTCGCTGGCGTTGCAATGGAACGCGTGCTTGCCGACCGTTTGGGCCTGCAGACGGGTGATACTGTCACCTTTGGCACCAGCGATTTTGTTCTGATGGCAACCATCCGGAGAGAGCCTGATGCCGCGGCTTCCGGTTTTACGCTTGGGCCCCGCACTCTTGTCGCCCTCCCTGCTCTGCAGGGCTCCGGCCTGCTTGAACCTGGTTCGATCTATTCGAGTAAATATCGCCTGGATCTAGCAGAAGGCACCGACCTGAACCAATTGCGCGAGGAAGCCCGAGGCCTGTTTGAAGCAAGTGGCATGCGCTGGCGCGACGCGCGCAATGGCGCACCCGGAATCGCAACCTTTGTAGAACGCTTAGGCGGCTTTCTGGTTCTTGTTGGATTATCGGGGCTGGCGGTTGGTGGGGTCGGCGTCTCTGCAGCCATTCGCGCCTATCTCGCGGGCAAAACTGAAACCATTGCAACACTCAGAACCCTTGGAGCGGAACGCCAGGTCATTTTCCTGACCTACTTCTTGCAAATCGGTGTTCTTACGCTCTTGGGGATCGGCATTGGCTTGGCTTTAGGCGCATTTGCACCACTTCTGCTTGGTCCTGTCATAGCCGCTCAACTGCCCTTTCCAGCGATCTTTTCGATCTACCCGACAGCCCTGGGAGAGGCCGCGCTTTATGGGGTCCTGACCGCCTTTATCTTTGCGCTTTGGCCTTTGGCCCGAGCAGAACGGATCCGCGCGGCCTCTCTCTTTCGAGGGGAAATGGGAGATAGCCGCAAGCTGCCCGCTCCGCGCTATCTCTTGGCAACATTTGTCGCGCTCGCTGCTCTGATTGGTGCCGCTGCTGTGCTCAGCGGTTCTGCGGTTTTGACCCTCTGGACTGCCATCGCCCTCAGCGGCTCCCTGGTGGTTTTGCTGCTCGCAGCCCTGGCGCTGGGGCAGATCGCACTCAAGAGTGGGCGCCTCAGCCGTGGCCGCCCTGCGCTCCGTTGGGGTCTCGCCTCGATCGGCGCCTCCAGGGATGGTGCAGTACCCGCTGTTTTGGCCCTGGGTCTTGGGCTGACTGTGCTAGCAGCCATAGGCCAGATCGATGGCAATATGCGCCGCGCCATCGCTGGCAATCTGCCCGAGGTTGCCCCTTCATACTTCTTTGTCGATATCCAAAGAGATCAGATGCCCCGCTTCCTGGACCGTGTGGAAAACGATCCAGCGGTTCGAAAGGTTGAAAGCGCTCCAATGCTGCGCGGGATTATCACCCGCATCAACGGCCAACCCGCACAGGAGGTCGCGGGGGATCATTGGGTGGTACGTGGTGATAGGGGTATCACCTATGCTGCGGCCCAACCCGAAGGAACTGAGGTCACTAAGGGAAGCTGGTGGCCGGACGATTACTCAGGTTCCCCGCAGGTCAGTTTTGCCGCTGAAGAGGCGGAAGAGCTGGGACTTGTACTGGGTGACACTATCACTCTCAATGTACTGGGGCGCGAAATGCAGGCGGAAATCACCAGTTTCCGCAATGTTGACTTTTCGACCGCGGGAATGGGGTTTGTTCTGACACTCAATGAGGCGGCCCTTTCCGGTGCTCCCCATAGTTTCATCGCAACCGTCTATGCGGAAAGTCAGGCCGAAGCGCAGATCCTGCGGGATGTCGCAAAGGAAATGCCCAACATTACTGCCATCCGTGTACGAGATGCGATTGATCGTGTTTCTGATGTGCTTCGTCAATTGGCGGCTGCCACCAGCTATGGCGCTGCTGCCACTTTGTTGACCGGCTTCCTGGTTCTTCTTGGCACCGCTGCAGCAGCGGAACCTGCGCGCCGATATGAGGCGGCCCTGCTGAAAACCCTAGGGGCAACACGTGGTCAGATCCTGTTGAGTTTCTCGCTTCGCTCTATCATCCTAGGCGCGGGTGCCGGTTTGGTCGCGCTTGCAGCCGGGATTGCCGGGGCCTGGGCGGTGAACACCTATGTCTTTGAAACCAGCTATATCGTGATCTGGTCCAATGCCCTCTCGGTCATTGCTGCCGGCATTGCTGTCACGCTCTTTGCAGGGCTTTTCTTTGCTCTAAGACCGCTGGCGGCACGACCGGCACGGATCTTGCGCGCTCGGGACTAACAAGCAAAAGCCCGAGCGGTTGCGCTCGGGCCTGTTCTCACATCCTTGGCAAGGAGGCGCCTTAGCCAGACCTAGCGGGCAGCACAGGCCACAGGCTGAAGAAGCCGCATCAGATCGTGATTGTCACAGACCAGGGAGTCCAGCGTGATATCATCCAAAGAAGAGTAGAATGCCTGAGCCGCATCCGACAGGGCCACCCGCAAACGGCAGGCATCGGTCAAAGGACAGGAGTTATCTGCGTCTGCAAAGCACTCCACCATGGGCAGGTTCCCCTCCACATGTCGGAAGATGTCACCCATCAGAATCTCCTGCGGGTCGCGCCCCAAGCTCATCCCGCCATTACGTCCACGTTGGGTATGCAGATACCCGAGTTGGCTTAGCTGGTTGATCACCTGCGCCAAGTGATTCTCCGAAATATTGCAACACTCTGCAATTTCGGATTTAGTCACCAGACGATCTGAGTTGGCCGCGCAAAACATCAGAAGTCGGACCGCGATGTTTGTCCTTTTGGTAATGCGCATAACTTGGCTCCTGTCGTTACCGCTAATAATTCAGATCAGTCCATATTGCACAGGTCCGCAAAGAGCGGTTTGACATACATCAATTCCACAAATTCGAAAAAACGACAGGAAGATCATGTCTCAATCTCACCCCTACTTCTTTGGCTATGGCAGCCTGGTGAATACATCCACCCATGATTATCAGGCTCCAACCCCAGCAAGGTTAAAGGGATGGCGGCGCAACTGGTGCCATACATCTCTGAGAAATATATCTTTTTTGAGCGCCACCGCCGATCCGACCTGTACCATCGATGGCCTCATCGCTGCGGTGCCCAATGCAGATTGGGAGGCATTGGATGAACGTGAATTTGCCTATGAGCGTAACCCGGTGAGCGCGGATGTCAGCCATGATGTATCAAATTCTCTGGAAATCTCGGTCTATGCTATTCCTGAGAACAGAAAACAAGCAGGCAGCAAGGCCCACCCGATTCTGCTCAGTTATCTTGATGTGGTTGTTCAGGGGTATCTGCATGTCTTTGGTGAAGACGGAGTGCAACGGTTCTTTGATACGACCTCTGGCTGGGAAACACCCATTCTGGATGATCGTACCGCGCCCCAGTATCCACGCCATCAGGTCCTGACTCAGGAAGAGCGCGAACTCGTCGATCACCATCTTTCTCTGCAGTACAGTGAAATACTGCGGTAAGCCCCAGCTAAAGCAAAGGGCGGCCCCCTGAGGTGCCGCCCTTTTACTTTTTTCGGGTGATCAAGCCCTATAGGCTTTGGGCCAATAGGTGGGCCAATCAGCCCCGTGCGCGAACTTTTTCCATCAAAGGCAGCAAGGCGCTCATGTCGGGACCGCGCTCCATGCCGGTCACTGCCTTGCGCAGCGGCATGAAGAGACCCTTGCCCTTGCGCCCAGTTGCCTCTTTGACCGCAGTGGTCCAGGTCTTCCAGCTTTCCGTGTCATAGGGACCTTCTGGCAACAACGCCATGGCCTCAGCGATGAAATCCTTGTCCTCATCTGCCACCAAGGGCTCGGCCCCATCGCGGCAGAGCTGCCACCAACCGGCAAGGTCGTTCAGGGTGGTGATGTTCTCCTTGGCCACATCCCAGAAAGAAGCCTGTTTTTCCGCCGGAACGCCAATCGCCTCCAACTCAGCAGACACGGCCTCTGCGGGCAAGGACTGCAAATGGCGGGCTGTCAGCGGGTACAGATCCTCAACATCAAACTTGGTCGGCGCCGCCCCAAAACGATTGATGTCAAAACCCTCGATCAGCTCTGCCATTTCCGAACGCAGTTCCACCGGGTCAGAAGACCCCAGACGGGCCATCAGCGACAGCAGCGCCATTGGCTTCACCCCAGCTTCGCGCAGGTCACGCAGGGCCAATGTCCCAAGACGCTTGGACAGCGCCTCACCCTGTGGGCCGGTCAGCAGCGAATGGTGGGCAAAGGAGGGCACAGTGCCGCCCAGCGCTTCGATGATCTGGATCTGAGTGGCAGTATTGGTCACATGGTCAGAACCACGGACCACATGGGTCACGCCCATTTCAGTGTCATCCACCACCGAGGCGAGGGTATAGAGGAATTGTCCATCACCGCGGATCAGCACGGGATCGGACACCGAGGCCGCATCAATGGAGATGTCGCCCAGAATACCGTCGGTCCATTCAATGCGCTGGTGGTCCAGCTTAAAGCGCCAGACACCATCGCCACGCTCAGCGCGCAGAGCGGCTTTTTCTTCGTCTGACAAAGCCAATGCAGCACGGTCATAGACCGGCGGCTTACCCATATTAAGCTGCTTCTTGCGCTTCAGGTCCAGCTCCGTCGGGGTCTCAAAGGCTTCATAGAAACGCCCGATCTCGCGCAGTTTATCTGCTGCGGCGACATAGCGATCCAGACGCTCAGATTGACGCTCTAGCTTATCCCAGCTGAGGCCAAGCCATTCGAGATCCTGTTTGATCGCATCGACATATTCTTCCTTGGACCGCTCCGGGTCCGTGTCGTCGATGCGCAGAATGAAAGTGCCGCCAGCCTTGCGGGCGATCAGATAGTTCATCAGCGCGGTGCGCAGGTTGCCAACGTGGATATAGCCCGTTGGCGATGGGGCAAAACGAGTGGTGGTCATCACGTATCTCCTGTTGCCCTGCCCAATCTCATATGGGCGGGTCTTTGTCCAGTTACAGGGCACATTGACAAGCGGTCGTGGCCTTTGCGTGCTTTTCAGCGCAACACTATCTATTTTCCGTAAAAACGGCCAAATCTGAAATCATGCGGATCAACAATAGGCCGGTCACCGGTCACAAGATCTGCTGTCAACCGTCCGGCTGCCGGGCCAATGCCAAATCCATGCCCGCTGTAGCCGGTTGAAACAAAAAGTCCGGACAACTCGTCGACCTGCGAAATCACCGGAATTGCATCAGGTGTCACATCCATGAGCCCCGCCCAGCTTTGCACCACATCAGCCCCTTGCAGAACTGGAAAGGCACGCTGCGCTGAGGCCCAGGCCTGCTTTATCCCCTTTTGAGAGGGGGCAGGATCCAGCACGCGACAGGTTTCAAAAGGGGTCGTTTGATCGGGCCGCCAAGTTCTGGCCTGGCTGGCCTCCTCCTGCCAGCGCCCTGAGAGGCGAAACTGCAGGGCACGCCATTCTTGCAAATAGCTGGGTAAGAACTTCCAGCCCAGACGCAGGCTATCTGGAACCAGATCCACAATATTCTCGGTGCCATTGGCAATCGAGAAACCGCCGTCCAGGCGTTTGCGCATAGAAAACCCGCTGGTCCAGATCGCGTTTTCGGGTCCTCCCTGCACTGGCGAAGTTCGCAGAACCGAATTCATGACCTTGAGCTGGGGCAGTTTGATTCCTGCATTGCCCAAGAAAAGCCGCGACCAGGCGCCACCCGCAATCACCAGCGCAGAACAGGCCACACGGCCGCGTTCCGTAATGACCGCGCTGATGCGCCCCGCCTCGGTCTCAACCGAGCGCACCGCGCATTCCGTCATCACTTTGGCACCGGCGGCTCTTGCGGCCGTGGCAATCGCATGGGTTGCCAACTGTGGTTCAGCACGTCCATCC
>NZ_AAYC01000010.1 GCF_000169455.1 Roseobacter sp. SK209-2-6 | reverse complement strand
AAGCCAGACGCCGGATCGTTTTGGCCGTGGCTGAGGTGTTACGCGAATACGGCGTCACAAGTCGGACAATCATGCATAGTTTCGACTGGGCACTACTGGAACACTGCCAAGAACTCACACCTGAAATGCCCACTTCATTCCTGAGCCAACTACCGGATAATGAAGCAGACAAGGGCGAAGACCCCGCAACTGAACCAGGCCTCCTTCTGGAAGCGGGTAATATTCCCGCCTTGGTGAAAGAACGCGGCGGAAAAATCTGGTGCCCTTACTATCTGGACCTAACCCAAGAAGATCTGCAATCAGCCCGTGCTTTGGGCCTACGGGTTGCTGTTTGGACTGTGAATGAGACCGAGGATATCCAGCGCATGATCGATCTAGGTGTCGATGCGATCGTCACTGACTACCCTGGCCGCGTTCAACGCATGTTGCTGAACGCGGGCCTGGATTGGCGGAGCGCAGAACAAGCCTGACAGCGAGCTGCCTTATTTCAGCCTTCGCACCTTCTTCATTCGTGATCTCATCAAACAGCTGGGCTGCACAACTCGCTAGCCCAGTATTTCACCTCATCATGCCCTCCCGACCAGGACAAACGCAGGACTAGTTTTTTAGGCGAAAACGCTGGATCTTACCTGTCTCTGTCTTCGGCAAGGCCTTGGTAAACTGGACCAGTCGCGGATACTTATAAGGAGCAATTGTTGCTTTAACATGGTCCTGCAACTGCTTGATCAAAGGATCTGAAGGCACATGCCCTTCGCTCAGCACGATATGTGCGGCAACAACTTCCCCGCGCGCTTCGTCCGGTGCACCAATGACTGCGCATTCCAGAACCGCCTCATGAGAGAGCAAGGCGGCTTCGACCTCGGGGCCGGCGATATTGTAGCCAGAGGAGATGATCATATCATCGTTGCGCGCTGCAAAATGCAGATAGCCATCCGCATCCATCATGAAGCTATCGCCAGTCACGTTCCAGCCCGCGCGGACATAACCCTCCTGTCGATCATCGGCGAGGTATCTACAGCCCGTAGGCCCCTTTACCGCAAGCCGTCCAACGGTCCCCACCGGGGCCTCTCCTCCTTCAGCGTCAAGGATTTTCACCTGATACCCACCTATAGGTTTGCCTGTGCAAGCCGGACGATGATCATCAAACCGATTGCTCAGAAAGATGTGCAACATTTCCGTAGCGCCTATGCCGTCAAGCATCGGCTTGCCCGTTTTTTCTATCCAGTCTTCATAGACCGGGGCTGGCAGGGTCTCCCCCGCAGAAACCGCAGCACGGAGCGAGGAAAGATCGGCCCCCTCCTCCATAGCCTGCAGCATCACCCGATAGGCTGTTGGCGCGGTAAAACAGACGGTGGCTTTGTATTTCTGAATGATTTCAATCAGATTGGGCGGCGAGGCATTCTCCAGCAAAGTCGCAGCCGCGCCAAAGCGCAGCGGGAAAATCGCCAAACCGCCAAGGCCAAAGGTAAACGCAAGCGGCGGTGAACCCACAAAGACATCCTCGGGCTGTACGTCCAATACCTCTCGCGCATAGCCATCGCCAATGATCAAAAGATCACGGTGAAAGTGCATCGTGGCCTTGGGCGACCCCGTTGTGCCAGAGGTAAAGCCTAATAGCGCCACATCATCCCGGCCGGTTTGCACCGCCTCATAGGTCACGGGCTTTTCCAGGGCCAGCCGGTCCAGCTCCGCATCATGGTTGGAGGTGCCGTCAAAACCAACAACAGTTTTCAGGTATTTGGACTCCTTGGCGCAGGCCACCAGCTCATCCTTGAGGCGGGTGTCGCACAGCGCATGGCTGATTTCCCCCTTGTCCACGATCTGGCCAAGCTCCCCGGCGCGCAGCATCGGCATGGTATTGACCACAACGGCACCTGCCTTTGTCGCCGCCAGCCAGCAGGCCACCATGGCCGGATTATTGGCCGAGCGGATCAGCACCCGGTTTCCCGGTTTCACTCCCAGATCCTCGCTCAGCACATGTGCCAAGCGGTTGGTCCAGTCGGCCAGCTCTTTATAGGTACGGCGGCGGCCGTTACCGATAAGCGCCGTATGATCGCCAAACCCCTTCGCGACCATGGCGTCGGTCAGCTCAACACCCACATTCAGATACTCGGGATAGTCAAACCCATCGAGCAGGAACTCTGGCCACTGATCCGCCGGGGGCAGATTGCTGCGGGTGAAATGGTCCTCATGTGCTGTCGGTCCAAGCATCTCACTTTCCTCCCTGAAAAGCGCCAAGTGTCTGGCGGGCAATCACCACGCGCTGTACATCCGAAGCGCCCTCGTAGATGCGCAAGGCCCTGATATCACGGTAGAGTTCTTCCACTTTCTGGCCCCGGCGCACGCCGTCACCGCCATGCAGCTGCACTGCCTTATCGATAACCTGCTGCGCCTGATCGGTGGAAAACAGCTTGGCCATGGCCGCTTCGCGGGTCACCCGCGCCGCGCCACTGTCCTTGGCCCAGGCCGCGCGATAGACCAGCAGCGCTGCGGCATCCACATCCAGCGCCATATCGGCGATATGCCCCTGAACCATCTGCAGCTCGAAAAGCGGGGCACCTTGCACGGTACGAGAACTAACACGCGCAAGGGTCTCGTCCAGCGCCCGCCGGGCAAAGCCTAATGCCGCCGCCGCAACTGTGGAGCGAAAGACATCCAGCACCGACATGGCAATCTTGAAGCCATGGCCCGGAGCGCCCAGCATGGCGGAGGCCGGTATCCGGCAATCCGTAAAGCGCAGCGTCGCCAGCGGGTGCGGTGCTATCACCTCCTGCCGTTCCACCACCTCAAATCCGGGCAATCCTGCGGGCACTACAAAAGCGGACAATCCCTTGGCCCCAGGCGCTTCGCCGGTGCGGGCAAAAAGCGTGTAAACATCGGCGATGCCTCCATTGGAGATCCAGGTCTTCTCGCCGTTCAGAACGTAGTGATCGCCCTCCTGCCGGGCCGTCATGGTCGAGTTGGCCACATCCGATCCGGATTGCGGTTCCGTCAGCGCAAAAGCAGAGATCGCCTTGCCCGATCGGGTCAGGGGCAGCCATTCGGCCTGCTGCGCCTCACTGCCGAAGAGGGAGATCGCTCCAGTGCCAAGCCCCTGCATCGCAAAGGCAAAATCCGCCAGCCCGTCATGGCGTGCCAGGGTTTCCCGGATCAGGCAGAGGCTGCGTACATCCAGCTTTTCCCCTGTTTCTGCTCCGGAATGCCTTGCCCAACCACCCGCTCCCAGCGCGGCCACCAAGCTGCGGCAAGCTGCATCGGTGTCGGAATGATCAATGCCTGCAAGATTACTGGAAGCCCAGGCCTCAAGCTCTGAGGCCAGCTCCCTGTGCCGGTCTTCAAAAAACGGCCAGCTCAGAAACGTGCGGTCCGCCATGGGCTCCTCCCCGGTTTTTCATCTTTCCCAAAATATCTCCGCCGGAGGCATCCTCCTTCACCTCCAGGCGGTAGAGCTGGGTTCAATCCCCTTCGAACAAAGGTTTTTCCTTGTTCACAAAGGCATGATATGCGCGTTCGAAATCTGCCGTCTGCATACAAATCGCCTGGGCCTGAGCTTCCGCTTCGATGGCCTGTTCAATCGACATCGACCATTCCTGCGCCAGCATGGTCTTGGTCATCATATGGCCAAAATTCGGCCCCGCGGCGATCCGCTCCGCCCAGCTCTGTGCCTCAGCCGCCAGATCCTCTGCCGCTACCAGCTTGTTATGAAACCCCCAGGCGGCACCCTCTTCAGCGGACATCGAACGCCCGGTATAAAGCAGCTCTGCCGCCCGCCCCTGGCCAATGATGCGCGGCAAGATCGCACAGGCGCCCATATCGCAGCCAGCGAGGCCAACCCGGGTGAAGAGAAAGGCGGTTTTCGCCTCAGGTGTTGCAATCCGTATATCCGAGGCCATGGCGATGATCGCACCGGCCCCCACACAGATCCCATCGATGGCGGCAATCACCGGTTTGCCGCAATTCACAATTGCCTTGACCAGATCGCCGGTCATCCGGGTGAAGGCCAAGAGTTCCTTCATGCTCATCCGGGTCAAAGGCCCAATAATATCATGCACATCGCCGCCCGAGCAGAAGTTGCCACCATTGGAGGCAAATACCACAGCCTTTATACTGTCATCATAGTGCAGGTCCCGGAACCAGTCGCGCAGCTCTGCATAGCTGTCAAAGGTCAGCGGGTTCTTGCGCTCCGGCCGGTTCAGCGAAACAGTCGCGATGCCATCTTCCACATGGAGCAGGAAATGCTCTGGTTTCGGGGTGCTCATCCTCAGAATTCTCCTTGGTCCAATCGGCGCGCTACGGCGTCCAGGGCTTCGGCCATCGGCTGCGCCTCGTCCGGCGCCACATCCGCAAAGATCTGGTCGATCCATGCCTCATGGGCCTCGGCCTGTCGTGAAAACTCAGCCAGCCCTGCCTCGGTCATCCGCACACGGCTGGCGCGGCGATCACCTGGAACCTTTTCGCGCATCACATGACCGTCTTCGACAAGGCGCTCGACAATACCGGTGACATTGCCATTGGAGACTTTCAGCACCGAAGAAAGCTCACTCATCTTAAGGCCTTCCTGATGCTGGGTTAGCGCCGCCATGACGTCAAAGCGTGGCAGAGTTGTTGAAAAATCCTGCCGCAGATTTTCACGAATTGCGCCTTCCACCGCGCGGGTGGCCTTAAGCACCCTGAGCCAGAGACGCAGGCGGTCCTTGGATGTTTCCGTACTGGTCAAATTTCCCCTCCAGAAATAGGCAGCGCCACACCGCTGACCGAAGCAGCGCCTGAGCCCGCCAGCCAAAGCGCCGCTTCGGCGACTTCCGCGGGCTGGATAAACCGGTCCTGCGGATTTCCCCGGCGCAGAGATTTGGCTGCTTGCTCCGGGCTCATCCCGGTTTTGGCGATGATATTGTCCAAGGATCTTTGCAGAAGCGGCGTTTCGATGAAACCCGGGCAGATAGCATTTGCCGTCACCCCGGTCTTGGCCAATTCCTGCGCCAAAGCACGGGTCAGCCCGATAACCCCATGTTTTGCCGCGCAATAGCCGGAAACATAGGGATAGCCTTTTAGACCCGCTGTTGAAGCAATGGCTATCAAGCGCCCCCAGCCCACTGCCTTCATGCCCGGCAGAGCTGCCTGCCACAAATTGAAAACCCCAAGGAGGTTCACGTCTAGTGCGGAGGTGAAATCCTGCGGTGTCATGCGGTCAAAGGGCTTGGACGGCGCGGCACCGGCGTTGGCCAGGGCGATTGCCACCTCTCCCTGCACCTGCGCGGCTTTCTCTAGCGCTGCATCCAGGCTGCTGCGGTCGGTGACATCGCAGGCAAAAGGCAGCGCGCCGGTTTCTGCGGCCACTTCTTTCAGCGGTTCCATCCGGCGCCCCAGAATGCTGACCTTGGCGCCTTGGGCCGCAAAACAGCGGGCCAGTTCGGCCCCGACGCCGGATCCGCCGCCTGAAATAACAACATGTTTGCCATCAATGCTCATGCCCGGATGATCTCCGCTTCCCGGTCCGCCAGACGCCAGGCCTGATCCCGGCCTGCCAAGTAGGGCAAGGGCCAGTCAGCCTGGCGGTCACCGATGCGGGCGGCCTCATGCAGAGTCCAGAAGGGATCCGCCAGGTGTGGCCGACCGACACAGACCAGATCCGCCCGCCCCGCCATCAGGATCGAATTGGCGTGGTCCGCCTCATAGATATTGCCCACTGCCATGGTGGCAAGCCCCGCCTCATTGCGGATGCGGTCAGAAAACGGCGTCTGGAACATGCGGCCATAGACCGGCTGTGCGTCAATCGAGGTCTGCCCGGCGGAAACGTCAATGATGTCAACACCCGCCTCAGCGAAGGCCCTGGCAATCTCAACCGCTTCCTCCGGTGTGACACCTTCGTCACCAACCCAATCATTGGCCGAGATCCGCACCGACATCGGTTTTCCTGCAGGCCAAACGTCACGCATTGCGGCAAAGACCTCCAGCGGGTAGCGCAAGCGGTTTTCCAGAGAGCCGCCGTAGGCATCCGTCCGAATGTTCGATTTTGGAGAGATGAACGAGGAAATAAGATAGCCGTGGGCCGAATGAAGTTCGATCATGTCAAAGCCGCAACGGTCTGCCATCTGCGCAGCCCCCACGAACTCCGCTTTGACCGCTTGCATTTCTGCCAGGGAGATCTCGCGCGGGGTAGCGTTTTCCGGCGACCAGGCTATTGCCGATGCAGAGACCAGATCCCAGTTCCCCTCCGCCAGAGGCGCGTCCATTACCTCCCAGCCCAGCTGGGTCGAGCCCTTGCGGCCCGAATGGCCGATCTGGCAGCAGATCTTTGCATCAGTTTCCTGATGCACAAAATCCACCAATCGCGTCCAGGCGGCCTCATGTTCGGGCGCATATAGACCGGGACAGCCTGGTGTGATCCGGCCCTCGGCGCTGACGCAGGTCATTTCGGTATAGACCAGCCCGGCCCCGCCCTTGGCGCGTTCGCCGTAGTGCACCAGATGCCAATCGGTTGGGCAGCCATCCTTGGCCTTGTACTGCGCCATGGGCGAGACCACGACGCGGTTTTTCAGTTGCATATCTCGCAGCTTATAGGGCGCAAACATCGGCGGCTGGGCTGGCGCATCCTGCGCTGCACCTGCTTGGTTCTGGAACCATTTTTCCGCCGATCGCAGCCAATTTTCATCTCGCAAGCGCAGGTTTTCATGGGAAATGCGCTGGCTGCGGGTCAGCAGTGAATAGTTGAACTGTACTGGATCCATATCCAGATAGCGCTCCACTTCTTCGAACCACTCCAAAGAGTTACGTGCAGCGGACTGCAGGCGCAATACATCCAGGCGGCGCTCCTCTTGGTAGCGTTCAAAGGCGCCTTCCAATGTGTCTTCCGTCGTGATCAGCTCTGCCAGGGCAATGGCGCTGTCAAAGGCCAGCCTGGAACCTGAACCGATAGAGAAATGCGCCGTGGCCGAGGCGTCGCCCAACAGAACAACGTTTTCATGGTGCCATTTTTCGCAAAGCACACGCGGAAAGTTGATCCAGACCGCAGAGCCGCGCAGATGGTCCGCATTTGAAATCAGGGAATGACCGTCCAAATGATCTGCGAAGATTTCTTCGCAGGTCCGAATGGTCTCTTCCTTGGACATACCCTCAAAGCCCCAGTTATCCCAGGTTTCTGCGGAGCACTCCACAATCACAGTCGCGGTATTGTCGTCGAATTGGTAGGCATGAATCCAGACCCACCCGTGCCGAGTTTTTTCAAAGACAAAGGTGAAAGCGTCATCAAATTTCTGATGCGTTCCAAGCCAGATGAATTTGCAGGGGCGCACATCAATATTCGGCTTAAACTGCTCAGCAAACTCTGTGCGCACTGCGGAATTGAGCCCGTCGCAGCCAACCACAACGTCGTATTCATCCTGATACTGAGAGGCTGGCCGAGCCTCTGCTTCAAACTGCAGATCCACCCCAAGAGCGCGCGCACGTTCCTGCAGGATAAGCAGCATTTTCTTGCGTCCGATGCCAGCAAATCCATGCCCGCCAGAGACCGTCCGGTGGCCATTCTGAACCACGGCTATGTCATCCCAATAGGCAAAATTTTCTTTGATTTCTGCCGCACTCTCCTGGTCATTTGCGGAGAGATTTTCCAGTGCATCATCGGAAAGCACCACGCCCCAACCAAAGGTATCGTCAGCCTTATTGCGCTCCAGGACGGTTACCTCAGCTTCGGGCTGCCGAAGCTTCATGGAAATCGCAAAGTAGAGTCCCGCAGGTCCACCACCTAGACAAAGGATCTTCATGCCAACCTCCTCCACTCCTGATTGTTCAGGACTAGAATAAGCAGGTGCCCCAAAACTTCAAGCTTAAAATTTCATACTTAAAATTAAATCCGGAAGTAGGCTGGAAGCCCAAAGCATCACGCCTGTGGACACCTCACTCATGTCTTGGTGATAAAACAATTTCTATATTTGTTAACTGAAGGTTACAAACAGAACCTTCTGTGAATAGTTCTGGAATAACGACATAAAGACCCGTCGGAATGCTGCCGCGAAACTGCCCTTGAACTCTGACTGATCCCTATTTGCCCAGCCTACTATCCAGCTTAGAAACAAAGATTCTCAGAACTTCCTGCTGTAACTCTCTTCAATGGCTCGTTAGCGAAGATATGTGGAAAACCTGAGGCACAATTTACCATCGAAAGCGGGAGTAATATTGACAAACATCAAACCATTCGGAACTTTTGATGAACATTTCACCTTTAAGATATATTTTATGAAAGTGGATAACCTGTGGAGAACTCGCTACCCCGCAGTCACAACCCTTGAAACCTCTGCTTTTATGGCGGCATGCATAGGCAATGTTAGGGCATCAGAATAAACTGCACTGGGTCATACCCAGTACACAGCAAGATGGTTAACAATCAGCTAAATTTTAGAGATCGCGAAGGTAACGCATGACCGAAGGTCGTACGCTTTGATCTCCCCGATGCCTAGCATCCGTAATGATCTTCTTCAGATCAGCCAAGTTGACTTTCATTAACAAGGACTTAACAGGTCCAATTGAAGCTGGCCTCATAGAGAGCGTTCGCATTCCCATTGCTGCCAGGCACACTGCTTCGATCGGGCGTCCTGCATCTTCGCCGCAGAAACTCAGTGGCGTTTTGGAAGTCTCGCACCTTTCAACAATGCGCTCAATAAAGCTCAGGAAACTGGAGTTCAGCGTATCATAGCGCTTGCGAACACGTTCATTCTCTCGGTCGGCAGCAAAGAAGAACTGCTTGAGATCATTGCCGCCGATGGACAAAAAACCGACCTCGTCAAAAAACTTCTGAGGAGCATAGGCGAGAGAGGGCGTTTCCAACATGGCCCCAATTTCCAGCTTTTCAGGCAGGGCATGGCCCAAAATCCGCTCGCGCTCCAATGTCTTGTTCACCTCTGCCCGCGCAGCCCGATATTCTTCGGCCTGTGCCACAAAAGGGAACATGATTGTGAGAGGACGACCTTCGGCCGCTCGGATCAAAGCCTGCAGCTGCATCCGCATGACCCCGGGCTTATCCAGACCCACCCGGATCGCGCGCCACCCCAGAGCCGGATTCGGCTCATCCTGCGGCTTCATATAGGGCAGTACCTTGTCCGAACCGATGTCGAGGGTCCGAAACACAACCCGCTTTCCGTGGGCTGCATCCAATACGCGTTTATAAAGCGATACGAGTTCACTTCGCTTTGGCATCTGGTTGCGAACCAGAAACTGCAGCTCGGTTCGGAATAGCCCAACGCCTTCAGCGCCGGACCCATCAAGCGAGGGAAGATCAGCCATGAGCCCCGCATTCATGACCAGATTGATCCGCGCACCATCCTGTGTCACCGCAGGTTTTTCGCGAATAGAGGCATAGCGCTCCTGCGCTTGCGCCAGCATCGCAATTTTGTCACGGAAGGCACTGACAACACTGTCATCGGGGCGCAGATGGACCACACCCTGTTCGCCATCCACCATGATATGGTCACCGTTCAGCGCCTCATTGGTGATGCGTTTGGCATGCACAACCAGCGGGATTGCCAAAGCGCGCGCAACAATAGCGGCATGGGAACCGACGGAGCCCTCCTCCAGGACGATGCCTTTGAGATTGCGACCATACTCCAGCAGTTCAGCGGGTCCGATATTGCGCGCAACAAGGATAGGGTCATCCGGCAATTCCGCGCCCGTCTCAGCCCCCTGCCCGGTTAGAATCCGCAACAGACGATTGGACAGATCATCAAGGTCGCTGAGCCGTTCGCGCAGGTAAGCGTCCTGAACCTGGGCCATCCGGGCGCGGGCCTGGGATTGTTCTTTCTCCACAGCGGCTTCAGCGCTGAGCCCCCGCGAAATATCCTCCTCCATGCGCCGCATCCATCCTTTGGAATTGGCAAACATCCGATAGGCTTCCAGAACTTTCAGCTGCTCCTTGTCGCCATTCTGAGAGATTTCCAGCATCTTATCGACACCGACCCTCAGGTGCTCGACCGCCTCTGTCAGGCGCTCCAGCTCCTTTTCAGGATCATCAGCGATGGGATTGGTGACAACGACACGTGGCTCATGCAGCCAGACGTGGCCCTCAGCGGCCCCTTCCTGGGCCGCAGTTCCCGGTAGCAACACAGCCTGCTGATGCAAAGGCGACAGAGCTGCCCCTTCACCAACGAAGGCCCCAAGTTCCGCCATCTCTGCGATGACCATTGCCACGACCTCTAGAGCATAGACCGCATCAGCAGAAAACTCTCTTGCATCCTTGGATTGCACCACCAGCACGCCGAGCATTTCGCCAAGCCGCTGGACTGGAATACCGAGAAAAGAGGAAAACCGCTCTTCGCCGGTTTCCGGCATATAGCGGAACCCCTTGGCACTAGGGGCGTCGGGGGTGTTGATTACCTTGCCACTTTTGGCCACACGACCAACAAGCCCCTCTCCAATCCGCATCCGGGTCTGGTGAACGGATTCCACGTTCAGACCTTCGGTTGCACAGAGCTCCAGGGTTTCTTCATCGCGAAACAGATAGACCGAACAGACCTCAGTCCCCATGCTATCCGCGATCAGATGGGTAATCTTATCCAAGCGCGCCTGGCCGGGGTTTTCCCCGGCCATCGCTTCACGCAAACGCCCTAGCAGCTTGCGGCTTTCGGATTCTGTACTTTCGACCATGGGCCCTGCTCACGCTTCTTTTGTGTCAGGCAGCCCAAGAGGTCTCAGGCAGCCTTTTCCAGCTCAAAGGCATCATGCAGTGCTTGCACAGCAAGTTCCATGTATTTCCGGTCGATCAGAACGGAAATTTTAATCTCTGAGGTGGTGATAACCTTGATGTTGATGCCATCGTCGGAGAGCACTTTGAACATCTTGGCGGCAACACCAGATTGCGAACGCATGCCGATCCCCACGACTGAGACCTTTGCCACATCCGTGTCGGCAACCAGTTCAGCATAGTTCAGCTCACCCTGATCCTTGATCGCGATCAGCGCCTGCTCAGCACGCGCAACCTGATCCGTTGGGCAAGAGAAAGTCATATCGGTACGACCTTCCTCAGAGATGTTCTGGATGATCATATCGACATTTACGCCGCCATCGGAAAGCGCATTAAAGATAGTCGCGGCAATGCCGGGACGGTCAGCGACAGAAACCAGGGTCATCTTGGCCTCGTCACGGGAATAGGCCACACCGGCCACAACATTGGATTCCATGATTTCCTCCTCGTCACAGACCAGCGTGCCGGCCTCGTCGGATTGTTCTTCAAAGCTCGAGAGAACGCGCAGCTTGACCTTATACCGCATAGCTAGTTCGACTGAGCGGGTTTGCAGAACTTTGGCGCCCAGAGAGGCCAGTTCCAGCATCTCTTCAAAGGCGATTTTGTCGAGCTTACGTGCCTTGTCGCAGATCCGGGGATCCGTGGTGTAAACACCATCTACATCAGTATAGATGTCACAGCGTTCTGCTTCAAAAGCCGCGGCAAAAGCCACAGCTGTGGTATCAGAGCCGCCACGTCCCAGTGTGGTGATACGGCCTTCAGGGCTGATGCCCTGGAAACCGGCCACAACAGCAACACGCATGCCTTCGCCAAACTTGGCGTTGATATTCTCTGTTGGAATTTCCTCAATACGTGCCTGACTGTGGGCAGAGGTGGTTTTCAACGGCACCTGCCAGCCCTGCCAGCTGCGCGCCGGAACATCCATTTCCTGCAGTGTCAGCGCCATCAGACCCGCGGTGATATTCTCACCCGAAGACACAACGGCATCATACTCGCGGGCATCATGCAGCGGCGAGGTCTCATTGACCCAGCCGACCAACTCATTGGTCTTGCCCGACATTGCCGAGACAATGACGATGACGTCATAGCCCTTCGCAACTTCAACGCCGATGCGTTTTGCCGCGCGGCGGATACGGTCAAGGTTGGCAACAGAAGTGCCGCCAAATTTCATTACTAGAACGGGCATGGGCATAAGTCTCCGTGCGCTCGTTGATTCCGATCACCGCGTCATAGGCGACAGGCTATGTCAGGGCAAGGGCAGGCAATGTCCCGATACAATCCAGCAGCGCCTATTTCACAAATAAGGTCAATCCGCCGCAGCTTTCTTCAGCGAGGAGGAGACAACCGCTCCGCCAGCGCAGGAGGCCCCGGAAACTCAGGCCCGCCAGAAACGCAGGGTCAAAATCGCATAGACTGCCGTCAGCTCCAGTCGGCCGATAAGCATGGCCGCGCTCAGGATCCATTTTGCGACGTCATTCAGAGAGGAGAAATTGCCCGCAGGGCCAATGGTCTCTCCCAGGCCTGGGCCCACATTTGCCAGTGCGGTTGCAGCGCCCGAGACAGAGGTCACAAAATCGAGCCCCGTTAGGGCCAGCGCCCAAGAAATGATGCCCATCGTGACAACAAAGAGCATAAAGAACGAGATAACCGAACTTAGGACATCTGGTCCGATGGCGCGTCCCTCAAATCGAGGCACAAAAATCCCATGGGGGGAACGGATGCGCTGGATCTGCACCCGGATAGAGGCAAAGAGCAGTTGATAGCGAAACACCTTTACGGAACAGGCCGTTGATCCCGCACAGCCCCCGATCATCCCCACAAAGAAGAAGATCATCACCAGAAAGCTGCCCCATTGCATGTAATCTGCGCTGGCATAGCCCGTTCCGGACATGATCGAGGTGATATTGAACAAAGCTGCCCGCAAAGCACCTTCGGGTTGATGCGTTGCAGAATTGTAGAGCACAACGGCCGCAACAAGCACCAAGGTGCCCAGGGTCAAAAGGAACACGCGTATCTGACTGTCTCTGAACAGCGGCTCCGACTGCCCGTTCAGCAGCTGCACATAGCGCACAAATGGAAGAGCCGCGAGGATCATGAACAGGGCTGCCGCATATTCCGTGACACCGGAAAAAGCGCCAAAGGAAGCATCGTAATTGGCAAAACCACCGGTAGCGATAGTGGTCATCGCATGCACCATGGCATCGAAACCGCCCATACCCAGCACCAGATACGCCAACATGCAAGCCAAGGTCAGGCCGAGATAAATAAGGGAAATCTGTTTTGCGATGGCCTGCGCTCGAGGCAGGATTTTGCCAAAGGTGTCAAAAGACTCAGACCGGAAGATCTGCATGCCGCCAACGCGCAGCTCTGGCAGGAACACCATGGCCACGACAATGATGCCGATACCCCCAACCCATTGCAAAATCCCGCGCCACAGCAGAATTCCGCGTGGCAGATCATCCAGCCCCGACAGAACCGTTGAACCCGTAGTGGTCAGCCCCGACATCGCCTCAAAGAAAGCATCGGTAAAGCCAAGTTCCGTTACCCCCAGCATAAAGGGAATGGCACCAAAAACAGGCAAGGCCGCCCAGACCAGTGTTGTCAGCAGAAAGGTCTGCCGGATCGTCAATCCTTGGTGGGCAGTATTGCCGCAGGTCAGCGCCAACATAGCCCCAAGCAGGACCGTTACGACACCGCTTTCCAGAAACACCGGCCATTCCCCCCGCCCCTCAAACAGGTCAGCCAGAAAGGGGAAAAACATCAAGATGCCCAGGATAACAACCAAAAGGCCAATGACATATCCAACCGGGCGAAAATCCAACATGTGCTGAGGGTTGGCCTTCTGCAAAGGAACTGTCAAGTCCGAGTAAGCGGCAATGGCCCCAAAGCGAAGCTCCGCCGCCTACTTAGCCCTGATGGATCAGTGTAGAAAACAATCGCGGATCGAGACTGGTGCTGGAAAACAGCTGCCCCTTGGTCAGAACCGAAATCGCATCATGGCTGTGCAGGCTTTCCTGATGGCTGGCGACAACTCTGAAATCACCGATTCGAGTGTCGTTTTGCAGAACCTCACAGAAAAGACGTGCAGCATCTTCGACAAAGATCGGATTGGCGGCGTTCAATTCAGCAAAGGCTTGCTCATCCTCGCGTTTGACCATGACCTGCGTCTCAGTTGGAACTGCCGCACGGCAATGATCAATCAGATCTTCAAACCAGAGGCACTCCCCCGCCGGGTCGGCCTGGACAGAAATTCGAGCGACGGAGCGCTGCGAATGTGGCGTTGCGAGCTGCCCGCGCGATTGCCGCGCATGTTCTGATAGCTCCAGCGAACAGGGGCAGGTCGAGGAATAGACATAGTCGAGATGCATGATCTTCTCACGCACACCATCATGATCGACCAATTCCAGCGCAAAGTCGTAGTATTGGTAGCCGCTCAGACCGGAACGAAGACTTTGGACTTTTGCTGGGAAGGAAAACCGCATCTGAATACGTGCGTCCAGACTGCCAAGGTCGCTCAGATAGTCGTCAAGCGCTGCCTCCATCACCTCAAAACTAAAGGTTTTTTCGGCGTGCTTGTAGAAGGTGCGCATAATCCGGGACATATTGATGCCCTTCTTGCCCGGTTCCAAGCTAACGGATCCGGTGATGCTGGTTTCCAGCATCAGATCGCCCCCATCACGGGTATGAAAGCGGATCGGGAGGCGAAAGTTGGAAATTCCGACGTGCTGAATCTGCTCCTTGGCCCCACGGATCAGACTGGATGGTCCGTTCTGCAGATCCGGTAGAGTTTCCCGATAAGCCTCATCTGATTTGAAATCCTCAGGGTAGTTCCGCGAAAGATCAGGGTAGTTTCCCACTTCGCGGCCAGGCAAGAGCCGCGCCACCGCAGGCTCCAACTGGGCAATTTCCGTCTCGGTTGCGGTACCAGCCCAAGAGCGCAGGAGCTCCAGCGCAGCCTCAGCTGCGGCGCGGTCAGGCGTTTCGTCAATTTCACCAGAATGCACGTTCATCGGCGCAATCCCCCTTGCTCAGGCTGCCCAGTATAAAGAGCACAGGGCAATCGTCATACAGCGCTGCGCGGCAGAATACAAAACAGAACCGTCAAAAAACAGGCCTCTCCCTGCGACACCTACTGTTTCAAAGGGGGAGTGACACGCCCCTGCTCAAGCCTCTGCGCCAATTGCCCAAAGCAACTGGCGCAGAAACAAACAACTGACCCGCTGTTACTGGGCCGCTTCCAGAGCAGCCTTCAGATCCGCGATCAGGTCATCGCTATCTTCCAGACCAACCGAAAAGCGCACCAGACCAGGTGTAATCCCCAGCTCGTTCTTCTGCTCATCGGGTAGTCGCTGATGAGTGGTGGTTGCCGGATGGGTGGCAATGGATTTGGCATCACCCAGGTTGTTGGAAATCACCGGAATGCTCAGCGCGTTGAGGAACTTGAAAGCAGCTTCCTTGCCCCCCTTCAGATCCAAGGACAGAACGGTGCCGCCCTGCCCTCCCAATTGGCGCTGCACCAGCGCATTCTGGGCGTGCTTTGGCAGACCAGGATAGATCATACGCTCCAGCTGCGGATGACCGTCCAGGGCCTCGGCAATTTTCAACGCACTTTCCGCCTGTGCTTTCACCCGCAGATCAATGGTTTCTAGGCCCTTCAGCAAGGTCCAGGCACTGAAGGGGCTGAGGCTACCGCCTGTGTGTTTCATATAGGGTTCCAGCGTGCCTCGGATATAGTCCTTGGACCCCAGAACCACACCGCCCAGAACGCGACCCTGCCCATCGATATGTTTGGTCGCCGAATAGACCACCACATCGGCCCCCTGCTCAATCGCGCGTGAGAAAACCGGCGTCGAGAAAACATTGTCCACCACAACCGTGGCACCCACTTCATGTGCGATGTTGCAGACCGCTTCAATGTCGATCACCTCAAGCGTCGGGTTCGACATGCTTTCAAAGAAAACCGCTTTGGTATCCGGGCGCATTGCAGCACGCCACTGATCGAGGTCGGTTCCGTCAACAAAACTCACCTCAACCCCGTATCGGGCCAGGATATTTTCCAGAATATAAAGGCAAGAACCAAAAAGCGCCTTGGCGGAAACCACATGATCCCCAGCCTTCAGCAATGAGGTCAGCGCGCCGCTCACAGCAGCCATACCAGAGGCCGTTGCAAAGGCGTCTTCTGCCCCTTCCAGCAGCGCGATGCGCTCTTCGAACATCGCCACGGTTGGGTTGCCATAGCGGGCGTAGATGAACTCATCCGGTCCGGTTTCAATGAACCGTGCCTCTGCCTGCTCAGCCGTTTCATAGACAAAGCCCTGGGTCAAAAAGATCGCCTCGCTCACCTCATTGTATTGGCTGCGGCGGCTGCCCCCATGCACCAGTTTGGTACGCTTGTTCCAGTTCTCACTCATCTTGTGTCCTCCTGCGCTATTCGCGCAACAAAAAACCCCCATTCGGCCAAGCGAAAGGGGGTCCTTCACATCCTGACCTCTTTAGCGGGATATTTAACGTGGCCCGCAATCCGGTTACAAATCAGCCACAGAAAGAGCGTTTAACTCTTAAATTTCAAATACGCCACCCAATTTCGCACTCAATTCCGGGTGCGATTTCGGGTTTTCACCGCCGATATGCGAGCATCTACACCCCCTCTCGTTTGAAGTTACGCCTTCGCTGCATACCAACTTTTTCTCGGCACACCCAGCAACAGGCGCATCATGGGAACGGTTGCAGAGCGCAAGTTATCCGACGGACGCATCGCCTATAAGGCGCAAAAAATTTTAAAACGCAAGAGGCAACCAATTTTTCAGCTGCCACACCAATTTCCACGCCAATCAACCACAAAGGCATGGATGGAACGCCGCGAGATATATGAACGGGCTCCGGAACCTTGGAGAAGGCGAGGAAACCGCGACATACTCTTGCCAGCGCCATAGCCCCTACATCGGCGACCACAAGAAAGCTACGGAAACTCAAAAAGCTAGAACTTGCGAAACTGGCTTGGTTGGGCTTTGTTGCGCAAATCGCCTGAGAATATTCATCGTGTGAATCCAGCATGATAGCTGGAGGTCATGAGCAGTTGAGCCCCTAGGTTCCAGACTCATTGATTTACAGCCAGAACAAGACCGTGGCTGCAAGTGCTATGGCTGACAGGAACACCTTTGGGCATCTGTCATAGCGGGTGGCGACACGACGCCAGTCCTTCAGGCGTCCGAACATGATCTCGATCCGGTTGCGTCGTTTGTAGCGCCGCTTGTCATATCGGATGGTTTTGTCGCGTGACTTCCGCCCTAGAATGCAGGGCTTGATCCCCTTATCTACAAGGGCTTCGCGGAACCAGTCCGCGTCATAACCGCGGTTTCCCAACAGCCAATCGGCTGATGGCAGGCTGCTGACCAAAGCCCTGGCTCCGGTGTAGTCGCTGATTTGACCGGCCGTCATAAAGAAGCGGATCGGACGACCGTTGGTGTCAGTGACCGCATGCAGCTTGGTGTTCATCCCCCCCTTTGTTCGGCCAATCAGCCTGCCACGCCCCCCTTTTTAACCGCAGGCTGGAAGCCGTGCGGTGAGCCTTGAGGTAAGTGGCATCAATCATGATGGTCTTGTGATCAGCGGCTTCCGCCGCCAACCCTTCCATGATCCGAGCAAACACGCCCATGTCGCTCCACCGTTTCCAGCGATTGTAGAGTGTCTTGGGCGGACCATATTCCCTTGGTGCATCGCTCCAACGCAAGCCATTGCGATTGATGAAGATAATGCCACTCAGAACACGCCTATCATCGACGCGTGGCTTGCCATGGCTCTTCGGAAAGTATGGCCGGAGCCGCGCCATCTGCTCGTCAGTCAGCCAGAAAAGATTGCTCATCACGCCCCCTAAAGCTTGGGAGCTTGAATCAAGATCGCGCGGAGACCGCAACCAAATCAATGGGTCCAGAGCCTAGCTTCCGGATTGCTCCTGCCTCGCGCTGCAGGGCTTTTCTCCCTCTTGCACATAGTTACATTTTCTTCAGCAATTTGCAGTCAAGTTACCTCGCAGCCACGGGGGCAAGCTACATTTTGGCGAGAGTTGGATTCAACTTATCTAGGTAAACCTCGCGACCCTTAGTCACTTTTCTGGTACTTTTATCACTCCGTAACCTGATAGAAAGGCTGTCTCTGTTCAATAGGGATTCTCCCTATGGTGGAAACGCAATGACCGAAAAATTTAAGCAGAACCTTGCACAACAGCTACGCAGCCTCGCATTGCTTCTACTTTTTGGTGCGATGGGCGTCGGCAGCGTTTGGGCGATACTCGCGGTCCCCGCCCCCGTGGTTGACCGCATGCTCGAAGCAGATATCCGGCAAGAAGCGGAGCTTTGGCGTCGTCGCGTGGTTCTGCAACTGGAGGATCCAGAGACCACCTTTAATGAGGGTTCGGTTACCCCATCTGATGCACGGTTTCTATCCCTGCTACCCGAAGCTTCAGACATCTATCGGTTTCGCCTCTATACGCCAGACGGGATGATTTTCTGGTCCACGCGGACCGACGAAATTGGTGATTTTGAAACCCGCAGTCTGTTTGATGCCGTGGTCGGCAAAGGGGATGTCTACTACAAACATGAACGCCGCCTGAAGAATGAGATTGATGGCATGGCGCTACATGTTGCGGATCTGAATTCTGATGAAACGCGTGAAGTCGCAGTTGTCTATGTGCCCCTTATGCACAATGCCCATTTCGATGGTGCAATCGAGTTTTACACTGACATCACCGAGCGCCGTGCCACCTTTATCCAGCGCGCTCGCATGTCTCTGTCGGTACTGACTGGCATCTCTATGATAGCACTCTCCTTTGCTGTCTTTATGGTGTTCAAATCCAATCGTCTGCGCCTCAAGCAAGTGCACGACCGCAACGAGAGCGAGCGCGAAATTATGAATGAGCAACTCCGGCTGGCCCGCGAGGTCCAGCTCTTGGGGGAGCTCAATGAATGGCTGCAGTCCAGCCGTTCTCTAGATGAGCTTTTTGATATGGTCGCTCGTTTTATGACGCATATCCTGCCCAGTTCAGAGGGCAGTATTTATGTCTATTCGAATTCTCGTGACGTGCTGGACGGCTGTTCCAGCTGGAACGGTGGTTCACATAAGGACCATATTCACTCAGAAGAATGCTGGGGCTTGCGCCGTGGGCGCACCTACGAGTTTGGCTCAGCTGAGATCGCCTTTGTCTGCGAACATGCTGAGCCCCACGACGGTCGACCCTATTATTGTTTCCCGATCCTTGCCCATGGCGAGACAGTAGGCCTGATGCATCTGCGCGCAAGACAAACCGCATTTGATGAATTTGGCGCATGCCGGAAACTGGCACAGATGTGTGCCGAACAAATCTCCATGGCGATTGCCAATGTGCGCATGCGTGACCAACTGCAGGACCAGTCGGTCCGCGATCCTTTGACCGGTCTGTTCAACCGCCGCCATATGAACGATTCCCTGCGCAAGTTCATAAACAGCAGCCAACACTCTGGCAAAACACTCAGCTTGGTGGCGGTCGATGTGGACCACTTTAAGAAGTTCAACGACAACCATGGTCATGACGCCGGGGATATGGTGCTTCGCGCGGTCGGATCCGTCATGGAGCAAACCTGCGAAGGTGATCAGATTGCCTGCCGCCCTGGGGGTGAGGAGTTCACATTGATCCTGCCCGGGCTCTCTCGTGAAGACGTCATGACCAAGGCGGAATTGTTGCGACAGTCCATCGAGGCCATCGTGGTCCGCTATGGCGATAAATCCTTGCCACGGATTACCATCTCGCTTGGGGTCGCGCATTACCCGGCAAATGGCGCGATGCCGCAAGAATTGCTGCGGTCAGCGGATGAGGCGCTTTATGAAGCGAAGGCAAAAGGGCGAAATCAAATCTGCATTGCTTCAGGCAGCAGTCCTGAAGCACGCAACCCCTCGTCTGATGCCGAGTTTTTTGGCCCCCCAAAACCCGATCATGGTTTCGCAGCTGAATAATCCACTTGCTGACCCGGAATTTGGAACGGGTAAGGATAACCAGGGCAAACGCGGCTGCACTGGTTTGACGATGCAGCTGCAATCAGCTTGCCATTCCCGGATGGCGACTTATCAATGTCGGGCATGGACCTACATCAGCGTTTTCCAGCTCTCTCTGATTTACGCAAGCAGGCGCGCAGGCGCCTGCCCCCCTTTGTCTGGGAATACCTGGACAGCGGCACTGGCAGTGAGGCGACCAAAGGGCGAAATCGAGCCGTTCTCGCGTCAATTGGGTTCCTTCCCTCCATTCTGCACGGGCCGCAAGAATGTGATTTGTCAGTAGACTTGCTGGGCAAGCCTTGCGCCTTGCCCTTTGGGTTTGCCCCAATCGGAATGTCCGGGCTAGTCTGGCCAAACGCAGAGGCCCGGTTGGCCAAATGCGCCGCCCAGGAACAGATCCCTTACTGCCTCTCAACCGTGGCCAGCCAGTCCCCTGAGGATCTGGCCCCGCATCTCGGAGAGAATGCCTGGTTCCAGCTTTATCCCCCTAAAGATGAGGGGATACGCCGGGACATGCTGGAGCGCGCGCGCGATGCGGGTTTTGGCACCTTGATCCTGACAGTCGATGTTCCGGTTGCTTCCCGCCGGGAGCGTCAGACCCGTTCCGGTCTGACACAACCACCGCGCCTGACGCCACGCCTGCTGGCACAGGTCATGCGGCGCCCCGCCTGGGCCCTGGGTATGGCCTGGCATCACCGGGCTGAGGGCGGCATGCCCCATATGCGCACTCTTGATAAATATGTCTCTGGACCAAACAATGCGCGTTCTTCGACTGCACATATAGGGTATTTGCTGCGAACCTCCCCTAATTGGAATTACGTCAAATGGCTGCGAGAAAACTGGCAGGGCAAGCTGGTCATCAAAGGCGTCATGCGCCCGGAAGATGCCTCCAGGCTGCAAGAGCTTGGCGTCGACGCCCTCTGGGTCTCCAACCATGCCGGGCGGCAATTCGACGCCAGCCCCGCATCAATCGAGATGCTGCCTGCCATTCGCAAAGCCTGCGCGTTGCCGTTGATCTTTGACAGCGGCGCGGAAACAGGTCTGGATATTTTACGTGCTTTGGCGCTGGGTGCGGATTTTGTGATGCTAGGCCGCGCGCCACACTTTGCACTCGCAGCATTAGGGGATCAGGGGCTGACCCATCTCTGCGACATCCTGCGCAAGGATCTGGAGGCGAACATGGGACAGCTAGGCCTCATCAAACCGACAGAGATACGCAAAGTTGAAATGCGCACTCTTTCGTTACAGCCTGCGGCCAATTCCTTAACATGATGATACAAATGAAAAAGGCCTGACTTTTCAAATTTCCCGGTTCGGATGTTCCCCGCCGTCACTTCTCGCCTTCCTTTGAATATGTCAAAGCCGGTGACCTAAGATTCGATCAAAAAAGGCTTTGCCTAATTTTTGTGCAGAATGAGAACAATTCTTCGCGAAAAATGCACGCCATTATGTCGCAGGTGCAGCAAAACTGACGGAAATTGGACGCATGAGAGCGCAATCATGCCGCAGATACCCAGAACTGGGGGTATACCATCGCCTAATATGCACCTAACACTTCGCCAACCAAGCACCACCCCGGGGGAGCCAAGATGACTGACTTCAAAAAGATCCTGATAGCGAACAGGGGCGAGATTGCCATTCGCGTGATGCGGGCCGCGAATGAGATGGGCAAGCGCACTGTCGCGGTTTATGCCGAAGAGGATAAACTGGGGCTGCATCGCTTTAAGGCGGATGAAGCCTATCGCATCGGTGAAGGCATGGGCCCTGTGGCCGCCTATCTGTCGATCGATGAGATCATTCGCGTCGCCAAAGAGAGCGGTGCCGATGCCATTCACCCCGGCTATGGCCTGCTGTCGGAGAACCCCGATTTTGTGGATGCCTGTGCGCGCAACGGCATCACCTTCATCGGCCCCAAGGCCGAGACCATGCGCGCCCTGGGCGACAAGGCTTCGGCCCGCAAAGTTGCCATTGCTGCCGGCGTGCCTGTCATCCCTGCGACAGAAGTGCTCGGCGACGACATGGACGCGATCCGCAAGGAAGCAGCCGAGATTGGCTATCCCCTGATGCTGAAAGCCTCCTGGGGCGGCGGTGGTCGCGGCATGCGCCCGATCCAGGGCGAGAGTGAGTTGGAAGAAAAGGTTCTGGAAGGCCGCCGCGAGGCCGAAGCAGCCTTTGGCAATGGCGAAGGCTATCTGGAAAAGATGATCACCCGTGCCCGTCACGTTGAGGTGCAGATCCTCGGTGACAAACACGGTGAGATCTACCACCTCTTTGAGCGCGACTGCTCAGTGCAGCGCCGCAACCAGAAAGTGGTTGAACGCGCCCCTGCGCCCTATCTGTCCGAAGAGCAGCGCGCCGAGATTTGCGATCTGGGTCGCAAGATCTGCCAGCATGTGAATTATGAATGCGCCGGCACCGTCGAATTCCTGATGGATATGAACGATGGCAAGTTCTATTTCATCGAGGTGAACCCACGGGTACAGGTGGAACACACCGTCACCGAGGAAGTTACCGGCATCGACATCGTTCAGGCGCAGATCCTGATCGCCGAGGGCAAGACCATCGCCGAGGCGACAGGCAAGGCCGCCCAGAGTGACATTCAGCTCACTGGTCACGCGCTGCAAACTCGCGTCACGACCGAAGATCCGCTGAACAACTTCATCCCCGACTATGGCCGCATCACCGCTTATCGTTCGGCCACTGGCATGGGCATCCGTCTGGACGGCGGCACCGCCTATGCGGGCGGCGTAATCACCCGCTACTATGACTCTCTCCTGACCAAGGTCACGGCTTCGGCTCAGACCCCGGAAAAGGCAATTGCCCGCATGGACCGCGCCCTGCGCGAATTCCGGGTGCGCGGTGTCAGCACCAATATCGCCTTTGTCGAAAACCTGCTGAAGCATCCGACCTTCCTCAACAATGAATATACCACCAAATTCATTGATGAGACGCCGGAGCTGTTCCAATTTGCCAAACGGCGCGACCGCGGCACCAAGGTCCTGACCTATATTGCCGACATCACCGTCAATGGCCATCCAGAGACAGAGGGCCGCGCAGCCCCTGCTGCGGATCTGAAAGCGCCGCGCGCACCTCAGGTGGAACCCGCCAGCACCCCCTATGGCACCCGCAATCTGCTAGAGCAGAAGGGGGCCCAGGCTGTTGCTGACTGGATGAAGGCACAGCGTCAGCTGCTCCTCACCGATACCACCATGCGCGATGGTCACCAGTCCCTGCTGGCGACCCGTATGCGCTCCATCGATATGATCAAGGTAGCGCCTGCCTATGCGCAGAACCTCAGCCAGCTGTTCTCGGTTGAGTGCTGGGGCGGTGCGACATTTGATGTGGCCTATCGCTTCCTGCAGGAATGCCCCTGGCAACGCCTGCGCGACCTGCGCGAGGCCATGCCGAACCTAATGACGCAGATGCTGCTGCGTGCCTCCAATGGCGTTGGCTACACCAACTATCCAGACAATGTGGTGCAGGAATTCGTGCGCCAGGCGGCAGAGACAGGTGTTGATGTCTTCCGCGTCTTTGACAGCCTCAACTGGGTTGAGAACATGCGTGTCGCCATGGATGCCGTAGTTGAAAGCGGCAAGATCTGCGAAGGTACTGTCTGCTACACCGGTGACATCCTGGATCCCGACCGCGCCAAGTACGACCTGAAGTACTATGTTGGTATGGCCAAGGAGATGGAAGCCGCCGGCGCCCATATTCTGGGCCTCAAGGACATGGCGGGCCTGTTGAAACCTGCCGCGGCACGTCAGCTGATCAAGACCCTGAAGGAAGAAGTCGGCCTGCCAATCCACTTCCACACTCATGACACCTCTGGCATTGCCGGTGCCACCATTCTGGCGGCAGCGGATGCGGGTGTTGATGCTGTGGATGCGGCCATGGATGCCTTCTCGGGCGGGACGTCTCAGCCCTGCTTGGGTTCGATCATCGAAGGTCTGCGCAACACCGACCGCGACACCGGCATCGACATCACTAAAGTGCGCGAAATCTCAGACTACTGGGAACAGGTGCGGATGCAATATGCCGCCTTTGAAAGCGGCCTCGCCGCCCCGGCCTCTGAGGTTTACCTGCACGAGATGCCCGGTGGCCAGTTCACCAACCTCAAAGCGCAGGCGCGCTCCCTGGGTCTGGAAGAGCGCTGGCATGAGGTCGCCCAGACCTATGCCGATGTGAACCAGATGTTTGGTGACATCGTCAAAGTGACCCCCTCCTCCAAAGTGGTGGGCGACATGGCATTGATGATGGTCAGCCAGAACCTCTCTCGCACCGAGGTCGAGGATCCCGCGACCGAAGTCTCCTTCCCCGATAGCGTCGTCGACATGATGCGCGGCAACCTGGGCCAGCCTCCCGGTGGCTTCCCTGAGAGTATCGTCTCCAAGGTGCTGAAGGGCGATGCCCCCAACCTGGAGCGCCCCGGCGCCCATCTGGAGCCGGTGGATCTGGAAGAGACCCGCGCCGAGCTGAGCCAGATGCTGGAAGGCAAGGCGGTGGATGATGAGGATCTGAACGGTTACATGATGTATCCCAAGGTCTTCCTCGACTACATGGGCCGTCACCGTCAGTATGGTCCAGTGCGGGCCCTGCCAACCAAGACCTTCTTCTACGGTATGGAACCGGGTGAAGAGATCACCGCCGAGATCGATCCGGGCAAGACCCTGGAGATCCGTCTGCAGGCACTTGGTGAGACCGACGAAAAGGGTGAGGTCAAGGTCTTCTTTGAACTCAACGGTCAGCCGCGTGTGATCCGCGTCCCCAACCGCCTGGTCAAAGCCACCACCGAGCAGCGCGCCAAGGCCGAAGCGGGCAACCCGAACCACATCGGCGCGCCAATGCCGGGCGTTGTCGCCTCTGTCGCAGTGCAGGTAGGCCAGGAAGTGCACGAAGGCGATATGCTCCTGACCATCGAAGCCATGAAGATGGAAACAGGCCTGCACGCAGAACGCAGCGCAACGGTGAAAGACGTGCATGTGCAGGCGGGCGGACAGATCGACGCCAAGGACCTGCTGATCGAGCTTGAATAAACCCACCCCTCACACCAAGTAGAAACGGGCGCCATTGGGCGCCCGTTTTTCTTTGCAGCTTTCAATTCTCAAGCCAAGAGGGGTGGCTCTCAGCTCCAGCTAGAACCAGTGGTTTTCTTTTCCTCCGCCTCGGGACAGGTACCGCCCCAAATAGCTTTCCAAACAGAGGCCCTCTCTCCCGTGATCTCCGGAACAGCAGGCCACGCGGTTTGAGCCTCCACAGCGGCATGCGGCTCCATTCTGGCATGAGGCTTCCCCTCACCCATCAGGTCTTTGCCCTGAACCGCACCGCCAAGAAAGATCGCGGCCCCCAGCAGGACAAATCGACCCAGATCTGATTGTTTTGCTGCCAAACGTGCCATGTCAAAATGCCCTTTTGAATCCTGTCATTGGTCCTGGAACGCATGGCTCACGCAGTTCCGTCGCTCTCTTTGAACTTTTTTTCGCAACAGCCCATTTTTACCCTTGCAGCTCTGCGGCCAAAGCCCTATCTCACCGCTCACCGGATGGCAGCGCGGGCGTAGCTCAGGGGTAGAGCATAACCTTGCCAAGGTTAGGGTCGGGCGTTCGAATCGCCTCGCCCGCTCCATCGGGAAACGAATAGGCCGCCCTTCGGGGCGGCCTTTCGCTTTTGTGGATTTCCGCATAACCTGCCCGACAGAGAGCCTTGCGTGGAATCACCTTTCCACCTAAGAACAGAGCAAGAACGAAAAGCGGGCAGGCAGAATAGAATGCTGACATCGGTGGAACTATGTGCAGGAGCAGGCGGCCAGGCCCTTGGGCTGGAAAAGGCAGGCTTTGACCATACTGCGCTGGTGGAGATCGATAAGCACTGCTGTGCCACCCTGCGCCACAACCGCCCCTCCTGGAATGTGCTGGAAGAGGACGTGCGCAATTTCAAAGAGGTTGCAGGAAATTACCGCGGGATCGACCTCCTGGCTGGTGGCTTGCCCTGCCCGCCGTTCTCCGTTGCGGGAAAACAGCTGGGCGAGAAGGATGAGCGAAACCTCTTTGACGATGCCATAGAGATTGTAGATGCCACCCGTCCGCGCGCGGTAATGATCGAAAACGTACGTGGTTTCCTCGATGCGGTCTTTCACGACTACCGCGAGAAGCTGAAAAAGCAGCTGACAAAACTGGGTTACGAGACCGACTGGCGGCTATTGAATGCCTCTGACTATGGGGTCCCGCAGTTGCGCCCGCGTGTTGCCATTGTGGCCCTGCGCAAAGAGTTCTCCGGTCAGTTCAACTGGCCCGAACCCCTGCCGCATAACCCACGCACAGTTGGTGAAACCCTGCTGGACCTAATGCAGGAACGCGGCTGGCGCGGCGCAGAGGCATGGGCCGCAAAGGCGGATGAGATTGCACCCACTATTGTGGGTGGCTCCAAGAAACACGGTGGTCCGGATCTGGGCCCAACCCGTGCCCGGCGTGCCTGGGCTGCACTGGGTGTTGAAGGGCGCACAATCGCCTATGAGGCTCCGGATCCGTTTCACAATGATATGCCGCGGCTCACCGTGCGCATGGTGGCACGCATTCAGGGTTTTCCGGATGAATGGCATTTCACCGGTGCCAAGACCAATGCCTACCGTCAGGTTGGCAATGCCTTCCCGCCCCCAGTGGCAGAGGCCGTGGCGCGAGAATTGAAGGCGGCGATTTCCAAGCCGAAACTTCATGCTGTGCGGGCCTAAGCCGGACTTTTCAAAAACGGTGTGGAAGGCAGCGCCCATCCCGCGCGGGGAGGGCGTAAAGCGCCCGCCCCGTGGGGGGGCGGGACGGGCGCTGCCTGGCCTATCAGCCAGGCGGTACCTGCCATGAAGCAAAAACTCCCAAACAGCCTTGTCCTGCCGGGTCATCTGGATTTCGCGGTCCTCACCCCGCTGGCCGACGAGATCACCGCACGTGCTGGCGGCACCTTGGCGCTGGAGCACGATGTGCCGCAGATGCTGCGACAGTGCATCGATGATGTGATCATGACGCCCAAGACCGGGCGGCGCGCCTATGAGGATCTGGAAAAGACCGAAAAGACCTATATCGGCACTCGGGTGGAGATTGAGTTGCGAGCACTCCTGAGACTGCGCAAGGGGCGTCTCGACACCCTGATCCTGGGTCAAGACGTGGACATCAAACATACGATGGGCGGCAACTGGATGATCCCAACCGAGGCTCTCGACTCTGTCTGTATGCTGGTCGCTGCTGATGAGGTGCGGGCGCGTTGCTATCTGGGATTGATCGTTGCGCGGCGTGATTACCTCACTGCCGGGCAGAACAAGGACGCAAAGCGCAGCATCTCTGCCGAGGGTTTCAAACATATCCTCTGGCTTTTCAAGGATCATCCCTATCCGGCCAATTTCTGGCGCAATGCCGATGACCAAGCCGTAGAACAGATTTTTGCAGGTGAAACCGGCAACGAGCGTATGGCCCACCTGTTTCGCCTAATCCAAAGGCAACCCATTCCCCGCGACGTGGTTGAGGCCGTCGCCCAGCAAAAGGACTTCATGCGCCGCATCCGCGCGGATGGGGGCCATGGAACCCGCGATATTCTGGCCCGTGAGCGTATCCTGTTGCTAGAAGGGCAAAAGGATGCGCAGCTGATCAAGGCGCTGGATCTGCCCTCCTGCCCCTCGGGTGCATTCATCTCTTGCCGGATCGAAAGCGACTATCATGTCCGTCTGGTGCAACAGTCCAGGCATCATCTGGACTAGGGCCCAAGTGCAGTGCCCGCCCTTATATGAAGCCAGCTAATACAGTATTCGCCCAGACGCGCCTGGGCCAAATTTCCTTGGGCAACAGAAATTTCCCGTCATTTTCCACTTGCGGCGCAAATCGGAAAGCCCTAAACAGCGCTCACCGGATGGTAGCGCGGGCGTAGCTCAGGGGTAGAGCATAACCTTGCCAAGGTTAGGGTCGGGCGTTCGAATCGCCTCGCCCGCTCCATCAGGTAAAATGACGCTGACAACTCAAAGTCACGTTGAAGCCCACTTTCAAAAATCCATGTCTAGTCTTGGCATTTCGCTTTCCTCTCGCGCTGAGATCCACCAACGGATTGGTTGTACTAACAGCCATGGCAGGGCAATTGCTTTCGCAAAAAAAGCCTAAGCCCGAAAGTCGTTTTCCACTAGAGCTTGATGATTTTCTAAAGTTACCCCCTACAGCGATCTTTGATTGATTCCCCGACTTGTCGCGTCCATTTGTTTGAAGCAAGCAAGCTCAGCCGCTCAACAAAAAAGGCAGCGTCGCAGTTTGGACGCTGCCCTTGGCCCTAAACTTTCAGAGAGTTAGGACAGGATTACATCATTATCCAGCAATTCCTGAATCGTAACGTTCTCGATGAACATGATGCTAGGCGCCGAAGAGGCAACCGTGGGGTCTGATTGCCCATAATAGACGACATGGTCGCCTTCCTGGGTGAGGTCCGACGCGCTGAGCTGCACATAGTCTCCCCCATCCGAAACCATCAGGGCGTCCAGCTCCACCTCGAAATCCGTAATCCGAGAAACCCCTTCATTGCTGCCAAAGTAGAAGGTATCTGCGTCCTCACCACCTGTTAGCAATGAAGAACCGTCACCCGCATAGAGGTGATCATCATCCGCACCCCCAATCAAGGTGTCCGAACCGCTATCAGCGTAAAGGGTATCATCGCCTCCATTGCCACGCAGGGCATCATCTCCATCACCGCCGAATATCAGGTCATCATCGCCCTCACCTCGAATATAGTCACTACCTTCGCCGCCATAGATGGTATCCTGACGGTAACCCCCATCAATACTATCATCACCGGTCCCGCCGTGGATTGTTCCATCTCCAAAAATGGTATCGTTTCCTGAGCCACCAGTAATCAGGATCCCTTCGCTATCCCCATAGCCGCGGGACCCAAACAATCTATCATCTCCACTGCCGCCATCTATGGAATCAGCCCCAGAACCGCCTCTAATGGTGTCATCCCCATCTCCACCCAAGAGCGTATCGTCACCAATCGCTCCGCTGATGGAATCATTCCCACTGCCACCATCGACAAAACTTCCTGTATTTCGACTACTCCATGAATGGGTATTGACCTCAATTCTGTCATTGCCTTCCCCACCATAGAGGGTATCGCTCCCCACGCCACCGACCATCGAATCGTCACCTGCCCCACCTAGGAGCAGGTCAGAGCTTTCGCCGCCGTGCAAATAGTCATCACCAGCGCCGCCCGAAAGGGTGTCGTGGCCCCGGTCCCCCAAGAGGGTGTCATCGCCTTCATGGCCATCAATAATGTCATTGCCAGCATTGCCGCGTAGAGAGTCATTGCCTTGGCCGCCACGCAAACTGTCGCGACCGCGTCCTCCCACTAGGGTGTCATCGCCGGTGTGACCACTCAGATAGTCATTGCCATCATCCCCCAAGAGTTCGTCATGACCCGAGTTTCCAAAAAGCTCATCTTCACCGGCCGCTCCTCTTAATACATCATCTCCATACCCACCTTCCATTCGATCGTCGCCTGCGAGACCCAGGAGCAAATCGTCATCAGCGCCCCCCTGCAACAAGCCACCTTCAAGACCAGCCATCAGGGTGTCTTCTCCAGCGCCACCTCTTAGGGTGTCCTCACCGCTGCCCGCTCCGGTGCTGGTTCCACCAACAAGAAAGTCATCCCCTTCGCCACCGTCCAGATCATCATCACCAGCGCCGCCCTGGAGTGTATCATCTCCGCCTAGACCGATCAGGAATTCATCATCATCGGTTCCTGACAGGTGATCGTCGTCCGCCCCACCTGTGATTGTGTCACCATCGGCTGCAAGCCTATACTCAATCACCTCGATATCTTTTGCTTTGGCGGCGTTCTGATCTTCTGTTGGAGCTTCAGATTTTACGCTTTGTGCAAAACTTTCGATCCAGTTTGGCAGAAATGAAGTAAGAGTTTTTTGCAAGGGGGTAGGCATTGGGAGCCCTTTCTACAAATTGATTAAATGTGTTTGGATAAATGCATGGGTGTCAAACACAGCGAGGACCTTAATCCGCAGCTGTGCCCCCCTCAACCCAAAAGAGATACCCGAAACGAACATGCACGCCATATTGCAGGGTAGCCTAGTTCTATCTGGGGGAAGGAGCGCCAAAGATGCCTGGAAAGGTTATGCACAAATTAGGAAACGTAGAATTCCCGAGATGACAAGTTGGGCATAACTATCGAACACTTTTTGACATTGATCTTGCTTTTGCCTCTTGCCTTCCTTTGGCGTTTTTCCTAAATCCCACCCTACCAGATGGCAGCGCGGGCGTAGCTCAGGGGTAGAGCATAACCTTGCCAAGGTTAGGGTCGGGCGTTCGAATCGCCTCGCCCGCTCCATCGGGATCTGAAAAGGCCGTTGCGCGCATTGCGACAGCGGCCTTTTGGTTTCTTATCCCTTTGTTTTTCATGCTTCATTTCCATTGCTCTGCAAAGGGCTGGACTACTGTTAGGATTTTTTGATCAAATTCCTTTGACCTACTTTGAAAAAACCGCCAATGCTAATGCAAAGCCGCCGGGAACGCCCGGCTTTGGACGAATCTCACCGGTCATCCCAGGAGCAAAACCGGAGTGCAGGAGGAAGCAGATATGGCCCCAGTCATCTACCCCACCACCAATCTCACCGCGACGGAACAGATGTGTCTGGAACGCGGCGAAGGCATCTATGTCTTTGACGACAAGGGCAACAAATACATCGAAGGCCTGGCAGGTCTGTGGTGCACATCTCTGGGCTATGACAACAAGGAGGTGATCGACGCGATCACTCAGCAGCTCAACACCCTGCCCTTTTCCCATACCTTTGGCGGCAAGACCCATCAGCCGATCATCGATCTGGCGGAAAAACTAAAATCAATGGTGCCGGTCGAGGACGCCTATTTCTTCTTTGGCAACTCAGGCTCAGACGCCAATGACAGCCATTACAAGATGCTGCGCTATTACTTCAATGCCATCGGCAAGCCGCAAAAGCGCAAGATTATCACCCGTGAGCGCGGTTATCACGGCGTTACCGTTGCAGCAGGCTCGCTGACCTCCCTGCCCGCAAACCTGGCGCATTTTGATGCCCCGATTGAGGCGCTGAGCATCCTTCGCACCGATGCACCGCATTACTACACCGGCCGTCAGGGCAATGAGACCGAGGCGCAGTTTGTCGACCGTATCCTGAAGAACCTCGAAAATCAGATTCTGGCCGAGGATCCCGATACCATTGCAGCAATGATCGTGGAGCCGATCACCGGCGCCTCCGGCGTGATCGTCCCGCCCGACGGCTATTATGAGAAGCTGCAGGAGTTGCTGCGCAAATACGGCATCTTGGTCTGGGCGGATGAGGTGATCTGCGGCTTTGGCCGCACCGGTGCGGATTTCGGCTGCACCACCATGGGCATCAAGCCGGATCTGATGACCTTCGCCAAGCAGCTCTCCTCAGCCTATTTCCCGATCTCCGCTTCGGTCATTCCCGGCTGGATGTATAAGGAAATGGTGGCTCCTTCGAACGAAGTTGGCGTCTTTGGCCATGGCTACACCTATTCCGGCCACCCCGCCGCCTGCGCCGCCGCGCTGAAGACGCTGGAAATCTATGAGCGCGACAATCTTTATGATCATGCGGCCGAGGTCGGCGAATACATGCAGGCCCAACTTCGTGAAATCTTCACCGATCACCCGCTTGTGGGCGAAGTGCGCGGCAAAGGTCTGATTGCAGCACTGGAGTTGGTCTCTAACAAAACCACAGGCGCGACCATTGCCGGTGGCAAGGGCGGCGCAGCCACCGTGAAGGCCTGCCAGGACAATGGTGTCATCCTGCGCGCGGTAGCCGGCAATGCGCTGGCGTTCTGCCCGCCCCTGATCATCACCAAAGCTGAAGTCGACGACATGCTCGCCCGCGTAGGAACCGCGCTGGACAGCAGCTATGACAGCCTCAAATCCGAGGGCCTGCTTGAAGCTTAACTCTTCTGCCTGAAACAAAAAACGCCCCGGTGCTCCGGGGCGTTTTCTATTGTTGCACGCAGGCTTGGCGCTATTCATGGGCCTGATTGGCCTAGAAAACCTTAAAGGTCATGGTGGTCAAAGAGCGTTCGATATTCTCGATCACCAGGAGATGGTCGTTGATATATTTCCCAACATCCTCATCCCCCGGAATGTAGAGCTTCATCAGGAGATCATATTCACCGCTGGTGGAATAAAGCTCCGAGTGGATCTCGCGTAGGGCGATCTCTTCTGCCACTTTGTAGGTGGTGCCGGGCTTGCAGCGGATCTGGATAAAAACACAGGTCGACATGGGCGGCTCTTGTTCCTTTGAAAAGGGTGATTTGTGACCCAAGCTGACACGCGCGGCGCCTGGGCGCAATGGCCGCAGCCCCTCCGGGCAACACCAGAGCCTTCACGCGTGCGCTAGGGCTTGAGCCAAGCCCCAGACCAGCCCTATAAGCCTAGCGCAGAACACAGAGGATATCGCCATGCGCAGCGCCAAGATCAGCCGTCAGACCGCCGAGACCGAAATCACGGTTGAGATCAACCTTGATGGCAGCGGTTCCTACGACAATCAGACCGGCGTTGGCTTCTTTGACCATATGCTGGACCAACTGGCGCGCCATTCCCTGATCGACATGACGATCCGCGCCAAGGGGGATTACCACATCGATGACCACCACACGGTGGAGGACACGGGCATCGCTCTGGGGCAGGCCCTGGCGCAAGCGCTTGGCGACAAGAAAGGCATCCGCCGCTACGGAGAATGCCACCTGCCGATGGATGATGCCCAGGTACGCTGTGCGCTGGACCTTTCAGCGCGCCCCTTTCTGGTCTGGAATGTCGAGATCGCAACCCAGAAGATCGGCACCTTTGACACCGAGCTGGTGCGGGAGTTCTTTACCGCGCTGGCGGCCCATGGCGGCATCACTCTGCACATCGACCAATTGCACGGGTTCAACAGCCACCACATTGTTGAGGCCGCCTTTAAGGCCGTGGCCCGCGCCCTGCGTCTGGCGGTTGAGACCGACCCGCGCAAAGCGGATGCCATCCCGTCAACCAAAGGGGCGCTCTGAACGCCCCAAATTCCATCAAAACGAGACGCATCAAGCCGGTTGGACAACCGGCTTTTTTGCACTCCGGCGGATCAACCATTCCGCCACCAGTGCATTGGGAACCCAGCAGGCCCAGGCCACCAGGCTATAGCCGCTTTCTTCGCCTAATGTGGCAAAGAGAAAGGGCAGATAGACCCGCAGCGTCACCGCCGCAAAGGTCAGGGCCGCAGAACGCAGCATCCAGCGCTGGTGATCCAGGTAGCGACCCTGAATGGCCGCAAAGATCCCAAGGCCGGTTGTCCCCAACCAGAGCAGTGCCAGGACCGCAAAGCCCGAGGCGGCGACAGGCCCAGCGGTGGAGTTTAGCGCCATCATCAGCGCGCCACAGCCAGAGAGCAAAATAGCCACACCATAGCTGCGTCCGATCCAGCGGTGCAGGATAGGTCGCCGCTGCCGCAACCCCTTCCAGAACTGAAAGGGCATCAATGCCAATGCCACGGGCGCAAGCCCAATATGAGCAAAGAAACTCCAGGGGCGTTCGCCTGCGTGATAGGCAACAAAGGGCATAGAGACCTCAACCCCCAGAACCAGGAACCGCCAGGAGGCCAGTGCAATCAGCACACAGAGCAGCCAGAAAAACACACCCCGCAACAGGTCCAAAACACGCATGGTCATTTCGCCTCCCCCAAACTTGACACTGTAAACTTTACATAGTAAAAATCAGATCAGATTGACACTGTCAAGTTAACTGCTACCCTTGCCACCAAATGACTGAAGCCAAAGATAAAAAATCGCACCACCACGGGGACCTTCGGGCCGCCTTGATCCGCGCGGGCATCGAAATTCTGGATGAGGGCGGCGCCGAATCGCTGACCCTGCGCCGCTGTGCTGCCCGTGCAGGGGTCTCACATGCCGCTCCGGCGCATCACTTTGACGGGCTCGCCGGCCTGCGCGCGGCCATCGCCGCCGAAGGGTTCGATCGCTTTCGCAACAAGATGATCCAGGCGCGCGAGACCGGCGACCAATCCCCAAAGGGGCATATCCTGTCGCTTTGCCGCGGATATCTGGATTTTGCAGTGGAAAACCCTGCCCTCTTTGACCTGATCTTCAGCTGTGGCCCGATGGATCGGTTCGAAGAGCCCCCAAGCCCAGGCGATGCCACTGCTTACGGGGTTCTGCGCGCTGCCTGCGCCCCCTTCGTTCCAGAAGGCACGGAGCCGAGGGTCATTGAAACGCAGGTCTGGTCGCTGATCCACGGGTTTTCGCATCTGTTTCTTGCGGGCACCTTTGGCCCATCAGATGGCAGTGCGGATCACCACCCGCTGTTCCTTCCGGTCATGGCGCTCTTGCGGGGAATTGGCCGGGATATCGACACAGCATCTGCCGCAAAGTAACCCCTGCCCCTCCTGTGGTCTTGACCTTTTGCATCATTCAAGAGAGGTCAAGACCGGACCACCTGGAGAGATCGCCCCATGCTGACTGCCATCATCGACTACGAATCGGGAAATCTTCATTCCGCTGAAAAGGCCTTCCAGCGCATGGCACGGGAAGTGGACGCAGGTGAGGTCGTTGTCACCTCGGATGCGGATGTTGTCGCCCGGGCCGATAGGCTGGTGCTGCCGGGTGACGGCGCCTTCCCGGCCTGCGCGGCAGAGCTGCGTGGCCACAAAGGCATCTATGATGCCATGGTCGAGGCGGTCGAGACCAAGGGGCGCCCCTTTTTGGGCATCTGCGTCGGCATGCAGCTGATGGCGAGCCGGGGTCTGGAATACCAGGAAACAACCGGGCTTGATTGGGTCTCGGGTGATGTGGTGAAGATCACCCCAGAGGATACCAACCTGAAAGTGCCCCACATGGGATGGAACGATCTGGTAATTGACCACCCCCATGCAATTTTTGACGGGATCAAATCCGGCGATCACGTCTATTTTGTGCACTCCTATCACTTCAAGGCGCAGAATGACGCCGAACGGCTGGCCCATGTGGACTATGCCGGTGATGTGACTGCGGTGATCGGACGCGACACCATGCTGGGTATGCAGTTCCACCCGGAGAAAAGCCAGGATGTGGGGCTGCGCATGATTGGCAATTTCCTGACCTGGACGCCCTGAGGGCAAGACAGATCAAGGAGCAAGGGCGCACAAGCGCCCTTTTTCACATCCCTGCCACTTTCCAGATTCCCCACCTCGTTCCGACCTACACGGGTTAAACCGCAGCGGCAGTCTGCGTCTCGCAGGCCCAGCCCATGCCCTAGCCAACCGCCTGACGCAGAGCAACTGGCGCCAGGCCATAGGCTTTACGAAAGGCACGGGTGAACCCCTCGGGGGAGGAATAGGCATAGCGCCGCGCCACCGCCTCCACCCGGTCCCCTCGCCCCAGGTCCTGATGCGCCAGGGTCAAGCGCCAGCGCCGCAGATACCCCATCGGCGTCTCCCCGACTTCTGCGGCAAATAGCTGACAAAAGCGCGACAGCGATAGCCCGGCCTCTGCCGCGAGATCCCCATTGGACCAGAGTCGCCCAGGGTGGTCATGGATACAGACAATAGCCCGGCTGAGCCGCGCATCTGCCAGCCCAGCCAGCAGACCGGGTTCTGTCGCGCCCTGCTCGATCTGATTGCGCAGGAGCCGCACCATCAGTACTTCACCAAGGCGGTTGATCACCGATTGCGCCCCACAGCGGTGCACCCGCGCCTCGCTGAGCATAAGTTGCACCAGATCCAGCGTATCGCCGCTCGCACTCAGATCAAAATGCACCATCTTCGGCAGAGCCGACATCAAAGGGTTGTGCCCCGAAACCCAATCTACGCGGGCGGCAAACAACAGGTCTTTCTGCCCCCCATAGTCGGCCTGGCCACGGGGATAAAACTTAAGGCAGGTCGGCTGTTCCTGATCGCCAAGTGCCAGAAGATTGGCCTCTACCCGGTCGGCAGGCGAAACGCTGAGCTGGAAACGCTCCATCAGTGTGGTGAGCCGATCCACCATATATCTCCTTCAAAACCACCGAATATCAGATTTTAGGTTTGGTTTTTCGGATTTTCAAGCATTCAAAATCTGACACAAGGGGAGCAAGAAACACTCACCATCCAATATCCACCATGTAAGGAGCGCAGCAATGCTGACCCCACGCCAAAAGACCCCTGACCTTAACCTGCCCCTGCTTGGTGGCGGGACCTTTGACCTCTCCAGCGAAGAGGGCAGCCGTGGCACCGTGGTCTGCTTTTATCGTGGATTGCATTGCCCGCTCTGCGCCACATATCTGAAAGAGCTGGAAAAGCGCGTTGCTGATTTTGCCGAGCGCGGCGTCAACTGTGTCGCCATTTCCTCGGATGGTGAGGAACGCACCCGTGCGATGGCGGATAAGATCGAAGCCAGCGCTCTGCGGTTCGCCTATGATCTGTCGCTGGAAAAAGCCCGCGAATGGGGGCTCTACATCTCAACTTCTCGCGGCAAGACCTCCATCGGAATCGAAGAGCCTGCCCTCTTCTCGGAACCCGGCCTCTTCATGGTGACACCTGAGCAGACGCTTTACTATGGCTCGACCCAGACCATGCCCTTTGTACGCCCGCATTTCTCAGAGCTGGTCGGCGCGTTGGATTTTGCCATTGCCAATGACTACCCCGCACGTGGCGAGTACACCGGGGCGGTTTAACCTCCCCCCGCCAAACTGAACTTTCAGTTTCAGCGGCTGCCCCAGCAAAGGGGCAGCCGTTTTTTGATCTTGCTCCCCTCGAACAGATGCAGGCGAAGATGGACAGCGCCGCCGCTTGCAGGCATAGAGAGGCCCTGAAAAGAAACAGGCAAAGACCCTTTCGTGCAGATCCGGCTGGAAAAATTCGACCATATCGAAGGTCATCATCGCTATTGCGTGCTGCGGCTCAGCCAGACGCTTTTTGGGGAATGGTGTCTGGAACAAGCCAAAGGCCCGATTGGTGCCGCCGGTGGGCAGCTCCGGCGCGGTTACTTCCTGAACCACGCCGAGGCCAGCCAGAGTTTTGATCTATTGCGCGATCAGGCGATCAGGCGCGGCTTTGTTCCGATCCCGGTGCAACTGGGGCTGCTCTAGGAATTTCTAACAACCCCTGCTCGTAGGGCTCCCCCTTAATCCACGCGGGTCCAGGTTTGTTTGGAGCAGATCAGCCCGCCGGCAACGCAACCACGCAGCGCCAGCTTCTTGCCGCTGAGGTCCATCTTACCCACATAAATCTTGTCATTCGAGGGACGCCAGACCTTGCCCTCATAATAGCCACCACCACCGGGAACCATGTCGATGACCAGGGTCTTGCCAATGTTGGGGGATTGATACTCACCATCCGAGTTAAACGTCCGGGCGATCTTGCCACAGATAGCCGCGCCACATTTCTGCATTTTGATATGCGCGTAAGAGCCATCATCCGGCTGCGTCTGCCAGGTGCCCAGCACCGGATCAGCCAACGCCATACCAACAGATGTGAAAGCCGCAAATCCAGCAGCCAAAGCCGTCGTCAGAATTCTCCGCATAAGTCTTCTCCCATTTTTTTGGTCAGAGTGACGCATGGATGCGGATTCAAGCAAGCTTGACTTTGGGTCGCGTTGCAATCCTGCCCCGCCTTGTGCAAAACACCGCTGACAGATCCGGCCGGATCCCCCGGCCCTGATGACAAAGGCAGCGCAAATGATCCTTTACCCCGCGATTGACCTCAAAGATGGCCAGGCCGTCCGCCTTCTGCATGGTGACATGGACAAAACCACCGTGTTCAACGATAACCCTGCCTCCCAGGCGCTGGAGTTTGTTGCCGCAGGCTGCGAATGGCTGCATTTGGTTGACCTCAACGGTGCCTTTGCGGGTGAGCCGGTCAATGCCGCCCCGGTGGAAGAGATCCTGAAGCAGTGCAAAGTGCCCGCCCAGCTTGGCGGTGGCATCCGCGACATGAAGACTATCGAGGGCTGGATCACCAAGGGCCTGGCTCGCGTGATCCTGGGCACGGTCGCGGTAGAGAACCCCGAATTGGTGCGCGAAGCCGCACGCGAATTCCCCGGCAAGGTCGCCGTCGGCATCGACGCCCGCAACGGCAAGGTCGCAACCAAGGGCTGGGCCGAAGAGACCGATGTCATGGTGACAGATCTGGCAAAGAGCTTTGAAGACGCGGGCGTTGCAGCCATCATCTACACCGATATCCTGCGCGACGGCGCCATGAAGGGCCCTAATGTCGAGGCCACCGCGGCCCTGGCCAAAGCGGTCTCCATTCCGGTGATCGCCTCCGGTGGAGTTTCGTCACTTGAGGACCTCAAGGCGCTGAAATCCTGCGGCGCACCCCTGAACGGCGCGATCTCCGGCCGCGCGCTCTACGACGGAGCGATTGATCTTGGTGAGGCGCTGAACCTTCTGAAAGGCTGATCCTTGGCTATGTAAGACAGGGCTAAGCCCTCTGAGAGGAGAGGCTTGCCCGTAGACAGGATGGGGCAAACCGCGCCCCTCTTTAAGCGCGACATTCCGCCCCTGGCGCTTTGCCTCTCGACATGATCATCCTGTGCTGGAAACGCGCACAGGACAGATCCATGCCTCAGATTCAGACGACGCCCCTTCCCCGCAACTCGCACCTCTGGTCACAGGTTCAGCCGGGAGATTTCATCGATGGCTATGCGGTCAACAGCGGCCTAGACCCGGAACAGGCTGCCAAAGTTGGCCTGTCCATGCCCGGCTGGGCAAGGGCGCTCTTGTCGCTTCGCAACCGGATTGTTCGCCCGCTTGGCTTGAAAACCGACGTCGCAGATGCCGGTCAGAACGCGATTTTTCCCGTCACCTATCAGGATGAGAGTGAGATCATTCTTGGGGCTGATGATAACCACCTCGATTTTCGGATCTGCATCAGGCAGCAGGACGGGATGATACATATGGCCACTTGGGTGCATCGCAACAACCTCCTGGGCCGGATCTACCTAGCGGTGGTCATGCCTTTTCACATTCTGATCGTACGCGATGCCATGGGCAGGATCAGGAACGCCAGCTAGGCTCATCTCAAGCCGCGCTGCATTGCGAACAGGGCCTTCAATCGGTCAGGTTCAGCCTCACTCCTGGCTCTCTGCAGGATGCAGGATCATCCAAGCATTCGGTAACTTCTCGCTCCCCCTGTAGGGTTGCAGCGTTGCTCCGTCTATACGCTTCAGCCGCCAGCACCCTGAACCAGATCCCCAGTCTTCGCACCACAGATCCCGACGCACCGACCATCGAGAGGCATAGCTCCGCTCTCCAAAACGCCCTTGGGCTATGCCGGATCGTTCACCACGCTCATAGCGCTGTACCCAACGGGTTTCAAAATCTTCATTCGAAATGCCGGTCAGCGATGCACCTGGGATCACTTCCAGCATCTCCTCCGCCGTCATAAAGGCTCCGGCCCGGGCTTGGTCCGCTCCGACCAACACCAAACCAAGCACAACACCGGCCAAGGACCGTTTCACCAACTCCTGCATCTTCACGCTCCATTGCAATCAGACCCAAAAGCAATTGTACCACATTCATGATCCGCGCCCCAAACCACGACAGAACGGTTGCTCTTTCGCTTCTGTTTTCGTACCCACTCCAAGCAAGGATCCTGAGCAGCACGCGAAAGGCAAAGCGCCATGCTGAAAACCCGTATCATCCCCTGTCTCGATGTTGCCGATGGCCGTGTTGTCAAAGGTGTTAATTTTGTTGGCCTGCGCGATGCCGGTGACCCGGTCGAAAGCGCCAAGGCCTATGATGCGGCCGGCGCAGATGAGATCTGTTTCCTCGACATCCATGCCACCCATGAGAATCGCGGAACTATGTTCGACGTGGTGCGCCGCACTGCTGAACAATGTTTTGTACCCCTGACCGTGGGCGGTGGCGTGCGCAGCAAGGAAGACGTGCGCGCGCTTTTGCTGGCTGGCGCCGACAAGGTCTCTTTCAATTCCGCCGCTGTAGCCAATCCCGATGTGATTGCCGAGGCAGCCGATCAATTCGGCAGCCAGTGCATCGTCTGCGCCATCGACGCCAAAACCGTGGAACCCGGCCGCTGGGAGATCTTCACCCATGGGGGACGTAAATCAACTGGCATAGACGCGGTGGAATTTGCCCGCACCGTAGTGGCCAAGGGCGCAGGGGAGATCCTCCTGACTTCCATGGACCGCGACGGCACAAAAGCGGGATTCAACCTGCCCCTGACTAAGGCGATCTCCGATGCCGTCGATGTGCCGGTGATTGCCTCCGGCGGGGTTGGCAACCTAGATCACTTGGTCGAAGGCGTCACCAAGGGCGGCGCTTCCGCCGTGCTGGCCGCTTCTATCTTTCATTTTGGCGAATACACAATTCAGCAGGCCAAAGAGCATATGGCCGCCGCTGGTATCCCGATGAGGCTGACATGAGCATTCTCCACGACCTGGAAGCCACAATCCACTCCCGCAAGGGAGCTGATCCAGACAGCAGCTGGACCGCAAAACTGCTCTCCAAAGGCCCGGAAAAATGTGCCGAGAAATTCGGTGAAGAAGCGATTGAGGCCATCATCGAAGCCGTCAAGGGCGACAAGGAAAAGCTCGCCTCCGAAGGTGCCGATGTGCTCTACCATTTCCTGGTGATGCTGGCGGCGCGCGATGTGACCCTGGATCAGGTTCTGCAAGTTCTGGCCGAGCGCCAGGGCCTCAGCGGCATTGCCGAAAAGGCCAGCCGCCCGCAAAGCTAGACCGGTCTCTAGGTTCACCTCCTTCCCCCGCGAAAGCCTACGGTCCCCCGTCAGGTCTCAAATGGGTCAAGGGCCGCCCCGCGGCCGCGCCAAAGGCGCGGTTCACCCTTGAGGCGGTTGAGAGCGGCAAATACTTGCCCAGGCGCTTCAGGGCAGTTCTGCCCCTGAAGCGCTTCTCAGCGAACTTTTTGCACGCCGCGCAGCGGCGCCGGGCCCAACTGTGAAGCTGTCCGGCAGGACGGCTGGAACAGGCGGGAGCCCCCCTGCTTCGCCGCCTCCCTTTACAGCTTGGAAGAAATAATTCCGGTGGCGAAGCCCCCCATGCGCAGCTCGCCGAAAAGCCGTTGGTATTCGATTTTGGGACAGCGGTTCTGGATCACCGTGACACCGCGCGCCTCTGCCAGAGCTGCGGCTTCGCCATGCTCAACCCCAATCTGCATCCAGACCACCTTGAGGGAGGGGAAGCAGGACAAAGCCTCCTCCACGATCGGCGGCACCGCTTCGGAGCGGCGGAAAATATCCACCATATCGACCTGACCCTCTACATCCGAAAGGCGCGCCTTTACCTCCTGGCCGAACAACATCTTGCCCGCGTGCCCTGGATTGACCGGAACGACCTCATAGCCCTTCAGGCTCAGATAGCGGGCGACATAGTAGCTGGGGCGAATGGGGTTCATCGAAACCCCAACCACTGCCACCCGCTTCACCTCTTGCAGCACCTGCTTCAGCAGGACATCGCTATAGTCTGGCATCACATCTCCTGACCAGGTTTTCCCCTCCGCCCCCATCTCGCGTGTATGTCGCTTAGGGCAAAGGCTTCTGTCCGGTTTTGCCTAGCAATGCCTTCCCTGCAAGAAAAAAGCGCCCGGAGGGCATTCCGGGCGCAAGGTATGGAACGAGGGACAGTGTAGATGCTGCGGAGGTTCCAACCCGCAGTCATTACTTGATGTAGTATGGCAACAGTTGAAAAAAAGATCTCATCGCAGGTTCGTGATAGATTTTTTTACTTTCTCAACACGCTGGGCCAGTTTTCCCGCGCGATTTCATTCAGGGCCGTGGCATCCTGCTGCCACAACCCATGCGCGGCAGAGTTATTGAGCAAAAACAATTCCCCATCCTCGATCACCCAAAGCTCAGGATTTCCTGCTGCCAGATACCCCCGCGCCATCGCATAGGCACAATATCCACCAAAAACAGGGGCATAGGCGCGCGGGTTGGCTTCAAACCTTGCCTGGTTTCCAGCAGTTGCGAAATGCCAGACAACACCCTTCCACATCAGGGCATGTGCACTATTGCCGCGCATGGCATGCTGCTCATCAAAGAAAGCCACAACATCATAGCCACCAATGGCCAATCCGTTTTGCTCCGAAAAAATCGGCATTTCGGCACGGGACTCTGTTGGCCCGAAGAAGGTGAAAGCAGCAAGAAGGGCCGCAAAAAGGCGCAAAATCACAAATCGACTCCGCAATCAGAATTTGGAACTCTGCCAATCTGCCGTGAGATCTTTAACTTTCCTAGGTGGATTACGCGTTTGTGATCGAAGGTTTACCTTAACGGAAGGATCTCGCACCCCCAGCCTAATCAAACCAGCCTAATCAAAGATGTCTTCCACAAGATCCACAGCCTCCGAAAAAACCTTCTGAAACAGGCTTTTCTTTTTCTTGCGAGGTTTCTGGACTGAAACCTTCGCATAGCTGCCCTTCTGGGCCTTGGTTTTTTTGATCTTTCCCTTGGATTTGACCTTTTTCGCTTTGCCTTCCCGGACACTCGATGCGCCAATCTTGGCCCCTTCAGGCAGGCTCGCACCCTTTCCAGGGGCCAGTGGCCGCGCCTTTTGCGCTGCCAGAGGGGCACCGCAGGCGCTGCAAACCAGAGAGGTCACCCCAGCCCCAGCAGACAGGCCGCTCGGCACGAAAGTCGCCTGCACACCGCAATAGCAACAGTTGAGGATCTTACCTCCGGAAATGCTGCAATGCGCCATGTTGGACGACCTCCCGCTCCTGTTAGCTCCGCTCCTTAGAAGCATATAGGGCAATTGCCGCCGCATTTGAGACGTTGAGAGAGCCAAATCCACCGGATGCGTCGATTTTCACCAGATGATCCACCGTTTCCTTGGTTTTCTGCCGCAGACCCGGCCCTTCCGCTCCTAGGACTAGGGCAACGGGCAGATCTTTGCGCCCTTGCAGGCAGCTTTCGATGGTGTCTTCAGCTTCGCCATCCAACCCCAGCACGACAAAGCCCATGTTCTGCAACTCGGTGATGGTATCCGCCAGATTGCGCATCCGCAGATAGGGTTGGCGCTCCAATGCGCCAGAGGCGGTTTTGGCCAAGGCACCTGTTTCAGGCGCAGAATGATGCCGGGTGCCGATCACAGCGCTCGCGCCCAGAACTTCCGCAGAGCGCAGAATCGCGCCGACATTATGGGGATCGGTAACGCGATCCAGCAGAATCACCCGTGGAACCTCAGCGCCGATGCAATTTTCGGCCAGGCTACCCCAGTTGAGTGGCTTCACCTCCAGCGCAGCACCCTGGTGCACTGAGTTTGGGTCAAGTGGTGCGTTAAATCTGCGCGGGTCCACAACCTCGGGCGTGATTCCAGCGGCAGCGATCGCATCTTCCAGCTTGTTTTGCGCATTGAGCGTCACAATAAGGCGCAACTTTTCACGATTTGGGTTCATCAGCGCGTCGCGCACGGCATGCAGACCAAAGAGCCAGACATTGTCGACCCCTGCCTTTTTATTCTGCTCCTTTTCAATCACCCACTGGGGTTTTTTGGTGGGTTTCTTGGACATAGGTCTCTCCAGCAAAAGGAATTTTGGGCCAGGATAAAAAACTTGCGATTTTCCTGTTGACGCCCCTTAGGTGCGCTAGTAATCACGCCCTCACAGCAGGTCAACAGCGACTTGCTAGTGGGCGACAGGCCGCAAGGTGTGGCAGGGGACTGTAACTCCCTCGCGGAGACGCACGCCTGGTTCGATTCCAGGGTCGCCCACCAACTCCCTCTAAAAATTCAATGTTTTCAATGGAGTTGGTGTACCGCACCTCGCCTATCGCGCCTATTAAGTTTCAATGGGTTATGAGGAAGGTGTACCGCAGTTTTCGGTGGCTCTTTCCGCTATCGACAGTACTTCGCCCGTCGGATTCGCGATCTAGCAGCAGGTGTTTCAAGGTGACTATACCGGCCGCCTGAATATCGCTGACAATCCAGCGCATGACCTGCTGCGATGACCTCTGCACCAATGTCGTGACCGTCAGCGAAGCAAACCCCTATGTATCGATCATAGGACCTCTCACCGCTCAAGCTGCACTCCACATTTCGATCAGAAAGGTAGTTGACCATCCAGCGGCGCGCTTCTTTACCCGCCCTGGTGTTCAGTTCAGGAGCATCGACCCCTTGAAGCCGTACTGGAGTTCCACTGACGACAATTGTATCGGCATCGCGGACTTTGATCCCTGAGGCCCAAGCAGAACTGGAAAGACTGAAGAAAACAACAAAGAGAAAGCTCTTCTTCATTTCGCTACATCTAGCCAATTTTCCGATTTTTTGGTTGCAAGCCAAAAATAGGCTTCTCACCTAAACACACTGCCTTCACTTTGAAGAAGCTTCTGAAGCCACTGCGTTTCAAAATCTGAGGGGCTTCCAGGCGACCGAACATGTGTTGGTTTGCCTCCGTCTGAGGCAGGATCCGGCTTAGCGCAAAGATAGCAGTAATTTCCAACTTCATCATAAGCGACGTTGAGTTGCACCATTTCCTCGGGCCCTACTGCACCAGCTAGCCAGGGGTAATTGTGGCTCAAGTCCTTGGAGCTGATGGTTTTCAGAAGGCGAGGTTTGCCCCAGGATTCTATCAACGATGCTTCCAAAGTGGAGAGTTTGGATCCCAGAGAGTCCGTAAAGGACTGCTGAATTTCTGAATTAGCTTGATCGAGGGCGGCTTGCGCCCTGTTTATGTCGACCTGCAGGCGGAAAATTTTTTCAGAATTCACCGCGATTGTTGCCTGCAGGCCCTGAGCAGCCTCATCTGACTGGTCCAAATTGATTGTTAGTGCATCATCAGCCTGTGATCTATCGGGATGATGGTTTGGGGCGCTGGTGGGCGATAGCCCAGTGCACTGTGGGGCCGCTTTGTGTTGTAGTGTCTCCTCCATTGTTCGATCAGAATTTGAGCTTCGCGTAGGCTGTAGAAGATCTCTCCGTTGAGCAGCTCGTCCCTGAACCGGCCATTGAAGCTTTCACAATATCCGTTCTCCCATGGGCTGCCGGGTTCGATGTAAGCCGTCTTGGCGCCGACGGCGGCGATCCAGTCTCGGACAGCCTGGGCGACAAATTCCGGCCCATTGTCAGAACGTATGAAACTGGGCGCGCCGCGAAGTATGAACAGGTCTGTCAGAACGTCGATCACATCGGTCGAGTTCAGTTTCCGCTCGACCCTGATTGCCAAGCATTCCCGGCTGTGCTCATCAAGGATGTTCAGCGTCCGGAAGGCTCTGCCGTCGTCGGTTCGGCAATGGACGAAGTCATAGCTCCACACGTGATTGCGATGCTCTGGCCGAAGCCGGACACATGATCCGTCATTCAGCCAGAGCCGTCCTTTCTTCGGTTGTTTTGCTGGCACTTTCAGCCCCTCTCGTCGCCAAAGCCGTTCAATCCGTCCGTCGCTGACAGACCACCCGGCCTCTCTCAGCAGCGCAGCGATCCTGCGATAGCCATATCGGCCATACTGTCGGGCCAGCTCGATCATGTCGGCGACCAACCTGTCCTCGTCCGCGCGGCATCTTGGGATGCGTCGCTGAGTGGACCGGTGTTGTCCCAGCACGCGGCAGGCGCGGCGTTCAGATACATTGAGCTGGCTGCGGACATGATCGATGCAGGCACGACGACGAGCGGGGCTCAGGGGCTCCGCCCGTTCGGGCCTGAATTGATCCACAGGATCAATTCCTAGACGGCCATCACTCCCTTTGTTGCTTCCGTCAGGATCAGTTTGTCCAACGTCAGATCAGAAACTGCGCGTCTCAACCGCTCGTTCTCTTTCTGAAGCCGTTTCAGTTCCTTCAACTGATCTACACCCATTCCGCCGTACTTCTTTCGCCAGCGGTAATAGGTTTGTTCAACAACGCCGATCTGCCTGATCGCATCAAGACGAGACATGCCTTGACCAATCAGAACTTCAACCTGCCGTAACTTCGAGACAATCTCTTCGGGCTTCGGTCGCTTGTTTGCCATTCTTCGTCCTCCGTTTCCTAAACATAGGGGCGGACCACTTCAGGTGGGGAGGCTCAATTTTACATGCTGATCACTGCCATCGTTGCCGCAGCATTGCGACCCATTGCCGACAAAATTGACCAGCAATGGGCCTATACTGTTGTGGTAATCGTCGGCTTGGCAGCGGCAACAGGAGTTGTTTGGGTCGCAACCAACTCACTCCCCACCAGTAGCTCTGGCTACGTCCGGGGAACAGGGATTGTAGAGTATTAGCGCCGTTTACGTCTTAGTTCTTCACGGCGTTCCTCAATCCTGTCTCTTTTGCGCTGAATCGTTACCATCCCTTTGTCATAGACCTCGCGGGTAATGAGCCGACGCTTCAGTTGTCGTTTGAGGAAGTTCGCTTGTCCCGAAAGTTCCCGTTCAATAAGACTTAGTTGGAACTCGCGACTTTCATACCCCACTTCGACATCTTTGGGTTTCAGCTTCAGGCCTACAGAACTCAGTATAGACTCTGGCAAACTGTAAGGTTCATTGTTTCCCCATTGGAGCGCCTCACCGGTTCGTGCACGAGCAATCTTATCCCAGTACCATGATCCAGGCACCCAGGGAGCAGACGGGATCGCAGACTTATAAATGAACTTTCCACGCTCCCACATTCTTTCAGGAAAGGTGTCGGTGATTTCATTGAATATCTCATCGCCAGTAAACATCTGCTTATTCGCATACAACTCGAACGCCATCACAATCGGTCCACCGATTTGCAGCCACGCTGGAATGTCACCACTCCCCATATCGAATACATCCCCACCTGGCACCCAGCGTCGTGCATTCAGAAAAACCGGATTCCCTTTGCTCAGATAAGGCATTCGGATCATATGGTCGGTGCCAAACCAAGACTGACCGCTTTCCCAATCACCTAGAGACCCGCGTTCTTCCTCTTCGCCCCATTCACTAGGAGCAGCGGCATAGGCCAACATGTTAAGCCCTTGGTAGACCGCGAAATACTTGGCCATCTTCCACGGGCGCTCTGCCACAGTTTGAGCAATCTTTGGAATTGCCCGATAGGTGTAGGATAAAAATGGTAGGACAGTAGCTCTCGCGGCATTGATCCACGGCGCACGAATGTCATAGTTGATGAATTGGTCGCGCGCTTCGACGGCCGCCTCTTCGACAGTGCTACCTTGTTGGCGGCGGCGCATATAGGTGGCCATTCGGAAAAGTTGATCCTCGAATTGGTAGGCGTTGATCATTCTCTGATCCAGAGTTTTCATCCCTCGGGCAACTCGATCCAGCACCCAACCGAGTCGACCAATTCCGGCTTCAAATGCTCCCTTGCCAGTTCCGATCCGACCGACTCCACGGCGACCGCGCATATCATCCCGCATTTCTTGCAACAATGGTTTCAACACATTGTCCCGCAATTCTTGCGTTACCATGTCAGCCCCGAAGGCGCCCGCAGCAGCAGCTTCCTTGTACGTATCGCCATCTAATGCAAACTCGCGAAGGGCACCTACTAGATCGGAGATCCTTACATCTGCCATGTCCATCAGAATGAAATTACTCATAACGTTATTCATATGGGTCACGGGCGACCTGGCAGATTTGTTCAACTTCCACTGCATCATCATTTTTTTGAAGAAGTTTGGGGTTTGCAGAATGCGAAGCTCCTCCATATCCCGCCAAATCTCTGCCCGAACATACCGCCCAGCCAAAGCCCCATATCGGAAAGTATCGGACTTGGGAATCTTGGTATCTGGTACCTTGACCCAGTCCAGATTTGGATCAACCCACATACGCTTGAGCCCAGAGTTGAGCATCGGGTCTTCATCGACTATTTCCCCATCTGGCGGTGTCGACCGTGACCATTCATCATTCTCAGCGATATCCTTAAAGAACCGACCGGTAGCCAGATCTTCTGCCATGAGTGCAAATGTCTTGGCCACGGTGTATCGCGCATCCATGATTTCCCCCATCTGCAATCGCTCAGCCTTTGAGAAATCTCGCCACAGTGTCACCTTGCCTTTTGGGGTGCCGCGAACCTCAAACGTTCCTCGATTGTCATAGTTAGCCAGAGCTTTGGGGATTTTGGCTTCAGATGGCCAATAGACCCGTCGAGCCAACTTGCCCTTTGGCCCCTCAATTCCCGGAAGCGCATCAATGCCGTCCGTATCGCGTCGATCAAGAATAATTATCTTGTCACCATTTTGAGGCTTCCCCCGTCGCCCCTCCAAGAAGTCCGAATTTGTCTTGAAGATCTCGTTCGTCTTTACTTGTTCATAAACCCCCCGCCCCTTGAATTGCTCTCCGATGATTTTGCGGCGGCGACTCCGGCCTAAGCCTGTGGCCCACTGAGCAAAGCGCCCTTCATTGCTCTCGTGCTTCTCATACACACGATGTACATAGGTGCCACGGTTCCGCTCGTAGGATTCACGAGAAATCAACCCTAGCTCTGCAGCCTCTGCGCCAAGATCATCAATAGCTTCACGGATTGGTGCAGCAAGAGCCATCATCTTGTCGTTGTCCACATGGCCCTCGGTCAAGATATCGTGCAAAACCTTTGCTTCAGAGGGGCCGATACCACTATCTAATAGAGATTGTAGATGCTCTTTTCCTTTGGTGGCAATGGCGGCCTCTTCAATTCCTCGCAGGCGCTCACGTTCAACGTAGGCGGAGCTTTGTCCATGTCGATCTACCATACCGGAGCGAACCCGCTCTAGCATTGGGTTCATGAACCGCAGGGAACCGTCCGGTTTAAATTTCTTGTCCAACGCTAATTTGCGCACTCCGCCCTCTAAGGCCTTACCCCATTTCCAACGGCCTTGGTTGTCCAGCCCCCCAAAGATCGCGAAGGGTATGCGGAATGCTTGGTCTATTGACTGGGTCGCAACGGCTCGTAGGAATGTCTCCTTTCGAAAATCTATCAGCCCAATGCAGTCATTGGACAGTTGCTCTGCCTCCAGTATGCCGCAACTGCAAAACCTTCAGCCGGCCTTACCAAAAGCGGCCCCTTGTCGGCCAAAGTGAACGCTTTCCAAGGCTGCGATCTGCTTCAGTTTCAGCGAAGCGCAGGAAGCTGCCAGTGCAAAGTCGTGGGATTTGGCGGCATTGTGAGCGATCCACGCCGCAGGCGCACTAGGAAGCCGCTGGGAGGCTTCGATTGTTTGAGCAGAAAGCGGCGGTTCTAGGCCCGCAGTCAACGATTCAAGTCAAGTGATCGAAAACACGGCAATGACATTCGTTGGACTGTGCAGAGCCTCTAGGTCGTCGCAACAATCCAATCGGGCCGGATCTTGCTGCTGGAGATAAACGGCATCACATCCTGTCCCGCAAACAGGCCGTGATCCGTCACAAGAATGGTGCGGATACCCGCGGCAGCCCCTCCCAGCACATCTGTATGCAGGGTGTCGCCAACCATAGCGATACGATTGCGCGAGACGCCGTTGAGGCGGGCCAATGCAGCGCTGAACGCGTTAACATAGGGCTTGCCGAAAAACATGACCTCTGCATTTGTGCGCTCGGCGATGCGGTGACCGATCATGCCGGGTTCGATTGTCAGCCCGAATTCGCGCGGAGCCACGAGATCCGGGTTGGCAATAACGAGGGGGCGCGGGTTGGCTGCAAGCGCCGTGATCAGCGCCTCGGTGTCAGGATCTTTCCACCGGGCGGTGGAGAGAAACAGAAAACCGCCCGCGTGCTCGATCAGGCCGGGGAATTCGGCGAAGTCCCGAAGGCTGGCAGAAGCCGGAGCATCGTTGAAGCTGTCCCCTTCGGCGCAAATGGCTGCCCAGTGCAGCCCCTTCTCCAGCTTGGGCAGATTTGCAAAAGCCACATCACGGCTGGAGACTACCTCCTCTGCCCCAAAATCAAATCCCAGACGATGATATTTGGCTAGAATTCCGGTGCGCGTATAGCTGGCTGCATTGGTCAGAACGATCAGCCGCTTCCCGGCGGCGCGCAGCCCGGCCATTCGTTTGACCGCACCGGCGATGGCGGTTTCACCCCGGTTCAAAACCCCAAAGGCATCAAGGATATAGGCGTCAAAGTCGTCAACCGTATCGCTGAGGTCCTGACCGTATTTCGAGGCGGCCGGGAACGTGGCGGCGGGCAGCGCCGCGCGCAGGGTCTCGTAGCGGGCAAATGCCCTTTGCGTGTCGATCATAGGAGGGTACCCAATAAGAGAAGGCGGCCGAAGCTGCCGGCCGCCTTTGTCAGATCATAGGATTTTCTTGCGCAGATAGGATGAAACAACTTCTCCGAACACCACCAGCGCCAGGATGGTGACCAGCACCATGGAGACTTCTGGCCAGTTGAAGGTGTCGATGGCCCCTTGCAAGATCATGCCAATGCCGCCTGCACCGACAAGCCCCAGCACCGTGGATTCCCGCAGGTTGATGTCCCAGCGAAGGATCGCCACCGCAAAGAATGCGGGCATGACCTGGGGCACAATGGCGTAGAGCACGATTTTGAACCTGGACGCGCCGCAGGCTTCCAGGGCCTCGACGGGTTTGATGTCGATTTCCTCAATGGCTTCGCCAAGGAGTTTTCCCAAAAAGCCAATGGACCGGAACATGATCGCGACAATGCCGGCGACAATCCCAGGCCCAAAGATGGCCACAAAAAGCAGCGCCCAGATGATCGTATTGACCGAGCGGGATGACACCAGGATGAAACGCCCGATCCAGAGGCAAAGCCGGTTTGGCGTAGTGTTCTGCGCCGAGATATAGGCCACAGGCAGGGCAAGGGCGACGGCAAGCAATGTGGCCAGCGTGGCGATATTCACAGTCTGCCAGATCGCCTCAAGGATGGACGGCAGATTGCTGGGGTCTGGCGGCATCATGCGCCCGAAGAGGTCGCCCATTTGCCTGGGGGCGTCCCAGACCCACTCCCAGATCACATTGATGCTGGAGAGTGACCAAGCAACCGCAAGCAAGGTCAGGGTAAATCCGCCGTAGCGCATGAGGCGTTGTCTCGGGGTGAAACGGCTCCAGTGGTCAAGCTTTTGCTGCATAGAATGGCTGCTCATCATGCGATCCGTTTCCTGATAAAGCCGCTGATTGCCTCGGAAACGAGGATGACACCGACGATGACCATGGTGATCGCAAGTGCAAAGTCATAATCATACCGGCCAAAAGCATTGGCCAGAGTGGCACCGATGCCGCCTGCGCCGACAATGCCGACCACGGCTGAGGCGCGCAGGTTGCTGTCGAGCTGGTAGATGCCCAGACCGACAAGACGCGCCATGATTTGCGGGAACACGGCGTAGACCAAAGTGGCCAGATAGCCTGCGCCGACAGAGCGCATGGCCTCCACCTGGCCAAAGTCGATTTCCTCGATGCGCTCAGCCAGCAGCTTGGCAACAAAGCCGATTGAATAGACCACTAGCGTGAGCGCACCGGCAAAGGGGCCAAAGCCGACGGCTTTGACGAAAATGATAGCCACGATCACGGGGTGGAAGCTGCGAGCGACGATGATGATGCCGCGGCCCAGAAGGAAGACCGGCTTGATTGCGATATTGCGTGCCGCCATGAAGGCCAGGGGCACGGAGAGCAGGATGCCTCCGACGGTGGCGAGGATGGCGATTTTCAGGCTTTCCATAAAACCGCCGATCAGCAGGCCGGAGCGTTCAAAACTGGGCGGAAAGGCCCCGCTGAAGATACGTTCTGCCCGGCGCATGCCGTCTGAGACGCGGTCCCAGTCGATCGGCAGAGTCGCCAGGGTAAGGAGGACATAGGCCGCCACCGCGCCGTAGAGCCCGTAGCGCAGAAGCGGGTTGGTTATGAATGGCGGCTTGCGCCATGTGTCTTTGGCGGTGCTCATGCAGCGGCTCCAGCTTCGGCCCGGTCCATGGCAGGCACGCCTGCATAGATTTCATCCATTTCGGATTTGGTCAGTTTGCCTGGCAGATCGTCAAAGATGATGCGGCCATAGCGCATCCCTACGATGCGGTCGCTGTATTCTTTTGCTTCGGTCACGTTGTGGATGTTGATGATCACCGGCAGTTTCAACTCTGAGGCCAAGTCGCGCAGCAGCGACATGATCTGTTCGGAGGTTTTGGGATCCAGCGATGCGGTGGGTTCATCCGCCAGCAGGATTTCGGGGCGCTGCATCAGGGCGCGCACCACGCCGACGCGCTGGCGTTCGCCGCCGGACAGCTCATCCGCGCGGCGATCGGCGTAATGGGCGATGCCAACCCGTTCCATTAGCTCATAGGCGTGACGGATGTCCTCGCGCGGGTAGCGGCGCGTGAGCGCGGCCCAGGTGGAGATATAGCCGAGACGGCCGGATTGCACGTTTTCCATCACCGTCAGACGGTCAATCAGATTGAAGCTTTGAAAGACCATGCCAATGCGGCGGCGTGCGGACCGCAGTTCGCGCCCTTTGAGGGCGGTGAAGTCGGTTCCGTTCAGATCAACCGTGCCGGAGGTCGGTTCCACCAGGCGGTTGATGCAGCGCAGCAGCGTGCTTTTGCCCGCCCCGGAAGAGCCAATCACAGAGGTGAGCTGATCGCCTTCGACGGTCAGGTCCAGCTCTTTGAGCACAGGATCGCCCGAGCCATAACGTTTTGTGAGTTTGGATATTTTTAGCATTGCGATCTTTCGGAGATAGTGCGGCCTTGCCTGTGATGTCATTGCTGAGACATGCGCGGGGCCGAAAAAAGGCCCGGTCAACGTCCTGCGCTGCCCGGGCTTGGTTTGGCTGGGACGTTATTTGCCTGCAAGACCCTGCGGAGTGTATTCCACACCGTTGGAGCTCTGGATCTGACGGATGACAGCCCACTGATCCTTGTAGGTGATCGGGATGAACTTGCTCACGCCAGCAAACTCTTCTCCCAACTTGGTGTCGGCAAAGTCAAAGGTGAAGAAGGCTTCTTTGATCTTCTCAGACAATTCCGGATCCAGGTTGTGAGCCACGGTGAAGGAGGTGGTTGGGAAGGGATCGCTTTCCCAGATCATGCGCACGTCTTCCGGGTCGTAAAGACCGCGCTCCGCCATGCGCTCCACAACTTCGGATGCCACTGGGGCAGCATCATAGTCGCCTGCCACGACACCCAGCATGGATTGGTCATGTGAACCGGAGTATGTCACTTCGTAGTCTTTGTCCGGCTCCACTCCCAGGCTTGGGAACAGCGCGCGCGGCGCCTGGTTGCCGGAGTTGGAAGTTGGCGAGGTATGGGCCACACGGCGTCCGGCCAGGTCCTTGACCTCTTGAATGTCGCTGTCAGCCTGGGTGAAGACCTGCAGCTTGTAGCCAAACTGGCCGTCCTCCGCCCCCATAATGGCAAAGGGCACCGCGCCGGCGAGGTTCACGGCAAAGGGTGTCGGGCCGGTGGAAAAGCCTGCAACGTGCAGGCGGCCTGAGCGCATGGCCTCGACTTCGGCGGAGTTGGACTGCACCGCAAAGAACTGCACCTCTTTGCCGGTCACCTCTTCCATATGCGCAATAAATGGCGCCCAGATGTCCGCATACACGGCAGGGTCTTCAACAGGCGTATAGGCAAAGACCAGCGTGTCCGGGTTGCGCAGCTCTGCCGGATCGGCCGGCGTGTCTGCAACCAGATCGCCGTTGGCGTCGCAGTAGAGCTCGTCCAATGCACCGCGGTCAGCGCAGTCGGCAGCCGCAGCAAAGGCGCTGACCGAAAGAATGCCCAAAGCCGTTGCGGCGCGGGTAATAATTGGTGTCATGTTTTCCTCCCTAATAGCGCCGGCCCTCAGGAAAAGAAACCCAAAAGCAAGGCGCCGATCCTTGCAGTCTATGAGCGCTGAGGCCGGCGTGGCGAGCCTGGTTCTGTTAATGGAACAGATGAAAAGCGGGATTACTGTTAACAATGTTACAAAGCCGCGCGCAGCCATGCACAATCTGGCATGCTCCGCAGAACTGATTCAAATCACTGGGTCTTTGATCAGCAAAGAGGCCAGTCAAAGCCACAGGATGATGTTTCATGCAGAGGGACCAATCTGAACCGCTCATCGCGATTGTTGATGATGATGAAAACGTGCGGGACACGCTCTCTGCTTTGGTGCGGGACAGTGGCTTCGGGGCGGTCTGCTGCCCCGATATTGCCTCGTTCATGGCCCTGGGAGACCCGCCGCAGGTGAATCTGGCGCTGATCGATCTTCGCCTGCGCGGAGAGTCCGGCCTCACATTGGCGATCCACATCCGGGAACGCTATGAGATCCCAATTGTGATGCTGACAGGGGTGGGGGACGAGATCGACAAGATCATCGGGCTGGAAACCGGTGCGGATGATTACCTGATCAAGCCCTTCAATCCGCGCGAGCTGGTCGCCCGCATCCGTGCTGTTTTGCGCCGGTACGGCCATGGCAGTGCCAAGCCAGGTATCGCAAGCGGGCCGGGAATATCTTTTCGTGACATGCGGGTCGATGTGCAGTCGCGGCGTCTGCTGGATGCTGATGGCGAGGAGGTGCCGCTGACCAATGCCGAATACCGGCTGCTGGAATACTTTGTGCGCAATCCCAACCGAGTGATACCGCGGCCTGAGCTGCTGACAGAGCTTGGGTCGGATATGGAGCGCTACGTTGACCGGACCATCGATGTTCTGATTCTGCGGCTCAGGCGGAAAATCGAGCTAGTTCCCTCCAAGCCGGTGCACCTGCTGACCCGGCGCACTCAGGGCTATATCTTCGATCTCGGACCGGATCACCCCTGATGTCTTTCCTGCCGCGTTTGAGCGTCCGGTTCCGGCTGTCAGCCGCCATCGCGGTGCTGTTCGGATTGATCATGCTGGTGAGCACCATAGGCATACTGGTGCTCAACCGCACCGAGCTGTGGATGAACGTGCTGCACAAGGAGACCCTGGCCGAAGTCTCGGATGCATTGGATCTCTCGCGGGAGACCGCAGACCTGGCCACATCCGCCCCGTTCTTATACGCCCTGTTCCCGCCTTTTCAGTTGGAGCAGGAAAAGACGAAAGTACTGCAGAACCTGAGCCGGATAGAGGCCTTGTCGGCGGGCGATGCAGCTCTAGGCCTGCCGGTGGCGCGGCTGCGGCTGGCGATCGACGACCTGACCAATGCGCTGGCACCGCAGACGGCGCGACAGGCCGAGCTGGCTTCCATTGACCGCGAGATGGAGCGGTTGAACCAAAGAACGCGGCGGTTGGCCAGTGACAGTGCTTTACCCCTGGCAGAGCGCGAAGTCTGGGCCGCGCTGCAACAGCTCACGGCAAGTGCAATCGGCGCCGGGCGGGCCAATGCCTTGATCGAATTGGGTGAGCTTAGCCAGCGCTACAGCAAACAGCGGGATGCAGCCCTGCGGAGCGTGACGCCGATGCACGAAGACACTTTGGCGGAAATTGAAGCGGCAACACAGCGCAGCGAAAGTCTTTTTGTACTGAAACATCGGAGCCTGGCGGCACGGCTGGATGCCGAAAACGCCTTGTTCCGCATCCGGCAGGAAGCCAGGCGCGTGAGCAGTTTTGCCGAGGCAAAGGTAGCTGAGGCTGAGGCACGGCTTTCGCAAGCGCGGAGTGAGACCTCCAGCAGTCTTGAGGTTGCCAAGAAGGTGTTTCTGGCCTTGACGGCCGCAAGCCTTCTGGTGGCGATTTCTTCTTCGCTTTATGTGTCGCGGTATGTTGCACGCAATCTGCACTTGATTGCTGCAGCGATGCGCCGTCTAGCAGCAGGCAATCACCGGACCGAGCTGCCGGTTGGACCAGGTTCGGAAGATGAGATCGGACAGCTCTATGCGGCATTCCGGGTATTTCGGGAGAGCGCACGCAAACTGGAGTTGCGCACCCGGCAGATCGGCCATCAGAACGCCTTGTTCTCGCGGGTGTTCCGCAACATCAAGGACGGGGTGGCAATCGCCACGGCAGGCGGCTGGATAGAAGCTGAAAATGAAACCCTGCGAAAACTCCTGAGACTGCCTGCCGCAACACCAGGTCAAAAGGCCAATATGGCGGACTTGATCAAGCGTTCCAGCTTTGTGCGTCAAACCTCGGCAAGTGAGCGCGGCGGCTTTGAAGAGTACATAGACTCGGCGGGCAATGTGCTGGAACTTCGCCGCTCGCCCTTGCCGAATGGCGAAGAGGTTTGGCTGATCTCTGAAACCACCGAACGCAAGCGGGTAGAGCAGCGGCTTGAGGAAATCCGGCGGGTGGAGGCCTTGGGCAAAGTGTCCGGCGAAGTGGCGCATGACTTTGGCAATATTCTGTCCAGCATCTCGGGCAACCTGCATCTTTTGGAAGAGGCCGGCGCGGAGAGTTCCAAGGATCTGCGCGGACGTATCCAGTCTGCCTTGGATCTGGGGGTGTCTCTGACCGAACGCTTGCTGGCCTTTGCCCGCAAACAGCATTTGGAGCCGCAGGTGACTGATGTTGGCCAATTGATTGAGGGCATGGCTGACCTGCTGGAGATCGGAATGCCGGAATCGGTAACGATGTCTTTTGAGGTGCCGGAGACTCCGGTGTTTGCCAGGGTTGACCCTGGCCAGCTGGAGAGTGCGGTCCTGAACCTTTGTCTCAATGCCGGTCAGGCGATCGGCGGAAGCGGCTGCATCCACGTCCGCGTGAGCGGCGAGGACGAGGCGAGATTGTCGGTCCGCGATAATGGGTCAGGCATGACCCCGGAAGTGCTGCGCCGTGCCACAGAACCGTTTTATTCCAACCGTGAAGATGGCAGCGGCACCGGGTTGGGACTGTCGATGGTCGACGGGTTTGTGCACCAGTCAGGCGGGAGCCTCAAAATACAGTCTCAAACGCAGCCGCCGGATCAGGGCACAACCGTTACCTTAAGTTTTCCGGCACTCTCCAGGGAACCCGGACAAAGCGGAGAGATGACCGTGCCAGGCACCGCTTTGGTTGTTGATGACGATCCTGTCTATCTGACTTCCACCTCCGAGGCATTGCAGCGTTTAGGCTTTACGGTCGTTCAGGCCTCTGGCTTCAAAGAGGGCGGTGCCCAGTTGCAGCAGCAACCCAAGTTGGACCTGGTGATAAGCGACTTGAATCTGGACAGTGGTGAATCCGGATGGGAGTTGCTTCACCTTGCCTGCCGGCTGCATCCGGAGTGCCGCCTGGTCCTCATATCGACCCGGGAAACCTATCGGACTCCAGCGTTCTTTGATCATGCAGCACCACCTGCAAAACTGACAAAACCCTTTACCGAAGAAAGTTTACGGCAACTGATTGCGTCGTCGTAAAGACCTAAATTTTGTCTCATATTATTGAATAATCAGCGGCCTGTTAGACATTGCCACAATCTACTGCAGAGTTGCGCTTTCTGAACACGACTAATTTGAGGCAAAACCTGCCATTCACCCCGACTTGCTCGCATGACATCTTTGGGCTGACTTCGGTGGTCGGCGAAGAAATTGCTCGAGATTTTGCAAATGGTGCTTTCTGCGCTTTGCTGACCTTGGTACGCAGCGCAGCATGTGGGTTTCGGTCTGATAGAGCTTGAATGGCCGCTCTTACCCGTCTGGCACGGAACCTTCGCAGATGCAGCTAAGGTCCGGTTTCCGCCCACTTATTGCGAGACTTTGGCCGTCCACCTCAGAACTAGTGTCCGGCCTGAGCCGTCAGCAATCCTCGCAAGGAAGCCCTCAACTACCGCGTGGTCGTCAAGTTATAGGGCTGAGATGAACTCCGCGCCTCGCAGCTGTTGACTGCTCCATACATTGCGCTCAAACGAGGGTTCGCCATCGATCCTCTACCGGACCTCTGCAAGTGAATTCGTGGGTCCTTCTGGCTCCCTGCAGCGTGGGTATATTCGCACCCCGGTGTTTTGGGCGGAGGACGATTTTCCAAGAGTGGCTTTTTGGATTGGGGTTGTTGTAGTTCGAAGGACCAATCCTGTTTAGGGAATTTTCGGGGAAATTGGGTTTTGGGTTCTTGGTTTGCCACAATTCTTGACAAAACTCGTAAGGAAAAATATGGGTCCATCTCATACCTTTTCATCGAAGCAAGGTGTTGTGGAGTGTCCCTCCTCTTCAACGCCCAGCCATACCACACAATAGCTGCGTAGGATCACTCCTGTCACAGCTCATTGGAGCAGTCTGGTGCACCTTAGCTTCGTCTCAAGACCTTCGGTTCTTTCGACTTTTAGATCTTCGAGTTTTCTAATCCGGTTTCTTCACCTGGGTCTGTTTGCTGTTGTTTTGGCACTCGCGTCAGCCCCCAAAGATGCCAAGTCTCAAGCCTTTCCTGTTGTGATTGAACACCAATATGGAGAGACGACGATTCAAACAGAACCAAACCGCATTGTTTCTCTCAGCTTTATTGGCCACGATTTCTTGTTGGCTCTGGGCAAGCCGCCACATGCCCTGCGCAAATGGTTCGGCCCACATCCCTATGGCGTCTGGCCCTGGGCTTCAGAGGCACTGGGTGAGGCGACGCCAATCGTCATGCAGGGCGAAATCGATATCGAGGCCATAGCGGCCATGCAGCCGGACCTGATTGTGGGTCAATGGTCAGGCATGACGAGCCGTGAATATCAGCTCTTGTCCCGCATTGCCCCAACCGTACCGCCGCAAGCCCAATATGGCGACTATGGCACCCCCTGGCAGGAGATGCTGCGGACCCTGGGGCGCGCCACCGGTAGCTTGGATCAGGCTGAAGAGATCATCACCGGAATTGACGCACGCTTTCACGACATTCGCCAGGCCCACCCGGAGTGGGACGGGGCCAGTTCTGTTATGGTCTGGGCAGGTCAGAATGGGGCCTATTCTGCCCGCGACATCCGGGGCCAGTTTATCGAAGCCTTGGGCTTCAAGGTGCCGGAGGCAATCAACACCCGGGCCTCCTTCAACAATTACTACGTGCTGATCCCGCCAGAAGACCTCTCCCCCATCGATGTTGATGCCCTCATTTGGCTGGATGCGGGCGGCTCTGTCAGTCGGCTTGAACGGATGCCCCTGCGCCCGACCCTGCGCGCCTATGGTGAGGGCCGCGAGATCTATGCCGACCTGCTGCTCTCTGCCGCGCTGTCCCATTCCAGCCCCCTAAGCCTGAACTACGCGTTGGATCGTCTGGTGCCCCTGTTGGAGGCCGCCATGGATGGCGACCCGGCCAGCGCTGTTGCCAGCACCGCCGAGGCAGGCCTGCTGCCGGAAGGGTTTTGACATGACGATCCTTGAAACCGCCCCCCCGCTCTCGGACCGCCGCGCCTCGGCCCGCCAAATCTGGCTGATGGCGATCCTGTTAAGCCTGCTCTTGCTGTCGGCCCTCTCGCTGCGTTTTGGCCTGCGCCCGATCAGCTGGCACAGCATCTGGGACTCTTTTGTGGCTTATGATGCCACAAAGGCCGATCATTTGGTCATTCAGGGCATGCGGCTGCCCAGGCTGCTGGCCGCCTGGTTGGCCGGAGCTGCCCTGGCCACTTCCGGCGCCTTGATCCAAAGCCTGACCAGAAACCCGCTGGCGGATCCCGGCTTGCTGGGCATCAATGGTGGGGCCTCGCTGGGGGTGATCCTCTGCATCTTCCTACTGGGCATTTCCGACCCGGCCTCCTTTGTCTGGGTTGCCATGGGGGGCGGGTTGATCAGCACGGTTCTGGTGTTCTTCCTGGGCGGTGCAGGTCGGGGTACCCCGCTGCGATTAATCCTGGCGGGCGCGGCCCTCAGCGCGCTGTTCCTGGCGCTTGGGCGCAGCCTCTTGCTGATCAGCCAGCGCAGCCTGGATGTCTATCGCTTTTGGGTGCTGGGAGGTCTGGACGGGATTGAGATGCCTACGCTTGCAGCTCTGCTGCCCTTCTTTGCCCTGGGCGCGGCGCTTGCTGCGGTTTCTTCCTTCAACCTGAACGCCATGATGCTAGGCGCGGACACCGCCCGCAGCCTGGGCCTGCGGATTGGGCTGGCGCGGGGGCTTGCCCTCTGTGCTATTGTCTGCCTCTGCGGTGCCACGGTGTCTATGGCCGGGCCTATCGCCTTTGTGGGTCTGATCGTGCCCCATATGGCGCGGCGCTTTTCCGGCGCAGATATGCGCTGGTGCTTGTTGTTTTCCACTCTTTTGGGGGCCGGGCTGATGATCCTGGCAGATCTCACCGGGCGTTTGCCGGTCTTTGGAGGCAATATGCAGGCGGGGGTTATGGCCGCCCTGATTGGAGGGCCAGCACTTGTCTGGCTGATCCGCCGCAATGGGAGCACTGCGCTATGAGCTGGAGTCTGCGCCTGCCCTTCCTGTCCCTGTCCTTCTCACCGCGTGCTGTTGCTGTCGGCTTTGGCCTCTTGCTGCTGGTCAACTTGGGCACGGTTCTGGCCCTGCGCCTTGGCAGCTATGCCTTTACTGAGACCAGCTGGCTCAGCGTTCTGTTGGGAGCAGGTTCAGAGATTGAAAGAATGATCCTGATGGATCACCGCCTGCCAAGGATCCTGACAGCCCTTGGGGCTGGGGCCTGTTTTGGCCTGTCGGGGGCGATGTTTCAGACCATGATGCGCAATCCGCTGGCCTCGCCGGATGTCATTGGCTTCAACTCTGGTGCCAGTTGCGGGGCACTGATTGCGATTATTCTGACCGGTGGCAATGTTCTCTTGGGGGCTCTTTCTGGCGCGCTGTTTACGGCCATTCTGGTTGTGGGTCTGGCCTGGAAGAACGGGCTGCAACCCCAACGCCTGGTGCTGATCGGACTAGGCATTGGCTTTGCCCTAGCCGCCCTGTCTGATCTGCTGCTGAGCCGGACCGACGCCAGAACCGCCGCCGATATGGCGGAGTGGCTGATTGGCACGCTAAACGCGCGCGATTGGCAGGATGTCACTATTGTATGGTCCGGGTTGCTCCTTTTGGCTCCGGCAATCTTCTGGATCCATTTCCCCTTGGCCCGGCTTGGCCTGTCGGATGACCTGAGCAGCAGCCTGGGCCTGCGGCTGTCGCCGCTGCGCCTGGGGCTCACTGGACTGGGCATTCTGCTGGCGGCCCTTGCGGTTTGCACCGCCGGCCCCCTGCCCTTTGTCGCCTTTGCCGCCGGACCAATTGCACGCGCACTGGTTCCCAATGGCAAACCCGCCCTTCTGGGGGCGGCCGTGATCGGCGCCCTGCTGGTGCTGGCAGCGGATACGGCCTCTCGCATGGTTCCCAGCATTCAACTGCCCGCAGGCGTCTTTACCGCCCTGATCGGTGGCCCTGTGATGATCTGGCTGCTGATGGTTCAATTTCGCAAAGGAAAGCTTTGAATGAATGCCCCTGCCCACCTGCACGCCAATGCCCTATCGGTTGCCTTTGCCAAAACGCCGATCCTGAAGGATCTGAGCGCGGATATTCCGGATGGCAAAATAACTGTCATTGTCGGGCCCAATGCCTGCGGAAAGTCCACCTTTCTCAGATCCCTGGCGCGGCTGCAAAAACCAGACAGCGGAGAGGTCTTGTTGGACGGCAAGAGCATCCATAAGCAAGCCAACCGCTCGGTTGCCCAACGTCTGGCTATCCTACCGCAATCGCCCAGCGCCCCCGAAGGGCTGACGGTTCGGGATCTGGTGACACGCGGCCGCACGCCCCATCAATCGGCGCTGCGACAATGGTCCCATCAGGACGCTGAGGCCGTGGGCCGGGCGCTGGACCTGACCGGTATGGCCCACAATGCCAACCGCCCTCTCGAGGCCCTGTCTGGTGGTCAGCGGCAACGGGCCTGGATCGCAATGGCCCTGGCGCAGGATACCCAAATCCTGCTGTTGGATGAGCCGACGACCTACCTGGACCTGCCACATCAGATCGAACTTCTGTCCCTGATCCAGTCGCTCAACAAGCAAAGCAACCAAACCGTGGCCATGGTGCTCCATGACATCAATCTGGCCGCCCGCTTTGCCGATCACATCATCGCCCTGCGCGCGGGCGCCATCTTCACCACGGGCAACCCCGCCGAGGTCGTCACCCGAAACAATATGGAACAGGTCTTTGATCTCAAATGTCAGATTATTTCCGACCCGGTGCACGGCACCCCACATGTCATCCCCGAATAGGATCGTAGCATGACGATAAACCCAAGTTTCCCAATTGATGCCACAGCCCTGCTGACGGGCCTGTCCTATACAGCCATGCGGCAGGTGATGCTGTACCAGGCCCAGGAGCACGAGCTGCAGGTGGTGGAAGACAGTGAGCGCGCAGTCAGTATTGAAGTGCCCTCCTTTGGGCAATACCGCTTTGAACCCGCAGAAGGTGGCATCCGCATTCGAGTTTCAGCGGCATTGCCGGACCGTCTGTTTATGCTTAAGGACAGCTTTAGCGAAACCCTGTCTCACCTGCTGCCCGAGGCGGCAAAGGATCTGCGCTGGTCGGATAGCGCAACCCTGCCCAACCGCCCGCCAAATCTGCATTTTACCCGGGTCGTCTCTATCTCCCCGGTGGGAACCGCCTTCCTTCGGGTGCGCATCAAGGCCGATGATCTGAGCAGTTTCCAGGATGACGCCATCCACTTCCGCCTGCTTCTGCCTGCCGCCGATTGCATCGAACCGGAATGGCCCAGCCTGACTGAGAACGGATCAACCGTCTGGCCCAAAGGGGAAAAGGCGTTGCATCGCCCGGCCTATACCACCCGTTGGATCGACCGAGCTTCCGGACTAATGGATTTTGATGTCTTCTTGCATGACGGAGGACGCGTGACCAACTGGGTACAGAACGCCAGCACTGGCGATCTACTGGTCATCGCAGGCCCCGGCGGCGGTGGCATTCCAGCAAACTCCAAGATCTGCATCTTTGCCGATGAAACTGCTTTCCCGGCAGTGGCGCGCATTCTCGAAACCCTGCCCGCCAATAGCGAGGGCCAGGTGACCCTTGTCGCCGCCCAGGGCGCTGACTGCGGCTATCCCATCACCGCTCCGGCAGGCATCACGCTCACCTGGCTCACCCGCGAAGAGGCCCAGGATCTGCCGTACCAGGCTTTGGCCGCGCACCGGGAACACCCGGATCACTTCCTGTGGCTGGCCAGCGAAAAGTCAGATGTGACGCCCGTGCGTGAAGCCCTGAAGGCGGACAAACCAGCCCCCGGAACCAGCTACCTCGCCGCCTATTGGAGCAAGCCATGACCGCGCACATCTCTCTCTCAGTTGCCTTATTGTTGGCCACCGCCTCCTTTGCCACGGCGCAAGAAACAGCTCAGGCCCCGACCTCTTCGGCGCCCGTCCTTGCCGCGCCCACTGTCGACAGCACGGGCAGTGGTCTGGTGACGCCGCTTATCGCACCAACTGATTTGAATGCTGCGCCCCCATCCCTGTCCACCCCTGCCGAGGGCACTACGCCAGAGGGCTCCGCGCAAATGGCGGCACCTGCGACTCCCACCAGCGAGGCCACGGCCAGCAGTGCCCCAGCCACAGCTGTGCCTGTCCCCCCCTCTCCCGTCTCGCCAGAAGCTACCGATCCCGCCGCCGCGCCTGCCGAATTGGGTGATGAGACCGCACCAAGTGTCGCTGTTGAACTGCCCGCCCTAGAGCCGCTCAGCCGACAGGAAGAAATGCTGCTGCTGGCAGAGGAGACTTCTGACAAAGCCATGAAATTCCTGCGCGACGGCGGGCCTTCGATCTGGGCTATCGCGGCGCTTTCGGTGATCACCCTGGCGCTGATCCTTTGGAAGATCTGGCGGTTGGCCCTGATTGGCGCCTGGTCCCGTGGCAAGGCCAGCAAGGCGGTCTTGGCCTATGAAGCGGGTAACCCTGCGGCGGCTCTGGCCATTGTTGAGGGCCGGATGGGCATTCGTTCCAAGGTGGTCAGCGCCGGGTTAGCCGCCCTGTGCAATCTCCCCGAGGACCGCGCCCGCGAAGAAACCGCAAGGATTGCCAAAAAACACCTGGCGCAGGCAGGCACCGGGCTGGGCGCGCTGGAGCTGATTGCAACAATTGCTCCGCTGCTGGGTCTGCTGGGGACGGTTCTGGGCATGATCGCCGCCTTTCAGGCGCTGCAACAGGCGGGCTCCAAGGCCGATCCGGCACTGCTGGCCGGGGGCATCTGGGAAGCGCTGTTGACCACGGCCGCTGGCATGGCCGTGGCCATCCCGGCCTCGGCGGCCCTCACCTGGTTTGAATCCGTCATCACCCGCATCCGTCAGGATATCGAAGACAGCGCCACCCGACTGTTTGTAGCCGAAGCGCCGCAAGACCTCCCCATGGCGGCCGAGTAAGACGATGCAGTTCACCGAAGCCAGGCGTCCGAGGCGCAAACCCAGCCTGACCCCGATGATCGACGTGGTCTTTTTGCTGCTGGTCTTCTTTATGCTGGCCTCGCGCTTTGGCACCGATGCTGTTTTGGAGCTGCCCCTTGCCGGGCGCGGCGGTGAATACACCGGGCCGCCACGTCTGGTGGGGATTGGGGCGGGCAATCTGGATCTGAACGGCGTTCCTGTTGCCGACAGTCACCTGCCCGAGGCGCTCGCGCGGCTGATGTCTTCGCCCCAGGATATCCTCATCCTGCGCGGCCGCGATGGGGCGGATTTGCAGCGTATCATCGACGTGACGACCCTGCTGCGCGACGCCGGTCTGGTCAACGTGGTGCTGGTGGAGTGAGACACGCAATGGACCTTTCCCCTCCAGTGAAACGCTCCCGCGCGGAATCCATCGTGCCGATGATCAATGTGGTGTTCCTGCTGCTGATCTTCTTTCTGATGACCTCGCATCTGGCGCAGCCGGAACCCTTTGAGGTCACGCCACCCGGCGCCAATCTTAAGGCGGAGGCCGAAGCTGAGCCGGTACTCTACATTGATGCCGAGGGGCGGATGCATTTTGACAGCGTCGAAGGTGAGGTCGCGCTGGAGCAGCTGGCGCGCGCAAGTGCCGATGCTCCGGTGGTGCTGCTGCGTGCGGATGCCAAACTGGAAGCAACTACTTTGGCTGGCATTTTGAAAAAGCTTGCTGCCGCAGGGCTTGCCCGCGCCGAACTGGTGGTGACCCCGCAATGAAACGTGCAGCCGAAGTCACCCTGTTTGCTGGCCTGGCCGCGCTTATTCACGTTAGCCTTTTTGCCTCGGCCCCGGAATCTGGCGTGCAGTCCAGCGGTGCCGGGGGGGAGGCCATGGTTTCGATAGAAGCCGCCAGCGCCACGGTTGCGGAAATGGTCGAGACCTGGGACCGCCCGCCGCCACGTCCACAGATGGTAAACCCGGAGCTGGAACAGCCCCTGGCACCAACGGAGGCGCCGCAGATGCCAGAGTTTGAACTGGCCGATGCGCCGCGTGCCGCTGTGCTTGTGGCCCTAAAGGAGCCGGAGGAGGCGGATGTGGTGGAGATTGATCAGTCAACGCCGCCCCCCCCGCCGCCACCTGAACCTGAACCTGAACCTGAACCAAAGCCGGAACCAAAACCCAGGCCCAAACCAGCCCCCAAACCAGTTGAGACGCCGCCAACGGCGCAGACCGCAAATCAGACCTCTGCTGGCCGTGCAGCGCAACGGGCTGCCGGATCTGGCGGCGGGGCTCAGGCGGGGGCCGCGGGCGGCGCCAGTACGGCGACGATCTCGGCTGGGCAAAGGGCAAAGCTACAGTCAATCTGGGGGGCAAAAATCCGTTCCCGGATTGAGCGGCGCAAACGCTATCCCGCGGGGGCACGCGGATCTGGGCGGGTTGTCCTGCGCATTACGGTGGCGGCCAGCGGCGCGCTGGTCAACTACCGGGTCGCCAATTCCTCCGGCGTTGCCGCCTTTGATCAGGCCGCGCTAAAGGCCGTCGCTCGGGCCGGAAAATTCCCCAAAGCCCCCAAAGGATATGACGCTGCCCAGTTAACCTTCAATCTACCGATGAACTTTTCCAAATAATCCACTTGGTCTAGGCTCTATCACTACACAAGAAACCCCGCGCCCCATAAACACGGCGCGAGGTCTTTTTTGCTGCAATACCCAGGTGCACATCAGCCCTCAGCCTCTTTGCACCTGGGATGGTTTTAGAATTTGGAGGTCAGGGTCAGGGCAACATTTCTGCCTTCGCCAAAGTAGCAGGCACCGGACTGGCAGGTGCTGATGTAGCGCTCGTCTGTGAGGTTACGTACATTCAGCGCCACCAGCCAATTGTCCCGGCCATAGGACACCGCCGCATCATATAGCGTGTAAGACGGCGTCAAATAGGTGCTGGCACCGCCCCAGGCTTCGCCGTTGTAACGCATGCCAGCGCCCAGCTTCCAACCAGACATGGCCCCATCAAGCGGTTCATAGTTCACCCAAAGCGAGGCCGCATTTTTTGGTACCTGGGCGATGTAATCCCCTTCGGCATCCTCGGTGTCGAGATAGGTATAGGCAAAATTGACCGAGATATCGCCAAAGCGGTGGAAGGCCTCAAGTTCAAAGCCCTTTGCACGTGCCTCTCCGGTTTGCACCTGGAAACCAGGGTTGGCGGCATCTGCAACCGTCAGGTTGGATTTTGTCAGGTCAAAGGCCGCAACCGTAAACAAGGTATCCGTCCCTGTTGGCTGGTACTTCAGACCCAGTTCGAACTGCTCACCCTCGGTTGGCTCGAAGGGGTTTCCATTGACATCGGCGCCAATGGCATCCTGCCGGAAACTCTGGGCATAGCTGAGGTAAGGCGCCAAACCACTGTCAAAGCGATAGAGAACCGCCGCATTTCCGGTCCAGGCGCTGTCCTGTGCGGCCACAGTTGTGGCGCCAAAGCTACCATTGCTGGTGCCGGTCTCGATATCGCCGTAGCGCAGGCCTAGATCCACAAAGAGCCGATCCTGGAATACTGCGCGCTGCTGCACGTAGAGGCCCCATTCAGTGATGGTATTGCCTGGCGTATCCGTCACCGTGATCGGGTTGAACCCGCCATAGGTTGGGTTGAACGGATCAATCGGCGCAACCTGGGCCCCATAGCCCGTATCACTATCATAGTAACCCTGAGTATAGCTGGCCCCAAGAATGGTCCGCATCTCAACGCCACCCAGGCCGTATTCAGCTGTGGCGTAGCTGTCCAGGCCCCAGGTCTTCAGCTCATTTTCAGCCCGGTAAAACGTCCGGTTGATGGTGCCATCCGGATTGTAGCGCCCGGTCCCAAAGTTATCAAAAGCCCACCAGGCGTGCTGGTACAGGGACTCACCTTCCAGGTAACGCGCACTGGCATTCATGCTCCAGGTCGCATTGAAGCGGTGCTTGAACATTGCAGTGATCGCGCGCTGCTCGGTGTTATAGCTGTCAAAGCCCGGCTCGCCGATAAAGGTATCACTGTCCAGATATGTCCCGTTGCCAAAGCCGGTTGCCGGTAGCAACGTCCCATAGATCGAGGCAAACTGGATCAGCGGGCTGCCATCGTTCTTCTGATAGTTGGCCAGCACTGTCAGTTCGGTATCTTCACTGGGCTTCCAGGTGATCGAAGGCGCCAAAGCAATGGCATCATCCTGGGAAAAATCAACGGAATCCTCAGACTCCCGCAGCAATCCGACAAAGCGATAGCGCAACGTGCCAGCCTCGTTCAGATCGCCGCTGACATCTCCGGCGATTTGCATGCGATCATTGGAGCCCGCCTGAACCTGCACCATGTTATCTGCATCCTGGGCAGCAGTTTTTGAGGTGGTATTGACCACCCCGCCAACAGAGCCGCTGCCATAAAGTCCAGAGGCCGGACCTTTCAGAACCTCAACACTGTTCAGCATAAAGGTCTCGGGTCGGGTATCGTTGTAAAACCCATAGCGCGAGGGCAGCCCGTCGTGCAGCGTCGAGGGGGAAAAGCCACGGATCAGGGACCAATCCGAGCGGGCATCCTGGCCCCACTGGCCGCCAACAATTCCTGCTGAGTACTGCAAAACCTGGTCGACACTTTGCGCTCCGCGCTCGGCCATCTGCTGTGCGGTGATCACGCTGACGGAGCGAGGCGTTTCCAGAATGCTGTCGCCAGTCTTCGACACTGTTCCGGTATCGAGCTCGACGCTCTTGCCAAAATAGGCTTCTTCGGTCTCGCCCGAGACATTGATTTCTTGAAGGTCAACAACCTGGGCCATAAGAGGCGTTGCCGCCATCAAAGCCCAAATCGAAACGGTCGTTCGGTGTAAAAGCATATCCCATCTCCGCCTATGCTGCGGTTATTGTTTTTGCCTGACGGAGAGCTGGGTATTGCTGCGCTATGAACTCCGGTGAGGAAGGTCAAGAGTGACGAGGGCGGTGCGCCGTTCTGTTGCTGATTTGTCATATTTAATCACGACTTACCGGCAACTGCGACGGCGAGATTTCCTGAGATTGCCCCTGAAACTCTCCTAGGGATTAATCACGATAGGCTCACAAGATCCTGCAATAGGGACTGCCGCCACAGCGCCGGATCATGACCGCCACTGCGGATCGAAACCGCAGCCTCCGCGCCCCTTGTTTGCAGGTTTTTTGCAACCCGCTGGGACGCCGCAACCAAGTCGGGGCGCTCAAACAGACCGCCCCTTTCATAACAGCCAACAGAAAACCGGGCACGCAGCTGCCGCAGATCGGTTGCAGACCTCAACTCTGCAAAGCCCGACCACCAGAAAGACCCCGACAGCGCGATCACCTGCTGAAACTTCTCTGGAAAAAGCAATGCCGTATGCAGTGCCGCTAGACCGCCCAGACTGGCCCCTGCGATCTGCGTTTGCGCAGGTGCAAAGCTGCGGCCCAGAACTTGCTCGACCTGCGGCAGCAGTTCACAGGAAAGCGCGCGGGCAAAGGCAGGATTGCACCCCAACTCCTGCGCCCGGCTTGCTCCCTGGCCTGCTCCAACATAGACCACGGTTGTGGCAGGGATCTGCCCAGAAATCTGTGCAGAGGCCAGTACTTCTGGCAGCTGCAAGACCTGTTTGCATCTCTCCCCATCCAGCAGGAACAACAACCGCTGCGGCTCAGCCTGTGCCAAACAAGGTGGCGGCGTCTGGATGTAGATGTCACGGGGGGCGTTCAAAAGGCGACTATGAAAGGCGAAGTGATGGCTATGCCCCGGATCGTTCAGCAGTGGCTGCCTCGTGGGGGGCACGCTCCGCTCGCGCGGTAAGTCGATGGTGCTGAAGGCCTCCTGATGTCCTTGCCAAGCGCCGGACAGGGTATCCGGGTTCAAGGAGTCGGGCTTCACGCTTTGCCGAACAGCGGCGCGAAACGCATCCTGCGTTTTGGTCTGAGACGGCGGGATCTGCGCAAAACGATAGGCCAGTACCAGATCCTGGGGCACCCAGATCGTGCGAAACCAAATGTCGCTGCCTTTGATCTGCCAAAGCGGCAGGTGATCAACGCTTGGCCCGCCGATCAGCCAGGGGTGGCTTTGGTCACCACCCTGCCACAGAAAAGTCAGACAAAGCCGCCCCTGCGGATCCGGCTCTATGTCTTCCACAACCGGACAGGACAGCTGCGATATGGCCTGCCAGAATAACACCCCGCCCTGCCGATACTTCTTCTGTGAGACATGGCCTCTGAGCCAAGGACTTGGGAGAGGCTCAGCCTCGGGCCAGATCCAGGCAGGACGCACGTTTTCCATCGCGGTACGGAACCTCTGAAAAGGGACCCAGAAGGCCAGCTAAGCAAAAATGACCAAAGGAAATGCGGCCCCGGAACACCCGGGGCCGTCGATTTTCATGTCAAGCCTGTACCCTAGAAAGCCAGCCGGGCCGTGACCGCAAGCGAGCGCCCTGGTTCGCCATAGGCCAGCACCCGACCATTGTCGCTGCCCTGTGTGGCCCGCGAGATGTAGTAGCTGTCGAACAGATTGTTGATCTCGGCACGCACCGTAAGCCCCTGAACACGGGCGGGTTTATACTCGGCAAACAGATTGACCACCTCATATCCCGGCAGTGTGGCATTGGCGAGATCCAGCGACAGGGCCGCCTCGGCAGTGCCGCCAACTCTCCAATCGGTTGCCACATCAAAGGCCCCCTGGATGGCAAGGATATGCCCCATGGGCTGGGCTGCATAATAATTGGTGGTGTTGGAGATCTGGCCGTCTTCGGTCACGTCGGCATAGGTATAGGTGCCGCGCAGATAACCGGATGCAAAATTATAGCCCAGCGAGGCGTCGATACCTTCGGTGACGATATTGCTCGAGGTCGCCTGATCTGCGCTGTTGCGGGTGCGAATATTCTCGGCATCGGTGCGGAACAGGGCAAAGCTCGCATCCCAGTTTCCAGTATTCACCTGCAGGCCAATACGAATATTTTCGGTCTCTTGCGCCTGCATGCCCGCGTAGTTCACCCAGGGGTAGGAGTAGTTGATGATCGCAGTTTCGCCCAGTTCATAGCCGCCCCAGACCTGCGAATAGGCGGCCTCAAGCGTCACCGCATCGCTCAGCGCATAGCTTCCTGAGATATTGTAGGAGAAGCCGTCGTCCGAAAGCTTGGTCCCGTCCCAACCGGTGAAGTCCTGATGATCCGCCCGCAGGCCATAGGACAGGGAGAAGGCATCGGAAAGATCTGACCGCATCTGGGCAAAGATGCCGATATTGCTGGTTTTCTCGGTATAGGGACCAAAGGAGCCCCCAATCGTTGCCGGGTCGGTGAAAGTGCCCTGAACCGCCCCACCAGTGCCTGTCTGTTCAAAAAAGTCGATCCCAGCGGTTAGGCTGTGATTGCCAAACAGGAATTCATTCTGGATCTTACCATTCCAGGTCTCAACCTCACCACCCCACAAGGGTCGTGTGTAGCTCGGGTCGACCGGGTCACCCTGATCGAGGAAGCTGGAGGAAAAGCCGAGGTGAAATTCAGGGGAGAACCCACCGGTGGCGTTTTCATTTTTGAGCGTCAGGCTGTAGTTGCTTTGTTCGACTTCGGTATCAAACAGCGGGAACACCACCCCGGTCAGATCGCCAAAATTGGGTCGCGCCTGCCGCCAGCCAGTATCCTGAGTTCCGGAGCCAGCGAACTCCAGCCGGTAACCATTATCCCACTGGTAAGCGATCTTCCCCAAGAAAGAGGCTAGATCTGCGGCGGACCCACGATAAGTCGTGCCCGCTCCGTCCTCATAGTCATCGCCTGTCGCCTTGGATCCATAAAGAATATACTCAAAGGCGCCCTGGCGACCAAACAGAGTCAGGTCGCGGCGGAAGGTGGAACTGTTGCTGTCAAAGGACAGGCTGGCCACCCCGCCAAAATTGTCGCCCTCCTGCAGCAGGTCCGCCGCGTCCTTGGTCTCGTAAGAGATCGAGCCCGCATTGGCCCGAGGTCCATCATCGGCGGCAACAACTCCGGGTTTGATAGTAGCAGCTTTGAACAGGGCCGGGTCATACATACCGGTGGTCGCATGGTGGAAGACGCCATCGCCTTGCAGTGTACCATCAACGGTGACATTCATCATCGAGCTGGACAGCCCGTTGACAAAGGTCTTGTTTCCGGTGGGGATGACCGAGCTCATCACCGAAGCTTCACCGGCAAACAGATCTGACATCTCGCGAGGGGCGAGATCCTCAAGTGTTTCGCCAGACAGCGATACTGTGCCGTGCTGGTCCTCGACTTCGCCGCTGACATTGATGGGGTCCAGCTGAATCTCTTCAGCCGTGACCATTCCCGGCACCAGTGCTGTACTCATCAACAGACAAAGAGAGAGTTTTTTAGTGGCCATTTTCGCCTCCTAAAGGATGGGGTCAATGGCTTGGTCCCGGCATGCATTCGAAGCAGGGGTTGGCTGGCACAAGCTGTTAAGGGCTGGGTTCTGAGTCTTCAAGGCGTGTCAAAAAATTCTTTTCAAACAGAGGCCTGTTGTCGCAGCATCGCGCGTTAAACGATCACCAGTGGCCTATCATTGGCCACAATCACCCTGGCATCGGTGTCAAAAACCGAGCGCAAAAAGGCTTCGCTGACGACCTCCTGAGGCGGACCGGCCGTGACAACACACCCGGCCTTCATGGCGACGATATGATCCGCATAGCCCGCCGCGTAGTTGATGTCATGCAGGACAATGACAATTGTGCGCCCCTGCTGGGCTGCCAGGCTTTTAAGCCGCGACATCAGACTGCGCGAGGCGGCGATGTCCAGATTGTTCAATGGCTCATCCAGCAGCAGGTACTCGGTGTCCTGCGCCCAGGCCATGGCAGTATAGGCGCGCTGGCGCTGACCGCCCGACAGGGTATCCAGAAACCGGTGTTTGATCTCTTGCAGCTCAAAGCTTTGCAGAACCTCTGCAATAATCTCACGGTCCTTAGGCCCCAACCGTCCCAGGCTATAGGGATAGCGGCCAAAACCAACCAGATCTTGGACACTGATACGGTGAGTGCTGGTCAGAACCTGAGGTAGGATGGCCAGCATCTGCGCCAGATCGCCATGGCTGATCTGCTGTAAATCCTGCCCATTGATTTCGATCTGTCCAGATTGCAGGGTCTGCAGGCGTGCAACCAGCGACAAAAGCGTTGATTTCCCGGCGCCATTGGGCCCGACAAGCGCCGTCAGCCCGCCCTGCTGGATATCAAGGTCTACACCTTGCAAGATGGTCTGCCCGGCAATCTGGTGGCTGACATTGCGGATGCGGATCATGTGCTGCCCTTTCGCAGGATCAAAATCAAAAAGACCAACCCGCCAAGGCATTCCACCACAACGGCAAGCGGGGTTTCAAAATGCAAAACGCGCTCCAGCACCAGTTGCCCGCCCACCAATGTGAGGCCGCCAATCAGAATGGCAGCGGGCAGAATATGGCCATGGTGCCAGCTGGGGATCACCCGGTACGTCAGGCTGCTGACCAGAAGCCCCAGAAAGGCCACCGGCCCCACCAGCGCGGTCGAGACCGAAACCAGCACCGAAATCAGCATTAACACCACAAGCTGCCCCCGCCGCGGATCCGCCCCCAGGCTGACCGGCAGCACCTCGCCCAGGGCCAGAACATCAAGCCGATGCCGCATCCGCCAAACGGCCGCCCAGGTCAGACAGACCAGAACGGCGCTCACCAGCAACAGATCCGCATCCGCCTTGTTGAAGCGCGCAAAGGAGGCCGATTGCAGCACTGCAAACTCGCTTGGGTCAATCAAGCGCTGGATAAACAGCACCAATGATCGAAACAGCACGCCCAGGATGATGCCCGTCAGCACCATACGCATCAGATCACTGCGTTGGTCGCGCAGGAGCAGCGTAAACAGCGCAACCGAAGCCAGGGTCAACAGGACCAGATTGATCAGGAACAGCGTTACCTTGGGCACCTGCGCATAGCCCCCTGCCCCCATCCCAAAGATCATCAGGGTCAGGATCAGCAAAAACAGCGCGTCAAACCCCATGATAGAGGGTGTCAGAATACGGTTATGTGTAATGGTCTGAAACAGGATGGTCGCGGTTGAGACCGCGCCGCCAATGAGCAAAAGACTGGCCAGTTTCTGCCCCCGAAACCACAGCGTAAAGCTCCAACTTCCCTTGGCCCCAAGGGTCAGGAACAGCGCCGAGACCACGACAAGCGCCAGGATCAACCAAAGGAAACGAAGCCTAAGCATTGCGGGGCCTCGCATAGATCAGCCACAAAAAGGCAAGGGTCCCTAGCACCCCAAAGATCGTGCCTACCGGCACCTCATAAGGATGGCGCACCACCCGGGCCAGAATATCGCAGCCCAGCACAAAAACCCCGCCCAACAGCGCCGTCACCGGCAGGGTGACGCGCAGATTATCGCCCAATTGGCGGCTGATCAGATTGGGAATGATCAGCCCAACAAAGGGCAACATGCCCACGGTCACCACGGTCAGCGCCGACACCACCGAGACACAGAGCAGCCCCATGGCCATGACTTGGCGATGGTTGAGGCCGAGGCTCAGGCTCATGTCGCGCCCCAGCCCCAAAATGGCAAACTGATCGGCGATCAGATAGCTGACAAAGGCAGCAATCCCCGCCAGCCACAACAGCTCATACCGACCACGCATCACGCCGGAAAACTCCCCCAGCATCCAGACATCAATGTATTGGATCAGATCTGCCTGATAGGCGATGAACACCATCACAGCGCCTAAGATTCCGCCATAGACCAGCCCCACCAACGGCACCAAAAGGGGCTCGGTCGGCGGTAGGCGCTGCACCAAGGCCAGAAAACCAAGCGTGCCCAGCAGTGCGGTTGCGGCGGCCAGACTCATCTTGACCGCCAGCCCCGCGGCTGGGAATAGCAGCACAGAAAGCAAGATACCCAGCGCCGCCGCCTGCCCCGTGCCTGCACTGATTGGCTCGACAAACTTATTGCGCACCAGGATCTGCATGATCTGACCGCCGACCGCCATGGAGCAGCCCGTCAGCACCGCCGCCGCGGTGCGCGGCAGACGGCTGACCGCCAGCAATTGCAGCGCCTCTGGATCCTGCAACAGCGCCATCGGTGTAAGGTCAATCACCCCGACAAAGACGGACAGCACGGATAACAGTAGGATCAAACAGAGGCAGATCAGCAGCCAGAGGTGTGGCATAGGCTAGCCATTCGCCTCAAAGGTTGCGATCAGCTGGTCGAGCACCCGGTTCATCGATTGAATTCCGCCGCCCGCAATATAGAGGCTGGCTGCATCCAGATAGACCACCTGGCCATTCTGCCAGGCCGTGGTTTGCTGCACCAGATCATTATCCAACGTGGCCTTTGCATCCTCGCCGCCCTGGCCAATGGCCGACAGGCGGTCGACGACAAACAGATATTCTGGATTGGCGTCACGGATGAACTCAGCCGAGACTGCCTCCCCGTGGGCATTCAGCCCCAAATCGGCAGCGGCCTGCGGCACTTCCAGAGTTGTGTGCAGCCAGCCAAAGCGCCCATTGGCGCCAAAGGCAGAAATCTTGGGACCATTTGTCATCACGATCAACGCAGTGCCCTTGCCACGCGCCAGGGATTTGGTCTGCTCCAGCTTGGCCTGAAAACTTTCCAGCAGAGCAGTCGCTTCGACCTCTTTGTCAAACAGGCGGCCATAGTCTTCGAGCCGTTGGAGCGCCACGCCCATCAGATCATCACCATAGATGGTCATATCCAGGGTTGGGGCAAAATCTGCCAGCGCCTCTGTTTGGGTGGAAGAGCGCCCTCCAGCAAGGATCAGGTCCGGTGCCAGCGCATTGATGCTTTCAAAATCGGGTTCAAACAAGGAGCCAACGACCTCGGCCCCCTGTGCCACCTCGTCCAGGTAATCAACATAGAGATTGCCGATGACACCGGCGGGTTTCACCCCCAGCGCGGCGAGCGTATCCAAAGCGGCCACATCAAATACGGCGACCTTTTCTGGCAGGGCTTCAACCTGTTGCAGCCCACGATAGGTCCGCACCTCAATCGGATCGGCAAAGGCGGAAGTACTGCAGGCCAGTGCTGCCAAGGTTATCAGCGATTTCAACATTGATCTCTCCATCAATATTGCATGGCTGACCGAAGCTGGCTCTGCAGGGGTTTCGTCATGTGACTATTGAATTGTATTTGCCCTGTCCAGCGCTTCCGGGCTGCAGGCACAGGCCAGAGCTTCGTCACAGGTCGCACCAAACCGGAGGTTCAGGCTCTTCGCGAAAAGCAAAGCGCAACAGATGGCTTTCGACCACCTGACAAGTCTGCTGCATCTCCTCCTTTGAGGGTCCCTCAATGCGGATATGCAAGGTGTTCTCGCTCACCCGAAGCACCGCAAGCCCACAGATGAACTGCAAATGCAGTGCACCTTCAACCTCAGTCACTTCGATTTTCCGCGAGAAATGATTTGCCATTGTGGCGAGGTATCCAGCGGCGCGGACAGAGCGGAATTTCGTTTCGGTTCTTGATGTGTCATCCTGACTTGGATTGGCTACTAACATTTTGGCTTTCCCTGTTTTTTTCATTCACACGGGGTGTTGAATTTCGGCGTCATAGCCGACTAGAATAGCTGCGGCACAACCAGCAGGTTTCCCTATGACGGCCAGAGAAGAACACTCCAGCAGTGCAGATTATTTCGGAGACAACACCCCTGTCGTTTCCTACAACCGTGTGTGGTTCAACATCATGCGGGCCCAACGCAAATTCCTGCCGCGTATTGCCAAGTCGCTGAAGACCTGCGGCATCAATGATCCGATCTGGTATGAAATCCTGCTGGAGGTCGAGCTGGCTGGCCCCGATGGCCAACCCATGGCCGCCCTGGAAGACAAGCTCTTTGTTGCCCAATACGCGCTGTCGCGACATGTTGCCCGGATGGAAAAAGCTGGGCTGCTGCGCCGCGAGTTCATTGCCGATGGACGGCGCAAGCAGATCCTGTTTCTGACCGAGCAGGGCAAAGGTATGCACGCCCGGATCTGGCCGGTTTACTGGGATGCGATGCAAAGCGAAATTGGTCCTCATATGACAACCGACGAGGCCTATGCCCTATCCCGCCTGCTGATCAAACTGCTGCCCTGAAACCATCTGGCTCCAGGGCAGCAAGTGCCGAGATTTAGAACTTCATCACTGCCTCGACAACGAAAGACCGACCGGGTTCATTCAGAGTTTGGAAGCCTGCAAATTCGCCCCCATAGGTCGCCCGATCCGCATAGGTTTCATCAAGCAGGTTGTTGATGCTGCCGCGAATGGTCACGCCGTTCCAGGCAGGTGGTGAGTATTCGGCAAAGACATTGGCAACGACATAGCTAGGCAGTTCTTGGCCCGCGTAAGATCCGCCAGCGTCATAGGAGGCTGCCGCTTCAATGCTGCCACCCACCAGCGTGTTATACTGCGCCAATTCCTGCTGCACTTCGACAGCAAGTACATGCCCCAAAGGTGCGCCAAAATCCCGCAGATCGAAGTTGCTCGAGGGGGCACCATCAAGCGAGGCATCACTATAGGCATAGGTCAGACGCGCAAAGCCACTGCCCCAGCCATAGGTCGCACCGATGTTGGCGCCCTGGCTTTCGAAATCAACGACGGCTGTTCCGTCCCGCGCATCATTAAATTTTGTCTTGAACAGCTCACCGCTGATGGTCCAGGCGCCCGGGGTCCAATCAGCCCCGATGATGATGTTCTGCGCGCGAGACGGCCGCAAGCCGGAATAATCACGCGTCAACCAGAACTCAAAACTGTCACCGAGGTCCAGGCCACCAAAGACATTCGAGTACCCCGCCCGCAACGAGACGTCATCCGTGAGGTCATAGACCACAGACAGGTTTCCACTGGCACCGCTATGCGAGGAGCTGTGAATGGTATCGGTAGGGAGCCATTGATAGCCGGTAAAGTCCTGCCAGTCATAGCGCATACCGGCAGAGAGGCTCAGACGGTCCGTCGGCTCAAGACGCGCCTGGGCAAAGATGCCGATATTGTCGGATTCTTCCGAAGCGGAATCCGGTGTCACCCAAGAGCCAGAGATCGAGGTCTTGCGGTTCTGGAAATCGACACCGGCGGTAATACTGTTGCTGTAAGACAGGTGGAATTCGTTTTGCAGCACCAGAGAGTAGGTACGCGAGGTCGAATTGGTAGACCCGGCCCAGGCATCATTCGGACGATCCACATCAGTGCCCGAATAGCCAAGGGTTGCGGAGGGATCCCAGAGGCCGGTGTTGTTCACGTTTTCATAGCGCAAAGAATAGTTATAGCGCTTGATCAGATAGGCATATGTGCCGCCTGAGCTTGGGCCGAAGTTCGGCTTATCGTTGCGCCATTCCTCGTCTTCAATCTGCTGCGCAGAGAACTCAACCCGGTGCCCCTGCTCGGATTCGTAGCCCAATTTCAGCAGGCCTGCGGTCATATTGGCTGCGGTTCCAGTCATCTCTGTGCCGTCGCCGTCCTCAAAATTGTCTCCGGTGGCGCGTTTGGCATAGGCAACGATCTCAAAACCGTTGCTTTCGCCAGCCAGGGTCAGCGAGCCCTGTGTCGTCCCGCCGTTGTCACCGTAGCTCATACGTGCGGTGCCGCCGACGCTTTGACCTTCGGTCAGGATATCTGCGGCATCGACCGTTTCCATGACCACGCGGCCCGCCATGGCCCGCGGGCCTGCATCTGCAGGTGCGACACCTGGATCAACGCGCACAAATTTCATCAGGCCGGGATCAAAAGCATTGGCACTGAGGTGGTGGAAAACCCGGTTATTTTGCGACACGCCATCCACCTGGATCGCCAGGTTCAGCATGTCGATACCGTTGACAAAAATCTTCTGCGCAACCGGGATAGCACCGCCGACCGAGACACTGGCGATCCCGGCAAACAGGTCTTTGACATCCCCCATCCGGGCGCGTTCCAGCTCGGCATCCGCCACATAGACCGACGACGCGCGGTCGGCGGCATTGCCCTTTTCATCTTGCTGGCGCACCAGGATCGGATCGAGAGAGATGACATCCCCCTCAAGCTCCTGTGCGACGGCAGGCAGTGCAGAAAGAAGTGTAAGCGCAGTCCCGCACAAAAGACGGGCGCGCAGCGCGGCAGTTTGGATAGCCATGTTAGTCCCCAAGATTCAGGTTGGTGCTGGGCTTGCCCTGAATCGGGGCTGGCGAGGCATTTTCGTCAGTGGTTTTATGCGCACCCGCGAACACATGCAAGTGCATGTTAAAGGGTTTTCACGCAGGGTATCGCCCTAACGATGTTCTTCAGGTCGACTATTGGCTCTCAACTTATCCCTGCAGTTTGCTTGATGGACGAACCATATAGCCTGCGCCGTACCAGACCGCGGACCGCACCTGCAAGAGCCCTACATACACTCAAGTCTGAAACAAGATCTGCCTGAGTGGTCGCCAGTCTTGAACCGCTTAGTCGTGAATTTTTTTCCATGCCCAGAAACTCCTGGGGCGTTTTTGTGCGCGGCGGAGATTGGGAAATCCCGTAAGATATATGAACACTTATTTGGTGTATGTGGTAAAATTAGTGATGAATATCAGCACACTGGAAGAAACTAGTTCAGAAAGCCTTCATCACTATGAAACCAGGGTCGCCCACCATTTTCTCTCCAACTAAATCTGAGAAAATGGTGCTTCAACAAAGAGTTGGAGCAAAGATTTTGGAATTCTCTCATCGTATCGTGATTGTCATCTCGATCCCAACCAGAGACCAGGGCATGGAACCGGCATGACCCGATCACTTTCGTTGCATCTGCCCGCAGTGTTTAGACAGTGTTTGGTCTCGGCCAGATAGGCCGAAGGAACTGGGCCAGAAACATCCGTCAGCAAAAGATAAATCCTCGCCAGTTTTCTCCCCTCTCGCGTGGATTACCTTTCACATCAAGAGTGCTGCATTGGGTAGCAGGGCGATTTCGGCAAGACTGGGGCGATGTCCCATAGAGGCGGAGTTGCTCCCCCTTTTCTATCGCCTGCCTAACCCGCAGCCTGCATCGCGGCTTCCGCCCAGGCGACAAGCGCCTCCAGCTCCGTTGGCGCTGCTTCGGCCATACCCTCCGAGAAAGACTTGAAGGGCTCTACATTCATTCGGTTCACGCCAGATATTACCGGAATGCCCAGCGCCATGGCCTCTCCTATGACGGGGCGCATTCCACGTCCATCCGCTTCGTGTTTGCCAAACTTGTTGACGATCAGGATCTGCGGCTTGGGCTCTTCCTGCAGGCGTGCCGTGACAAGGCCAACCGCGCGCTCCAATGCTTCGGGGTTCAGCCTGCACCCCCGCGCGCCCGCGCCCAGAGATTGGGAAATACGAATGGTCTCTCCCGCAGGAAGAACCCGAACATCCATATCGCAGAGCTCTTGATCACTGCATTCCGTGTTGCTTTGCACGATTCCGGCGGTGCGCAGGCCTTTGGCCTCCAGAGCCTCCGCAAGGCTGGTCAAAAGCCTGTCTGTCGCTCCACGGGTTTCTGTCATGACATAGGCCAATTGCATCGCGCTACCCTCAACTCTGCTCTGATTTTGGATTTGCGCCTCATTGCTATAGGCAATTTCCCCGGGACGCCAGAGGGGGCCATGCCGCAGGTCTCTCCCGCGACATGGAATAGTATGTCAGAGGCCCAGAGCCTTTTTGCGCTCTTCCGCAAAGCCCTGCACGATGCGATCGGAAATCAGCGCCAGAATGGCCATGGCCGCCCCCGCAGAGATCCCCAGGCCAACATCCGCCTGCCCCAGCGCCAGATAGATCGACTGACCCAGCCCGGTGGTACCGATCAAAGCCGCGATCACCAGCATGGCAAAGGCATAGAGGATGGTCTGGTTGAGCCCCAGAAGGATTGTCGGCGCCGCATAGGGTGCGCGCACATCCTTGAGGATCTGCCAGGTGGTGGCACCCGAGGCAATCGCCCCCTCCATCATCTCATCCGGTGTGTCGATCAGCCCCTGCCGCGTGTAGCGGATCATCGGCACGATGGCATAGGCGATGATCGCCAGGAAGGCAGAGAATTCACCGATCTGAAACACCATCAGAACCGGGATCAGGAAGACAAAGAGCGGGATGGTCTGCAGCATGTCGCAGATCGGCCGCACCACGCGCCAGGCCAGGGGCGACACCGCTGAGATCAGGCCAATGGCCCCGCCCAGCAGCGCGCAGGCAAAGACCGCTGCACCAGAGAGGTAAAGCGACAGCAGTGCCCGCTCCCAAAGGCCTGAAAACAGGATGGTCGACAACAGAACCACGCTCAGCAGCATCAGCCTGCGTCCGCCCGCAACCCAGGAAAGCGCACCAACCGCAGCCAGCACAAAGGGCCAGGGCAGTTGTGACACGCCGGTCTCCAGAATGCCCGCCAGGATCAGGAGCACCAGCCCCTGCGTCAGCCGCCCGGAGAGGGCAAGAGTGGCGGCCAGAACGCCCGACACCGCAAAGAAGCCCAGGCTCATGCCCGTGGTCCACTGAAACCCCCAGGTAAAGGGCAGAATGGCCTGATCTAGCCCGATCCGCAGTGGCAGCAGCACATAGAAGAGGATACCGTTTTTCAGCGCGGTCAGCAGGGCGGCATTGGCGGTGGTGAAACTGGTGAGCCAGGCATCCAGCCAGTCGGCCACCGGGTCCAGAACCTGATAGCTACCGGGATCGCCCATGGTGCTGAGGAAGCTGAGGCTTATGACCAGTCCCACAATCAGGATCCCGATAGAGATGCGCCCATCCCAGAACTGACGGCGGTCCTCGGCCAGCGTGCCGCTCATCCGGTCGATGAGGATGGCAAAGATCACGATCACCATGCCCGCCATCATCGCCGCGCCAAACTGGGCCTTGCGCATGGTCAACAGAACCTCCCAGCCGATGTCCTGAAAACCACCGATTACGGCGGCGATGATCACCATCGAAAGCGCTGCCATCAGACATTGGTTGACGCCAACCATGATCTGCAGGCGCGCGGCGGGCAATTCTACCTGGAAGAGCTGCTGCATACGGGTTCCCCCGGACATGACAGCTGCCTCTTTCACTTCGGCTTCCACCCGCTGCAGTCCCAAAAGCACATTGCGCGCCATCGGCGGGGCGGCATAGATCGCAGAGGCAATCAGCCCCACCACAGGGCCAAAGCCAAAAAGCACCAGCAAAGGTGTGAGATAGGCAAAGGTCGGCACCGTTTGCATGATATCCAAGAGCGCCTGCACCGGCTCTCGCACCCGGGGGTATTCATTGGCGAGGATGCCAATCGCAGCACCGGCAACCAGGGCAAGTGGGACGGAAACCGCCACTAAGGCCAGGGTGTTCATACCCTCGGGCCAATAGCCAGAGAGCAGAACCAGCCCCAGACCAATCGCCGCCATCGCAGCCATCTTCACACCGCCCAAACGCCAGCCCAGCGCCACGGCAGAGGCAATCAAGAAGGGCCAGGGGATAGAGGCCAACAGCCAGTTTGCCCCCGTCATAGGATAGCTCATCAGGGTAGAGAACAGACGCGCGGCAGGTTTCAGCCATAAAAGCAGCGTCTTGGTGCCCTCCCCCACGATATCAGTCGCAGGCAGAACCCAATTTTTTGGAAAGACCGTCAGCCAGGGTGCCCCGCTCTCCAGCAACAGGCACAGGATGCCAACAGCCAGCGCGATCAGAGCCGCCAGACTGCCCCTCGTCAGACCGCCGATCATTATTCTGCACCTTCCACCTGGAGGGCCGCAGCCAGATCCGCGGGATTGACCACGCCGACCAGTTCACCGGCACCATCTCGTACTGGCACAGGGTCGTAAAGGTCCATGCAGCGCGCCAAGGCCGCATCCAGGGTCATATCCTGGCGCAGGCCCGGATCATCTGCGCCATAGGGGTTATGGGCTGCATCCTGCATCACCGAGGCCACATTGGCATGACGCCCCTTGGCCACATCTTTTGAGAACTCGCGCACGTAGTCATCGACCGGGTTCAGCACGATGTCCGCCGGGGTGCCAATCTGAACAATCTTGCCATCGCGCATGATGGCAATGCGGTCCGCCAGTTTCAGCGCCTCATTGATGTCATGGGTGATAAAGACGATGGTTGTCTTCAGCTTGGCCTGGATATCCAGGAACTCATCCTGCAGCTGGCGGCGGATCAACGGATCCAGCGCCGAGAAAGGCTCATCCAGGAACCAGACGGAACAATCGGTCACCAGCGAGCGGGCAATGCCGACACGCTGACGCTGCCCTCCAGAGAGTTCACGCGGGTAGTGATCCTCACGCCCCGCAAGGCCAACCAGCTCGATCACTTCACGCGCCTTGGCCTGACGCTCTTTCTTTTTCACCCCCTGCACCCGTAGGGGATAGGCCACATTGTCCAGCACCGTCATATGCGGGAACAGGCCGAAATGCTGGAACACCATGCCCAGCGTCTTGCGCCGCAACTCAATGAGCCGCGCCTTGCTGGCGGAAACGATGTCTTCGCCCTCGATCCGGATCTCGCCGCCTGTGGCATGCAGCAGGTGTGAAATGCAACGGATCAGAGTGGATTTACCAGAGCCCGAGAGCCCCATGATGACAAAGAGCTCACCCTCTTTGACCTCGAAATTTGCGTCTTGAACCGCCGGGATCAGCCCCTTGGCGCGCAATTCCTTTGCGGCCTCTTCCGGGTCCTGATGGCGGGACAGCGCTTCTTTCAAAGCGCTGTCTGCGTTGTTGCCGAAAACCTGCCAGACATTCTGGCAGGAGATGGCAGGCGTGTCAGAGCCGCTCATGGCTGTGCGGCTCACTTAGTGGCAGCGTCGACGACAGGGCGCCAGCTGTCTTCATTGGCGGCCATCCAAGCAGCGACAACCTCTTCGACAGAGCCGCCGTCCACGTCGATCGCACCCATCATCGGCTGCTGATGCTCCACCGCCAGGGTGTAGTTGGTCAGGATCTCAAAGGCTGCGGGCCAGGTTTCGGCAGTACCGGACCAGGCGGCCTTGAAAATGCGCGAGGGCGCAAAGTCGCAGTCGTTGACCGCATTGGGGTTGGGGCCCCAGGCCGGATCGTTGAAACAGGCGTCCTCACCCACGGGCAGATCCACGAATTTCACATCATAAGCGGACATCGCCCAATGGGGCTGCCAGAATGTGACCAGCAGCGGCGTCTTGCGCTCAGTGGAGGCGCGCAGCTCTGCAATCAGGGCACCCTCGGAACCCGCAGGCACCGCTTTGAAGGGCAGTTCCAACCCGGTCATCCGATCCGCACCCGGCGTGCCCCAATCCGCTGGGTAGTCGACCAGACGGCCTGCGGGCAGGGTCTCAGCCGACGCAAAGAGGGGCGCGCAGTTTTTCAGCGCTTCCCAGGCTGGCAGGCCGGGGCAGAGCTCCGCAACATGGGCCGGGTAGGCGATGCCTTCCTTGGCGTCGAGCTCGAGATCGCCCAGCTCCACGATGGTGCCTTCGGAAATCTTGTTGGCATATTCGTCTGAGACGTTGGAGGACCAGATCTCCAGCGTGGCGTGGATTTCACCGTCTGCAATCGCCTGGAACTGGTTCATCATGCCGGCGGTGACATATTCAACGTTGTAGCCCGCCGCTTTCAGCATTTCGCCGGCAATATGCGTGGTCACATGCTGGCCGGTCCATTCGTTGACCGCCAGTTTGATCGGCTTGTCCACAGCCCCCAAATCTGCGGCGCCAGCCACCCCGGCCGCCAAGGAGGCCGCGCCCAATACGGATGTGAAAGTCGCAAGTTTCATCATTGATTTCCCTGTCAATTGGCCCTGCTGAGGTCATGCCCGGCAGAGCAGATTATCAAGGGCCGATGTGCGGCCCCGGTCTTCGGCAAACGGCCTGCAGGGTCTTGCTTACAACTTGCGGACCGCTGGCCATTTGGCATTGTGCTGCCAAGTGTGGCCTCAGATCCCGGCACCGCTCAAGCAATTTACGACCCCTTAGCAGCCAGATGCGTCACTTATAGCAGTATTTCTTGATTAGTCATTCAAATTCTTGGCCCGATATCCAAGATTTCCGGGAGGCCCGCAGGTGATTCACCCGGCCCGGCGGCCTGCTCCGGAACCTGTCATGCGGGCCCCATCATGAAAGGGCTGTCACCTCAGTTGCTCCCGGCCAAGGCAATCAGCGCGGCCCTGTCAGGCAGGCAGCTTGCGCAGCAGCACCCAGACCGCATCATAGGTCAGCGGCAAGCCTCCTTCTACGGCAAAGCGGCGGCGGTATTCGCGGTCAAACTCCGCAAGGTCACTGCGGGACCAGCGCTTACCTGCCTGCCCGTTCACACCAGTCTTGCGCAGGTGCCGCAGCACCTCGAGACCGCTGTTGAAGAACAAGGGAACCGGGCGCTGGCGAAGTACCGCAATCTCCAGCCCGGCGGGCAAGAGGCCCGGCCATTCGTCACGGTCAAAATAGCTTGGCGCGGCAGCGGCGGAGCCCAGCGCCTGCAATTCACGGAACTGCCCACGGCCAAAACCGCTGAGCGCCAGCCATCCGCCCGGTGCCAGATGCTGAGCGAGCCTTGCGAGCAGACCGGGGAGGTCCTCAATCCATTGCACGGTTGAGGCCGAAGCAATGAGATCCAGATCCGCCGGCAGCGGCAGCGTCTCGATGGCGCCGGAGCGGAACTCAGCCGCGCGTCCTGCTTGCTGCAGCAGTTGCCGGAGCGGCGCTTCGCTTTCGGGCACCAGATCATTGAGCAGCAGCGCGCCGGGATCAAAGCTGCGCGACAGCGATGCGGTCAGATGGCCGGTGCCGCAGCCGAACTCCAGGGTCTTGCCCAGGGCCTGCGGCACGCCGTGCTGCTGCATCAGCTGCACCAGCTCCTGCGCGATCAGCGCCTGGACCTCGGCATGCTGATGATAGGTCTCAAGCCCCCGGCAGAAGCTCTGTCGCAGGCGGGACTGATCCAGCGGTGCGGAGATCTGATCCTTCATGACAGCAGTTCCTCCCAGCTAGAGAAGCGGTCAAAGGGTGCATGGGGCGCGTCGATTTCCTGTACATTGCTCCCGGCCCAGGCGCGGTTCAGATTGGCGGCAGGGAAGATCTTGTCACTGCGGCTGATCCAGATCTTGTCGAAGTCCACCACTGGCGCATCGCCGCGCCGGGCCACTGCCTGCAGTTCTGCACGCCGCGCCTCAACATCGATCACAGTCTCCGGCCGGCCCGCGCCGAAGACTCGCGCAAGGAACAGCTGATAGGCGCTCTGGCTCAGGGTTTCCGTGGTCTTGGCCATGGCGACGGGCGGGACGCCCCTTGTGCGGCTGACCGGTGTCAGGCTGCCGTTCACCGCGACTTTGCGGTGAAAGGGGTCTTTGCGCCCCTGCTGCCAATGAGCATAGGCCGATACCCCGAAGGACCAGGCAAGGAGGCTTACCCTTTCGTAACCCGTCAGGTCCGGCAGCTCTGCCTCCAGATCGCGGTAGTCACTGGCAAAGATCACATCCTGCGCGCCGGTGAGGCGCTGGAACACCTCCGGCCCGACGGCCCAGCCGCCAAAGACCACGATCGCTTCTGGGTTCCGTCCGGACGGCAGCCCGGGCAGCACCTGACCTTCCCCCTGGGAAGGCGCTCCGCTCCTCCCCAAGGTCTGGCGCTGCCCTGATTTGATCCAGCGGAACTCCATCGTTTACAGCTCCCGCGCCAGCCGCAGCATGCCTGCGGTGATCTCGCTCAGCTGATCCGGAGAAGTGATAAAGGGCGGCATGGTATAGATATTCTTGCCAAAGGGACGCAGGAAGACGCCCATCTCATGGGCGCGGGCATGGGCCTCATCGGCTGAAACCTGATGCTTCATCTCGATGACGCCAATGGCACCCAGAATGCGCACATCAGCGACATTGGGCAGATCGCGTGCCGGGGCCAGCTCTGCCTGCATCTGCTCGCTTATCGCAGCCACCCTGCCCTGCCAGTCCTGGCCGGTCAGCAGATCCAGTGAGGCCTTGGCCGCGGCACAGGCCAGCGGGTTGGCCATATAGGTCGGCCCATGCATGAAGATGCCGGGGTTTCCCCCGCCAACACCTTCTGCCACCAGGTCATTGGTCATAGTGCAGGCAAAAGAGATATGCCCACCGGTGAGGCCCTTGCCGAGGCAAATAATGTCAGGTTCAACAGTGCAGAAATCCGTGGCAAAAAGTGCACCAGTACGTCCGAACCCGGTGGCGATCTCGTCAAAGATCAAGAGGATGCCCAGCTCATCGCAAAGCGCACGCGCCTGATTGAGGTATTCCGGGTGATAGAAGTACATGCCGCCGGTGCCCTGGACCACGGGCTCCAGGATGAAACCAGCGATCTTTTTGGCACTGCCTTCCAGCACCTGACGCAGCTCCGCCAGACCGTTTCTGGCCGGGTCGTCAATCCATTCCTGATCGATGGTGACCGGCGGGCGGGAGACAAAATGCTGCACGCTCAATGCCCCCTGAAACAGGTGGTGCATGCCAGTGTCAGGATCACAGACGCTCATCGCTTTCCAGGTGTCGCCATGGTATCCAGAGCGCACGGTGGCGAACTGGCTGCGGCCCTCAAAGCCCATGGCGTGCTGGTACTGCACCGCCATTTTCATCGCGACTTCGACCGAGACTGAGCCTGAATCGCAGTAAAAGATCCGCGTCAGACTTTCCGGCGTGATCTCCAGCAGTTTGCGCCCCAGATCGATGGCCGGATCATGGGTGAGCCCGCCGAACATCACATGCGGCAGCCGATCCAGCTGGTCGTGGATCGCCTTGGTGATTGCAGGGTTCCGGTGCCCATGCATCATGCACCACCAGGAGGACATGGCATCAATCAGCCGGGTGCCATCCTCCAGGGTGATATGCACGCCTTCGCTCTCCTTCACAACAAAGGTCGGGCCGGGTTTCACCACATTGGTATAGGGATGCCAGAGGTGCTGCTGATCGAATTCCAGCTGGGTGAGGTCTGCCGCGCTCATGCCAGCGCCTCCTTGATCAGATCGAGGTTGATGTGTTTGGCGAAGGTTTCTTTCAGCACCGTTCTGGCCAGGCCGGTAGACCGGTCCGCGTCCGACCTCCCCCCCTGGAGAGCGCTTCGCTCCCCCCCGAGGTCGGGTACAGCCCTCAACTCGTCAATCATCGGCAACCGTCCCAAATGTGCCACCTTGCCAAACTGGCTGATGGTTTCCTCCACCTCTGGCTCTGCATCGCCGATAAAGGCCACACCAACCACCGGACAACCCGCATCCCGCAGCGCCTTTAGCGACAACAGGGTATGATTGATGGTGCCCAGTTGGGTACGGGCGCAAAGCACCACCGGCGCACCCCAACGGGCAAAAAGATCAAGATAGAGGGTTTTGCGGTTCAAAGGCACCATGAGCCCCCCCGCCCCTTCAGCCACCAGAACATTTTCGACCTCTGGCAGGTTCAATGTGTCAGGGTCGATCTCTGCCCCTTCCGCCTCTGCCGAAAGATGCGGCGAGGCTGGCAAACTGAAGATGCAACCCTCAGGCAAGGCCGGACGCCCGGACAGACGGGTGACGATCTGGCTGTCTGTCTCGTCCTCGATACCGGATTGCACTGGCTTCCAATAAGTCCCGCCCAGTGCCTGCACCAGCCCTGCGCTGAAAACGGTTTTGCCAATACCAGTATCGGTGCCCGCAACCACAATAGCACTCATGCCAGAACCTCCAGTTCCCGCGCCAGGTTTTCAAACATCTCCGTCACCACGGCATGCTCCAGACGGCCGGTGACTGAAATCCGCAGCCGCGCGGTACCACGCGGTACGGTCGGTGGGCGAACCCCGCGAATATCGTAGCCCAGCCCCTGTAGCGCCGACGCCACCTCCATGCAGAGGGGGTCTTCGCCGATGATGACCGGCAGGATTTGACTGGAAAATCCTTCCAGCCCGCAGAGGCGCTTGGCCTCAGCATGGGCCAGATCGACCCGCTCCCAGGCCTGTGCGCGGCGCGCGGGGTTGCTGGCCAGGTCTTTTAGCGCAGCGCGCACCAATGCTGCATTCAATGGCGAAGGAGCTGTGGCAAAGATAAAGCCGCGTGCGCGATTGATCAGGGTCTCGATCAGGACCTCAGCCCCGCAGATCAAAGCCCCGGACACACCCAGCGCCTTGCCGCAGGTATGCAGGGATATCACATTGGTACGAGAGGCAATTTCATGCGCCAGCCCCCGCCCCTGATCACCAAACAGACCGGTGGCATGGGCCTCATCCACCACCAACACGGCATCCTCCGCCTGGGCAAGGGCCGCCAGTTCGGCGATGGGGGCGATATCGCCATCCATGGAATAGATGGCCTCCACCGCGATCCAGACCCGGCCAGTGCCGCCGACACTGCGCCAGGCCGTAATCTGTGCCGCGGCCTCTGCGACATCGTTATGGGCAAAGCTGCGGTTTTCAGCGCGCCCCAGCCGCATGCCGTCATGGGCGCTGGCGTGGATCAAGGCGTCATGCAGCACCAGGTCGCCCTGCTGCGGCAAAGAAGAAAAGATCGCCTGATTTGCGTTGAAACCGCCACCCATGAATAGCGCGGCCTCGGTCCCAAAGAACTCCGCCGCCTCGCGCTCCAACAGCTCATGTTCGCTGTCATTGCCGCGCAAGAGCCGCGAACCGCCGGCCCCGACGGGAACGCCGCGGGCGATTGCCTCAATCGCGGCGGCCTTCAGGAGGTCGCCACTGGCAAGGCCCAGATAGTCATTGGAGGCAAAGTCATGCCCGGCTCGCGGCGCCAGAGCCCGATAACGCCCGCGTTTGCGGAGCGCCTCGAGCGAGGCCTGATGCCGCGGAAACTCGGACATTAACCGTGGCTACCGTCACAGCCAACCGCCATGGCGGTGATCCCGAGCTTGTCAAAAAGCACCTGATCCTTGTCCTCTTCAGGATTGTCTGCGGTCAGCAGTGTATCACCGACAAAGATCGAGTTGGCGCCGGCAAAGAAACACATGGCCTGCAGCTCATCCGACATATCGGTGCGACCGGCAGAGAGGCGCACGTGGCTCTTGGGCATCAGAATGCGCGCCAGCGCAACGGTGCGGACAAATTCGATCGGGTCGAGTTTTGCCACATCCGCCAGCGGCGTGTCGGCGATCGGGATCAGCATGTTCACAGGCACGGAATCGGGGTGCACGTCCAGAGTGGCCAGCGCCAGCATCATATCGATGCGGTCCAGCTGCTGCTCCCCCATACCAACGATGCCGCCAGAGCAGACCTTGATGCCCGCTTCACGCACCTTGTTCAGCGTATCGATCCGGTCCGCAAAGGTGCGGGTGGTGATGATCTCTTTGTAATAGCGCTCGGAGGTGTCGATATTGTGGTTGTAGTAGTCGAGGCCCGCGTCGCGCAGACGGAAGACCTGATCCTCTTCCAGCATGCCGAGGGTCATGCAGGTTTCCATGCCCAGCGCCTTGACGCCCTCGACCATGGCTTCCAATGCAGGCATGTCGCGTTCCTTGGGCGAGCGCCAGGCCGCGCCCATGCAGTAGCGAGTCGCGCCGCCTTCCTTGGCCTTGCGGGCCTCAGCAATGACACGCTCCACTTCGATCAGCTTGCTGGCCGAAAGCTTGGCGCCATTGCGGGCCGATTGCGAGCAATAGGCACAGTCCTCGGCGCAGCCGCCGGTCTTGATGCTGAGAAGTTTGGATTTCTGCACCTGATTGGGATCATAGTGCTGGCGGTGCACGCTCTGTGCTTGAAACAGCAGATCCATAAAGGGCTGGTTGTAGATCTCCTCCGCTTCTTCGCGGGTCCAATCACTCCGAATGGGTGCAGCGTCCAGCATGGTCTCTCCTGATGCTCAAATCCGTGAATCCCGGCACAAGGCGCCCGGTTTTGACTTTTATAGATAATTTAGCATCGCCAACCAAGCACTAATGTTGCAACGCGGCAATTCGCGCCTTTAACAAGCTATCCATTTGTTTTTGCTTATTTAAAATAATCTACTAAAATTCCTATTGACCTCTCCGCCCCACTCCCCCTAAGCCTATAGCCACGCAGGGGAGTCCCACCGAGGGGACTGAGAGGCTGACAGGGCGGAGCAATCCACCCGGCGACGCGACCCTTTGAACCTGACCCAGTTGACACTGGCGTAGGAAGCTAGGACGCGCTGCCAATGGCCCAATCCGCCCTTGACCGCGCGACCGAACAGAGGGGGTCTATCGCCTTCTCCCTGCCTTCCCAGCCAAACCTCATCTGGTGACTTTTTTGAGTTTGGCTCGAGGAGCACCAAAATGAACAAAGCCAGCCCCGCCCCGGCCCCAGCGGTCACCACCGGCGCCCTGCCCGCATCCCGCAAAATCTACGTTCCCGGAGGGCTGCATGACAGCATCCGCGTGCCGATGCGCGAAATCTCCACCCACCCCACGGCGGGTGAGGCACCCCTGCCGGTCTATGACAGCTCTGGCCCCTATACCGATCCGGATCACGTCACCGATATCCGCCAGGGCCTACCTGGCTTGCGCGCCGAATGGATCCGGGCCCGCGGCGATGTCGAAGAATACCAGGGCCGCGAGATCACCGATGCAGACAATGGCTTTGTCAAAGGCGACCGCCTGACGCCGGAGTTCCCGGTGAAACCCGCGCCCCTGCGCGGCAAAGGCGATGCCGCCCCAACCCAATTGGCCTATGCCCGTGCAGGCATTATCACGCCAGAGATGGAATTCGTCGCCATCCGCGAAAACCAGCTGCGCGAACTCTCTCCCTGCCACCGCGACGGCCACGATTGGGGCGCCAATATCCCCGACTATGTGACCCCTGAATTTGTTCGCTCCGAGATTGCCGCCGGCCGCGCCATCATCCCGGCCAATATCAACCATCCAGAGATTGAACCGATGATCATCGGCCGCAATTTCCTGGTCAAGATCAACGCCAATATGGGCACCTCTGCGGTGACCTCCTCGATGGAAGAGGAAGTGGATAAGCTGGTCTGGGCGATCCGCTGGGGAGCGGATACGGTGATGGACCTGTCGACAGGGCGCAACATCCACAACACCCGCGAATGGATCATCCGCAACTCCCCTGTGCCCATCGGAACCGTGCCGATGTACCAGGCGCTGGAAAAGGTGAACGGCATTGCCGAGGATCTGACCTGGGAGGTCTTCCGCGACACCCTGATTGAACAGGCGGAACAGGGCGTGGATTACTTCACCATCCATGCCGGCGTGCGCCTGCATATGGTGCCGATGACGGTGAACCGGGTGACCGGCATCGTCTCACGCGGTGGTTCGATCATGGCGCAATGGTGCCTGCATCACCACAAGGAGAGCTTCCTTTACGAGCACTTTGACGAGATCTGCGACATCTGCCGCAAATATGACGTCTCCTTCTCCTTGGGCGACGGGTTGCGCCCCGGCTCCATCGCCGACGCCAATGACGAGGCGCAATTTGCCGAGCTGGAGACCCTGGGTGAGCTGACCAAGATCGCCTGGGCCAAAGATTGCCAGGTGATGATCGAGGGGCCCGGCCATGTGGCAATGCACAAGATCAAGGAGAACATGGACAAGCAGTTGGAGTGCTGCCACGAGGCGCCCTTCTACACGCTTGGGCCGCTGACCACCGATATCGCACCCGGCTATGACCACATCACCTCTGGCATTGGTGCCGCGATGATCGGCTGGTTCGGCTGTGCCATGCTCTGCTATGTGACGCCCAAGGAACACCTGGGCTTGCCGGACCGCGATGACGTCAAGGTGGGCGTGATCACCTATAAGATCGCCGCCCATGCCGCCGATTTGGCCAAGGGTCTGCCGGGGGCGCAGCGGCGCGATGATGCGATCTCCCGTGCGCGGTTTGAATTCCGCTGGGAAGACCAGTTCAACCTGGCGCTGGATCCCGAAACCGCGCGGGATTACCACGACCAGACCCTACCCAAGGAGGCGCATAAGACCGCGCATTTCTGTTCCATGTGCGGACCTAAGTTCTGCTCCATGCGGATCAGTCATGACATCCGTGCCGAGGCCCAGAAAGAGGGCTATGAGGCCATGGCGGCCAAGTTCCGCGAGGGTGGCGAGCTCTATGTTCCGGCGGCGGATACCAAGGCGGAACCAGCGGAATGATCACCATCGCAGGTGCCGGTGTCGCCGGGCTTGCCAGCGCTTATGAGTTGGCAAGTCGCGGTGCCCGCGTAACCATCTATGAGCAAGGCGAAGACCCTTCCGACAACAGCTGCTCCTGGCTGGCGGGGGGCATGCTTGCCCCCTGGTGCGAGGCAGAAACAGCCGAGCCGGAAGTGGTCCGCCTGGGGGTGGGCGCCAAGGCCTGGTGGCAGCAATTCACCAAGGTCGAAACACGCGGCACCCTGGTGGTAGCACCGCCGCGCGATCGGGCAGAGCTGACACGTTTTGCCCGCCGCACGCAGAACCACAGGATCGTCAGCGCGGCTGAAATCGCAGAACTGGAACCTGCCCTTGCTGGCCGCTACGGGCAGGCGCTGTTCTTTGAGGAGGAGGCCCATCTCGACCCACGTCAGGCAATGCTGGACCTGATCAAGGCGGTGCAGGCGCTGGGGGTGGAGATCCTCTACGGCACCCCAGCACCGGACCGGGTTGATGTGGATTGCCGCGGCATGGCCTCAGGCCTTCAGGGATTGCGCCCGGTCCGTGGAGAGATGGCCCTCATCGATGCGCCGGATGTCGAGGTCACGCGTACCATCCGCTTCCTGCACCCGCGCATACCTGTCTATCTGGTGCCGCGTGGTCAGGGCCTCTACATGATCGGCGCCACCATGATCGAGAGCTCTTCGTGGCGGCCCATCACGGTACGTTCGGCGCTGGAACTCCTCGGCGCCGCCTTTGCCCTGCACCCAGGCCTGGGAGAGGCCAGCCTGGTGGAAACCGGTGCAGGTCTGCGTCCGGCCTTCGCTGACAATATCCCGCGCCTGGTCCTGCAGGGTGAGACAACCCATGTGAACGGCCTATACCGGCACGGCTATCTGGCCGCCCCTGCCCTGGCCCGGCAATTGGCCCAGCAATTCTTTCAGGAGACATCCGATGCAGATCATCGTGAACGCCGAACCGCATGAGGTCATTGGCGCGACCCTGGCCGATGCTCTCGCGGAATTGGGCTACACCAGCCCGGCCATAGCCACCGCCCTCAACGGTGAATTTGTTTCGCGCGCGAAACGTATTGACCAAAAGTTAACAGAGGGCGACCGCGTCGAGGTGCTCTCCCCGATGCAGGGAGGGTGAGGAAATGCAGCTCTATGGCATTGAAATTGCGTCCCGTTTGCTGCTGGGAACAGCGCAGTACCCTTCCCCGGCCGTGTTGAATGCGGCGATCAGGGCCTGCGGCACTGAGATCATCACGGTTTCGCTGCGCCGGGAAGCGGCCGCCGGGAGCGGTGCCGGGTTCTGGCAAGGTTTGCAGGAGAGCGGCTGCCGTATCCTGCCCAATACTGCCGGATGCCACTCGGTGCAGGAGGCGGTGACCACCGCCCATATGGCACGTGAGCTGTTCGACACGCCCTGGATCAAGCTCGAGGTGATCGGCCATTCCGACAGCCTGCAGCCAGATGTCTTTGGACTGGTGGAGGCCGCGCGGATCCTCTGCAATGAAGGATTTCAGGTCTTTCCCTATACCACCGAGGACCTGGTGGTCGGAGAAAAGCTCTTGGAGGCGGGCTGCGAATTGCTGATGCCCTGGGGGGCGCCAATTGGATCCGGTCAGGGGCTACGCAACCCGGATGGGCTGCGCGCCATGCGGGCACATTTTCCCGATGTGCCACTGATTGTGGACGCCGGGATCGGCCGCCCCTCGGATGCGGCTCTGGCAATGGAGCTTGGCATGGATGCAGTGCTGTTGAACACCGCCGTGGCCAAGGCCGGCGATCCTGTCAGCATGGCCGCAGCCATGGCGCAGGCAATCAAGGCCGGTCGCACCGGGTTCCGGGCAGAACCGATGCCACGTCGTGATATGGCGGTCCCTTCCACGCCCGTTCTCGGCCTTGCGGAGTTGACATAATGGAACGCTTTTACTTGATTGTTGGCCATGTTGGCCGTCTTGAACTCTTGGTGCCGCAGGGGGCAAAGCTGGTGCAACTGCGCATCAAGGATGAGCCCGATGCGGAAGTGCGCCGCCAGATCGCCCGCGCCCGCGACTTCTGCGCCGTTCATGATGCGCAACTGGTGGTCAACGACTACTGGCAGGCCGCGCTGGATCTGAACTGCAATTTTGTCCACCTGGGCCAGGAGGACATGGAGGTGGCGGATTTCCCGGCCCTGCGTCGCAGGGGTATCCGTTTTGGCCTGTCGACCCATGACGAAGCAGAGTTGGAACGCGCGCTCTCCCATGATCCGGCCTATGTTGCCCTGGGGCCGGTCTACCCAACCTTGCTGAAGAAAATGAAATGGGGGGCCCAGGGGCTGGAGCGTGTGACCCGCTGGAAAGAGATCGCCGGTAAAACGCCTCTGGTCGCCATCGGAGGCCTGACCCCGGAGCGACTGCAAGGCGTCTTTGACGCCGGGGCTGACAGCGCCGCCGTTGTCACAGACATCCAACTGGCCGACGACCCAGAGGCTCAGACCCGCATGTGGGCCAAGGCCTGCAGGGAGTTAGAAAGCGCATGAGCCATATACTGGCAATTGGCGGTACCGATTCCAGTGGTGGTGCGGGGCTGACGAGAGACACGGCCATGGCTGCCAAACTTGGCTGCAGCTTGTCCCCTGTCGTGACGGCAGTGACCGCGCAGACCAACGCAAACGTGCAGGAAATCCATCCAGTCCCCGCCAAGATCATTGAAGTACAACTCTTGGCTGCCCTAGACCCGGCAAGCCCCAAACCAAAGGCCATCAAGATCGGCATGATCGGTAGCCCAGCTGCCGCGGATCTGCTTTGCAAACACCTGCCGGCGAACATGCCTATAGTCCTGGATCCAGTGCTAAAAAGCACCTCTGGCAAGAGGTTAATGACAAAGGAGACACTCACCCCTCTTTTGCAACGGGTTTCCTTGCTCACCCCCAATCTACCGGAGAGTCACCTTCTATCTGGTGGCGGCGCGAGTGGCGAAAGACTGGACCATCGCCCCCTCGCAGAGGCCCTGCTGTCGCTGGGTCCAAAGGCTGTGCTGATCAAGGGAGGGCATGACCAAGGGGAAAGCTGCGTCGACCACCTCTGGGTCGGGACAGATCATCATCAGTTCGACGCTCTGAGACTACCGCATAGCAAACGTGGAACAGGATGTAGCCTGGCAACCGCAATTGCCTGTTCACTAGCGCAAGGGGCATCCCTGGTGGAGGCCTGTCGCAGGGCCAAAGCAGATGTCCATAAATGGCTCTGCTCGTAGTCGCACCACCTGCTTCTGGCCGGGTGCCCGATCTTTAGCCCAGCGCTTGCTTCTGTTCCAATTGGCTGGCACGCAACATAGCAAGCGTTTGCAACAAAACGGTTTTGTTAATCGGCTTTTGTAAAAAATAGTCCATCCCGGCTGCCAGGCAAGCCTCCCGGTCGGAATCAAAGGCATTTGCGGTCAGGGCCACGATGATCGGCTGCACGAGGTTCATGGAGCGGATTTCGCGCGTTGCAGCCAGCCCATCGATTTCGGGCATAGACATATCCATCAGAATGATATCCGGCAGCATGTCTTGACATAGGGCGATCGCTTCGCGTCCGTTTTCCGCTTCGCTGAGTTCACACTTTATCCCGGCCAGGTACTTGCGCACCAAGAGGCGGTTGGTCTTGTTATCCTCCGCCAAAAGGATTCTGACTCCATCCAGGCGATCAATATCCGGGAGTTGTTCCGGTTCCTCCAACTGAACCACGCCCTCTGCTGGCTCCAGCCGCAGCTGCAGGGTAAAGCAGGCGCCATCCTGCTTGTCCTCGCAGAGTGTAATACCCCCACCCATTCTGCTCGCAAGGATGCTGGATATCGTCAGGCCCAGCCCTGTCCCGCCAAAGGACCGCGTGATCGCCGCATCCGCTTGTGAAAAGCGATCAAAGATATGGGCAGCCTGTTCAGGCTTGATGCCAATACCGGTGTCTTCAACTTCTATCTGCAAATGATAGGGATCCCCGGCAACTTTGCTCACCCGGATGTCGACCCCACCGCTATGGGTAAATTTGACAGCATTGCCGACGAGATTCACCAAAACTTGGCGAATGCGACCATCGTCGCCCCGCATCAATCCCGGCAGCCCCTCTTCAAAGCTCAGAGACAGCCAGAGCCCCTTTTCCCGGGCCCGCGGCCGCAACAGGTTTACCGCCCCACTGATACATCTCTGCAGGTCAAAATCGACCGGACTGATCGCCAGCTTACCTGCTTCCATGCGGGACAGATCCAAGATGTCATTGATAATCTTGAGAAGCGCATGGGAGGAGTCCCGGATTGTATCAAGATACTGCCGCTCTCCTTCCCCCAAATTGGATTCACTCATCAGATCGGCCATCCCGATGATCCCATTCATCGGGGTGCGAATTTCATGGCTCATGTTTGCCAGGAATTCCGTTTTGGCGCGATCCGCACGCTCAGCGGCAATGCGGGCTTCCTCAAGCTCATTGTTTCGCTGCATCAGGGCGTGGTTCGCCTCGATCAATTTTTCACGCAGGTGAACATCCCGGGTGACATCCAGGTTCACCCCGATCATGCGCATGCCGCCCGCGCCATCTTTGAAAGTCGTCCCCATGGTCCGAATGTGACGCTGATTGCCATCAGACTGCAGAATTCGATACTCGGAAGTGTGGTATCCGCCTTCTTCTGCGGCCCGCATTAGCGTTTTTACTGCCTCATCACGGTCCTCGGGGTGGATAAACCCTTTCCAGATATCAAGAGAGATCGGCTCTTGTCGCTCCAAGCCATAGATCTCGCGCAAAAGCTGATCCCAGATCACTTCCTGAGTTTTTACATCATATTCCCAAATGCCAATTTTGGAGACTTCGACCGCCACTTCCAACCGCCGAGAAAGTGTTTCCAACTGTCTTTCGCGGCGCATCAAGGTCTTGATAATGTCCTTGCGCGCGGCAGAAAGTCGGCCAGCCGCGAAAAACGGTATCAAGACCAGCGTGCCGGCAACAAGCATAACCAACCGCCAAGGCCAAGGATTTGCGGCCCGGGCTTGCCAACCACCTTTGGGACGAGCAGCGATCAGCCAAGACCCGGAGGGTAGCGAGATATCCAAAACAACCGGATCATCTTCAAAAATAGCAGTTTCACCAAAGAACTGCTCTCCTTGCGGCCCCATACTATCACGACCAACAAGCGCGATCTCGATGTCTAGATCAGGATCAGTAAGCCCATGCGCGGCAAATAGCTTGTCCGCATGCATAACAGATGAAAGGATACCCCAGAACCGCCTGTCATCCCCGGTGCCAATAAATACCGGGAAACGCCCTATGAATGCCGAACCTCCTTGAACCAGATTTACCGGCCCGGCCAGAACCATCTGGCCACTATCGCGCACCTTGTAAGCAGCGCGACGTTGCGCGTCATTCTTATTGTAGTCCAATCCCAAGGCACGCTCATTGCCTTTGATCGGGTAAATCAAGGAAATCACCAAATCCGGTGCAGCCGCCAGGTGACTGATCCCACTGTGGCTGCCAATCACCATCTCACCAAGCTGCTCAAATCGCTCTTGGTTGAGGTCAGGTTCTGTCGACATGACCGCCACAAGTCCCTGAACCAGTTGAATATCCGCGTTTAGCGCACCTTCGAGGCTAGCTTGATATCCTGCAAGCTGATTGCGGATTGAATTTCGCAGGTCCTGAGTGTGGATGATCGAATTCTGCCGCTCAGAGTAGACTGCTCCAACCAGCATCACCACCGAAGCGATCACAAACGGCAAATAGACCCGCTGAAAATAGTTGTATTTTTTCAGTCGCATAAGGCCATTCACCGAACCGTCACCAAATTTTCAACCAAGATCTGCTTCATGCCACCCGTACTGTACCTCAATAGAGTTCCAATTTGCTTAATTTCTCACCCCAGCAAGGGCGACCCCCACAGAGCCTCTGTCGCGGACCGTTTCACAGAAGAACTCTCACAAATGTAGGTATATTTCAAAGGCATCTTTGTTGGAGCACCGGTTTTATCGGCTGCTTCAACCACTCAACCCGGCAAAGTGGAGCCGACAAGAAAAGCCAATTTTCAAGTTTCGTCCGCGCGCCCCTAGGCTGCAGTACCCAAAAGCTTGCAGTGGTCCAACACCCAGGCTTCCAAAAGGTCAACATTGGGGGCAATTTCGTACCCCTCGCCCCCCACGAATTCGAAGAAAGCGTCGCGGTTCAGATCATTCAATCCAACGAGCACAGGAATACCTTGGCTCAACGCATCCCCGATCAATGAACGAAAACCCCGGCCTTCGGCCTCATGCTTGCCAAATTTGTTCACGATCAACAGATCCGCCCCCTTGTGCAGGGCCGTTTCCGTCAGGGAGACTGACTGCTCCAGCGCATCAGGGTTCAACCGGCAGCCTCTGGCACTCTTGCCGAGGTTTTGAGAAATTCGAATAGTTGGACCATCAGGAAGCACCTGAACATCCATATCGCATTTCCCCCCATCCGTTCGATCGGTGTTGATCTGTACGGTCCCGCAGGGCTCCACCCCGGCCGTCATTAGACGAGAGGCAAGCTGGTACAGGATTTGATCGGTGTCACCACGGCCCGGGGCCATTGTATATGCTATCTGCACTTTTTTTCCCTCAGTATTCGTCAAACGGAAGAAACTCGGCCAGCCCCCCGGCAGCGATCATTTCGCAATCTCCGGGGATAAAAATCAGACCCTCTGCTTCGGAAATTCCAGAGAGCCTTGCGCTATGGGTCGCGCGCTCTGTGGAGGCGATTTCCCGTCCCTGCCCGTCAAATCCGCTGAGCCGCACAGGGCGTAGCTCACAGCGACCAGGCCGGTGCTGCACCTCCTCGGCCAGCACAACATGGCGGCGCTTGGATTTGACAGTGCTTTGACCGCTCAGCCGCGCCAAGAGATCACGTCCAAAGAGCGTCCAGGTCACATAGGCTGAAAGCGGGTTGCCCGGCAGTCCCAGCCAGACCGCCTGATCCAGCCTGCCCAGTGAAACCGGCTTACCCGGTTTGATCGCCACCCCGCTAAAAATCTCTGCGACACCCAGCGCCTGCATGGTCGGCTTCACCAGATCCGCCTCTCCGACAGAGATGCCTCCGGTGGTGATGACCAGATCAGCCTGAGCAAGGTAGTCGCTGAGCTTGGCCTCTAGGCTGCCTTCGTCATCGCGGGCACCTGATACCTTGATGTCAAGTTGCGCAAGCTCAGGCAAAGAGGCCTGTATCATTGGCAGATTGGCGTCCCAAATCTCTGATCCTGTCAGGTCGGTGCCAGGCTGCTTCAACTCATCTCCGCTGCTCACAAAGGCCACACGTATCTTGCGTGTCACCGAAACCTCACCCTGGCCTGCCGCGGCGCAGGCTGCGATTTCACGAGCGCCAAGCAATGTCCCGACGGGCAAGATCTCCGCGCCTGTGCGCATATCTTCTCCGGCTTTGCGAATATGGCTTCCAGGGGTGGGCCTGCTGCGCAGGGTTATGGTGTCGCCCTCTCGCTCCACCGCTTCCTGCATGATGACAGCGTCGCAAGAGGCCGGCACCGGGGCACCGGTAAAGATGCGAACTGCAGCCCCCTGTAGTGCTATCTCCGGATCCAATGTGCTGCCTGCGGTGATACGGCCCACCACCGGCATATGCCAGGGGCCTTCGCCTTGGAAATCAGCTGCGCGCACGGCGTAGCCATCCATGGCCGAGTTATCAAACGGAGGGGTCATGCCGCGGGCCAGGACCGGCTGGGACAACACCCTGCCATGGGCTTTCGCCAGGGGCAGGATCTCTTCTTCCTTTACCGCTGAAACCGTTTGGTTGATCGCCTGAAAGGCCTGATCAATTGAGACCAGCTTTTTGCCCTGGTCGTAGGCTTCACAGCCGCAGCCCGGTCCCTGAATTTTGTCCAGATAGGTCATCCTATAGGCTCCGCTCATTTGAGTGGCACTGCACAGGCGGGTCATCGCGCCTATCAGGTACTTGCAGATCGCCCCTACGCATTATCCAGCTCCGCCAGGCTAGAAAGACCCCGACGCTGCATCATTCGCAGGCGCAGACTATCAAGGTCATCTGCCCGCAGGCGAAGCCGGGCAATTGGCAGGATGACCGCATTTTCCAGAATGAGGTGTCGCCGCGCATGGGAGGCATAGCGCGAGATAAGCTGCGCTTCGGCTTCCAAAGGGGCGCGATCCCAAAGTAGATTGAGCACCTCGATCACCTCAGGCGTGTCAGCCAAGGCGTGATGGTGATCGCTCAGCAATCTTTCAATGACGCGCCCAATCTCATCTTCGGCTTCGCAGCAACGCCGCATCAGCGGGAAGAGATCCTCTTCCTCATCCGCGAGGTGAAGTGGAAGTTCTTTCTGCAAAAAGGCCAGGGCCCGATCGAGATCCTGAGCATCCGGCGCGGCGCTGCCCTCTGCTCTTGCACAGGCCGCAATCCGGTCCAGTAACGCGCAGATTTCGCGCTCTCGCAGATGATCCTCAGCGATAAACCCCAAAGGGTCAGCCAAGAGCGCAAAATCAGTTGGGGGAAGGCAGGTGCCAACCTGGCGGTTCTGGCTGACTTGAGGTGTCATATTTCGAAACCTCCCCCCTCTCATGTCAGATCGGTTTGAAATCGGCACCGGAGATTTCGGCACCTTCGATGAGTTTCTGTACATAGGCCTGCGCCGCGCGCGTCCAGGCAGCCTTCTCCATGGCCAGCATGATGCTGCGTTTGGCGGCCTCAAAAGGCAGTTCCTGGCCTTCGGCCAGGGCATCCATGCGTACAATGTGGTATCCATGACGGGAGAGTACGGGTTCTGCAGTGATCTGACCTTGTTCAAGGTCAAACAGAACCTGTTCAAATTCCGGAACGGAATCGCCTGGGCGCAGCTGCCCCAGAGAGCCGCCCGCCTCTTTGGACCCGCAATCACTTTCCTTTTTAGCCAAGGAGGCAAAGATGCTGGGTTTGGCCAGCAGCGTCGCGGTCAGAAACTGAGCCTTCTTCAGGGCTTTTTCACGCCCTTCCTCATCGCGCGGATCACAGGCGCAAAGGATATGGGAAACCTCCCATAGGGGGGCGGAACGGAAGCGGGCGGGATCGCGCGCCCATTCTGCCTTGATCTCGTCATCCGTTGGCGATTTCACGTCAACTTCGGTTTCGAGAAGGCCCCGGATCAGGGCCTCCTCGTCGGTTTCAAACCGCCCTGGTTCGACCTCATGTGGGTCGGCCTCGATCTTCTGGCGCCGGGCCTCCTGCAACAGAAGGGTCCGGATGGCCACCGCATTGGCGGCCTTGCGCCAGGCGATGCCGGGCTTGCCCGCAGGCGCTTCCTGGTTCTGCGTCTCCGCTGCAATCTCTGTATGCGGGACGGTTTCACCATTGACGACGAGCTCGGGGAACAGGGCGGAATTCATTTTGATACCTCTGGTTTATTTGCTGGCGGAACGGCCGGGAGCAACCGGACCTGCACGCTGTGGCAGGGCTTCGCTGCGGCGCGAACGCACCACCTGATAGCCAGGACGGGTGAAGTAGCGCACCGGAACCGAAAGCATGTGAACCAGGCGGGTGAAGGGGAAGACCAGAATGATGGTCAGACCCAGGAAGAGGTGCAGTTTGAAGACCAAGGCCACATCGGAGATGTAGGAGGCAGCCGCACCGTCAAAGGTGAAGATCCCCTGCGCCCAGGACATGAACTTGACCATCTCATGGCCGTCCAGATGACCCAGCGAGGCAAAGATGGTCAGCAGGCCCAGCACCAGCTGCACCAGCAGGAGCACCAGAATGGCGATATCGGCAAAGCTGGAGTTGTTGCGGATGCGCGGGTCGGTCCAGCGGCGATGGAACAGCATGCCGCCGCCCACCAGCGCCATGATACCGGCGATACCGCCCACAACAACCGCGCCAACCTGCTTGAAGCCATGGCCGATGCCCAGGGCGTCAAAGACCCAGATCGGGGTCAAGAGACCCACAAAGTGACCAACAAAGATCACCAGCACGCCCACGTGGAACAGCGAGGAGCCGATGACCAGCTGCTTGCGGCGCAACAGCTGGCTCGAGGAGGTCTTCCAGGTGAAAGGATCTCTCTCGTAGCGGGCGATGGAACCCATGATGCCAATGGCCAGGGCAATGTAGGGGTAGATACCGAATAGGAAATTATGCATCAGAGCCTCCGTTATTCAGCGGCGACGCCAGGCGTGGGCGCTGCGGGGGTTGCGGGGAGATCCATGCGCGACAGCATATCGCGCACCTGCGGGCAGCCGGCATTGGGATCGGGGCCAAAGCGCACTTCGCTTTCTTCCCAGACCGCATCCAGCGCTTCCAGATCGTTGGGGTCCACTTCGGGCTGTTCCAGTAGCTCGGCAACGGCCTCTTTGTCGGCTTTGACGCCAGCCAGCTGCAAAAGACCGGCGAACACAGCACCATAGGGGCTTTCACGGCGGGCTAGCCGCTCGCTCAGAGCCTCAAAGATATGGGCTGCGTCCGCCAGAGTTTCCTGTACTTCTGCAAAGGGACGCATAGCCAGGAATTCAAGCAACACCGGAAGGTGGTCGGGCAGTTCCGAAGTATGGGGTTCAAACCCACCTTCGCGGTAGGTTTCCAGCAAGGAGACCATCGCCCCGCCCCGGTCACGGCTTTCACCGTGCACATGCTCAAACAGGTTGAGGCTGAGGGTGCGGGAACGGTCAAAGAGCATCACGTATTTCTCTTCGAGATCGTAGATGTCCTCATCGCGCAGGGCTTCGACCAGTGGGCGCAGCGCGCGCCGCATGGCTGCGGTCATCCGGGTGTCGGAGGCGAGAACGCCTCCGATTTCCGGCATCGCTTCCTGCAGCTCCCGCGTGGGGTAGCTCAGCATCAGCGAGATGGCTTTGAGTGTGCGGTCCATTAACGTACCTCCTCAGGCATTCTCAGGGGTTTCTTGGAACCGCCAAAGAGCGAGCCCTTGCTGACACCGCTGGAGCAGCCATTGGTGTCGGTAAAGCCGCAGCCACCGCGCAGGTCATAGGCTTCTTCGACCTGTTCACGGTGGGTGGTCGGGATCACGAAACGATCTTCGTAATCGGCCAGCGCCATGATCTTGTACATGTCTTCGATCATGTCACCGTTGAGGCCAACCTTGGCGGCCACCGCCTCATCGCGCACACCGTCGATGGTTTTGGCGCGCATGTAGCTGCGCATCGCCATCATCCGCTCCAGCGCCAGGGCCACTGGCTCTTCGTCGCCTGCGGTCAGCATGTTGGCGAGATACTTGAGCGGGATCCGCAGGTTGCGCACGTCGGGCATTGCGCCGTCCATTCCAATCGCTCCGGCTTCAGCCGCATTCTGGATCGGCGAGAGCGGCGGGATGTACCAGACCATGGGAAGGGTGCGGTATTCCGGGTGCAGCGGGAAGGCCACTTTCCAGTCCATCGCCATCTTCCAGACCGGACTTTCCTGTGCCGCCTTGATCCAGTCCTCGGGGATGCCATCGGCACGGGCGGTCTCGATCACTGCCGGATCGTTGGGATCCAGGAAGACATCGAGCTGCGCATCGTAGAGATCGGTTTTGGCAGGCGCATTTGCCGCCTCTTCGATCTTGTCCGCATCATAGAGCATGACGCCCAGATAGCGGATCCGGCCCACGCAGGTCTCGGAACAGACAGTTGGGTTGCCGCTTTCAATCCGGGGATAGCACAGGGTGCATTTCTCGGATTTTCCGCTCTGCCAGTTGTAGTAGATCTTCTTGTAAGGACAACCGGAGACACACATCCGCCAGCCGCGGCATTTCTCCTGGTCGATCAGGACGATGCCGTCTTCCTCACGCTTGTAGATCGCACCCGATGGGCAGGAGGCAGCACAGGCCGGGTTCAGGCAGTGCTCGCAGAGACGGGGGAGATACATCATGAATGTATTCTCATATTCCCCGTAGATCTCCTTTTGGATGCCCTCGAAGTTGTAGTCCTCAGACCGCTTCGAGAATTCACCGCCCAGGATCTCTTCCCAGTTCGGACCTTTGTGGATCTTCTCCATCCGCTCGCCGGTGATCTTGGACCGTGGGCGCGCGGTGGGGAAGGCCTCCATTTCGGGAGCCGACTTCAGGTGGTCATAGTCGAAATCAAACGGCTCATAGTAGTCGTCGATCTCGGGCAGGTCCGGGTTGGCGAAGATATTCGCCAGGATCCGCCACTTAGAACCCTGCTTGGGCTGGAGCTTACCGCTACGGGTGCGCTCCCAACCGCCATTCCAGCGGTCCTGGTTTTCCCAGTCGGTGGGATAACCGGTGCCCGGCTTGGTTTCGACATTGTTGAACCAGGCGTATTCGACACCGTCGCGGCTGGTCCAAACATTCTTACAGGTGACGGAGCACGTGTGGCACCCGATACATTTATCGAGGTTCAGCACCATTCCGATTTGAGCGCGTACTCTCATTCTGCTGCCTCCTTCTGGGTCGCTTCGCGGTCGAGCCAATCGACATTCTTCATTTTCCGAACGACCACAAACTCGTCCCGGTTTGCACCCACGGTGCCGTAGTAGTTGAACCCGTAGGACTGCTGGGCATAGCCACCGATCATATGGGTCGGTTTCAGAACCGTCCGGGTCACAGAGTTGTGGATCCCGCCACGTTTACCGGTCTTTTCAGAGCCGGGCGTGTTCACGATTTTCTCCTGAGCGTGGTACATGAAGGTGGTGCCATCCTTCATCCGCTGCGAAACAACCGCCCGCGCTGTCAGAGCGCCGTTGGTGTTGTAGAGCTCGACCCAGTCGTTATCTACGATGTTCGCTTTCTTCGCATCATTCTCGGAGATCCAGATCACCGGCCCGCCCCTGTTCAGCGTCAGCATCAACAGGTTGTCGGAATAGGTGGAGTGGATACCCCATTTCTGGTGCGGCGTGATGAAGTTCAGGTGCAGCGTATCACCATCGTCCTGCACGTCCTTGTTGATCGTCTTCAGATCGACCGGAGGCCGGTAGGACATGAAGCCTTCGCCAAAGGCGCGCATCCACAAGTGGTCCTGATACAGCTGCTGACGACCGGTGAGGGTCCGCCATGGGATCAGTTCATGCACGTTGGTGTAGCCGGCGTTATAGCAAACATGCTCGCTTTCCAGACCAGACCAGGTCGGGGAGGAGATGATCTTGCGCGGCTGGGCAGCGATGTCGCGGAAGCGGATCTTTTCCTCTTCCTTCGGCAGCGCCAGGTGGGTGTGGTCCAGACCGGTGTTCTGGGACAAAGCATCCCAGGCCTTCACCGCGACTTCACCGTTGGTTTCCGGCGCCAGCATCAAGACAACCTCGGTTGCATCGATGTCGGTGACGATCTTGGCACAGCCCTTGGCGGGGCCGTCTTTCCACTCACCGTTCAGGTCGCGCAGATGCTGCACTTCGTGCTCGGTGTTCCAGTTGATGCCCTTACCGCCATTGCCCAGCTTGTCCAAAAGCGGGCCAAGCGCCACAAACCGGTCGTAGATCGCGGTGTAGTCCCGCTCTACCGGAATGTAGTTTGGCGCGGTCTTGCCTGGGATCAGGTCGCATTCGCCCTTCTTCCAGTCTTTGACCTGGTCCTGTGCCACTTCGGCCGGGGTGTCGTGCAGCAGAGGCAGCGCGACGATATCGGTTTCCTGACCCAGGATCTCGGGCGCCACTTCCTGCACCTTCTTGGCAATCGCCTTGAAGATTTCCCAGTCCGACTTGGACTCATAGGCCGGGTCCACAGCCGCCTGCAGCGGGTGGATGAAGGGGTGCATGTCCGAGGTGTTGAGGTCGTTCTTCTCATACCAGGAGGCGGTGGGCAGCACGATATCCGCATAGACCGCAGTGGTCGACATACGGAAGTCGATGGTGACCAAGAGGTCCAGCTTGCCGCGCGGGCCATCTTTGTGCCACTTGGCTTCTTTGGGCAGTTGACGACCTTCTTCGCCAAGATCCTTGCCCATCACACCGTGATCGGTGCCGAGAAGGTGCTTGAGGAAGTACTCGTGGCCCTTACCGGAGGAGCCCAGCAGGTTGGAGCGCCAGACGAAGAGGTTGCGCGGCCAGTTTTCGGGCGCGTCAGGGTCTTCGCAGGACATTTCCAGCTCACCGGATTTCAGCTGCTCAGCCACAAAGGCAGGGATGTCCTTGCCAGCGGCCTTGGCCTGTTTCGCCACTTCCAGCGGGTTGGTCTTCAGCTGCGGCGCAGAGGGCAGCCAGCCCATGCGCTCGGCGCGGACGTTATAGTCGATCAGGTTGATGTCCCAATCACCCTCTGGGCGGGTCGGAGACAGGATCTCTTCCGCTTCCAGGGTCTCATAACGCCACTGGTCGGTATGGGCATACCAGGCCGAGGTGGAGTTCATGTGGCGTGGCGGACGGCCCCAGTCGAGTGCGAAGGCCAGAGGCTGCCAGCCGGTCTGCGGACGCAGCTTCTCCTGACCCACATAGTGGGCCCAGCCGCCGCCGGACTGACCGACACAGCCGCACATCACCAGCATGTTGATGACACCGCGGTAGTTCATGTCCATGTGGTACCAGTGGTTCATCGCAGCACCGATGATGACCATGGACTTGCCTTCGGTCTTCTCGGCGTTCTGTGCGAATTCACGGGCAACGTGGATGATCTTCTCACGCGGAACACCGGTGATCTTCTCGGCCCAGGCGGGGGTGCCGGGCATCTCATCGTCGTAGTCCTTGGCAACCCAGTCACCGCCCAGGTTCCGGTCAAGACCGTAGTTGGCGCAGTAGAGGTCAAAGACGGTTGCGACTTTGATTTCGCCATCCGCAGTCTTCAGCGATTTGACCGGAATGTTGCGGGTCAGAACCTCGGGGTGGTCCGCATCGGTGGCGAAGGGCTCGGTGGCGTCGCCGCCGAAATAGGGGAAGTCCACGCCCAGGACGTCATCATGGTCTTCTTCCATGATCAGCGACATCTTCAGGTTGGTCTCAGCCTCTTTGGCCTTCTCTTCCAGGTTCCATTCGCCCTGCTCGCCCCAGCGGTAACCGATGGAACCGTTCGGAGCGACCAGACCGCCAGAGGTCTCATCCCAGGCAATGGTTTTCCATTCGGGATTGTTCTCTTCGCCCAGCTTGCCGTCCAGATCGTCGGCGCGCAGGAAGCGGCCCGGAACCAGGCGACCGTCTTTTTCTTCCAGCTTCACCAGCATGGGGAAGTCAGAGTACTTGCGGCAGTAGTTTTCAAAATACTCGGCCTGACGGTCGAGGTGGAATTCGCGCAGGATCACGTGGCCGAATGCCATGCCCAGCGCCGCGTCGGTGCCCTGTTTGACGTTCAGCCAGACATCGCCAAACTTGGCGGCTTCCGAATAGTCGGGGCAGATGACGGCGGATTTGGTGCCGCGGTAACGCGCTTCGGTGTAGAAGTGTGCATCCGGTGTCCGGGTCTGCGGCACGTTGGAGCCCCAAAGGAGCAGGTAGCCGGCATTGTACCAGTCAGCGGATTCCGGAACGTCGGTCTGCTCACCCCAGATCATCGGCGAGGCTGGCGGAAGATCGCAATACCAGTCGTAGAAGGACATGCAGACGCCGCCCATCAGCGACAAATAGCGCGAACCAGCAGCGTAGGAGATCATCGACATCGCAGGGATCGGCGAGAAGCCGAAGATGCGGTCGGGACCGTATGTCTTGGTGGTATATGCGTTGGCTGCGGCGGTGATTTCGGTGGCCTCGTCCCAGGTGGCGCGGACAAAACCGCCCTTACCGCGGGTCTCAACATAAGAGGCGCGCAGCACCGGGTCGTTCTGTAGTTTGGTCCAGGCTTCGATCGGGCTCATGGTGGCGCGCATCTTGCGCCAGGTCTTCAGAAGACGGCCGCGCACCAGCGGGTTTTTCACCCGATTGGCGGAATAGAGATACCAGCTGTAGCTGGCGCCGCGGGCACAGCCGCGCGGTTCGTGGTTTGGAAGGTCAGGACGCGTGCGCGGGTAATCGGTTTGCTGGGTTTCCCAGGTGACGATGCCGGATTTCACGTAGATCTTCCAGGAGCAGGACCCGGTACAGTTCACCCCGTGGGTGGAGCGCACGATTTTGTCGTGACGCCAGCGGTTGCGATATGTGTCTTCCCAGTCGCGGTTCTCACGTGTGACCTGACCGTGGCCATTGGAGAACTGTTCAAGTTCTTTGGACTGAAGGAAGTTTAGCCTGTCGAGCAGATGGCTCATGGGGTCTCTCCTTGGATTGGCGGGCTTGCCCCGGCCGGGCGGGCGGCCGGGGCTGACGAGCTATTAAGGGTTCTTGATGTAGGCGCCGGGGCGCAGGTAGAACCACCAGTTGATCAGGATGCAGACGCCGTAGAAGACTGCGAAACCGTAGAGTGCATACTCAGGGGTCGCGGCTTTGATCTGCTCACCGAAGACTTTCGGGATGATGAAGGCGCCATAGGCAGCAACTGCGGCGGTCCAGCCCAGAACCGGGCCAGCCTGCTCTTTGTTGAAGGCAACCGCGATGGTCCGGAAGGTCGAGCCATTGCCGATACCGGTTGCAGCAAAGAGGATCAGGAACAGCGCCATGAAGGGGAAGAAGTACTGTTCAGGAGTTGCCGAGACATAGGCCTGCTTGAGGAAGTAAGCCACACCCAGAGCAGAAGCGACCATGATGATGGAGATCCACTGGGTCACACGGGCGCCGCCCAGTTTGTCTGCAATCATACCGCCAACAGGACGGATCAGCGCGCCGATGAAGGGGCCCATCCAGGCATACATCAGGGCCGAAGGACCATTGGGGTTCACGGTGTCATGGGTCATCAGGCCATCAACTTCGATGTGGCTGAAACCAAAGACCACTTTGATTGCCAGAGCAAAGGTCGCCGCATAACCGATGAAGGAACCAAAGGTCATGGTGTAGATCACGGTCATCGCCCAGGTGTGCTTGTTGCCGAAGATCTGGTACTGGCGGGTCAGGTTCTGACCAACCTGGCCGGGGATCAGTTTCAGCATGAAGACGGTCAGCGCGATCACGATCGGCAGCACGATCCATTTGGAAATCATGAAGCCGGAACCGCCAACCTTGGCGGGCAGCATCAGCCACAGGCCGATAGCAGCAGCGACAAAACCAATCAGCAGCATGAAGGTGATGGTCGAGAAGGCGCCAACGGGGTTCGGGATGTCGGGGCTGACGTGCTCATCGCGGATATTGTTCATACCGAACCAACCCGCAAAGGCCAGTGGGATCAACAGCAGCAACCAGACATAGCCTGCGTTGTGGATATAGGTCTCGGTGCCTGCGGGGATCTTGCCGATCAGAGTACCCGAGGTGTTTTCCAGGATCATTGGCTCGCCGCCAAACAGACCAAAGGTCATCACCAGCGGGATAACGATCTGCATGGTGGTCACACCAAAGTTGCCCAGACCCGCGTTCATGCCCAGCGCATAGCCCTGTACCTTCTTGGGGTAGAAGAAGGAGATGTTGGACATCGAGGAGGAGAAGTTACCGCCGCCGATACCGGAGAGGAAGGCGAGGATCTGGAACTGCCACAGCGGGGTATCCGGGTTCTGCAGCGCAAAGCCTGCGCCAGCCGCCGGGATCATCAGAAGGGCTGTGGTAAAGAAGATGGTGTTTCGACCACCCGCGATACGGATGAAGAAGGTCGACGGAATACGCAGGGTCGCACCGGTGAGGCCCGCGATGGCCGCCAGGGTGAACAGCTCGGACTTTTCAAAGTCAAAGCCGAGGTTGATCATCTGAACGGTGATGATGCCCCAGTAGAGCCAAACAGCAAAGCCGCAGAGAAGCGAGGGGATCGAAATCCACAGGTTCCTGGTGGCAATCGACTTACCGGTCGAGGACCAAAAGGCCTCATCTTCCGGTGTATAGTTTCTTAGGTCTTGTCCCACTTGGTTTTCTCCTCAGATTGAGGTTGCGGCGGGCCGGGATACGGCCCGCCAGAGTTTGAATTCAGGATTTCTGTGCTTCGGGGTGCTTGCGGTTCCACTCCTCGACCACAGCCACCGACTGAGCGAGAGCGTTGTTGGCGCGTTCAGCGCGCACCCGCAGCAGATCCAGAGAAGCATGTTCGAAGTTGGCGCGCTCTTCCTCTTCCTGGGCTTCAGAGAAGCGGACGAAGAAGGCCAGAACCGAGGCACAGGCGACAGTCACGCCGATCACGAAGAAGACGTCGTTCCATTCCATGGCACCTTTGAACAGGAAGCCTGCGGCGACAGCACCGGCGTTACCGCCCGCACCCACCACGCCGGCAACGGCGCCCAGGGCTTTCTTGTTGATAAAGGGAACCACAGAGTAGGTGGCGCCTTCGGCCATCTGAGTGAAGAGCGAGAAGATGATCAGCATCGGCAGCGCCAGGAAGAGCACCTGCATCTGGCTGAAGATCATCAAGGCACAGCCTTCGCCCAGGAGCACGATGAAGAGCCAGAATGAGCGGCCCTTGAGGCCCCAGAGAGCGCCGAAGTTATCGCCGAAGATACCGCCCAGGGTCCGGGCGAAGATGTTCATCAGACCGAATGAGGCCGCCACACCGCCCGCAGCCACCAGGCTCAGGTCGAAGTAGTCATAGAAGTAGAGGGCTGCGACGTTGTTGACGGTCAGCTCGATACCGAAGCAGGCGCCGTAGATCAGGAAAAGGATCCAGACCCGGTAGTCGGCCATGGCCTTAAAGTAATCGGCGGTCACCGATTTTTTCGGCGGCAGTTTACCCTGCTCGCGCAGTTCCTTGTAGTTCCCCTCAGGGGCATCCTGAGTCAGGAAGTAGTAAGCGATACCAACCACGAAGATCACACCGCCAACAACCATCATCGACAGGCGCCAGCCAACCGCGTCAGAGAAGCCGAAGCCAACAACGAACATCGAGAAGACCATCGGCATGGCGAACTGAGTGACACCGCCACCAAGGTTACCCCAGCCCGCCGATGTGGCGTTTGCGGTGCCAACGACGTTGGGCGCGAACATCACGGTGGTGTGGTACTGGGTAATCACGAAGGCCGCGCCGATCACACCGATGAAGAGGCGGAAGAACAGGAACATCTCAAAGCTGTCTGCCAAGCCGATGCCCGCAACGGGGAAGGCGCCGAAGATCAACAGATATGTATATGAGAGCCTGGGCCCGATCCGGTCGCAGAGCCAACCGATAAAGAAGCGGGCAAAGACTGTCACCGCAACGGATGCAATGATCGACCAGCCGACCTGTGATTTTGTGAGCTGCAGCTCATCGCGAACGATGATCATCAGCGGCGCAATGCCGAACCATGCAAAGAAGCAGGAGAAGAATGCAAACCACGTCATGTGGAAGGTGCGGATCTGCACCATCTTGACGTTGAAGAAATTTCCCCAAAGGCTTGTTGCCTTATTTTGGATTTCCATCGGTGTCCCTCCGAATTTGACGAACAACCCGCAATGCGGGCTTTGCAGGGAGAGGTGCCCCTTGTGGTTCGGAAAAAGATTGATCCAGATCAGGAAATCCGGGAAAATCAGCTAAAATAAACGCGTTACTCAAGAATGTCAGCTTACCCAGAAGTGCAGATCAAGCAGTTTTGCCGCAGAGATCAAGCGAGCAGTTGACATTTATCAATTGAATGCGCGATTTACGCATAAACGAAAACTAAGCTGGTGACGCTAGGCATGCCCGATTCACATCTTCCCGAGATCCGGGCCCTGCATTTGTTTTCGGACATGGAAGAGGAGAGTTTTCAACGCTTGGTGCGTGCCTCCTATGTGCAGAATTTCCCGCCGCAGATCGAATTGATCTCAGAGGGCGATCCAAGTGACTTTCTCCATATTCTTCTGACAGGATCGGTTGACCTGTTCTCGACTTGGAATGATCGCGAAACCAGCATGGCAACGGTGCGCCCGGTTTCCACCTTTATCCTGGCCGCAACAGTCAAGGATGCGCCCTATCTGATGTCCGCGCGCACGATGGAGAAAAGCAGGATTATGCTGATCCCCAGTCAAGATGTGCGCGACGTCTTTGAGATGGACACCAAATTTGCCCTCTCGATCGTGGATGAGCTGGCCAGCTGCTATCGTGGCGTGATCAAGAACACCAAGGATCTGAAACTCAGAACCTCGCTGGAGCGCCTGGCCAATTACCTGCTGCGCCAACAGGTCCGCGCCGGTGGCGGTGAGACATTTGAACTGGAAACCGAAAAGCGTCGTCTCGCCTCTGTGCTGGGCATGACCTCGGAAAACCTCTCACGCGCCTTCAAGGGGCTGAAACCCTATGGGGTGGAGGTGAAGGGCAATAAGATCACGATCCGCGATCAGGAAGATCTGATCGGTTTTGCAAAGCCAAATCCGCTGATCGATGGGCGTACACAGCCATCCACCCCCTAGCCTTTTGGTTTTCTGTCTTTGGGTCTTGTCGACGCGGCCTCTTTTGACCCGTGTAGGGCTGGGGTTTGTTTGTCTCCCGTGGCCTCTCTTCGCTGGTCAGACTCCATTCAAGGCCTGCCGCTCACTATTGGCGACAGATTTCCAGCTGGGCCCGTAGCCCTCTTTGCCCCATCTCATAGTGCAAGCTACCACCGTGCTGCTCGGCAACCGTCGCCACAATCGTCAGCCCAAGGCCAAATCCATCAATTGCCCCGGTATTGGCCCCGCGCCTGAAGGGGGCAAGCACACGCTCTATTTCTGCTACGTCCAACTCTGACCCCTCATCCTCAACCTCGATCACGGCCATTTCACTGTTGGCCTCCAACGAAACATGGGCGCGTCGGCCATATTTGAGGGCATTGTCGATCAAGTTGCAAAGGGCGCGTTCCAATAGAATAGGTCTTGCGGTGACCAGGATACGTCGGGTTTCCGTCAGGTTCACCTGCGCGGCTCTTGCGGAGAACAAGGAAGCGCCCCCCTGGATCGGTGCCATCGATGCTGCCGCCAAATCTACCGGGCGACCCAGATCCTGATAATCCGCCACCACGGCCTCAACCAGCGCCTGCAGGGAGATCTGGCGGGGCTCTTCAACGCTCATCTCAGAGCGTGTATAGGTCAGCACGCTTTCGATCATACCCGTCATGCTGTCGATATCCGCTTCTAGTTTTCCCCGCAGTTCCTGATCGCTGATCAGGGCCGCACGCAGGCGCAGACGTGTTGCCGGGGTACCAAGATCATGGCTCACCCCCGATAGAACCGCTGCGCGTTTGCTGAGCTGGGTGCGTGCTTTCTCCAGATGACCATTCACCGCATCCACAATATCGCGCAGCTCAGCCGGCCCATCGCTGGAGTAATTATCCGGCGCACCAAAACGCCGATCCTGGCGAAGGGTTCTGGCAAAGCTCTCAAAGCGGGCGGCGATACCAGCGGATTGGCTCAGCAAAAGCATCAATGCAACCAGCGCCAGGATCACTGCTGGAAGGCGCAGATCGTTAGGAGCAGCATCGCAGCTCCAGACCGCGTCCCCTGTCACCAATCGCCATTGGCCTGCACCAATCCGGGCAAAGACCCGAGGGCGACTGCAATAGCGCGCTAGCAGCTGCGTCACCTTGCCCAGTTTTGCAGCCGGGCTGCTGTCCTGCCCCGCAACAAGATCCGAAACCGCATAGCGCATGTTATCCGAAAGGATGACCAAGCGCAGATCTTCGCCAACACCGCCCGGTTGCGGCCGATCCAGGATGGAAACATTGGTGGAAAAGACCGCGCCTCTAACATCAGGCGGTACGGGTTGTCCTCCCTGCACCGCAGCTGTCTCGGACTCTGGCGACCTCAAGACGCCAAGCGTGACTCCGCGCGGCAAGGGGGCGTGATACAAAAGACTATTGTAAAGCAGCACTCCAGCCAGTTCGCTGCGGTTCAGATGGGCCTGCCAGGACCGTTCCGAATGGAACCAAAGCCCCGCAGAGAGAAGTCCGGTTGCAAAAGCCACCAAGACCCAGACCCAAGCCAGGGAGCGCAGAGGCAGGGATCCGCTCACCCTGCTTCCTCCGTTTCGACATCAACAGAGAAGATGTAGCCGACCCCACGCGCGGTGCGCAGCATCTGCGGCTCCTTGGGGTCAGCCTCGATCTTTGAACGCAAGCGCCCGACCAGCATATCAATCGCCCGCCCCGATCCTTCGGTGGGACCAGCCCCTTCGCGTTCGACATCCAGTGCCGCATGGATCTCTTCCCGCTTCAGCGGAATATGCGGACTGGCCAGAAACACCTTGAGCAACTCACGTTCACGCTGCGACAGCGCCACCTGATAGCCCTGCGGCGAAAGCACCTCTCCGCGTTTGGCGTCAAAACTCCAGCCACCGAAGCGAAAGATCGCAGTCTTGCGCCGATAGACAAGCGAAGGGCTGCGACGCGCCCTTTGCAGCACCGCCTTGACCCGCGCCAGCAAGAGCTGCGGATTGAAGGGCTTGGCGATATAGTCGTCGGCACCGACCTCATAGCCGGCCATGCGCTGATGATCCTGCGACAGAGCCGAGACCAGAATGATTGGCACCTCCTGCTCTGTGCGCAGCTGGGCGCAGATCTTGATCCCGTTTTCAGCGCCCAGCATCACATCCAACAGGATCAGATCTATGCGACCGGCTTCCAGGTGGCTGCGAATTTCGGCCTCACTCTCGGCAGGCAACGCAATAAAGCCGCTTTGCTGCAGAAACTGGGTCAGCATGCTGCGGGTCTCTGCGTCGTCGTCCACCACAAGAAGTCGGGGAATCGCCATGTTCAGTTCTCTATCCTAGATCTCTGCCACCTCACCTTCGACAGAGGGGCTTTGGTAGTCTTGCAGATCAATCTGCACCAATTTCAAGTGGCAGGTAACAAGTTGTAACGGAACCTTAGGATTTCTGCCCATCAGGACCCGCTTTGCCGGTTTCAACCATTGCGACAACAGCAGCTCTGAGCGCAGGTTAACCTCAATGCCGCCCGGAGGAGGTCGGCACCCTGAAGAAACTTGGGAGGAAGATTCCAATGAAAATGACTTTGTTTGCTGCCGCATCCAGCCTGGCGCTCAGCGCCGCGACCCTGGCGCAGGCCGGCCCACAGGCAGAGGTTCTGCACTGGTGGACATCCGGCGGTGAGGCCAAATCCGTGGCGGTGCTGCAGGAAGAATTTGCCGCCAATGGTGGCACCTGGACAGATATGCCCGTAGCCGGTGGCGGCGGTGATGCGGCCATGACTGCGCTGCGTGCCCGTGTCCTCTCTGGCAATGCACCAACCGCTGTGCAACTGAAAGGCCCCGCGATCCAGGAGTGGTACGAAGAAGGCGTCCTGGCCGATATCTCCTCTGTTGCCGAGGCCGAAGGTTGGGACAAGGTTCTGCCCGCCTCCATCGCCGCGCATATGAAATGCGAAGGCCAGTGGTGCGCCGCCCCCGTCAATGTCCACCGTGTCGATTGGCTCTGGGCGAATGCTTCCGTGCTGGAAGCAAACGGCATCGCCATGCCCACCAGTTGGGAAGAATTCAACGCCGCCGCAGATAAGCTGCAGGCCGCTGGCATCATCCCCCTGGCGCATGGTGGCCAGGCCTGGCAGGATGCCACGGTCTTTGAGGTTGTCGCCCTGGGTATCCTTGGTGCTGAAGACTTCCAGAAAGCCTTTGTCGAACTGGATCAGGATGTGCTGACCGGGGACAAGATGGTCGCGGTCTTTGACCAGATGCGCAAGATGCGCGGCTATGTCGATGCCAATTTCCCCGGCCGCGACTGGAACCTGGCCACCGCCATGGTGATGAACGGTGAGGCCGCCTTCCAGATCATGGGCGACTGGGCCAAAGGTGAATTCCTGGCCGCTGGCAAAGCACCGGGCGAAGACTTCCTCTGTGCCTCTGCGCCGGGCAATGGCTTCCTTTATAACGTGGACAGCTTTGCCATGTTCGACGTCGATGGCAGTGACAAACAGGAAGGCCAGTCGCTTTTGGCAAAACTGATTGTTGGTCAGAACTTCCAGAAGGTCTTTAACCTCAACAAGGGGTCGATCCCGGCGCGCACCGATGTGGCCATGGATGAGTTTGACAGCTGCGCGCATCTCTCCGCTTCAGAGATGACCTCCAGCTCGAAGGATGGATCGCTCCTGCCCAGCTATGCCCATGGTATGGCGCTGCGTGGCGCCCAGTCCGGTGCAATCACCGATGTTGTCACGGCGCATTTCAATTCGGACATGTCTTCTGCAGATGCGGTAAAGATGTTGTCTGAAGCCGTAGCAAACTCGCTATAATCGCCTGACCTCTCCCAAACAGGTTGCTCCGTCCCATTCATTCTGGGACGGAGCGCTGACGACATAAAGGGCCGATCTCATGGTCACTTGGTTTGAAAACCAGATCCCGAAAGTGGTTCTGGCACCCTCCTTCGTTGCATTGCTGATCTTTGTCTACGGCTTCATCGGTTGGACCGCCTGGGTCTCTTTAACCCGCTCCCGCCTGCTGCCGAAATACGATCTGCATGGCACCATCCAGTACAAGAAACTCTTCTCCTCCCCTCGTTGGGACACAGCGATGGAGAACCTGCTGGTTTTTGGCGTCCTTTTCATTGTCATTTCAATGTGCCTGGGACTGCTGCTGGCGATCCTGTTGGATCAAAAGATCCGTGTTGAGGGCGCTCTACGCACGATCTACCTCTACCCCATGGCGCTGTCGATGATCGTGACCGGCACCGCCTGGAAATGGATCATGAACCCCGGCCTCGGCATCGAAGCCATGGTGCGCAGCTGGGGTTTTGAGAGCTTTTCCTTTGATTGGGTGATCAACCCTGACATGGCAATCTATGCCATCGTGATCGCCGGTGTCTGGCAGGCCTCTGGCTTTGTCATGGCGCTGTTCCTGGCGGGGTTGCGCAGTGTTGATGGCGAAATCATCAAGGCCGCACAGGTTGATGGCATCCCAAACTGGCGGATCTATAGCGCGATCATCCTGCCTTCGATGGCCCCGATTTTCCTCTCGGCCTTTATCGTGTTGGCTCATCTGGCAATCAAGAGCTTCGATTTGGTCATTGCCCTTACCGGTGGCGGCCCTGGCTATGCCACGGATCTGCCCGCCACCTATATGTACGCCATGGCCTTTTCGCGCGGCGATCTGGGACAGGCCGCCAGCTCTGCCATGGTGATGATGGGCGTCGTCTTTGCCATCGTAGTGCCCTATCTCTACTCTGAACTGAGGGCGAAACATGACTGATTTTGCGCCAATGTCTCCCGCTGCCACCCAAAACCGCAACTCTGATGTCCAAAAACTGGCGCTGCGCTGGCTGCTCTTTGCCATGCTGGGTCTCTTTGCGCTCTTTTACCTGATGCCGCTTTTTGTGATGGTTACAACCTCGCTTAAAAGCCTGGAGGAAATCCGCACCGGTAGCCTTATCGCCTTCCCGCGTGAGCTGACATTCGAGGCCTGGCGCACCGCCTGGTCTGGTGCCTGCACTGGCATCAAATGCGAAGGCCTGCAGCCCTATTTCTGGAATTCCGTATTGATTGCGGTGCCCGCTGTTCTTCTCTCCACCGGTCTGGGAGCGGCCAATGGCTATGTCATCGCACAGTGGAATTTCCGCGGTGCCAACCTGATCTTCTCGCTGATGCTCTTTGGCTGCTTCATCCCCTTTCAGGTGGTGCTGTTGCCAATGGCGATGATGTTGGGAAAGATGGGGCTGGCCGGAACCATTCCGGGGCTGATCCTGACCCATGTGATCTATGGTTTGGGCTTTACCACCCTGTTCTTCCGCAACTTCTATGTCACCATACCCGCAGATCTGGTCAAAGCGGCCAAGGTTGATGGGGCCGGTTTCTTCCGCATCTTCTGGTCGATCTTCCTGCCGCTCTCTCTGCCGATCATCGTTGTGACGGTCATCTGGCAATTTACCCAGATCTGGAATGACTTCCTCTTTGGTGTCTCCTTTAGCCAGGCGGGCACGCAGCCTGTCACCGTTGCGCTGAACAATATCGTCAACTCCACCACCGGCGTGAAGGAATACAACGTGGATATGGCCGCAGCCATCATTGCCGCCCTTCCTACGCTGCTCGTCTATGTCGTTGCTGGCAAATACTTTATCCGCGGTCTGACCGCGGGATCCGTGAAAGGATAATCCCATGGCCCCGATCCTGGATATCAAGAACCTCTACAAGAACTATGGCGCGACAGAGATCCTGAAAGACATCAATGTCGCCATCGAACCAGGTGATTTTCTGGTTCTCGTCGGCCCCTCGGGCTGCGGCAAGTCCACGCTGTTGAACTGTATTGCCGGGCTGGAGCCGATCACCGGCGGCACAATCGATATTGGCGGTCGGGACATGACCCATGTCAGCCCCAAGGACCGCGATATTGCCATGGTGTTCCAGTCCTATGCACTCTACCCCACCATGTCGGTGGCCAAGAACATCACCTTTGGCATGAAGGTACGCGGGGTGGATCAGGCCACGCAAGAGCGCAAGCTGGCGGAGGTAGCGGCCCAGCTGCAGATCGAACCCCTGCTCAACCGCCGCCCCGGTCAGCTTTCAGGTGGGCAGCGGCAGCGGGTGGCCATGGGCCGCGCTCTGGTGCGTGACCCCAAGCTCTTCCTCTTTGATGAGCCACTTTCTAACCTTGATGCCAAACTGCGGGTCAGCATGCGCAGCGAAATCAAGAAACTGCACCAGAACCTTGGTGCCACCATGGTCTATGTGACCCATGACCAGATCGAGGCGATGACCCTGGCGACCAAGATCGTGGTCATGAAAGGCGGCGTGGTGCAGCAGATCGGCACGCCCGCAGAGATCTACAACCACCCAGCCAATCTCTTTGTTGCGGATTTCATGGGGTCGCCTGCAATGAACCTGATCCCGGCCCGCACCCGCCGCAATGGCAAAGCCCTGCAGATAGAGATTGAGCGCGCAGAAGGTGAACCAATGGTTCTGGAGGGTGAACACTCCGGAGAGTTGCCTGCAGATATCATCCTTGGCCTGCGCCCCGAGGACATCGCCGAAGCGGGCTTCCGCAGTGGTCAAAAGGTCCAGGCAGCCGAGTGCCGCATCGATCTGGTAGAACCGGCCGGCGCCGATACCTATGTGGTCTCGGAACTGGGTGGACGCCAGGTGACGGCGCGGCTCCATGCGGAGACCAAGGCGCAGCCCGGTGCGATGCTGGATCTGGCCTTTGACCTGGGCAAAGTGTCATACTTTGCGCCGGATACCGGCAAACGGCTGAATTGAACCAAGCGCAAGTGAGAGAAATGACACGGATCGTTGCAGATGTAGGCGGCACCAATTGCCGCCTCGCGCTGTCATTCGCGGATGGCACAATTGGCACCTCTCGCCGGTTTGCCAATGACGACTATGCCAGCTTTGACACATTGGTTGAGGCCTTCCTCACACAGGAAGGTCACCCCAAGGCAAGCGAGATGGTTGTCGCAATTGCCGGACCTGTGGCGGGGCAATCCGGTCGTCTTACCAACCGGGACTGGCATTTTGACAGCAAGGCGCTAGGCACGCGCTTTTCCCTCAGGACGCATCTGATGAATGATCTCGGCGCGCTTGGTCATGCATTGCCGCATCTATCCGATGCGTCTTTGCTGCATGTAACTGAAACGGATGCCCCAAAATCCAAACATAGCGGCCCCCAGCAAGCTCTCGTGGTTGGGATCGGAACCGGTTTCAACGTCAGCCCGGTCTTGATCACGGATCAGGGCGCCTCGCCACTTGGTGCGGAGGCAGGTCATGTGTCCCTCCCCTTGGAGGTCTTCCAGGCTTTGCAAGCTCAACTGCCAGAGGGCGCAGCGGGTTTTCCAACTGTGGAAGATTGCTTCTCAGGACGGGGCTTTGCTGCCCTCTACAACCGCCTCCAGCCGTCTTCCCCGGCGCTCAAAGGGCAGGAAATCATGGCGCTGCAGGACCTTCCCCAGGTGCAGGAGTTCCTGACCTTCTACGGTGAGCTGCTGGCACGGCTGTGTCGAAATCTGCGGCTCGCCTATCTCCCTGCAGGGGGCATTTACTTTGCCGGGACCGTTGCCCGCAGCCTGATGGAAAACACCACCGCGCGGGATAGTTTTGTGCGCACTTACACCCCGCCCGACAAAACCTGCCCAAATGTCCAGGCGCCTGTTTTTTGCATAGCAGAAGACGCCGCTGCCCTGCGTGGCTGTGCCTCTGTCACTCTGGGCTAGCTTTCAATGACAAAGGTTCACTCGGCTCAATTCAAGCTTTGATCTTTGGTTTTCGTCCTGAATCTCAGCCCTAGGCTTCGGCGGCGCCGCTCTTTTCCGCCAGTTCCCCCGAGACCCATTCGAGTGTGAAACGATAAGCGATGCCCAGCACCAAGGGCGTCGCGATCAAGAGCGTGGCGATCACGCCAAACAGCGCAATATCTCCCGCGCCTTTCTGCATCGCCATGACCTGCATCTGGAGAAACGCAGTCAAGGGGAAGGTGAAACTGGCCCAAACCGGGCTCCAGCCGCCACGGATCAACCAGGGGGTCAGAGCCAGCAATAACAGGGCTACCGCGTTGGAAAACCAGTAAAACCCCCAGAAACCACCTTCCACCCCTAGCAGGCCAAAACTGATCGCAAAGAGGCAATTTGGCGAGAGGAAGATGACCAAAGAGGGGCGCATCGCTTCTGGAGGGCGGGTTTTGCCAAGGCGCAGGGTCAGCCCCAGAGAAATCACCACATGTGCAACCAGGGCAGCATAGGTCAGCACAATACTTTGCCAGACGTAGCCCAGTGGAATGCCTGCAATCGGGCCAACGATCGGTCCCACAAAGGTCAGATATTGAAAGGGAGAGAAGCGGCGCGTGGCAGCGGGCTCTCGCCAAAGGGACCAACAGACAACCGCACTGGCCGCAATCTGCAGAATAACCCCACTCCACCAGACCTGTGGAACAGAAACACCCAAGGGCAGCAGGGCCGCAGCCAAGAGCATCATGCACATCGCGCTGGCAGCAACTCCGGCGCGTGCCGGTGCCCGCTTCATATCATCAAAGATGACGGTGGGACGTACGGCGAGTTTGGCCAGATACAACACCAGGAACCACAGGAAGTATGCCGTAGAAAACCCCAGCAGCAGATCCCCGATTTCATGGGCGATCGGCAGGATCGTTGACGCATTGCGCCAGCCCAGGCCCAGCCCCATCAACCCCAGACAAACCGGAAAAACCGCAGGAGGCGTTCGCCGCCATAGCGTCGTTCTCTTCACTCTTGCGTCCTGTTCCGTGCTTCTTTCACCTTTCTGATTACAATTCCCGCTCGTATCTGTCCACCTTGGCCCACTTCACAGCTGCGCTAGGCGCCGCCTAGCGAAGAGGCGCCAACTTTTTCCCGTGGCTTTCCTTTTGTTTTGGCAAGACTGGGTGCAAATCCCAAGAAAGAGAAAGAGCTCCCAGTTTCCTTGGTTTTTCTCGCGGAAGGGTGACCCCTCCAAAGCCTATCCCCTGCGCCCTTCTCTTTCACGAGAAGGGCGTTGTTGCGGGCCGGTCTTCTTAGCCATGCTGTTGATTGCCAATGTGTAGGGGGGAGTGCTGCTTTTGCGGGTGCCAGTGCAGGTTATCAGCTGGGCAACGCAATTCCCATTGCGTCTGATCCGCTGCCAAATGACGCTGAAACAAACCCCGGTTCACGTGTTTATCACAGGTCATAAAGAAAGGGCGATAGCGCCTGCCATCCTCCCTGCATCGGTAGCCTCCTCCCGCAGTTTTGGCCTGATAACCGAAGGATCTGAGCAGGCGACCCAAACCCAATGGGGAGAGCGACATCAGATGCTCTCCCCCCTGATCAAAGGCAAATTCGCAAAGACCCGCAACAACCAATTTGGTCGCGGTTTCCATGTGTTCAGCTGCCCAAGAACTCTGCCGCGCAAAGCCAGTGTTGGCAGAGACAAAACGGGTGCATTCCCAAGTGCTTGCTGACTCTGGGTAGGTCTGCAGCAGATCCTTGGGTATTGCGTCGATCTTTCCATCGCGGGCGTCTTTCAACATATAGCTCCACTCGCCCCATTGGGAATTACACGGGGCTGCGCGCGCACCCGCGATCACTGCTCCATTGGCGCGAACGACGGAATAGACCGCTGTGGGATTGTCATATTGGTCCTCTTCCACCTCGCTGTTGTGTGGGATCTGCCACCCAAGTCCGTCCACGAGGACTCGCTTACGAAGCCCCAGGAATTCTCGATAGACCGAGCCGTGTTTGTATTGGTCCAGATAATTGAAAACATGTAGTTGCATGGCACTCTCCAAAGTTCAGCGCCATTTTGTTGTTGCAACCATGCGAAGAAATCAGGAAGGCTCAGATTAGCCCGTTTTTTATCACTTCTGATATAAGTTGAGCGATTGTTCTTGTGTTTGTCAGCTGAAACGCCAGTTGACGCCGCGCCCGAACCGTTTCGATCTTAATGCTGAGGATCTCAGCAATTTCCTGGTCCCTTGCGCCACTGACCATAAGCGCCAATACATCTTTGACACGTTCTGGCAGGCCAAAATCCCTCCCCTCTCGGGGTTTGGATAGCAAAACCGCAAGCCCCCGCAGGGCCGCATCTGCCATGCGCAATTCCTGTTCGTTCCAAGGGCTGCCAGAGCAGCTCAGCACAGAGATTTGTCCGTCAATACGTAGGGACAGGGTATTGCCATGACGCAGACCAAAGAGCGCCGCTTCATCAAAGAAGGTTTTGGATTCTGGATAGAGTTCCTGCAACTGCTTCCAAGTCACATGTCCAGTCCGGCTCAGGCCAAACTGAACCGTCGGGTCGGTCTGAATGAACAGCCGCTCAACGTAGCGTGCAACCCAGGCCTTAGAATATGTAGATTTTACGTAATGGGGTTCAAAACCAATAAACCCAAGACCAACAGAATAGCCGACCTCCGAAAGGTTGCTCAGGACCTTGAACAGGCTGTTTTGAAGTTCTTCCGCCATAGGTCACACAGGCGGGTAGGGAGGGGTCGTGTTCGTCATGTTATCTGATTGGATGCCACATTTGCAGCCACCTGGGCAAGACAGAGAACCATAGCGACAGATTTTCTCGGCCCAGGCGAAAGCCAAAGCCGCACGGAATATTTGTGCGACTTTGCGTTCTGATCCAAGGGGAAGAGTTTCTCCTAGTTGGCCTGCGCCAAGTTTGGCGTTTGGATTTCCACCATTCTGGGTCCAGGAACACCTTGCGCCTGTTGCAGGGCCTCGGACACCATGTGTGGGTCCGACTTGATCCGTTGAAAGGGCATGCCGCAGGAGCGCGCCACAAATTCAAAATCCGGCGGCGTCGGATCGCAGCCAACGACCTTTACATCAGCATCCTGCATAGAGGTGGCGATTTCCTGATAGCCGTGGTTGTTCCAGATCACAAAAGTGATGGGCAGTTTCTCATCCACCGCACACATCAATTCAGGCAGGCTGAACTGCGCGCCGCCATCCCCCACGATACAGATAACGGGGGCTGAGGGATCCGCCAAAGAGGCACCAATCGCCGCCGGGATACCATAGCCCAGCGCACCAAAGCCTGTGGCTGCGTTGAACCAGCCTCCGGGCCGATCATGATCATAATAGAGATTGCCCGCGTAGATCGGGTAGACGGAGTCTCCCACCATCAAGGCCTCTGGGACCGCATCCCGCATCGCGTCTAGAACCTCGCAGGCCGCTCTCATATCTGCGCCGATTTCCTCCATCGCGCCCGCGCGTGCTTTGGCAGCGCGTGCAGAACCTTCGCCCGCCGGGTCATTCCCTTCCAGCAGAGACAGAAGAGCACTCGTCACCTCGGCGGCATCCCCCTCGATTGCGATCTCAGCCTCATGGCGGGCCAGTTGGTCGGGGCAAAGATCGACCCGGATCAACCCCGGCATCCGTGCCATGGTGCCTGTAGCATACATGTCAAAATCGGTCTGGCCGATTTCGGTCCCCAGCGCCAGCACCAAGTCAGCGCCCTCTATCAGAGTGCGCACCGCTGCCAGGCTGGGGCTGGCGGGCACCCCTAGGGGATGCTCAAACATCAGGCCGCGCGCGTTTACCGTCTGGACTACGGCGGCATCCAGGCGCTCTGCCAGCGCCTGAACCAACGCCCGTGACTGCCGCACGCCGCCACCCGCCAAAATGACTGGCGCCTTGGCAGAATTGAGTTTTTGCGCAGCCTGCGCCAGAAACTCTGCATCGGCCTTCGGCGTAGTCTTGCTCCCTTCCGACAGAGCGCTACCAGCAAACTCTTGCCCAGCGACGTCCAGCGGCACCTCAATATGGGTTGGTCCCGGCCTACCGGAGTTGAAGGGGCCAAAAGCGCGATCCAATGCGGGTAGCAGATCAGAAGATCTTTCCAGACGTTCAGAATGCAGCGCAACGGTCTGCGCCAGCGCCAGCTGGTCAGGAAGCTCATGGAGATGCCCCAGGCCTTTGCCTAGGCTCGCCACTTGATTGACACCAGAGACAACCAGCATCGGCACGCTATCAGCTCGGGCCTGTCCCATCGCTGTCAGGGTATTGGTCAGCCCCGGCCCAGTGATTACAAAGGCAACGCCAGGCTTGCCCGAAACCCGCGCATAGCCATCTGCCATAAATCCGGCCCCTTGCTCATGGCGTGGGGTGACATGTTTGATCCCGGACTCTGCAAGCCCGCGATAGAGTTCGATGGTATGGACACCGGGAATGCCAAACACAGTGTCGACACCCCTCTCAACCAACTGAGCGACCAGTGCTTCACCTATGCTTTTCATGTCAGTTCTACCTCGAGTGATTTTGCATGGGCGGTGATCCGGTCCAGGGCTGCGGCAAAGCTCTCTTCGTCTACCGTCAAGGCCACCCGAACCCAGTTGCCCACGGTGTCGCCAAAAGAAGAACCAGGCATGACCGCAACCTTGCCCCGCTCCAACAGATGCAGCGCGTATTCATCGCCATTCATGCCGGTGGCAGAGACCTCGATCATGGCAAACATCCCCGCCTGCGGTCTGTGAACCTTCAGCTTTGTCTCCGCTGACAGACGTTCATACAGTCGCTCCGCCCGTGCGGCATAGCGGGACGCCATACCTGCAGCCACACTGGAGCCTTCGCGAATGGCCAATTCCGTCATATCCGCAATGAAGGGTTGGTTTCCAAAGAGCATCGTCTCGGAAAAGGGTAAGAGAGCATCGGTAAATGCCTCTGGGCCGATGCACCAGCCACTGCGAAATCCCGGTGCTGCATGCGATTTGGACACCGATGAGACAACAATGACGCGCTCCGCGAGCTTTGGGTCAGACAGTGGAGAGACAAACTCCGCCCCGTCAAAGACCAGCTCGGCATAGACCTCATCGGAAATGATCCACAGGTCATGTTCCAGGGCCAGCGCGCCAATCTCCTCGATATCCGCGCGGGTCAAAATGGATCCGGTGGGGTTATGGGGCGTTGTCAAGAGAATGGCAGAAGTGCGAGGCGTGATCCGCTCCGCAATATCGCGGGCAGAAATACGAAACCCGTTTTCCGGCCGCAATGGAACCGGCACAACATCGGCGCCACTGGCGCGTACAACCCCCTCATAGGTCGCATACATCGGATCTCCGATTAGAACCTCGCAACCCGCCTCTGCTACGCCCATAAGCACCGCAAAAAGCGCTGTCTGAGTGCCAGGAAAGCACAGAACCTGATTGTCGCTGATCAGCTGACCGGTCTGGTTTGAGTAATGCTCTGCCAGTGCGGCACGCAGCCCCGCCTCTCCGCGTCCGTTCGAATAGGTGGTTCGCCCATTGCGCAGCGACTGAACACCCGCTTCGATAAGTTCAGAAGGGGCCGCGACATCAGGTTCCCCAATTGTCATTTCGACAATGTCATGCCCCTCCGCGACCAGTTCCTTGGCCTTGAGGTAAACCTCCCACTTTGCCCCGCCCAAACCGGCAAGACGCTTTGTGATCGCAGTCTGCTTCATGACAGGCTCTCCTCTGCTCCAGTCACATTCCATCTTTCAAAGCTTGATCAAAAGCGGATTGCCCAGCTTTTGACAAAACCTCACCCCCTTACACCCGCAGGATCCTTGCCAGGGCAGCGTTCCCGCCCTTCTCCCCGACATAGCCAGCAGGGCTGCAAGAGGTCTACGCGCCTTATTTATACATTTGTATAATTACTCAAATTCCCTGTTACAAGCAGATATTTCCCCCACCCAAACAGATAGCCCCCTCAGCTCACATCGGTCCGATGAGCGCAAAAGCAGCAAAAAAGGCAAATCTGACTCACATATTTTTTGCGCAGATTTGTTTCGCTATTCTGCGCGCAGAATAGTTTCGGAAGGTTTTGATGCCTGCAGCCCTAATCAAACGGATGGAAGAAGTGATCGCTTCTATCGAGCAGCAAATCACCCTGCTCGAAGCCCAGGACTATGCTGCTGACGACCTTATCGAAGCCTGCGAAGCCAAGTTACGGGCCGCAAAAGAACACCTTGAAAAAATGACCTCTGCAAATCAGCAGTAGCGTGGTTCTCTCTGCCAGAACAAACGAAGGCCTTCTACATCTTGTGATCCTAAGCCGTGGGTTTGATCATCCTGAGGACAAGGCATCGAACAGCTTCCCGCGCGCCTTACAAGAGGCATCAATTTTTGATGTCTCAGGAAAGACAGAAACGCGCTGAGTCTGACATCAGCACCTAGCCAAAAGCACTACCACGAGAGCCTGAACAACGTCACACCCGCTGATGTCCACTTCGGGCGGGACAAAGCCGTTTCCAAAAGCGAGAAGAGATCAGATGTAAGACGCCCGAGGCGCACCCTTTGCTTTGCTGCAAACGCGCCTCATTTTCAGTCCAACCAGGTGGGCCGAACCTTCTCTCAGCTTAGGCCGCCATTGGTTCTAAATCTCCAACGACAGATTACCCAAGGCCGGGAACACCCCGGGGGTTCTAGTCCCGAATGAAGCGGCATATCTGGACGGCTCAGTGGCCCACAGTCAGTTAGGAATGCGCGCTGTCAAAACGATGTTTCGTGATCCTTGGCAACAGGTCACCAATGGATGCACAGTCTACCTTCATGAAATCTTCTGACGCTTCTGTTGTGCCGCCCAGTCAAATCTAGAGCGGCGGGCGCGTCATCGGGTATTCCTAATAGGCTAGCCCTCTTCCTGCTCGATGCCATATTTGGAAAAGACCTGCCCCTGCAGCATGAAGAAGCCAAACATGGCGACCGGCAGGCCAAAGGTTTTAAAGTAGACCCAGCTATCCGTGCTCATGGTGCGCCATATCGCTTCATTGGCGATGGCCAGGGAGAGGAAAAAGAAGCACATTCTGCGGGTCAGGATCATCCAGCCTTCCTGTTCCAGCGGCATCAGTTCTTCCATCACAACTTTGAGATAGCTTTGTCCCCGCAAGAGACCAATGCCCAGAATGCCACCAAACAAAAGGTAAATCAGCGTTGGTTTGATTTTGAAGAAGCGCTCATCGTTGAACCAGACCGAAAGCCCGCCAAAGATCACCACCAGCACCAGCGTCGCCAGCTGCATCCGCGAAAGATGCCCGGTAAGTCGCCAGAGCGCGAAAGTCGACAGGATCATGAGCGGAATGAACCCTGCAGTTACCACGATGAACCCATCGTATTCCTGCCCGCCAATCAGAAATACCTCATCACGCAATTTGAGGTAGCCAACAAAGAACAGGGCCACGGGGCCAAGTTCCAGCAGCATTTTCAGCGTTGGATTGATCTTCTTCTCAGCCATTGGGGCTCCTCAGGGTCTTGCGTAAATCTGGCGAGCGCGCTTACCCGCCCATCTCCACTATCACGGCACCCAACGCGATCAAAGCCATCAAGGCGATCCTACGCGGGCCTACGGTTTCCTTCAGCACAAGCCAGCCGATAAGGGCGGCAAAGACGGTTGAGGTCTCGCGCAGGACCGCCGCCTCACCGACCTTATCGAGCCGGGTTGCCAGCATGATCGCACCAAAGGACATAAAAGCGACGATGCCACCAAAGCCGCCCTTCAACATCAAGGGGCCCAGCGCAGGTGGATTCGCCATGCGACGCCAATGCGCAAAGGCCAAAAATGGGAATGTCGCCCCATCGATCATGAAGAACCAGGCCAGAAAGGTAAACGGATCCGCCGTCGCCCGGATGCCATAGGCATCATAGGTGGTGTAGAGCGCCACAAAGAGCCCTGTCGCAACCGCAAGCGCCAAGGCAATGCCGAGAGTTTCGCGCTCAACCGTCAGATGGCGGAAATTATACGCCGCCAGCCCAAAGATCCCCGCCAGCAAAACGCCGACGCCCATCCACTGCGTGAGCGAGAAGACTTCCCCGAACAGAAGATAGGCGCCGATCACGGTAAAAAACGGTCCAGTGCCGCGCACCACCGGGTAGACCACCGTGTAGCTGCCCTTGGTATAGGCCAAGGCCTGCAGCAGTTTGTAGCAGATATGAATGACCCAGATGATCAAGAAGATCAGCCACATATGCGGTTCAGGCCAGGGCACCACGAATAGCGCAAAAGGCGCGGCCATCAGGCAATAGGAGAGATCGATCGCCCCGCGCGACAGCCATGGATCATGGCGACCTTTTTGCAGGGCGCCAAAGACCGCATGCAGGAAGGCCGCCATGATGGCCAGGGCAAGGGCAACCTGATGCCCGGCCTCGGTCCCTTCCAATGAAATCAGCCAATCGCTCAAACTCAAAAGCCTTTTGCGGACAAAGGCGCAAGGCCCCCGCTGTTAGAAAACCCGGAAATTGCCTTAGCTCTGGTCCAGACCGGTCAGAGCCGCTGCAAATTCCTCTGGGTCAAAGGGCGCAAGGTCATCAATCTGTTCGCCCACGCCGATCGCGTGGATGGGCAGGCCAAATTTATCCGCCAGCGCCACCAGAACGCCGCCCTTTGCGGTGCCATCGAGCTTGGTCATCACCAGTCCGGACACATCAGAGATCTTGCGGAAGGTCTCTACCTGGCTGAGCGCGTTTTGACCGGTGGTTGCATCCAGAACCAAAAGCGTATTGTGTGGCGCTGTTTCGTCCTTTTTCCGGATCACCCGAACGATCTTGGCCAGTTCTTCCATCAGGTCCGCGCGGTTTTGCAATCGCCCAGCGGTGTCGATCATCAACAGATCAGCCCCCTCTTCCTGCGCCTTTGTCATTGCATCAAAGGCAAGGCTGGCAGGATCAGACCCTTCCGGGGCCGTCAGAACCGGCACACCCGCTCGTTCGCCCCAGACCTGCAACTGCTCCACTGCGGCGGCACGGAATGTATCGCCAGCGGCAATGACCACTTTCTTGCCTGCGCCTTTGAATTGGCTGGCCAGTTTACCGATGGTTGTCGTCTTGCCAGAGCCATTCACCCCAACCACCAGCACCACCTGTGGACGATGCGCATAGATCGGCATGGGCTTCGCGACCGTCTCCATGACACGGGCAACTTCAGCGGCAAGCAGTTCTTTGATTTCGCGGGCTGAGAGTTTTTTACCCAGTCGCCCCTCTGCCATGTTGGAGGTCACGCGAAGTGCCGTATCCACCCCCATATCTGCAGCAATCAGCAACTCTTCCAGCTGCTCCAGCATATCGTCATCCAGAACCCGCCGTGGTTCACTGGCGCTGCTACGTCCAATCAGTCGCCCCAAAAGACCAGGCGACTTGGCTTTGCTCTCTGGAGCCGAGGCTGCCGGAGCTGGGCTCGGCTCAGCCGCTTGGCTGTCCCGTTCAGTCGTTTTTTCTTCAGCCGGTTGTTCTATGGGCTGCTCTTGTAGCGCGGGTTCGGCGACAGGTGCTTCCGGCGCCGCAACAGGGCTATCTGCGCCGTCTTCCACGATCGCATCCAACCCCTCATCAAGCTTTGACGAGGATTTGAACAAACGCTCCTTGAGCTTTGAGAAAAACGCCATCCGGGCCTCCGCAAAAGGGTTTCACCCCCACCTAATGCGCTTTGGCGCCGGTTGCAAAGCAGATGAGGTCGCAGCCTCAGGAAAATGCCAGAAAAAACCCGCCCTGTGCACCCCAGTAAAGTGGCCAGACAGCATAGGGTGTCCAGCGCCGCAGCCAATGGTCCTCAGCCAGCACAAAGGTCTCAAAGGCCAGAACAATGTCTGAAACCATAAAGGCCAGAGCCGCAGGCAAGATCCAAAGCAACGCGCCTGTTGCTTCTATGCTGAGCGCTGCAAGCCCCATGGACAAGATGATTGGGATATAGGCCAGCACCGCGAATTTCAATTCACCGGCTTTTGGCGCAAGGATCCGCATCATCGCAGCTCCTACGACCAAAATCAGCAAAGCAAACAAAGCATTAGGCAAACCAAAGAGACGTGCCAACACGCTTTCTTCCAGCCCCAAAAACAAAACAACATAGACCAGATGTCCCGCTGCAAAGGCGCCGACCCCAGCCATAAAGGCCCCTTCCCCTTCGCGGGAAAGGAAGAAATCCCCCAGTGCGCAGAGCAAAAGCGCCAAGACCAGCAACATAGGAGCACCCGCCATCCAAGCGGCGAGCCCCAATAGGGCAACGGAGATTGTTTTGAGGAAACTTCGCAGTGCAGAAGCTTCCTTGGCGCAAAAAAAGAGATAGCCCAGCGCTGAAAGCGCAGCAATTGTTGCCAAAATAGTCCCGAGTGTCATGCCCTCACCCCCAGCGCCTTTGTCTAGACCAACATGCTTGCCCTTTCACCGGGCTTTGGTCAAAGGTGACCAAAAGGAAAGCTCTGTTGTCGCGCCAAGGAGGAGGTTGACGTGTTTTGGTTTGCATTTGCCAGCCTCAGCCCATTGGCCCTATTGGCGGCTTCAGCGATTTGGGCCAACGAAATGTCTTGGCTCCCCTGGTTGGCATTGCTTTACCAAACCCTGCTTGTTTTTGGCTTGGATCAGATCGGGCGACGCAATCAGGTCCGGGAACCGGGCGTTTTTGCAGACCTACTTTCAGTCTGCCTTGCTCTGGGACATATCCTCGTTCTCTATCCGGTGCTTGACGCAGCGCTCAACCTTCCGCTCGGTTCCGGGTTTGCACTCTTACTGAGTTTTGCACTTTTCATGGGGCAGATCAGCCATCCCAACGCACATGAGTTGATCCACCACCCTTCCAGAGGGATGCGCCGGCTCGGTCTTCTGGTCTATTGCTCGATGCTCTTTGGACATCATGTTTCGGCCCATTTGAAAGTTCACCACGTTCATGTGGCAACCAGGATGGATCCCAACACCGCCCGACAGGGTGAGGGCTTTTATCGCTTTTTCCCACGCGCCTGGATTGGGTCGCTTCGTGCGGGGCTCGTCGCTGAAAACCAAGCGCGTGCCAGGAGGGAAAAGCCTGCCTCCCCTTTGTCGCATCCCTATCTTGCGTATTCTGGCGGAGCCGTTTTAACGCTGGGCCTTGCCTATCTTGTGGGCGGGATAGCGGGCCTTGGTGCCTGCCTGTTTGTGGCCTTCTATGCCCAGGTGCAGATCTTGCTGGCGGACTATGTGCAACACTACGGGTTGCAACGAAATAGCCGGGCAGATGGCCGACCTGAACCGGTTGGGCCTGCACATTCCTGGAATGCACCGCATTGGTACTCCTCCTCCATGATGCTGAACGCGCCTCGACATTCGGATCACCACCTGTCGCCCAAACGCCGCTACCCAGAGCTACGCCTTGAACCGGCGATGCCTCTCTTGCCCTACTCCCTTCCGGTTATGGCAGTGCTGGCCTTGTTTCCCCCACTTTGGCGCCGGGTCATGAACCGTACAATGGTCCAGCAATCCATTGACTGCCGCCACCAGGACCACAAAGCTTAGACTGATATCGCGACCTCTGGCACAATTCATTTATGCGCCAGTTTGTGATTCTCTTTGCCCTGCTGATCCTAACCCCGCTCACCGGGCACAGCGGGGAGCCTCTTAGTGCAGAGGAATTTGACCGCTACACTCGCGGGAAAACCCTCTTTTACGGTTTTGCAGGCCAAGCCTACGGGGTTGAGCGTTATCTCCCAGGACAAAGAGTTATCTGGTCGTTTCTGGATGGCCGCTGTCAAGAAGGCCACTGGTACCAAGAGGCTGATCAGATCTGCTTTGTCTATGAAGATCGGCTGGATCCTCAATGCTGGAGTTTTGAGCTGTCGTCCAAGGGTCTATTTGCGCGCTTTGAAAACGACCCACAAGCAACCGAGCTTTATGAGGCCGAGGACTTTGGCGCAGAGATGTATTGCATGGGCCCAGACACCGGTGTCTGAACAAACGATTAGACGGCGTTCAGGGTCCATGCGACCAGAAAAGTACGATCAGAAGAGAGAGCCTTGCTCTCCATCTGGCTTCTCAGGTTTTGCCTTTGTTTGTTTCACCGGTTTCGACGTCACCTGTTTCGACGATGCCGATTTCTGCTGAGGCCCGCTTGCGGCCTCCGTAGCCGCTTCCTCGGTGTTTTCCAGTCGAAATTCGCCATCCGCAAACTCAATCGTCAATGGGCCAGCATTCTGTGCTTCAACCGAGCTCGTAATCAAATCCGCACCACTTCGCACAACAGCATAGCCCCGGTCCAACGTTGCTTTATAGCTAAGGATTTCCAGTTGGCGGCCAGCTGTCGCGAGAGATCGCTGCATCCGCTCCAGGCGCAGGTCCTGCGCGGACTTCAGCCGGATCCCCAGACGTGAGAGCTGCTCTTTTTGCCTGTCAACTTCTTGGTCAAGTGGGCGTGGGCTCAGTCGCGAAGAAAGGTTTCGCAAACGGTCCTGACGGGAGGAAACCAGTTGACGCAGGGTTGCGGGGCGCAGCGCCGCAGCTGCGCGGCTCAGGGTGACCTGACGCTTTTGCACCCCAGCCATCAGGGCGCGCGGCAGCGTTTCTGAAACCCGGTCCAGACGCTGGCGTGGTGTCTCCAGCAGAGTTTCAGGCCGTGGAATTGCACGGGACAGATCATTCAATCGTTGACGGCGCTGCTGCACCGCCTGGCTCACACCACGGGTAAGCCGTGCCCCCTGTGCCTCGCTCCAGGCCATCAATTCCAACCGCACAGGCACCGCATGTTCCGCAGCTGCTGTGGGCGTTGGCGCGCGCAGATCGGAAACAAAATCGATCAATGTCGTGTCAGTCTCATGACCAACGGCCGAGATCAGCGGGATCTCACTGGCGGCGGCAGCCCGCGCCACGATTTCTTCGTTAAAGCCCCAGAGATCTTCAATCGCTCCTCCACCGCGGGCAACAATGATCAGATCAGGACGTGGCAAGGCGCCGCCTGGCGTCAACCGGTTGAACCCTTCGATAGCACGCGCCACCTCTGGCGCACAGTTCTGCCCCTGCACGGCCACGGGCCAAACCAAAACCTTGCGCGGGAAGCGGTCCCGCAGGCGGTGCAGGATATCCCGGATCACCGCACCGGACGGTGAGGTCACCACCCCGATGATCTGTGGCAGATAGGGCAGCGGCTTTTTGCGCTCCATCGCAAAGAGACCCTCGGCCTCCAGCTGTTTCTTGCGCTTTTCCAAAAGCGCCATCAGCGCGCCCTGCCCCGCAACCGCAACTTCATCCACATTCATGTTGTATTTGGACTGCGCACCAAAGGCGGTGAGCCGTCCGGTCACCACCACTTCCAATCCCTCTTCGGGGACAACCGAAAGACTGGAGATCTGCCCTTTCCAGGTGGTGCAGGCCAGGACAGAGCGGTCATCTTTGATATCATAATAAAGATGGCCCGAGCGGGCTTTGAACACGCGACCGACTTCACCCTTTACCCGGATTCTGCCAAAGGTTCCTTCCAGGGTGCGCTTCACCTCTCCGGAAATTTCCGAAACGCTAAACTCCGGTGTGTTCTGGCCCGGTTGGGGGTCGTCAAAGAGGTCTGACATGGGGGTACTGCTCTCCTGCGGCACAGGTGGTTCTTGTTTTGAAGCCGCGCGCAGCATAGAACGCGCCGCAAGCATGGCAAGCCCCGGAAGGCATCTCTTGGGGTGTGGCATTGGCAAATTGGAGAATGCGCAGATGAACATCCTTATCCTCGGCAGTGGCGGTCGCGAACATGCATTGGCCTGGGCGGTGATGCAGAACCCCAAATGCGACAAGCTGATTGTTGCACCAGGTAATGCCGGCATTGCCCAGATTGCGGATTGTGCCAGTTTCAATATTGAGGATGGCGGTGCGGTCGCTGCTTTTGCCGAAGAAAACGCCATCGATTTTGTCATCATCGGCCCGGAAGCGCCGCTGGCTGCGGGTGTGGCCGATCGGCTGCGCGAGGCAGGCCTCCTGGTCTTTGGCCCCTCCGAAGCGGCAGCCAAGCTGGAAGCTTCCAAGAGCTTTACCAAAGAGATCTGCGATGCCGCCAATGCGCCGACTGCAGGCTATGGGCATTTCACCGATGCCGAAGCCGCCAAGGCACATGTGCGCAAGCATGGCGCCCCTACGGTGGTCAAAGCCGATGGTCTGGCGGCAGGCAAGGGTGTGATCATTGCCATGACCGAAGATGAGGCCCTGGCCGCCATCGATGACATGTTTGGCGGCGCCTTTGGCGGCGCTGGCGCCGAGGTGGTGATCGAAGAGTTCATGGAAGGCGAAGAGGCTTCGCTCTTTGTGCTGGTGGATGGTGAGGACGTTCTCGCCATCGGATCTGCTCAGGACCATAAGCGCGTCGGCGAAGGGGACACCGGGCCGAACACTGGCGGCATGGGTGCCTATTCACCGGCTCCGGTCCTCTCGCCAGCAATCGAAGCAAAGGCGATGGAAGAAATAGTGAAGCCAACCATGAAGGTCATGGCGGATCGTGGCATGCCCTATCAGGGGGTTCTCTATGCTGGGCTGATGATCAAGGATGGCCAGCCGCGCCTGGTAGAATACAATGTGCGCTTTGGCGATCCTGAGTGCCAGGTCCTGATGATGCGTCTGGGTGCGCAAGCGCTTGACCTGATGCAGGCCGCCGCCGAAGGGCGCCTGCGCGAGGCGCAGGTGAACTGGGCCGAGGATCACGCCATTACCGTTGTTCTGGCTGCCGAAGGCTACCCTGGCAGCTATGAGAAAGGCTCTATCATCAAGGGGCTGGATGCTCTCCCTGAAGATAGCAGCAACATGGTCTTTCACGCCGGCACCAAGGCAAGCGAAGGCCAGATTCAAGCTGTCGGTGGGCGCGTTTTGAACGTGACAGCACGAGGGGCCACCCTATCGGAAGCGCGCGACCGCGCCTATGCTATGGTAGATGGTATCGACTGGCCCCAAGGGTTCTTCCGCCGCGACATCGGTTGGCGCGCACTCAAAGGCTAGCGGCTCTCCAGCGAATTTGAGCCACCTTGCAGGTCCCACAAAAGAGATGGGGCTTGCTCTGCCCGGCTTCAGCGGAACCAATTCGACACAAACGTGATTTTGAGGAAAGCGCCTAGCCTAACAAGGCTTGTTTTGTTGCCCAAGACAATCCAGTCAGAACAAGATGAGTGGCCGCCGAGATGCGGGCATTGCCGCCTCCCTAACTATTGATTTCAATGTCTGCAATCCTGATTGCCGCCCTTGTTACTGCAGCGCAATATTCTGTGACGCCATTCGCATCTCTGATTGATCAGTGGGAGCCGCCGAAAGTGTGCCTCGCTTGATGATGGTGACCTCAAAGCCCCGCTTTCGGGCGGCAAGCGCGGTTTTCTGGACACAATAGTTAAAGTCCAAACCAACCAAACGGAGTTTTCCGACGTTTAGTGTCGCAAGAAGTTGGTCGAGCTCTCCAGTCTCGAACCCATCTTGAACCCGTTTGACCAGAACATGGTCTGCGAGGTCGGCAAATGGCTCTGCCAGTTCTGTGCCGGGTGTTCCTTCAATTGCTTGGCTTTTCATTGTCAATCGCGCTACCATCTTGGTCGACGGAATAGACCATTCCTGACGAAGAGCAATGATCGGAAGTCCCTTCGATTTTGCCTCTTCGATTTCTTCAAGGATGGCAGCTTTGGCTTCTGTTTTCGAAGCATCGGAATAGGGACCGTCCTCCCAAAACACTGATTGCAGATCTATCAGGATAAGGGCGGTTTCTGATCGATCCCCGATTTGTTTGCCATCACTAATGGATCCTATGCGTATTATCCCGGTCGTGAACCAAACAAGAAATACGAGCGCCAGTGCGCCCAATCCGTAAATGAGTGTCATGGTTGGTTATCTTTTTGGGCTTTGAGTTGGGCGGTCACGGACAGAACCACTTTCAGCGCAGTTGCGATTTCATCCTCTGAAAACTCCTCGCTCACGACTTGCATCAGTTTCATCTCCCGCGCGATGACTTCGTCGATCAACGCGCTGCCTCTTTCGGTCAGCGCCAGAAGTGGTGATCGCACATGTCGAGGATTGGGACACTGCATCGTGAAGCCTGCCGAAAGCGTTTCGTTGACCATGAGTTGGACGTACTGACGTTTGATATCGAGCTTGGCCGCAATTTCTGGGACAGACAGATTTCCTTGCGCCCGCAGTATCTCCAGAACCGCACGCATTCGCACGGTGATGCCTGTCCCCGACAACCCGTTCTCTACACAGGATTCGGCAGCCTGCATGAGCGGGCGCGACATCCATATCAGTTGGTATAGTTTCTCACTTTTCATAATGTCACTATCATTGTCATATTGACAACATGAATGTCAATATAGTTCATCTGCCGACATTCTTGCATACTGCAGCATCGAACAGATGGGCTCATTCCAGATCCTTTCTTTGTGACGCTGCGAGCGTTGTTCGAAATAGACTCTTTGAGGAGGGTCTTCCGCAATTGTCTGGTTCCCACCTTCCCCAAGGCAAGCTAAGGTCGCCGCAAGCCCAGGAGAGAGCATGGAAAACCCACCCTCACAGGAAGCACTGGATAGCCTGTTCGGTGAGCGGGACTTGACCGCTCTGGCTTTTGACTTTGTGCCAATTGGAATTGTCGCAACCGAGAACAGGGTTCTAAAGGAGTGCAATCAGCGCTTTTGCACCATGTTCGGGTACAGCCGTGCCGAGATGCTGGATCGGCTTTTTACTTTTCTCTATCCCTCTGAGGAAGAGTTTCTGAATGTTCGTGACCGCGGCAACAAGAGCCTTGGGCGCGGAGCTCTCTATTGGGATGAACGGGTGATGCGACGCAAGTCCGGCGAACTGTTCTGGGTTAGGGTTCGAGGCCATAGCTTTACCCCCGAAGACCCCTTGGGGCGCGCAGTATGGAGCTTTGCCGATCTTTCTGAACAGCGCCCCTATCAACCCCTCACCCGACGGGAGCGCGAAGTTTATTCTCTGCTCGGCGAAGGGCAGACCAGCAAGGAAATAGCCCGGACCCTGAACCTGAGCTACCGCACTGTTGAGGTGCACCGTGGCAGCCTTCTAAAGAAGATGGGTGTCAGCAATACCGCCGCTTTGTTCTCGTCGCTGGGCGACATCACCGGGGACCATGTGGTTGGGAGTAGCTCGCTTAAGAAAACAGAGCAGATCTAGGTAGATAGATGGATCAGGCCCGGTGTTTACGCGCTACGGATGAAGAGGAACTCGCAGCGGTTCTTTCGCTTATTCAGGAAAGCTTTGCCTATATGGAGGGGCGCATTGATCCCCCTTCTTCGATGCTGAAGCTCACGCTGGAAACCCTGCGCCAGCAATGCCGGACAGGCGAGATCTGGGTGATCGGGGCACCGCCCCAGGCCTGTGTTTTCCTCAGTCCTCATCAGGATCATCTCTATCTTGGGAAGCTAGCCGTCGCGGAAGCATATCGTGGCAAGGGCCTAGCCCGTCAGCTATTGGATCTGACGCTTCACCGCGCGGCAGAAACCGGCAAACAACATGTCGAGCTTCAAAGCCGCATCGAACTCACCGAGAACCACCGGGCTTTTGCAGCCATGGGGTTTCATGAGATCGAGCGCACGGCTCATGCAGGGTATGACCGGCCCACATCGATCACCATGCGGCGCTTTCTTTAGCTTTTGCGGGTGTAGGTCTAGCTGCCCTCGCAGGCCAGGACAGGTCCTAGCCCCACATCGGGGTCTAGTGGACGCAACTCCTGTGTGACGATCCCACTCTCTGTCAGCCGAGAGGACATCACTTTTGACCAATCGGCATTGACTGTGATGATCTCAGGCCCATTTCCGCAATCACGCAGGCCGGAAGTGATGAAATCCTGACCAATCTTGTGGTTGGTCAGTCCAGCTTTGCTGGCAACCTGGCGCAGCTCACCCTCTTTCAAGGTCCAGATCCGCAGCGTTTTTGCCAGGTGAGGGCGATCAATATAGGCGAATTCCGGCCAGCCATCCCCATTGAGGTCCTGCGCGCTGATAGGCGCCAACCAACGGTAACGCCGTCCGATAAAGGGGGTGGCAGCATAAAGCCCTTGCTCATCATAGAGAGCAAGGCGAGCACCCTCTGTCTGGCTGCTTTCGACCACCATGACCAATGTCGGGGTTTCGTCACCCTGAACAATTCGGGGCGCGAGATCCTCAAAAACCCGGCTCTCTGGCAGGCGGATCGTGACCTCATATGGTCTGCCATCCCCACAGTCGAGACAGGGATCAACGGTCAGAACCAAAGCGCCCCATTCCGCATTGGGGCCCAAAACGGCATGTCCATAGCGCTGGGTCGGTTCAGAAAACTCGGCTTTGACAATCACATCCGGAGGCGTCGCTGAAACTGGCGCGGCCAGAAAGTTTGCAACGATTGCTGTCAATGCCAAAGAGGTTCCCCGCAGACAATGCAGGAAACCTCTTGAAAGGTGGGACCGAAGGCGTTGTGCTTTGGTCCCCTTCCTCATCAGATTTGTTTTTCAGGCATTTGGACAATCAGGCCATCCATTGCGTCGGTCACTTTGACCTGACAAGTCAGGCGAGAACGCGCAGGATCCGGCTCAAAGGCAAAATCCAACATGTCCTCTTCCATGTCATCTTTGGCTGGAAGCTTTTCAACCCAATCAGGGTGGATATAAACGTGACAGGTGGAGCAGGCACAGGCGCCGCCACAATCCGCTTCAATTCCCGGAATATTATTGTCGCGCGCACCTTCCATAACGGTGAGGCCATTCGCAACCTCGACTACATGTTCGGTGCCGTTGTGTTCGACATAGGTAATCTTTGCCATAGTCCGTATTTCCCCTTCTCGGTACTTGCCCGAATGTGTATCCAAGCCACTGCGACCACGCCAGCCCCAATTGCGGCATCACATGCCGGTCCTAGGCCGTCAGGCAAGAAAAGTGCCGAATGGATGCGAAGTTCCTACACTTCGGCAAAAGAAAGCAGGCTGCACCGGCCGCGAGGCCTCGCTTTGTGCCACGTCGTAGCAGGCCAGCAATGATCCATAGTTCGCGCCCACTCAAACACAGCTTTGCTAAGCCTGATTTCTGGTCTAGGTTTCGACAAAAAGCAGACCGGACTGGTCAAGCTAAGGGCAGACGAGCATGAAGAACCCTTCTTTTATTGGCCACTTGTTTCCAGCGCTCATCAGTGTTGGGCTATTAACCGGATGCTCCACGGCAACGACTAGCACGTCTTCCCCGGCGCAGCCTCCCCGGCAAGAGCGGCTAGCCCCACCCGGAGCACCCGAAGGAAGTTGCTGGCATCAAAACACCAGCCCCGCCGTCGTCGAAACCGTTACAGAGCAGGTCCTTGTCACAGATGTTCAGAAGAACGCAGAGGGAGAGATAATTACGCCAGCGGTTTTCCGCACCGAAACCAGACAGGAGATCGTCGAACCACGGCGTGTCAGCTGGATCGAAACCCCCTGCCCCGAAGCGCTCACACCTGAGTTCATCGCCTCGGTGCAACGAGCGCTGGCTGCGAGAGGTTTCTATAATGGGCGTATCACTGGTTACATGGATCGCACCACAAGGCTCGCATTGCGCAGATTTCAAAAGGCCTCCGGTCTAGACAGTAGCACGCTCTCTCTTGCGACCGCACGTCATCTTGGCTTGATCGCTGTGCCCCGAACTGACAGTTAGGGTCCAGCTTGGCCTGCCCCCTCAGTATTTCGCCTGTCCCCACTGTTTCCTGCCCGCGGCTGATCTGATAGGAGGTCGACCAATCCGCACAGCGTGGCGCTTTGCCACTCATCCCAACGAGGAGAAGTTTGAACATGCGACAGATCCGTTTGCCTGAAACAGGCTTTCTGTCTGGCGCCTCTGGCTCGCTGCGGCAGATGTTGGAAAGCCAGGCCAGTGATATTCGCCTGACCAATGGTGAAGTTCTTTTTGAACAGGGTGATACTGGAGATGCCTTCTACGCCGTCATTGATGGCTCTCTTGAGGTATCGATCCTCTCGGCCGCCGGGCGGAAGCTTTCCCTGGATCTAATGCGACCAGGTGCTGTTTTTGGTGAAATCGCGCTTTTTGATCCGGGACCCAGAACCGCGACAGTCACGGCAGCAGAACCCAGCCGACTTCTTAGGTTGCGCAATCGAGACATCCTGACCCAAATCCAAAGGCAGCCCGAACTTGCGGGGGATCTACTGCGTTTGGCAGGGCAACGCATGCGTTGGATGAATATGCAGTTGAACGAGCAAGTCTTCCTGCCCATGCCCGTGCGACTGGCGCGAAAGCTGCTCTATCTTGCACCTGATGGCGGCGATGGACGCCTGGGCCTCTCGCAGTCCGAGCTTGCAGAATATGTTGGAGCAACCCGCGAAGCCGTTTCTAAAACCTTGTCGAATTGGAAACGTAGCGGCCTGATAGAGATCAACCGAGGTGGTCTACAGATCCTTGATCGGGGTGCCTTGGCCATGCTGGCGGAGCCCGAATCCATCTAGCTTTCGGTTGGTGAATTGGATCTTGCTGCCGTCGGCGACACGCAAGACACAAGAAATCACAGTTTCTCAGAAACCTGTGATCCAGTTCACAGAAGCCCCCATTCCGCTATGTTAAAACCCTAAACAAGGTAGCTGCTCACATCCATCCCAGTGGCTACCGGTCTCTAAAGAGAGCCATGTGCCCGCCAGCGCATGGCTCTTTCCCTTTTGGAAAAGGCCCATGGGGCATCTTCCATGAACATCCGTCACCGGTCCAAGTGGAAATGAAACATCAAGCCCTCCGTCTGCGCGGTGGTTTCACCAAGTCCAGTTTGGGGCATCCCCACCACGGCAAGCTTCAGTCCAGTCAAGATTCCACCTAGGCAAGGCCCCAAAAGAAAGGCCGGGCAAAAGCCCAGCCTCTCCTGATCGTTCACCCTGAACAACTGGTAAGCTTTGGTCTTACTCTTTGAGGTTCAGCGCCATGAACCGTGGCTCACCATTGCGGCGGACAAGCAGCAGCAAAGACTTACGCCCAGCTTCTTTTGCTTCTGTGACACGGGTTTCCAATGCACTGATGGTGCTCACCTTCTGCTGGTCCGCTTCGGTGATGACATCACCAGCCCTAAGGCCCTTCTCCCAGGCTTCAGTGGTTTCATCCACCGAGAGAATGATCAGACCCTCAATCTTGTCGGTAAGGTTCAGCTCTGTGCGAACGGAATCTGTGAGGACACCAACGGTGAGACCCAGGATCTCCTTCTCGGTCACAGTTGGCTCTGTCTCTGATTTCTCGGGTTCGTCAGAGGCCTGACGCTCTGCCTCTTCCCGGCGACCAAGAGTCACCTTCAGCGTTTCGGTCTTGCCTTCACGATAGACAACAACACGCACGGTTTTGCCAACTTCGGTATTGCCGACGGTGCGAACAAGGCTGCGGGTATCCGGCACATCCTTGCCGTCGAAGCTCAGGATTACATCACCGGCCTGCATTCCAGCATCCTTGGCAGGACCATCAGGAACATCGTTGACCAGAACACCTTCGGTGCCCTCCAGGCCAATCGCCTCCGCCACATCTTCGTCCACATCCTGGATACGCACACCCAGCCAGCCCCGACGGGTTTCACCAAACTCCTTGAGTTGGTTGACCACCTTGGTCACCACATTGGAAGCCATGGAAAAACCGATGCCAATCGACCCGCCGTTGGGGGACAGAATAGCAGTGTTCACCCCAATCACGTCACCATCCATATTGAAAAGCGGCCCGCCAGAATTGCCCCTGTTGATGGCTGCGTCGGTCTGGATGTAGTCGTCATAAGCGCCCTGAAGTTCTCGGTTGCGCTGGGACACAATACCGGCGGAGACAGAAAAACCCTGCCCCAGGGGATTGCCCACGGCCATGACCCAGTCGCCGACACGCATCACGTCGCTATCGCCAAAATTGACAAATTTCAGCGGCATCGGCGCTTCAACTTTCAAAAGCGCAATATCCGTATTGGGATCTGTTCCGATCACCTTGGCTGGCAGCAGCTCTCCCGGCTGACCTTCTCCCGGAAAGAACTCAATCTGGATCTCATCCGCCTTATCGATCACATGGTTGTTGGTAACGATGTAGCCATCTTCCGAGATGACAAAACCAGACCCCAGCGCGGAAGAGCGTTGCGGGCGCCCCTCACCACGGTTGCGATCCTGAAACTCGCGGAAGAACTCTTCGAAGGGGGAGCCCTCGGGTACGATCCCCTGCGGGCCGGTCCGCCCTTCGATCACTGTTGATGTAGTAATATTCACAACCGCCGGGCTCACCTTGTCCGCCAAGGGGGCCAGGCTCTCGGGGCGGGCCTGTGCGATCATCGCTTGCGCGACAATCAGGACAAAACTCAGCATCGCAAGCCAGAGCATGCGCCACATGACGGCCTGCCCGTCTAACACCTTTGAAACTGTACTTGCCTGCTGCGGCACAGAGCCTCTCCTATTCATCGCCAGTCCTGTCCTGTTTTACGGTTCTTGTTTTCAGCTTTGGCTCCTACGAATTCTGACCAAAGCGGGCGCTCCCATGAAATCACGAAATCACGGTTTCAATCTAGGGGGAGAATAGCACATCGCAACACATCGTGAGCTTTATCAAACCGAAGTGAGGCAAGTTGATGGGAGCTGTTGCCAGATCCGGCGCTTTTCCGCGTATCTGCTCCCCCCGGTTGGCCTTGCCCGGGCAGGACACACGAAAACCCGCGCCTAGAGGGAGAGATCCGTCAGGCTGGCAAGCCAAAGGAGCAGGAGCCCCAGAACAAGTGCTGCCATTCCCGCATTCCGCCTTTCAGGAAGGCTCATGCTGCGCAGTACGATCAGCAACCTCTCAACAAGCGAAGGGGCCAGTGCATAGACCAGCCCCTCCACAATCAATACCAGCCCAAGGGCCAAGAGGACAAAGCCCATTACTGTCCGGCTGCCTTGCCGTCCGAAGACTTCAGGTAGTTGAAGAATTCGTTGTTTGGCGACAGCACCAACGAAGAATTCCCAGCCAGAAGCGAATTCCCATAGGCGTTAAGCGAGCGGTAGAATTCAAAGAACTCCGGATCCGCACCATAGGCTTTGGCAAAGATCGCGTTGCGTTCGGCATCGGCCTCACCGCGAATGATCTCCGCTTCACGCTGCGCTTCCGAGACCAGCTCGACCACGGTACGGTCAGCCTGGGCGCGAATGCGCTGCGCGGCCTCATTACCACGGGCACGTTCGTCAGTAGCTTCACGCACACGCTCGGCCCGCATCCGCTGGAAGGTTGCATCCAGGTTTTCGGCTGGCAGATCGGTGCGTTTAAGGCGCACGTCAATGATGGAAATGCCCAGCGCCAGCGCGTCGGCAATCGCTCCGTTGCGAATGCGCAGCATCAGTGCTGCCCGGTCCGAAGACAGGATGTCATTCGAGCTCACCGAGCCGAGGATCTCACGGGTTTGCGCACGAAGGATCGAATCCAGACGGTTTTCAGCGGTGGCAATACCACCGGCACCAACCGCCTGGCGGAAGCGCTCCACATCAGCGATGCGGTAGCGGGCAAAGGCGTCAACCACCAGACGACGATCATCCGACGGGGTGATTTCCAAGGGGTCAATATCGCGGCTCAGAATGCGGTCGTCATAGCGCACCACTTCCTGGATCAGCGGAATCTTGAACGCCAGACCTGGATCTTCCTTGACCGAAACAACCCGGCCAAACTGCAGCACCAGCGCCTTTTCACGCTCGTCCACGATAAACACCGATGATAGCGCTGCAATCGTCGCGATCACCAGCACTGGCAGCAAAAGAGTTGTCTTACGCATCAGTTGCTTCCTCCGCGGCGCAGTTCATTGAGCGGCAGATAGGGAACAACCCCCTGCCCTTCGCCGGATTGATCATCCAGAATGATCTTATCAACACGCCCCAGAACCTCTTCCATGGTTTCCAGATAGAGGCGCTTGCGGGTCACTTCAGGCGCTTTGGAGTATTCCTCCAGAACGGCAGAGAAGCGGCTTGCTTCACCCTGGGCTTCGTTCACCACCTGGGCACGATAACCTTCGGCCTTTTCCAAGAGCTCTGCCGCCTGACCACGGGCTTCAGCCAGCGCGTTGTTGGCATAGGCATCAGCTTCGTTCTGACGCTGGTCGCGCTCCTGTTCAGCAGCCTGAACATCCCGGAATGCCGCGATCACGGAAGCCGGCGGGTCAGCTTTATCAAAGTTCACCCGGATAATGTTGATGCCGCTGTCGTAGTCATCCAACGTGAACTGGATCAGCTCCTGCAAGCGCGAAGCAATAGCACCACGATCCCGGTTCAGGATTGGTGCCAGTTCCGACTGGGCGATAATCTCACGCATCGCCGATTCAGACACCGCACGGATGGTGGTGCGTGCATCACGCAAGTTGAACAGAAACTTCGCCGGATCATTGATGTTCCAGACCACCTGGAAATCAATATCAACGATGTTCTCATCCCCGGTCAGCATCAGACCCGCGTCAGAGCTGCGACCGCCGCCCACACCGATATCTTCGGTCTGTTCGCGAGTCACCGGCAGAATTTCTTTGGTGACCAATGGCCAGGGTGCAAAGTTCAGACCCGGCTGCCCGGTTGATGAATATTCACCCAGAAACAGCTCAACTGACTGTTCTTCCGGTTTCACAGTGTAAAAGCTGCTCATCCCCCAAAGGACAGCGGCAATAATCACACCGATACCAACGGTCCCTTTGGTAAACAAAGGCGCACCACCGCCGCCGCTGCGACCACCCCGGCCACCGCCGCCCTGATTGCCGCCACCGCGACCGCCCATCAGAACGCGCAGCTGCTCCTGGCCCTTTTTCATCAGCTCGTCGATTTCGGGGATCTGCGGATCCTCTGGACGTCGACCATCGCCGCCGCCATTGTTGCCGCCACCATTATTGCCCCGGTTGCCTCCGCCACCAGAAGAGCCTCCGCCCCCCCAGGGGCCACCGCTATTGCCCGCCATTTGTCTCCTATCCCGTTATTACCGCAGTGATGCGTAACGTTTGTCTAAATCTCTGTGCTCGTTGCGACCGGTTCAAGTTTCCCGCGTCGGCACTTTCATTGTCACCAATTCTTCCGACATGGTGGGGTGAACCGCAACCGTCCGGTCGAAATCTTCTTTGGTTGCGCCCATTTTTACAGCAATTCCTGCCAATTGGATCATCTCACCTGCACCAGGTGCCACAATGTGGCATCCCAGCACCTTTCGGCTTGCCTTACTCACGATGAGTTTCATCAGTACTTTCTGTGCGCGCCCGGCGAAACTCTGCTGCATCGGCTTAAACGAAGCCGCATAGACCTCGATCGCTTCCTGGCTTGCCGCTTCTTCTTCGCTCAGCCCGACCGTACCCATTTCCGGCTGAGTAAAGATTGCCGTTGGGATCAACTCATGATCCGGGCTGGTTGGGTTGCCTTTGATGACAGTCTCCACAAAGGCCATGCCTTCACGGATCGCCACGGGTGTCAGATTAGCCCGATCCGTCACGTCGCCAACCGCATAGATCGAAGGAACCGCGGTCTGGCTGTATTGATCCACCAGGATCTCACCCTTTTTGCCGCGCTTCACACCCTGCTCTTCCAGACCCAAGTTGTCCGCATTGGGGTGACGGCCAGTGGCATACATCACCTGATCAAACAGGGTCTCATTTCCTTTGGTGTCAGTGACGCGGATCTTGTCGCCCTCCTTCACCATCGAAACCACATTGGTTTCCAGTTGCAGGTCCACGCCTGCTTCGATCATACCGGCCGCAACCACATCACGAGCTTCTTCGTCAAAGCCGCGCAGGATCTGGGTGCCGCGATAGAACTGAGTGGTTTTCACCCGCAGCCCATTCATGATCCCGGCAAATTCAGAGGCGATATAGCCGCCGCCCACGATCAGAATGCTCTCTGGCAGTTTCTCCAGATGAAACATCTCATTCGAAGTAATCGCCAATTCCGAGCCTGGGAACTCTGGCACGCTGGGCCAGCCACCGGTTGCGATCAGGATATGCTTGGCGCTTTTGCGGGTGCCGTCGGAAAGCTCCACCGTATGGGCATCCACCAGCTTGGCACGAGCGTCAAAGCTCTCAACCCCGTTGTTTTTAAGAATACCACGATAGATACCTTCCAGACGGTCCAACTCTGCATGCAGCTTGCCCTTGAAGGCATCCCAGTCAAAGCTGCCGGGCTGGATGTCCCAGCCATAGGCCTGGGCATCTTCGACCATACCGGAATACTCCGAGGCAAAGACCATCAGTTTCTTTGGCACGCAGCCACGAATGACGCAGGTACCTCCATAGCGGTCTTCCTCGGCCAGGGCGACCTTAACGCCCTCTTGTGCCGCCACCCGTGCCGCGCGCACGCCGCCGGAACCGCCACCAATTACAAAAAGATCATAGTCAAAGCTCATGTGAAGCCGCCCTTTGCAAGTCTTTGATCAGGTGTATCCCACAAGAGATCACCAAATGCCATATGCACAAATGGGAGTAGTTGCACCGCTTTCAACCTCGCCCTAACCACGCACACAGCGTTGTCAGGTGGAAAACTTAATTTTTCCGCAAGGCAGAACAATCTCGGCGTCTTCAGGACGCGAGCCAGCGCAAACTGCATCGATGGTTAAACTTTTCCAGAACCTGGCTGCTGAAAATCCGGTCGGTAATGGCGCAATGCTGCCCCAAAAGCCTGTGCCTCTGCCTTCTTTCGAGGATCTAACCGCAACCGAACACTCTTTTCGTGGCCAAGCTCTGTGAAGTGGACAGAGATCTGATCCTCGGGCACTTCCAGGTTCTCACTCCAGCCAGAAACATTTTGCAGGCGTGCCCAAGGAATGTGCCAGGGCCTGCCCCCTATGTGGCGCAGTTCAATCCCAACAGCATTGACCTTTGCCAATGGCATTCGAGTGACCAGGTTTTTCAGACATACATAGGCCAGCCAGAGCCAAAGCAAGGCAAGTGCAACGGATCCAATCCGCGCGAGGGCGGCGTTGCTGTCATCAGTGGCATAGGAGATGGAACTATAACAGGCAGTCAACCAGATTGCAGTGAAAAACCCTGAACTAACTATATGAAGTATGAGGTTGAATGGAGGCCGTGAGAGCTGTGCTTCGGTTGCAAAGTCCTGGGAGGAAACTGTCATTGGGCTAATATCGTGAGATTGCTACAAACAACTCAACCCTAACAGGCATTCACTCAATCACACAAGCGCCGGGACTGAATGGTCTCAGTCGCTTAGTCAGAAAGATCGGTAAACAGATTGTCGCTTTCGACAAAATCGAGTTTTTCCCGCTCTATCGTGCCTTCGTTGATGTCCCGTGTTTCGACATTGCCATCGCCGTAACCGATGATCACTGTGTCACAGATATCGATGAACAACCCGTTCTCAACCACACCCGGGATCTGATTGACCACCAAAGAGAGCTGGCGCGCATTGCCGATCCGTTTAAGGTGCAGATCAAGAATATAGTTGCCCTCATCCGTCACAAAGGGCGCATCTCCGTTCATCCGCAATGTGGCGTTGCGACCCAAAACATCCATGGAAATAAGGCTTTCTTCCAAAAGCGCCTGCGAGGTTTGCCAGCCAAAGGGAATGACTTCCAAGGGCAGTGGAAAGGCTCCGAGGCACTCGACCTCTTTGCCAGCATCCGCAATCACTACCATTTGGTCAGAGGCGGTCGCGACAATTTTTTCCTGCAAAAGCGCGCCGCCACCCCCCTTGATGAGGTTTAGATCCTTATCAAACTCATCCGCCCCATCGATGGTCAGATCCAGCCATTTGGCCTCATCCAGAGAGGTCACTTTGATACCCAACTCACGGGCCAGTTCAGCGGTTCGGGTGGAGGTGGGGATTGCCGTGAAGCGCAGCCCTTCCTCGCGCACCATCTCCCCCAGGCAGCGCACCAGCCATGCTGCGGTGGAGCCAGTTCCCAGCCCAACCCGCATGCCACTCTCAACCAGCCCCGCCGCCTGCTTGGCAGCAACGAATTTGGCTTTGTCAATCGGTGAGAGTTCTCCGCTCATGGCATCCGCTCCTAATAGGTCTGTCAGTCTTATAAGGAATGGTCGCGCCAAGCGCGAGTAGCAAAACCCATTCTCGATCTGGGTCGCTGCATTGGCCAAAACAGAGGTTTTAGAAAACAGGTGTCAAAGATATAGGTAAAAGGCGGGTTTCCTATTGGAAACGCCGGAAACGGGCACTTCTTGGCACTACCACCCTTTTAGAATACTTCCATGACGCAAACCTACCGCCTCCACTATGCTCCAGACAACGCCTCGCTGATCATTCGCCTGGCGCTGGAGGAGCTTGGCCTCTCCTATGAGACCAGTCTGGTGGATCGGCGCAGCCGCGCGCAGGATGGGGCGGCCTATCGGCGCCTCAACCCAAATGGGCTAATTCCAGTATTGGAAACACCAGACGGACCCATGTTTGAGACTGCCGCCATATTGCTTTGGCTGGCAGATCGACACGGCGCTCTCGCCCCGGAGGCAATCAGCCCAGAGCGCGCCGCTTTCCTGAAATGGCTGTTCTTTGCCTCCAATACGCTGCACGCAGACCTAAGGATGTCCTTCTATCCGGAGAAATACATCGGATCGGACCCAAGCCATCACGCTGCATTGCGCGCGGGCCTCAGAGAGCGCCTCAAGGCCCATCTCGGGCATTTAGATGATCTCGCCAGCCAAGACCTGAGCTGGTTCGGCGCCGAGACCCCCTCGGCACTGGACTACTATATTGCTCCGATGCTGCGCTGGATGGCACTCTATCCGGAACAGGGTGATCGTTCCTGGTATGATCTGAGCACCTATCCGCACCTGCACGCTCTGCTGAGCAAGCTCGAATCCCGTCCTGCTGTCCATGCGGCCATCAAAGCCGAAGGCCTGGGCGAGACCCCGTTCACAAAGCCACTCCCTGCCAATCCGCCAGAAGGATCAGCCACCTGATGTTCCTCTCCGTCTTCGACATGTTCAAAGTGGGCATCGGCCCTTCCTCTTCGCACACCATGGGTCCCATGGTGGCGGCGGCACGCTTTCTGGATATGATGCGCGCTTCGCCCTTTGAATTCCACGGGTTGCGCGCCTCATTGCATGGCTCCCTGGCCTTTACCGGTGTTGGTCATGCCACCGATCGCGCGACCGTTCTGGGCCTGGGCGGATTTATCCCCGACACCTATGACGATGATAAGGCAGAGGCTTTTCTGGCCGAGCTGAACAAGACCCACAAGATGCAGCCCGAGGGATTGCCGGAGCTGCATTTCGATCCCAAGGCGGACATGATCTTTGATTATGATCATGCGCTCGAAGGCCATGCCAACGGCATGATTCTGATGGCAACCGACGCCCAGGGCGACGTGATCCTGCGTCAGGTCTTTTATTCCGTTGGCGGCGGCTTTGTCCTGACGGAGGAAGAACTGGCCGAGGGCAAGGACACCAATGATGGCCCCCCTGTCCCTTTCCCCTTCACCAGTGCGGCAATGATGCTGGAGATGGCCAAATCCAGCGGTAAAAGCATCGCCCAGATGAAGCGTGAGAACGAAATTGCACGCGGCTGCCCCGACAGCTTTGCCAAGGGCACAGCCCGTCTGTGGCAGGTGATGAACGACTGCATCAATCGCGGGCTGGAGCGCGATGGCATCCTGCCCGGTGGGCTGAACGTGCGCCGCCGCGCCAAGGGCATCTATGATGCCTTGATGGCAGAACGCGGCATGAACCTGCAGGCACCGCATACCATCAACGACTGGATGAGCGTCTATGCCATGGCCGTCAACGAAGAGAACGCCGCTGGTGGTCAGGTCGTGACCGCGCCCACCAATGGTGCCGCCGGCACCATGCCCGCCGTGCTGCGCTACTATCTTGACCATGTTCCTGGCGCATCCGAGAGCCATGTTGAAGACTTCCTGCTCACCGCTGCTGCCATCGGCGGTTTGGTCAAATACAATGCTTCCATCTCCGGGGCTGAGGCCGGCTGCCAGGCTGAAGTGGGTTCTGCCTCTGCCATGGCGGCGGCTGGCCTTTGCGCGGTTATGGGCGGCACACCCGAACAGGTGGAAAACGCCGCCGAGATCGCATTGGAACATCACCTGGGCATGACCTGTGATCCGGTCAAAGGTCTGGTTCAGGTGCCCTGCATCGAGCGCAATGGCCTGGCTGCGATCAAAGCGGTCTCCGCTGCCTCTCTGGCGCTGCGCGGCGATGGTGAGCATTTTGTGCCGCTGGATGCGGCCATCGAGACCATGCGTCAGACCGGCGCCGACATGCATGAGAAATATAAGGAAACCTCACTAGGTGGATTGGCCGTCAACGTGCCAAACTGCTGATCGCCCCGCCTGCAGGGTCGCTGTCTGACCCCTTTGTGGCGTCCCTCTTCTTGGCCTGCCCCGTTTGCTGTTGCAAACTGGGCAGGAATACTTGGGAGGTGAAGGATGCGCGGTCACTGTCTTTGCGGCAAATGCTCATTTGAAGTCGACACACCAGTCCTGTCTTGTGTGTCCTGTCACTGCGAAAGCTGTCGGCGTCAATGCGCTGCACCTATGACAACCTATTTTGGCATTCGCGATGGCAATTGGCGCTGGACCGGAGAAGCGCCAAAACTCTTCGCTTCCTCACCAGGGGTTGAGCGCAGTTTTTGCCCCCATTGCGGCACCCCGATGTCCTTTCGCTCTCAAGCGATGTCAGATGTGATGCATCTCTATGTCTCGGTGCTGGAAAACCCGGAAGAGCTGCAGCCCACTCTGCATGTGGCCTATGAGGAAAAACTGCCCTGGGTACAGTTGAACGACGGGCTGCCAAGCTGCTTTGGCCCTGACTACACAAAGGTTCAACCGCTTCCTGATTAGACCAGCTTTGCCATCAGCTCTGATCTTCCGACGTCACGGCATAGAGCAACTGCGTCTTGCACCTGTCGCGAGCCCCCCCTAGCGTGGCGCCATGAAACCTGATCTGACACATGATCGCCCACTTCTGGGCATAGCCTTGATGCTAGGCTTTTGCATTTTGATCCCGCTCGGGGATGCCATTGCCAAACTGCTGGCAGAAAGCGTTCCGGTTGGGCAGGTTGTCTTTGTGCGCTTTGCAGCGCAGGCGATTTTACTTGTTCCAATCTCCTATTTCATGGGGCAAAGCCTAAAACTCCCCAGAGCGCTGTTGCCTATGGTCCTGTTGCGCACCCTACTGCAGATGGCCGGCATCAGCGCGATGTTCACTGCCCTGCGCTATCTGCCATTGGCGGATGCGGTGGCAATTGCCTTTGTCATGCCCTTCATCATGCTTTTGCTTGGGAAGTACTATTTGAATGAGGATGTCGGCTGGCGACGTCTAGCCGCCTGTATTGTGGGATTTGTCGGCACGCTTCTGGTCATTCAGCCCAGTTTTGCCGTTGTCGGGTTACATGCGCTTTGGCCCCTTGCCGTTGCGGTCATCTTTGCAGTCTTCATGCTGGTCACTCGCAAGATCTCCAAAGAGACCTCCCCGATCCCGCTGCAAGCACTCTCCGGCATTATCGCCTCTGTGTTGATGTTACCGCTGTTTGCCTTTGGTCAGGGTTTTGACATTGCCGTGCTCAGCACGGATCTCCCGCCTTCCGATACCTGGTTTCTGCTCGCGGCGGCCGGGGCGCTTGGGACTTTTGCACATCTATTGATGACATGGAGCCTGCGTTTTGCGCCCGCCTCCACGCTTGCCAGCATGCAATATTTGGAAATTCCCTTTGCCACCCTGGCTGGCTGGGCCATTTTCAACGAATTGCCCAATACGCTCGCCAGCTTTGGCATCGCTCTGACCATGGCCGCTGGGCTCTACGCCATCATGCGTGAACGTACCTCCGCGCGCGAAGCGACACTCAAATCTAAGCTATCAGAGCCCGCATGAGTTCCTGCAGGTAGTGGCGCGGGATCATCGCCAAAAGTCCCGGCCCCTCGACCTCCAGTCGGACTGGACCCGTCGCTCTGTTTGAGGTGCCGATGAAGCCATCTGGTTCCAGCAATAACCCCTCCAGAGGCCATTCCAACCCTTCTGATTTTGCCCTGATAGCTGACAGTGGGAACAGGGAGACGGTATCTCCTTGTTTCAAATCCAGCTCTAGCGGACGAGAGACATGGAACGTGATTTCATGCTCACTGAGCAGGATACAGGGCTGTTCCGCGTGGCGTACCAGAACATTCAGAGCCGCGAGTTGATGATCCAGCCTTCCCCCCAGGAAGCCAACACCCAGCACAATAGGCGCCTTGATTGCGCGAAGCGCCTTGTCGAAATCCGTGGTTTCCTGCTCAGAAATCAAAAACTGATGTGATTGCGGGATCTGCGCCAGAGACTGCGCAGAAATTGAATCAAAATCGCCAATTACCGCCTCTGGCATCTTGCCAAAAGAAAGCGCAAGGGTTGCGCCACCGTCCGCAGCCACCAATACTGGTGCCAGAGACAGTGATTCCTCCAGATCCTGTGGTCCCGGCCTGCCACCGCCCAAAAGCGTTACTGGGCGCGTTTCGTCAACAATCAGCTTCTTCATGGGTCGATTACTGACAGATCTGGAAACCGGCCACAATCTAAACACAAAATGATACGACCAATTGCACGGATTTGAGCAGATATTGACGACCTAGCCCATATTGTGAACTCCAATTGCTTTGGTGAGGACGAGCGAACCGATGGTACAGAACAACAAAGTGTTGACCGTTTCCTACGGGACCTTTTCATGCACGTTGGAGGGCTTCGAGGATTCCTTTGGCACAATGAAGGCCATTGCTGAGTACTTCCGTGATCTTGCCTCAGACGATCGGTATTTTGGAGCGGAACCCCCGCAGCCCGATGCCGAAATGCTGGCGCGAATTGCTCAGCGCGAAGTCGCAAGGCAAGTTGAGGCACGTACCAGCAGCGAGGGGATTCACCTGCGCGCAGCTACTCCGGAGCTAAGCCCGGGTGGCGCTGCCGCTGAACAGTTGGTTCAACCTGCACCAGTCCAACCAGCAACAAGCGAACCTCAAGATCCAAAAGCCCCCACAGAGGAAGCAGCGGAAGCGGCTGTTGAACATCAAGAAACTGCCCCCATCGAAGCAGAGGCGGTGGAAGACGTTCCGCGGTCTGAAGACAGCCCTAGCGAAGACGTGCTCTTTGAAGTGGACGAACAGGCGGCAAGTGACATCGCTGCTCACGACCTGGAGGATGAATCCCAGGAACTCTCAGTTGAAGTGGCCGAAGAAGCAGACCTCTCTGAAAACAGCATTTCGGAAGCCGATGCCAAAGCCGAACAGGCCGGTGGCCCAACTGTTGACATGGACACGATCGCGGCAATTTCCGCTGCCGTGGCCCAGGCACCGGCAACCTCCCCAGAGAATTCAGTCGAAATCGAAGAGGAGCCCTCTGCCGATGTGGAAGAGGAGCCTTCTGCCGATGTGGCAGAATTCTTCGAAGAGGCCGAAGATGATGTCGAAGAGGCTGGCGAAGCTGTAGCGGAAATCACTGAAGAGCAACCGCAAGCAACCTCTCGCGACGCCGATACCATTCCCGCCATTGATAGCATTGCCGCGAAGCTGCAGCGCATTCGCGCTGTTGTCGCCCAGGCCCCAGCGGAAAACGAGTTTTCTGAAGATCAACACGCAGAGAGCATCAGTGGTACAGGTGCCGCCCTCATCGACGACGCAGAACTCGCCGATGAGGAATTGGAAGCCGCCGAAGACGCGCTGGTCGAGGATGATGAGATCTCTCGGGCTCTTAACCGTTTGGATCTGAAAGTCAGCCAGGCGGAAACACCCACAGGAACCGCTGCAAACGCGGTTGATACCGATGCCCCTACCGGTGAAACTCCCCCAGAGAGTGCTGCCCCTCAGGAGCCACAAGCGCCTCGGCCCGTTGCTGCACAGGACAGCGCGCAACCCAAGGAAAAACCAAGGGCGCGCATCATCAGGATGAAGCGCGCAGATCTTGAAAAGGCTGTTGCGCAGGGAACTCTACGCCAAGCAGTGCGCGAAGAACCTCAAGTGGCGCCCCAAAACAAAGCCACAGCAGCAGAATCCGAATCGATTTTTGCGAATAGCTCGCTGGATGATGAGGACGAGGCGGACCTTCTCCGCGAACTGGCGGAGGTTGAAGCAGAACTTCTGGCCTCCAATAAGCCGACAGAGACTGAAGCAGGCGAGACCTCGCTTGATGGTATGGCGGATACCGAAGCTACAGAGGCCCCGGCCCATCCGGAACCTGCACAAGATCAAGCTCAGACTGACCACCCCGTCCAAGTTCAATCCTCCCCCGATAGCGATGTCTCTCGCCTTATGGAAGCGGCTGAGAGCAAGTTGGGGGACCCGGAAGGTGCGTCGCAACGCGAGACCTACAAGCAGCTGCGCGCTGCGGTCGCAGCTGAAACAGCAGATCGTTCCGCCACCGGCGACAAACCTGCTGCAGATGAGTCTGAACCCTATCGCGAAGACCTTGCCAATGTTGTCAGGCCCCGCCGCCCCGCCGGTGGCAAAGCCGTCAGAGCGGCACGCCCCCGTTCCGAAGTAAGCCGCCCTGCACCTTTGAAACTGGTGGCAGAGCAACGGGTAGATGCGGCTCAGCAAACCCAGGCTAAGCCGATCCGCCCGCGCCGTGTTTCAATGCAGGAAGAGGAACTGGCCAATGGTCGCGAAGAAGACGGTGGCTTCAAGCAATATGCCAGCGACTGCGGCGCGGTTGACCTGGGCGAGTTGCTGGAAGCCGCAGCCTCCTATCTCAGCTTTGTTGAAGGGCGGAATGATTTCTCGCGTCCACAGCTGATGAACAAGGTCCGCAGCGCAGGTAGCATGCAATTCAATCGCGAAGATGGTCTACGCTCTTTTGGCCAGCTCCTGCGCGAAGGTAAGATTGAGCGGGCTGACAATGGCCGCTTTGCAGCCACCGAAGAGATCGGCTTTCAGCCTGGAAAACGCGCCGCTGGCTAGGCCTGGACGCTATTAGACCTCCACCAAACAAAGAAGGCCGGGCAATTGCCCGGCCTTCTTTCGTATTTCTAAGCACAAGAGAAGCTTGCCTAGCGCTCTTTTTCTTGCTCGCTTACCGCAGCATTGGGATCTTCTTTGCCCACGCCGCGGAACACGAATTTGAAAGGCAAAACCCAGGCCACGCCCAGAACGATATAGACAAGCAACTCTACCAAGATCGAAGGCCGCCCCAACCAGGCCAGCACATTGATCACGGCGATGATGTAGAGGGGCATGCCCACCAGCAACAGCACCAATGACCAACGTCTGCGCGCCTTATAGCTAAGGGCCATCAGTCGGCAAAGGGATCGGTCACCAAAATGGTGTCGTCCCGCTCCGGGCTGGTGGAAAGCAGTGCCACCGGGCATTCGATCAGCTCTTCAACTCGTTTGACATATTTGATGGCATTGGCTGGCAGCTCATTCCAGCTGCGCGCACCCTCGGTCGACTCGCTCCAGCCCGGCATTTCTTCGTAGATGGGTTTGCAACGCGCCTGCTGATCCGCCGCGGTTGGCAGATAGTCCAGATGCTCACCATCCAGGTCATATCCGGTGCAGATTTTCAGGGTTTCAAAGCCGTCCAGAACATCCAGTTTGGTCAGGCAGATGCCTTTGATACCAGAGGTGGCGCAGGTCTGACGCACCAAAGCCGCATCGAACCAACCACAGCGGCGCTGACGGCCTGTGGTGGTGCCGAACTCGTGACCGCGCTCCCCCAGACGTTGGCCATCCGCATCCGGATTACCCTCTGCGTTTAAAAGTTCGGTCGGGAAAGGTCCCTCGCCCACGCGGGTGGTATAGGCCTTCACGATGCCCAGAACGTAGTCGATTGACCCCGGCCCGATGCCAACACCGGTCGCAGCTTGCCCGGCAATCACATTGGAAGAGGTGACAAAGGGATAGGTACCGAAATCGATGTCCAGCAGCGCGCCCTGCGCACCTTCGAAGAGGATCCGTTTTCCTGCTTTGCGCTTTTCGTTCAGAACCTTCCAGACCGGTGCGGCATAGGGCAGGATCTTCGGAGCAATCTCTTTCAACTGCTCGATCAGCGCATCACGGTCGATGGCTTCAACGCCCAGGCCTTTGCGCAGCGGGTCGTGGTGCTGCAGCGCGCGGTCGACACGGGCGATCAATGTGGCTTCATCCGCCAGGTCGGCAACGCGGATCGCGCGGCGGCCTACTTTGTCCTCATAGGCGGGGCCAATGCCACGGCCAGTGGTACCGATCTTGGTGCCTTTGGAGGCCGCCTCTTCGCGCGCCCGGTCCAACTCACCATGCAGAGGCAGAATCAGCGGCGTGTTCTCGGCGATCATCAGGGTTTCAGGGGTGATCTCGACCCCCTGCGCGCGCACGGTTTCGATCTCTTTCAGCAGATGCCAGGGGTCCAGCACCACGCCGTTTCCGATCACCGAAAGTTTGCCACCGCGCACCACACCAGAGGGCAGCGCATGCAGTTTGTAAACCTTGCTGTCGATGACCAGCGTATGGCCGGCATTGTGACCGCCCTGAAAACGCGCAATCACATCGGCGCGTTCGCTGAGCCAGTCAACGATCTTGCCTTTTCCTTCATCGCCCCACTGGGCACCGACTACCACGACATTGGCCATCTCAGGTCCTTTGCATGCTGGTTGAATTATGCTGGGTAAAACCAGAGCCCCGTATAGCGATGCATGCGCTGCAGCGAAACCGTAAATTCGCCGCAGGCTGCTACCATTGCCAAGCTAAACCGGATTTGAGCTGCAAATAGGACTTTACGGGGCCTCTATCCGCACCGGTTGCCCATGCGGGGTCGCCAGAAAGGCGTCTTCCCAGCTCTGCCGCACGCGCTCCACCTCTTTGGACGGTGCCGTCCCCTCTTCCGCCAGAATCGCCTCCAGCGTTTCCAGCCAAGCGACGAAATAGTCGTTGCCCCCATCCAGGTCCCGTGCGAGCCCATGGTGTTTCAAGGTCGCAGAGAAGCGCCCGACCCATTCTGCCCAGGAAAACCTTCCGGCTTCATTCAGATGTACCGTGAGGGCAAAGATCTGAGCATGCCAGGGCTCCGCAAAAACCGGTTCCGGCGCGCTATGGTCGAGACACTCAGTCATACCCCCTGCTCCCTACCCGCAGGAGCGGGTGCAAGATAGCTTTGCCAAAGATCCAGAACCACTTCGTCATCAGGGTGTTCCGGGTGCTGCCATAGCTCTGACGCCTTGAAAACCACTGCATAGAGCGGTTCTGGTGCCTCACCCAGGCCATGGGCATTGCTGTCCGGCAGGACATGGGTTCCATGTAGCCGCAGGATTTCCCCTTGCGCCCCAGCAACATAGCTGGGCAATCGAGTATGCCCCCCGTCCACTGCGGTGTTTTCCGCGATTGCACGTGTCATCACCTTCGTACCGGGCGCAAAGAGCACGGGGACATCGCTTGGCCGATCCGCAGGCCCACCCTTGGCTAGAACACCCGCGACCTGATCGGCCTTTAGTGCTTTGCTGGCCAGGTCATGCGGGCTGGACCCACTCTCTCCCGTCAAGTCTTCACTGGTCAGAACACCTGTCTCGACCAGCAAATCCGCCAGGGCAGATATCCACTTTTCGTAGTAGCTGAAGCGGCTATAATCCTTGGGTGAGAGCCTCTCTCTTGCGTGGCGAGAGATGTCGATATTCCATTTCCCCAAAGCGCCACAGGCCAGCGTGACGGCCAAGGCGCGCGCATGCCAATCCTGTTCAAAGACGGCAGCATCAGCTGCTTCGGGCACAACGGGACCATCTCCGAACCGACCGCCCATGTCATGAAGGCGGCTCATGCGGGCACCTTTGGCAGATCGGTGCCAATCATGCTGTCGCGTGAGACCAGGGCAGCCAGCTCTTCCTCAGTCATCGCTTCTGTGCCCTCAGGGCGCATAGGCAAGACAAGATAGCGCACTTCGGCGGTGGAATCCCAAACCCGCACCGCGGTTCCTTCTGGCAATGTCACGCCAAAATCCGCCAGGACTTTGCGCGGTTCCCGCACGGCACGGGCGCGATAGGCATCGGATTTATACCAACCGGGCGGAATTCCCAAAAGCGGCCACGGATAGCAACTGCAGAGGGTGCAGACGACCATGTTGTGCTGGTTCGGCGTATTCTCGACCACCACCATATGTTCACCCTGACGGCCATAGAAACCAAGATCGGCAAGAACCGGGTCCGCATTCTCCAGCAAAGCGGCCTTGAAGGCAGGGTCACTCCAGGCGCGGGCAACGACCGAAGCGCCATTCTGCGGTCCGATTTTGTTCTGATAGGTATCGATAATCTCATCCAATGCCGCCGGATCGATCAGACCCTTGCGTGTGAGAATCGTTTCAAGCGCTTTGACGCGGAGCGCGGGCTCTGGCGGCAAAAGCGCGTGCGGGTGGTCGGTATGATCATGTGGCATAGGCGGAGCCTGCCCTAAAGAAAGCCCAAAGGTCCAGTTACATTTGTACCTAGGGAGGCGGCTTTGACACCACGTCATCGCAATGCTGTAGACAATGTGAACTGAGCCCTTGCCCCTTTGTCCATTCTTGCCTATTTACCGCCCGATACTCAGCCAACAGCCGCAGGGTCCTATGGAAAACGTTGTTCTCATCATCCATCTTCTTCTTGCTCTCGGCCTTATTGCCGTTGTGCTCCTGCAGCGCTCCGAAGGCGGCGGCCTGGGTATGGGGGGCGGCGGCGGTGGCGCCATGACCGGCCGTTCTGCTGCAACCGCACTAAGCAAAGTGACCTGGGCTTTGGCGATTGCCTTTATCTGCACCTCGGTAACACTGACCGTGCTGGCTGCACAGAAATCTGCAGGCTCTTCGGTAACTGACCGAATCGAAGCCACTGATGGTGCTGATGAAGGTGCCGCAAGCGCTCCGGCAGCGCCCCTGGGCAGCGATCTTCTGCCACCAGCCGAAGGCGACAATGCGCCTCTGGTTCCTGCCGCAGACTAAACCACTACACCTAGAGAGGGTTTTTGGGGCCGCAACAGCATCTTGCGGTTCCCTTGCACTCTTTGTGCGAATCCTATATATATAAAGTCCCGTGATGCTGCGGTTTTCGAGTAGATTCGAACTCTGCCGGGCAGCTCGATATTTACATCTCACGGGGGCAGCCGAACACTCATGGCGCGTTTCATCTTCATCACTGGCGGTGTGGTCTCATCTCTGGGCAAAGGCCTGGCTTCGGCGGCACTGGGCGCACTGCTTCAGGCCCGCGGCTATTCCGTCCGGTTGCGCAAATTGGACCCCTACCTGAACGTCGATCCGGGCACGATGAGCCCCTTTGAACACGGCGAGGTCTTTGTCACCGACGATGGTGCCGAAACCGATCTGGACTTGGGGCACTACGAGCGCTTCACCGGCGTTCCAGCCCGCAAGACCGATTCTGTCTCTTCTGGTCGGATCTATACCAACGTTCTGGAAAAAGAGCGTCGCGGCGACTACCTGGGCAAGACCATTCAGGTGATCCCGCATGTCACCAATGAGATCAAAGACTTCATCTCGATCGGTGAGGATGAGGTCGATTTCATGCTCTGCGAGATCGGTGGCACCGTGGGCGACATCGAAGGCCTGCCCTTCTTTGAAGCCATCCGCCAGTTCGCCCAGGACAAGCCGCGCGGCGAGTGCATCTTCATGCATCTGACGCTGCTGCCCTATATCAAGGCCTCTGGTGAGTTGAAGACCAAACCGACCCAGCACTCGGTCAAAGAGCTGCGCTCCATCGGCCTGGCGCCGGACCTGCTGGTTTGCCGTTCCGAAGGGCCTATCCCGCGTAAAGAGCGCGAGAAATTGGCGCTGTTCTGCAACGTGCGTCCTGACAGTGTTATCGCCGCACAGGATCTGAAATCGATCTATGAAGCGCCGTTGGCCTATCACCGCGAAGGCCTGGATCAGGCTGTCTTGGATGCCTTTGGCATTGCCCCTGCCCCCAAACCGAACCTGGCACGCTGGGAAGATGTGGCCGACCGCATCTATAACCCCGAAGGCGAAGTGCGCGTTGCTATCGTTGGCAAATACACCCAGCTGGAAGACGCTTATAAATCCATCGCTGAGGCCCTGACCCATGGCGGCATGGCCAATCGCGTGAAGGTCAAGATCGAATGGGTCGACGCCGAACTCTTTGACCGCGAAGATGCCACTCCGCATTTGCAGGGCTTCCATGCCATCCTGGTTCCCGGCGGCTTTGGAGAGCGCGGCACCGAGGGTAAGATCAAGGCAGCGCAATATGCGCGCGAGAATAACGTCCCCTACCTCGGCATTTGCCTTGGCATGCAGATGGCGGTGATCGAAGCGGCCCGCAACGTGGCTGGCATCAGCGAGGCGGGTTCGGAAGAATTCGACCATGAGGCCGGTAAGAAACGCTTTGAGCCCGTTGTCTATCACCTGAAAGAATGGGTGCAGGGCAACCATAAAGTCAGCCGCAAGGCCGATGACGACAAGGGCGGCACCATGCGCCTGGGCGCCTATGATGCCACATTGGCCGAGGAGTCGCTGGTTTCGTCGGTCTATGGCAGCAGCCATATCGAAGAGCGTCACCGTCACCGCTATGAGGTCGACATCAAATACCGCGAAAAGCTGGAGGAATGTGGCCTCAAGTTCTCTGGTATGTCGCCCGACGGACGCCTACCCGAGATCGTGGAATGGGCGGACCACCCCTGGTTCATCGGGGTTCAGTTCCATCCGGAGTTGAAGTCCAAGCCTTTCGCGCCGCATCCGCTCTTTGCAGATTTTGTCCGCGCCGCAAAAGAGACCTCGCGTCTGGTCTGATCTGCACCCCATTATGTAAATACATTTTACGGGCGGGCCTTAGACAGGTTCCGCCCGTTTCCCATTCGCTCGTAGCCAATTCCATAGGTGCAGGGTCATGGGAATTTCCCCGTAGCCCTAACTTGCAGGACAGTGCCGGGGGTGTTCAACTGAGCGCATTCAACCCAACTACTTTGGACCTTTCCCCATGCGCCTCTTTTCACTTGCCCTGTGCCTCCTATTCTCCAGCTCTGCGCTCGCCCAAACGCAGGAGAAATCTGACCTGCTCCTCAAACTGATCCGCGAGAATGGCTGCCAAATGACAAATGCCGAAGCCGGCGGCATCCTACCGCAGAATGGTTTCACCAAATCCGAAACCCGCGATATTATCAGGGCCTGGGAGGAGAAGGGTATGCTGGACATAAGGGGCTTTGCTGGTATCAAGCTAACAACAGCAACCTGTTCGGGTAGCTAACTCGGAATTGAGAGGGGCGACGCTTGCGCGGTTTTAGAAACCTCATCGAACGCCAGATCCTAAAAGCCAAATCCGAAGGGCAATTGGAGGGCCTGGAAGGCGAAGGCCAACCGCTGCCTGACCGCAGCGGTGAAGCCCTGGTCGATCCCGGCATCGCGGCAGGCATGAAGATCATGGCGCAGGCGGGGGTGGTGCCCGAGGAGCTCAGACTAAAGGCTGAGCTGGATGAAGCTCGCAAGCTCTATCGAGATACCCAAGACCCTACCGCGCGAAAAACTGCGATGGCCCGGATCGCGGATCTGGAAATGCGCTATCAGATGGCGCGTGACGCAAGAAAATCCTTCCTCCGTTAGCGATAGCGTCGCTTCTCGCCAGTTGTTTCCTGACAGAACCGCGTTATAGGAAGAGCCAGTTATAGCAACGACATTATGTGGAGAGTCCGGATCATGACGCAAGCGACTTCGATCAATCAGGAACAGTTCGACCGTATCGCCAATGGTGGCGGTTTCATTGCGGCTTTGGATCAGTCGGGCGGCTCCACCCCAAAGGCTCTGGGTCTTTATGGCGTAACCGAAGACGCCTATTCCAATGATGATGAGATGTTTGACGAGATCCAGAAGATGCGCGCCCGTATCATCTGCTCCCCGGATTTCAGCTCTGGCAAGATCCTCGGCGCGATCCTGTTTGAAAAAACCATGGACAATGCGATCGACGGCACGCCCGTTCCCAGCTACCTCTGGGAAAAATGCGGCGTAGTCCCCTTCCTGAAAGTCGACAAAGGCCTGGCGGATGAAGCTGACGGCGTTCAGATGATGAAGCCCATGCCCGAACTCGGCGCGCTTTTGGCCCGCGCGAACGAAAAAGGCATCTTTGGCACCAAGATGCGTTCGGTGGTAAAAGAGGCCAACCCACAAGGCATCAAGAATGTCGTGGCCCAGCAGTTCGAAGTCGGCCAGCAAATTGCAGCCGCTGGTCTGGTTCCGATCATCGAACCCGAGGTCGATATCAACTCCCCCACCAAAGCGGAAGCGGAGATCTTCCTGAAGGCTGAGATCAAAGATCAGTTGGACGCCCTGCCCGAAGGCACCAAGGTTTCGCTGAAACTGACCATCCCAACAGAAGCGGGTCTTTATGATTCCCTGGCTGATCACCCTTCCGTTGTTCGCGTTGTGGCGCTTTCCGGTGGCTACAGCACCGCTGATGCCTGCGAGAAACTGGCCCAGAACGGCAAAATGATTGCCTCCTTCAGCCGCGCCCTGACCGAAGGTCTGAACGTCGCGATGACAGAAGAAGAATATAACGCAGCTCTGGGCTCCAACATCGAAAAGATCTATCAGGCCTCGCTCTGATCTCAGATGACCTGACACCAGCTCTGGGCCGTTGCCAAACCTGGCAGCGGCCCTTTGCTTTTAGAGCCTTTGGTGCTGGTTGATAGCTGCAAATCCCTGGGCCAAACCGAATGCAATGGTTCGAACCTGGGGAAGTGGCAGCTCATTGATGCGCGACGCCCCCAGATAGCTTACCCCTCGCCCCCAAACCTATCAGGGGCGCCAGTAAAACACTCTGCCAGCCATGCTTCGAACAATTGCACCTCTGGCCGCAGAGGTTTTCGCCCATGCCGCCTGATCAGATAGTGTGATTGTTGAAAGGGCATCTCTGGCCCGGCTATCGCCAAGGGCATGCCTGTCGAAATCGCCAGCCAGGCAAACCGTGTTAGCACCGTCGCATATCCCCCGCCTCCCGCGACTAGCTGCAGCGCCGCGACCGTGGTATCTACAGAAAATCGCGCGTGCTGGTCCATATAGGTCAGATCATGCGCAGCAAAGTAGCGGGCCCAGTGATCCTCATAGCCCAGAATATGGATATGCGGGCCCTGCAGCAGCGCCGCGATATCTCCCGGCTTCGCCGCTGCTGCAGAACCAACCGGAACGATGGTTTCCTCTGAGAGCTGAACCGCGGTCACATCCTCCCAATCACCCCGTCCCAGGCGGATCTCCACATCCGCGTCCACCTCATCCCGCGGCTCGGGTTCCGCCCAGATATTGGAGACCAACCTGATATTTATTTCGGGATGGGCCTTTGAGAATTCCGGCAAAAGATGCGCCAGCCACAGCGCTGAGGTAGAGACAGGTACCCTCACCGTGAGGGTCTGCGCCTGTTCGGCCCCAAATAGTCGCCGTGTCGAGAGAGAAATATCCCCGAGCGCCTGGCGCACCGTCAAAGCATAGGCCTGGCCGATCTCTGTCAGTTCCAGATGTCTGGCGTTGCGATAGAACAGCTGACTGCCCAGGCGCGCCTCCAGCGAGCGGATATGCAGGCTGACAGCGGTCTGCGTCAGCCCCAGCTCGCGGCCTGTCTCGGTAAAATTGAGCAACCTCGCCGCAGTCTCGAAGGTGCGCAGCCAGGTCAAATTTGCCAGGCGGTCATCCATAGTATCACCAAAATTTTTTGACCATTTTGCCGATTTTTTATCATTTTACTTTTAGCTCGTCGCGCCTTTTCTTGACCAAGGAACGGGACTGTCGAACACGGCCCCATTTTGACATTTCTGCTTGGGAGGAAAGCACATGAAAGTCGGATTTGTCGGCCTCGGCAATGTCGGTCACAAACTCTCTGGGTCGCTCTTGCGCAACGGCGTTGACCTGACGGTCTTTGATCTCAATTCGGACCTGATGGCGAAATTCGTTGAAAAAGGTGCAACCGCGGGGGAAGGCCCAGCGCAGATGATGCGTGATTGTGATGCTGTGATCACCTGCTTGCCCTCGCCATCCGCCTCTGATGCGGTGATGCAGGAAATGCTGCCAGAGGTGAAGCCCGGTAAGATCTGGATGGAGATGTCCACTACGGATGAGGCCGAGGCCAAGCGCCTGGGCGCCATGGTCATTGAGCGTGGCGGCGCAGCGGTCGATTGCCCGGTTTCGGGCGGCTGCCACCGGGCCGATACCGGCAATATCTCGATCTTTGCCGGATGTGACCGTGAAACCTTTGACCGTATCCTGCCCTTCCTGACCACCATGGGCCGCCGCATTCTGCATACCGGCGATCTGGGCTCTGCTTCGGTTCTGAAGGTGGTGACCAACTATCTGGCCACTGTGCATCTGGTCGCCAATGCCGAGGCGCTGGTCACTGCAGCGGCTGCAGGCATGGACCTCAACACCACCTATGAAGCGATCAAGATCAGCTCTGGCAACTCTTTCAGCCATGTGACCGAAAGCCAGGTGATCCTGAACGGCAGCCGCGACATCTCCTTCACCATGGATCTGGTGAAAAAAGATGTGGGCCTGTTCCAGGAGGTGGCTGATCGCGCCAATGTGCCGCTGGAAGTCAGCCCGCTGATGGTCAAGATCTTTGACGACGGTATCGCCAAATATGGTGACCGCGAACTATCGCCCAACATCATCCGCCGTCTTGAGGACGCAACCGGCCTCGACATTCGCGCGCCGGGCTTTCCGCCGGAAATGCTAGATGATGAGCCTGAAGAGCCCGGCTATGAGGTGATCCCGCAGGGGAAAACCGCAGCGGAGTAATCCCGGCCAATTTCTGAGCCATTGAGAAAAAATTTCAGGCGGCGCCGGATCAAACCGGTGCCGCCTTTACTGTCTCTTCACCCGTGGGACGCAGGTGAAAGAAGCCTAGGACAGTTAGGGAGGGGACACTGTCCAACCCGATATAGGCATTGGATTTTCTATTTAAAGACCGGCGCGCGTTTTTGCATCTGAGCGGCGATAACTTCCATCTGCTCGGGTTTGCCGATCAGTTCGACCTGCTCCGCACTTTCGCGCAGCAGAACCTCTGACTGGCTGGCCCCGGATTCGGCAAAATCGATCATCCGCTTGGCCGCTTTGATGGCATTGGGCCCCTTGCTAGCGATTTCAGCCGCCATGGCCTGCGCCGCCGCCAGCGGATCCTCTGATAGCGATGTCACCAGCCCCCAGCGTTCTGCCTGTTCAGCCTCAATGGGCGCGGCCGTATAGGTGAGCTGGCGCAACACATCGGACCGCACAAGTTTGGGCAGCAGAACCATGCCACCCATATCCGGAATGATCCCCCATTTCATCTCCATCACCGCCAATCTGGCATCCGGTGCAGCGATGCGGATATCCGCGCCCAGCGCCAGTTGCAGACCTCCGCCGTAGACAGCTCCCTGCAGGGCGGCAATCACCGGAATATCCAACCGGCGCCAGGCCATAGAGACCTCCTGCATCTCATTGGCATCGTGATGACTACGCTCCATCAGCCAGGCCTTGGGGTCGACCTTGCCCATCTGCATGAAACTCATCAGGTCGAGGCCGGCACAGAAGCTCTTTCCTTCCCCGGATAGGACCACCACGCGCGCATCAGAGGCCGACACCTCCTCGGCCGCGCCCAGGATACCCTTGACCATGGCATCATCCAGCGCGTTCATCTTGTCGCCCCGTGTCAGGGTCACATGGGCAATGTGGTCTGTAATCTCAACGGAAACCCGCGCCATGGTTCATTCTCCTGTTATCTTTTGCCAAAAGTCTGCCTTGGAATGCCCTCCCATACCACGGGAACGTCAGGGCAGCTTTTGAGGAATTTCCATTTCTCCAATCAGCAGGGCCTGTGCTCAAAAATGAAAACGGCCAGCGAAGCGCTGACCGTTTCCGCCGAAAATACGGCTCATGGAATAGGTGGGATGTCAGACAGCCCAGCACGTCCAAAGCCGCGCCCCTCCAATGACATCACATAGAATTGGTCTTCGACGATCAAAGCCCCGGTGGTCACCCCAAAGCGCCCAGTAGGATCCTGCAGGTTGCGCAGGATCTCACCATCCTTATTGAACTGGATCACCATACCCCGGTGGATCGGTGCAGGGCGAACCTTTGGCCCCAGGCGCCAGAGCACCTTACGCAGAAAGGGATAGGGCATCAGCACCTCAGCGGGCACACGCGGACTGGCAAAGGCCAGCCAGAAAGAGCCATCCCCTTGGGCTTCCAGATTGTCGGGGTAACCGGGCAGATTGCCCAGGAACAGCTCCAATTCGCCAGTCTTCTCCCCGGTGAGCCAGAGGCGATGCACCCGTGCGCGCCCAGTCTCATTGATCAGGAGGAAGTCTTCCTCCTCCGAAAGCGCCACCCCATTGGTGTAGACAAAACCACTGGCGAGTTTTTCAACCGATCCATCAGGGTTACGGCGTGCGACATAGCCCGTTTTCGATTGCTCCCAGATGGTCAGAACCGAGGTGGGCTTTGTGCCGCCCATGGTTTCGGGATCAAAGCGGTCAGAGGAATTGGAGAAATAGATGGTCCCGTCCTTGGCCACATCCAGTTGGTTGGCATAGATCAGCGGCTGGCCTTCGACCTCATCCACCAGCACCTCCAGCGTGCCCGGCCCGCTCCAGCGCATAATCCCGCGGAAACTATCCGCAATGTAGAGCGCCCCATCAGGTCCGGCATCCAAACCCAGGGGCCGCCCGCCGAGATCCTCGACCAGCTCAGGCGCAGAACCATCAATACGGTAAAGCTTCCCCGAGAGATCAGTGGTATAGATCGTGCCATCGGGCATCACCGCCAGATCCTCTGGCCCGATGGCATCATCCGGCAGCAGGACCAATTCCAGGGCATCCATATCCGAATTCTCGTAGAATTCTCCGGTAAAGCCGGGGCCCTTCAGGGGCTCATACTTTTCTGGTTCAACCGGCACCGGCCAAAACAGCAAATAGCCCATGCCAAGGGCCAAAATCAGCAGCAGAATTTTCTTCATGAATACAGGTCCTGATTGTCTGGCCATACTCTGCGTCGGGACCTGCTCTTACGCAAGACTTGCTGTTCAACCTGCCATCGCGTTATCTGCGCCCATGACAAAACCTCGCTATACGCCGCTCGCCCAATCTTTGCCCTCAACTGTGCCCTTTGTGGGACCGGAAACACAGGAGCGCACCCGTGGTGCGGTGTTCAAAGCGCGGCTCGGCGCCAATGAAAACATCTTTGGCCCTTCCCCCAAGGCGATTGAGGCCATGCGAGCAGCCTCAGCCGAGATCTGGAAATATGGAGACCCAGAGAACTTCGATCTGATCCAGGCCCTGGCTGCGCACCATGGGGTCGAACCAGCCAATATCATGGTCGGCGAAGGCATCGACGGCCTCTTGGGCTATTTGGTCCGGTTGCTCATTGGCCCTGGTGATCCGGTTGTCACCTCCTCTGGCGCCTATCCAACCTTTAACTACCATGTCGCGGGTTTTGGCGGAGAGCTGCATTTCGTGCCCTACAAAGGTGACCATGAAGACCCAGCAGCCCTCTTTGCAAAAGCGGCCGAGGTCGGTGCAAAACTGGTTTATCTGGCCAATCCGGATAACCCGATGGGAAGCTGGCACAGCGGCCAGAAGATTGTCGATGCCCTTGAGGATCTGCCGGAAGGATGCCTGCTGCTGCTGGATGAGGCCTATGTCGAATGCGCGCCCGAAGGCACAGCGGCCGCAATTGACGCCGATGATCCGCGCGTGATCCGTATGCGCACTTTTTCAAAAGCCTATGGCATGGCCGGTGCCAGGGTTGGCTATGCCCTCGCCCATCCTGAGCTGATCACCGCTTTCAACAAGGTTCGAAATCACTTCGGCATGAACCGCGCCGCCCAAGCGGGAGCACTTGCAGCATTGCAAGACCAGGACTGGCTGGCCCACGTGCTCAAACAGATGGAGGCGGCTCGCAATAGAATTGCAGAAATCGCCAGGAACAACGGACTGGTCCCGCTTCCCTCGGCAACCAACTTTGTCACTATCGACTGTGGTTCCGATGGTGATTTCGCAAAAGCCGTATTGGAAGAACTGGTCGCAGATGGTTTCTTTGTACGCATGCCATTTGCGCCGCCACAAAACCGCTGCATCCGGGTCAGCTGTGGCCCAGAAAGCGACCTTCTACTTCTTGAGGCTGCTCTGCCCATGGCGCTGGAGCGGGCGGGTCAAAGGCAACGGGATTAACACCTCTCGCATCGCTCTCGCGGGTTTTACCGGACATTCACCTTTCTTGGGCTACCCTCTTCCTGGTAAATATCCAGGAGGACTACTCATGGACTATCACAATCATAACCACAGGCAGGCCACCAAGCAGCCTGAAGAAGCAACGGACCTGTTTTCAGCGGCCATTGCCTTCCTTGGTATCAATCTTTTGTGGATCTTCTTCGCAATTTGGGTCCTATTCGGCATGGTTCCCGTTCTGTTGCTGGCCTTGTTCCTGAACCACATGATCGATCGCATCGAAGCACGCATGCTGGAAAGCGAGAGCTGAGCCAAGGCTCACTCTTGAAAGTTCTTGGCAGACGGGGGCCTTCTGTCCCCGCCTATGCTCTTTCTGAGCGGGACTGCCCAAACTCACCACCACCGATTGGAACGGTCGGGTTTGAAGCCTGGCCTTGCTTGGCAGGCTAGAAGTGAGATGCCGCCACCAAAGCCTGTCACAAAAGGTCAGTAGCCTTTGCCGAAAAGACCTTGGCAGCGCCTTCAAGTGCCCCGGCCCCATGTGGAATAGAAAGTGCTTTGAACCCTGTTTCAATGCCACCCAAGAGCCCCATAATCATATGGCCATTGACGTGCCCCATATGGCCCAAGCGAAAATGCCCGTGCCAAGCGGGGCTGTCAGAAGGTGCAAGCCCCAATCCAATTCCAAGTGTCAGGCCCAGATTGCTTTCCAGCCAGGCTCGAAGATCACTGGCTTTGGGAGAGGGAAGATGCAAAGCCGTTACCGCATGGGACCTCAGCGCTCGGCTTGGGGCATTGAAACGCAGGCCCTTTGAGGGGTCTTCAATGTCTCCCCAAGCCTCGCAGGCAGTCCAAATGGCCTGAGCAAGTCGGGCATGCCGCGCCCAGACCTGTTCCATGCCTTCTGCGTGGATCAAATCCAATGCCGCTCTCAACCCATAAAGGTGATGGGTCGGAGCGGTGCCCCCAAAGTACTGGTAAAACACTTCCGGGTTGGCGCGCGGGCTCCAATCCCAATATTGGCTGATCCGAGGAAGACGCGCCCGCGCCGCTGCCGCTTTGTCGTTAAAGAAAACAAAACTGATCCCAGCCGGGGTCATCAGACCTTTTTGACAGGCTGAAACCATCACATCGACTCCCCAGAGGTCCATCTCAAAGCGGTCACAACCAAGAGAAGCGATGCAATCTGCCATGAGCAGGGCAGGATGCTGCAGCTCATCCATCAGGTGACGCAACGCGGCGACATCATTGCGGATAGAGCTGGAAGTGTCTGTATGAACACCAAGCACCGCTTTGAACTGATGGCCGATATCTGCCTTCAAGGCTTCGGCGATCCTTTCAAAATCCCAGGCAGCTTCAGTGCCAAAATCGAGGATCTCAACCTCGATCCCCAGGGCCTCGGCCATCTCGGCCCAGCCAATTGCAAAGCGCCCCGATGAAGGGACCAGAACCCTATCACCTGGCTGCAATGTGTTCATCAGTGCTGCTTCCCAGGCACCATGCCCATTGGCGATATAAATCGCGACGCTGTGTTTGGTGCGTGCAACTGCCTTAAGATCTGGGATCAGGCTATCTGTCAGGGTCAGCAAATCCCCCGCATAGATATTTGGGGAAGGACGGTGCATCGCTTGCAGCACCTCGTCAGGAATGACTGATGGTCCGGGTATGGCAAGATACCCGCGGCCACCGGAATGAGTGTAGTTTTCCTGCATCTGTTCTGATCCGCCTGTTGGTGTCCAATCCGGCGCCCGCCAGGCTGGACCAATTCGCAATTGGTGCAACCCTAGCCTGCGTCTGTATAAGGTCAATTGCCTAAAGCGCTTTTTTTGATGCTGAAACCCCGCGTTCAGGCAGACATATCTGGCAACCGCTTGCGCCAAACCTCTGAGCTGCTTAAATGGCGCAGGCGCGCCGATCTTGGCGCAAAATGACCCCAGAGCAACAACGTTGTCCCAGCCGGAACCTCAATCCATGAAGCAAGAGCATACTTCCTCCCGCGAGCTGTTGGGCTGGCTATGGCGCGGCTATCTCCGCCACTACATGGGATTGCTGGGCATAGCTGTGATTTTTATGCTGATCGAAGGCGCCACCATGGGCGCGCTGGGCTACATGATGCAGCCGATGTTTGATTTGGTTTTTGTTGCGGGCAATACCAATGCGCTGGTCTGGGTCAGTCTCGCCTTCCTGGCGATTTTTTCCATGCGTGGGATTTCCAGCGTCACCCAAAAGGTCCTCCTAAGTAAGGTCTCGCAGACCTCTGCGGCGCATTTACGCAAGGATATGCTTGCTCGTCTGATCCGTCAGGATCCTGCATTTCATCAGACCCATGCACCGGGATTGCTATTGCAACGGGTGCAGAGCGATGTGAGTGCAATCAACTCGGTCTGGCAGGCGATGATAACCGGGGCCGGACGCGATGCGGTTGCTTTGGTTGCGGTGCTCGGCGTGGCTATCAGCATTGACTGGCGCTGGACCGCAATCCTGCTGATTGGTGTTCCCGGCCTGCTTCTGCCCATTTCACTATTGCAGAAATACGTGCGCCGCCGGGCATCCGAAGCGCGGGATCTGGGGGCCGCCCTTGCTACCCGCCTTGATGAGATTTTCCATGGCATCGTCCCGATCAAGCTGAACAAGCTGGAAGAGTATCAGCTGCAGAAATTCGGCCAGCATACCGACCGCTTTGTCGGGGCAGAGGTCAAAGCCGCCTTTGGGACCTCCTCCATTTCCGGCATGACCGACATCATGGCTGGTGTCGGCTTCATGGCCGTACTGCTCTATGGCGGGTCAGAGATCATCTCTGGCGATAAGACCGTCGGCCAGTTCATGAGCTTTTTCACCTCCATTGGCCTATCCTTTGAACCCATGCGTCGGCTCGCCAATATCTCAGGCGTTTGGCAGGCGGCGGCGGCAGCTCTGGAGCGTATCAAGGCGCTGATGGACGCGCCAATCCTTCTGACCTCACCCGAAGACCCCAAACCCGCCCCCGAAGGCCTGCCCGACATTACACTCAGCAATGTTGATCTGAACTATGGCGACGCGAAGATCCTGCGCGGACTGACATTGGAGGCGGCCGCTGGCAAGACCACTGCTTTGGTTGGGGCCTCTGGGGCTGGAAAGTCCACAATCTTCAACCTCCTGACCCGGATGGTTGATCCGCAAGAGGGTCGCGTAGCCGTGGGTGACACCCCTGTAGCCGATCTGGCGACAGATGATCTGCGCGGGCTATTCTCGGTTGTGACCCAAGAGGCACTCCTGTTTGATGAAACCCTGCGTGAGAATATCGTGCTGGGACAAGACGTCAGCGAAGATGCCCTGCAAAAGGCCTTGGAAGCCTCCCATGTGGCAGACTTCCTGCCAAAGCTGCCTGAGGGATTGGACACACGAGTTGGGCCGCGTGGCTCGGCCCTCTCCGGTGGGCAACGCCAGCGGGTTGTGATCGCCCGTGCCTTGCTGCGAAACACCCCTATCCTCTTGCTGGATGAGGCGACTTCCGCCCTGGACGCCCAATCCGAAAAGGTGGTTCAGCAGGCTCTGGATCAGCTTTCTGGTGGGCGCACAACACTGGTGATTGCCCACCGTCTGTCGACCATTCGAAACGCTGACAAGATCGTGGTCATGGATCGCGGCCAAGTCATCGACCAAGGCACTCATGAAGAACTTTTGGCACGTGGTGGCATCTACGCGGATCTCTACCGGTTGCAGTTCCAGGATGGCAAAACCCTGATGGATCCAGCAGGTGTCGCCGCGCAGATCCCTACGCCAGAAAACAACGGGTCCCAAGCGCAACCAGGCTGGTTCAGCCGCATCTTTGGTCGTCTGATCAGTTAAGGCCTTCTCTGCACCTCGGCCCAAGACTACTGCCTTTCTGCCAAAGGCCCGAATCGCTGATCTTTGCTATTTTTGATAGCGTTGCGCCAGGTCCACCGGGTCCCACCCCAAGAGGTAGCGCGCCAAAGTCCAGAGGTTTCTGCTACCGCGTCGAAGCCATCCATTGCGCTGGTAGCGTTCTGCACCGGTCGCTGCGACGGCTTTCAAGGCAACAATACCATTGAGGCGGTTTACCAAAGCGACATCCTCCATCAAAGGTTGATCAGGATAACCCCCGGCAGCCTCATAGACCGCTCGAGGGATCAGTAGTCCTTGATCCCCATAGGGCAGCGCAAAGAGGCGCGCGCGCAGGTTCGCCCAACCAGCAACCCAACCTGGCATGACCCCTTTGGCGCGAAAGCGAAGCTGAAAATATGCGGGGCTGCCCTGCCCCTCTCTCAGGTGCTCTGCGACCACCCTGCTCCAACCTTCTTGCAATTGTGTATCCGCATGAAGGATCAGCAACCAGTCTCCCTTTGCCCTGGCACAGCCACGGCGCAACTGCCCACCACGGGACGCTGGTCCGACGACAACTGTGGCGCCGGCCTCTTCAGCAAGCGAAACCGTGGCATCTTGCGAGCCGCCGTCACTCAGCACCAATTCTCGGATCAATCCGGCTTCGAGCCCCTCCATCAAGGCAGCCAGACAGCCCGGCAACTCCTCGGCTGCATTCAGACTGGGAACAATGACACTGATGGGGGCAGGCATGACGATTTCCTATTCAACTCCGTCCCGGTTTCTATATCACTGGTAAAGCTCGTTTCCATCGGGCCAAGCAAAATTACGGAGCATCCGGCATGACCGCGCGCAAAATCCTCCGCCTTTCCGGCCCAGATACCCGCAGCTTTCTGCAGGGATTGATCACAAATGATGTGAACAAGTTGGATCACGGGCTGGTCTATGCCGCTTTGCTAACCCCACAGGGGAAATACATCGCAGACTTTTTTCTCGCACCCGCTGGCGAGGCCGTGCTGCTGGATGTCGATGAGAGCCTGGCAGAGGGTTTGGCCAAGCGCCTGTCGATGTATCGCCTACGCGCAGCGGTTGAGATCGAAACGACCGACCTGCAAGTCAAACGCGGCACAGGTGAGGCCCCGGAGGGCGCCCTGTCGGACCCGCGCCACTCAGCCATGGGCTGGCGCCTCTATGGCGACGAGGGCGGCGATGACGGGAGCAATTGGAATGCGATCCGTGTTGCCCATTGCATCCCGGAAACCAGCATTGAGCTGGGCCCGGACAGCTACATCCTAGAGGCTGGCTTTGAACGCCTGAACGGTGTCGATTTTCGCAAGGGCTGCTACGTTGGACAGGAAGTGACCGCGCGGATGAAGCACAAGACTGAGCTGCGCAAAGGCCTGGTCACGGTCAAAGTCACAGGCGAGGCCCCCAGCGGTAGCGAGATCAAGCGCCAGGACAAAGCCGTTGGCACCCTCTTCACGTCCGCCGATGGGCAGGCCATCGCCTACCTCCGCTATGATCGCGCGGGCGAAGATATGGAGGCCGCTGGCGTCCAGATCTCATGGTCCAAGGAGGGGTGAGCCCTCAGCGGAGGACTTGCGATTTGTTGGGCTTTAATCAAGCAATCAAAAGTAATCCGGAACTGATTCAAATTGCTGCAATTGAAGGTCTCGCCGTAACCAGCTGGCAAGGCCCTGCGCATTAGGTTTGCGCAAATCCGCCAATTCAGCAAAGGGTCCAATGATGGGTATTTTGAAAAGGGCAGCAAGTTTGCCCGCAGTCGGCTTGGGCCTGTCACTGGGGATAGCTCCCGCACATGCCACAGGGTATTGGGAGTACAAGGACTGGTCCGTCGCCGTTGAAGAGCGGATTACCGAAGAACACGACTGGCTGGATTGTTCCGCATGGACTGGTGGAGACGGCATGCCCACCCTCAGGATGAAAGTCACCCGTGATGATGTGGGCCCACCGGAGAGCTTTCCCCAGCTTCAGCTCAACTCGGTGGCACCACGCGGTCATTCTACGCAGATGGTCAATGGCCAGGCCGTTGGTTTCATCGTGGACCAGAAGGTAGTCTTCTATGGGCTCGCCCATACCGATATCAACGAAGAAGGCCTGCAGGAGACTACGGTCAGAGTACGCTGGGACAATGCGCTCGAGATGATCAAGTGGATGCAATCGGGCACGCATCTGGATGCCCATATGGTGCGCCCCTATGACGGAGGCATCCACCTAATGCGTGCCTCACTTGCTGGCTTTACTGCGGCCTATGGCAAGATGATGGATGAGTGCGGGTTCAGCCTGGAACTGCAACAGATCGAAATCGACTATAACTAGCGCCCCTCATCGCCGGGGCCCAAAACCCAAAACAAAACCCCCAGCGCCATGCACCGGGGGTTCTTTTGCGTTGTTTTCTTCGAGATCAAGCGCGTTCGGAATACTCCATGGTCTCGGTATTGACCACGATCATCTCGTCCTGACCAACAAAAGGAGGAACCATGACTTTTACACCATTGTCCAGGATCGCAGGTTTAAAGGAATTGGCAGCAGTCTGGCCTTTGACGACTGGCTCGGTCTCGACGATCTTGCAGATCACTTTCTGCGGAACGGTCGCGTTCAGTGCCTCTTCGTCGTAGAATTCTACTACGATGGTCATGCCGTCCTGCAGAAACGGGCGACGATCGCCCAAAAGCTCCGCTGGCAGTTCGATCTGCTCATAGGTTTCGGCGTCCATGAAGACCAGCATGCCGTCGCTCTCATAGAGGAACTGCTGATCTTTCTGCTCCAGGCGCACGCGCTCGACCTTATCCGCCGAACGGAAGCGTTCGTTCAGCTTGGAGCCGTTGCGCAGGTTGCGCAGCTCGACCTGAGCAAAGGCACCGCCCTTGCCGGGCTTTACGTGATCGACCTTGACCGCCGCCCAAAGTCCGTCGTTGTGCTCCAGAACATTGCCGGGGCGGATTTCGTTACCATTGATCTTGGGCATCTGAAAAATCCATCTGGGAAGGTTGATGATATCTTAAGCGATCCTATATCTTTCGTGGTCTCGGCTGGCAAGACAACGATATCTCGTAGTTGCACCACGTTAGCTATGCGTTAATTGCATGAAAGCTATGCATTTGCGGGCTACCCGAATCGTCATAGTTCCGTCATAAGGAACGCCACGCCGAGAATTGCAATAGCAAGAACAACAAAGGAAACGAGATGCGAGATTTCGTTGACGGCACTGCCTATAATAATGAACAGGGCAATCGAGCACGTAAGCTCTTTGCCGCTGTAGTGCTGGCCGCGCTGGATGATGCCATTGCGGATGATAAAAAATATGGCAATGGGCCAGAGCAGATTGCACGTTGGGCACGGTCCCGTGATGGCCGTGAAGTACTAAGCTGCGCCGGCATCGACCCCAATGAGCGGGTTGTTGGTGGCCTGATGGAATTTGTTGGCCGGGGTGTGCGTACCTCTGTCGCTCTGTCGCGCGAGGAAAGCGAGCGCCGCAATGCAGCACAGGCCGAAGCCGCCTGAGCTGCAGCCAAAAAACTGCCAGAAGAAAAACGCGTCCTGGGGGGCGCGTTTTTCTTTTTGGGGAGCCCCTCGCCTGCACCGCTTGCGAAATGGATTTTTGATGTCGCGCCGGGGCCTGCTTGCGGCGCATTCCCCAGAGTTTTCAGCCAGCGATTGCTTAGGCTCGTTACCAGCGGTGCTTTTCCTTTTGCCGCGAATCCGGCATCAAAGCTGGCAACAGCTTGCAGCAGAACGAGAGAGCCACATGCCCGCACGCGCACTTATGATTCAGGGAACCGGCAGCAATGTTGGCAAATCCATGTTGGTGGCCGGGCTAGCACGCGCCTACAAGCGCCGCGGTCTGAAAGTTGCGCCTTTCAAACCCCAGAACATGTCCAACAATGCTGCGGTTACCCCCGAAGGGGGTGAGATCGGGCGCGCTCAGGCCCTGCAGGCGCGCGCTGCGGGGCTGCCCCCTCATACGGATATGAACCCGGTGCTGTTAAAGCCGGAAACTGACACCGGTGCGCAAGTCATCGTTCAGGGGAAACGACGCGGCACCCAGGCAGCAGGTTCCTTTATGCGGGACAAATCTGGACTGCTGGAGGCCGCAAAAGAGAGCTATTTCCGACTGGCCCAACAGGCGGATTTGATCTTGATCGAAGGTGCGGGCTCCCCGGCAGAAACAAACCTGCGCAAAGGCGACATTGCTAATATGGGGTTCGCCTGTGCGGTAGAGGCGCCCGTGATGTTGGTTGGTGACATCCATCGCGGTGGCGTCATTGCGCAGATCGTCGGCACGCAGGCGGTTCTGGAGCAAGTGGACCTGGAACGGATTGTTGGCTTTGCCGTGAACCGGTTCCGTGGCGATCTCAGCCTGTTTGATGCTGGACGCGATGATATTGCTCGGCGCACTGGCTGGCCTTCGTTGGGCGTTGTCCCCTGGTTCTGGGAGGCCTGGAAGCTGCCCGCTGAAGATATGATGGATATTGCCTCTCATCAGGGCGGTGGCTGCAAGATCGTCGTGCCCCAGCTGGAGCGGATGGCGAATTTTGACGATCTCGACCCACTGGCCGCAGAACCCGAGGTGTCGATCGAAATCGTGCCTCCGGGCAAAGCCCTGCCCGGCGATGCGGATCTCATTCTCATTCCCGGCAGCAAGAGCACCATTGGCGATCTGAACTATCTGCGCGCGCAAGGCTGGGATATCGATATCCTTGCCCATCACCGGCGCGGAGGCCACGTATTGGGGCTTTGCGGAGGCTATCAGATGCTGGGTAAGACCATAGACGATCCAGATGGTGTAGATGGTCGTCCCGGCAAGGTAGAGGGCCTGGGTCTTCTGGATATTCACACGGTCATGTCCGGTGAAAAGCGGGTCTCCTTAACCGAAGCGATCAGTCGCGATGGAAACCTGCCCGTCTCCGGGTATGAGATCCATATGGGCCGCAGCTCTGGCCCCGATTGCGATCGTGCCTGGCTTCGGGTTGGTGACCGGTTTGAGGGGGCAGCCTCCAGAGACGGTCGCGTGCGCGGCTCTTATCTACACGGGCTTTTCAGCTCTGACGCCTTTCGCGCCAGCTTCCTCTCTGGTCTTGGGTACGAAAGCACAGTCGGCTACGAGGATGGCGTGGAGGAAACCCTGGATCATCTGGCGGATCATCTGGAGCGCCATATGGATCTGGATCATCTACTGGAGCTTGCCCAACCTGTTCCACAGGGAAATTAGGCCATTTTCGAGGCCAGAAACCAAATCAAAACAATGGTAGGAATGGTCAGCGTGTCTGGCCCCTTCTCAAGGCACACTCGGCAAAGGCGCCTGTTTCATTGAAACAGGCCCTTAGTTTATGACGGATGTTAGATCTAAGGTTAGGTCGAGCGACACTACAGGCGTCTCATCACACTAAAGGACGCCCGTCAAAGAACGCTCAAGGACTGGATTAGATCAGATCCTGAGCGGCCAATGCGCGGTGAATTTCACGACGGACGAGCTTGCGCACATTGCGTGTGATACGCTCCCCCAATGGGCCCTGCAGCTCTGAACGGACAATCTCAGCCACGAGTTCGCGCAGGCTCTCCTCATCGATCACGCTTTCCTCTGCCGCCAGATCATTGAGAGCATCCCGCGCGCCCTCCAAAACCGCATCTTGTGCCAAGGCCTCTGCCTCTAGCGAAGGGGTTTCCTGGCTCTCGTGAACTGCGCTCTCGTGAGCTTCGGGCGCCTCGTCCTCCAGGTGATCTTGCCACTCCAGAGTTTCCACATTGCCCTTACCGGAATAGGGCTCACCGGACATCCCGTCCGGTTCCCAATGATCCCCACGTTGCGCTACCTTGGCTTCCAGTTCGGCAATTTTCTTTACGACTGCGGACACATTGGTGTCTGCATCTGAAGTTTCTTCTTTCGGCGCGATGAGCGCTTCGAGATCCTCAACATTCCCGGCGTGTTCTGCCGCCTGATACAGCGTTGCAGAAGGGTCTCGCCAGGGTGCTTCCTCCAGCTCGTCCGCGACCTGTTGAACCGCAGCTACTTCCTCTACGCCTTCGCCTTCGTTGCCAGCGGCGTGCTCCCCCGCACTGGGATGGGCCACGATCTCATCCGAACCAACTCTAACTTCAGCCTCAGCTTCGACCTCAGAGACAAGTTGATGCGGTTCGCTTGCGCCCTTTGCAGCAGCGGCGGTATCTTCTTGTTGTGGGTCACGCGCCCGCAGTGGCATCTCAGCCACTCGGGCTTCCCCGCCTTCATGAACCCTAAGTGCTGGGGTCAAAACCAAACGAGAATCGACACGCTTTACAGGGGGGGCCTTGCCTTCCACCTCAGGTGCTTTTCGCCCATCTTCGCTGACCAAACGGCGGATGGAGGAAAGAACATCTTCGATTTCAGCCTGCGAGACGGGGTCGGACATTTTTGGTGAACCACTCTTTAGATTTGCGGCAAGTGTAACTTCCCGCATCTCTTCAGACAACATTTAGAGGAAAAATTAGTTTTTTCCCAGAGCTCTAAGCACACGATCCAGGTCTTTGCTGCGGCGGCTGACCTGCGCCGGAGCGTCCTTGACCAGATTGTAATAAAGCGTCGGATCGTAGATTTCCACTGCCAGACCAAGGTGTTCTGCAGTCAGCAATCCCTGAGCTTGAAGCAGCGAATAAGCTGCAAGAGCCTGATTTGCACGCGCTTGAACCCGAGCAGTCTGCGCATTCAAAAGGTCCTGCTCTGCCTGCAAAACATCCAGAGTTGTGCGTGCGCCCAGTGTCGCCTCTTCGCGGATCCCATCAAAGGCAACTCGTGCCGCCCGAACACTTTCGTTCGAGGAAACAAGGCTGGCCGTCGCGGCATCGAGAGAGACATAGGCCGCCGCGACATCCTGAGATACCGCACGGCGTGCTGAGACCAAGGCCCCCTTGGCCGCATCCAGTTGAGCAAACCTGGCCCGCACCGAAGAGGCCAAAGAGCCCCCCGCATAGAGCGGTTGTGAGTAGGTCAAGCTCGCGCCAGAGGAATTGGTGTTCAGCGAATTGTTCCAATCATGGGTCACGCTGGCGTCCGCACTAAAGGTGACACGCGGCCCCAGGCCCTTTTTCGCACTTTGAACGGCGTAATCCGCAGCCTTCACCGTGTGTTGCTGAGACAGCAAACTTGGATGGTTACGCACCGCGATGGATTCAGCGGCATTGATCGAGGCGACGCGCTGCGGCAGCGGTGGCTGCCCGGCTACGGTCCCAATAGGGTGCCCAACAACCTCGATATAGGTCGCCTGCGCCTCTTGCAGGTTGCCACGGCTCGAAATCAGATTGGCCCGTGCAGAAGCAACCCGGCTCTGCGCCAGTGCGACATCCGTCCGTGTCACTTCGCCAACTTCGAAACGATCCTGCGACGCTTTCAGCTCTTCCTGCAGCAAACGCAGGTTGTTGCTCTGAAGCTGAACAGTATCCTGCTGCAGCAGCACATCCACATAGGCCTGCACCGCAGAGAACAAAACTTGCTGCTCAATCTGCAATAGCGTCTGTCGCGTGGCCAGCACGGTTTCCTGCGCGCCCAGCTGGTTCAGCTTGCTTGCCCCGCCATCATAAAGCAGCCAGGTCAAGTTCAACGCCGGAACAATCCCGTTCGTTTCAGACTCCGACAACAAAACCGAGCGACGGGTTGCCGAGCGGTTGCGACGGGTCTGTGCCGTGAGCGTGTAATTGATAACCGGGCGAAGTGCCGCCACAGCAGCGGCCACGCTCTCATCGCTGGCCCGCAGCAATGCTCTGTTTTGCTCCAAGAGACCGCTGCTTTTGTAGGCGCCAATCATAGCGTCCGAGAGGTTATCCGCACTGGCAGCCTGAGACAAAGCAAATGCGACGGTGCCAGCCCGTACAAACGTTTTCACCAGGTTTACCGAGAGTTTCTTATACATTCGGTGGCCTTATCGTTTGCCGCGCCGCCAGCCGCGGTTGGTTTATGGGTACTGGCAGCCCCTTTGGGCTGCCAAAATGTTCAATCCTTTATGCAAAGGCGCACCCCCACAACCGGATTGGCCTTTGAAAATCACAAGGCAAAGGACCTTGGCTGTTCAAAACCAGGCAATACCGCCGCACCGGCATTGAACTCAAATCGCCAAGAGATGCGACCTGCGTTTTTGTAACCGATCTTCACTTCACCAAGTGATCCGGTCATGAAGAGAACAGCAATGCGCCCGCCATCTTTCAACTGGTTCAAGAGCCCTTCGGGTACAGTTTCCACCCCGCCCTGAACCATGATGACATCATAGGGGCCATGTTCGGCAGCACCTTCGGTCAGAGGGCCCATATGCACGATGGCATTGTCCGCGCCAATTGTCGAAAGCTGCTCCTGCGCTTCAGCGGCCATTGTTTCGTCTTCTTCCACGCCAATGACCATCTCTGCCATCTGCGCTGCTACGGCGGTGGAGTAGCCCTGCCCGCAAGCAACATCCAGCACCAGTTCATTTGGTTGGATATCTAGCGCATCCAAAACCTTCGCCAATGTGCGTGCTTCTAGCAGCGACCGGCCGCCTCCCAGCTCCATGTTGCGATCCGCATAGGCGCCTTCTTTCTGCGCAACGGGTACAAATTCTTCGCGCGGTACAGAAAGCAGAGCCTCGATAATTGGGTATTTGGTCACATCCGAAGGGCGGACCTGCGTGTCAACCATCATGCGGCGGCGTTCGGCGAAATCGGTCATATGCTAAACTCATCTGTTCAGTCGGTTAGCAAGGGTTGTGCCACATCCCCGCCGGAGCGGCAACGGGGCCTTTGCGCTTTTGGCGGGCCAAGGCACTTTGCGCAACATTTTGTGGCCGAATTCCATCTACGGCCTCTCGGCGACAACTCTCAAGGACCACCAAAAGATACGCCACAATTTGCCCTCTCGCAAAGATCCGCCCGCAGCCAGGCTTCGCGCTTATTGCGCACAGCTGCTACAAAAGGGTGTCGCAGGAAGAGTGCTCAACCGCTCTGGGTTTATCCCATCTCCACAAATCTGACAAAACCCATAAGAGCCCTCCCGCAGTCTTGCGAGCGCGGCATCAATCTGGCGAAGCTCCTCCAGTTCCTTGAGACCAAGACGCTCCAGCACCTCATCGCCCTGCCGCTCCGAGGCGCGATCCTCCCAATCGCTTGGCTGTGGCGCATCCAAATCATGCTCAACCTCAACCAGGTGCCCAGTCAAGGCCTTACGCCGCGCCGAAAGTACCTGCTTGTATTGTAAAAGATCCATTTCTGATCCTCCCATTCAGCTGACCCATCAAAGCCAACCCCAATAACAAGTGTATCACTTTGACGCGGATCAACCCACTCGCGAGATCTGGGGAGTGTTTCGCAGATTTGATGGTAAGGAGGCGCCCCTGCCAAAATCATCGTAAAACACTCTCCTCTAGCGAGAACCCATAGCTGGCCGCCCATCCACAACTGAAACGCCTAAATGATAGGTAGAGGCAAAAAAACGAGGCCGAAGCCTCGCTTTTGGTATTCAACGCAGAGCAAAGAACCTGCTCTCGGGTAGTCGCCGGGGCTCAGCTATCCATCTTCAGGGCGCTGATAAAGGCCTCTTGCGGGATGTCGACCTTGCCGAACTGACGCATTTTTTTCTTACCCTTCTTCTGCTTTTCCAGCAGTTTCTTCTTCCGGGTTGCGTCGCCGCCGTAGCATTTTGCGGTCACGTCCTTGCGCATCGCAGACAATGTCTCACGCGCGATAACCTTGCCGCCGATAGCCGCCTGGATCGGGATCTTGAACATGTGACGCGGGATCAGCTCTTTCAGCTTTTCACACATGGCGCGACCACGCTGCTCGGCGCGGTCCCGGTGCACCATCATCGACAGCGCATCCACCGGCTCATCGTTCACCAGCACCGACATCTTGACCAGATTATCGGTCTGATAGCCGGTCATCTGATAGTCAAAAGAGGCATAGCCCTTGGTCACCGATTTCAGCCGGTCGTAGAAATCAAAGACCACCTCATTCAGCGGCAGGTCATAGACCGCCATGGCACGGCTGCCCGCGTAGGTCAGATCCATCTGCACCCCGCGCCGCTCCTGGCAGAGCTTCAGCACATCGCCCAGATATTCATCCGGCACCAGGATGGTCGCCTTGATGCGCGGCTCTTCCAAGTGATCCACCACCGACAGATCCGGCATATCAGCCGGGTTGTGCAGATCAATCATGGTCCCGTCTTTCATATAGACGTGATAGACCACGCTCGGCGCGGTGGTGATCAGCTCGATATCATACTCGCGCTCGATCCGGTCGCGGATCACCTCCAGGTGCAAGAGGCCCAGGAAACCGCAGCGGAAGCCAAAGCCCAGCGCCGCCGAGGTCTCCATTTCATAGGAGAAGGAGGCGTCGTTCAGTGCCAGTTTATCAATCGCATCGCGCAGGTCTTCGAACTCGGCACTGTCCACCGGGAAGAGCCCGCAGAAGACCACCGGCTGCGCGGGCTTAAAGCCGGGCAGCGCATCTTCTGTGCCCTTTTTCTCATGGGTGATGGTGTCACCCACGCGGGTGTCGCGCACCTGCTTGATCGAAGCGGTGAGGAAGCCAATCTCGCCCGGTCCCAGCTCGTCAATCACGGTCATCTCGGGGCGGAAGACGCCAATGCGGTCCACATGATGCACCGACCCGTTGGAGAGCATCTTGACCTTGTCGCCCTTCTTCAGGACGCCGTCCATGATCCGCACCAGAACGATCACGCCGAGATAGGCGTCATACCAGCTGTCCACCAGCATCGCCTTCAGCGGCGCATCGCGGTCGCCGGTTGGGGCGGGCAGTTTGTGCACGATGCTTTCCAGCGTTTCGCGGATACCCTGACCGGTCTTGGCAGAGACCTGAATGGCCTCGGTCGCGTCGATGCCGATCACATCCTCGATCTGCTCCGCCACCCGGTCGCAGTCAGAGGCCGGCAGGTCGATCTTGTTCAGCACCGGCACGATCTCATGATCCGCCTCAATAGCGTGATAGACATTGGCCAATGTCTGCGCTTCAACACCCTGGGTACTGTCAACCACCAGCAAGGAACCTTCAACCGCACGCATGGAGCGGGAGACCTCATAGGCAAAATCGACGTGGCCGGGGGTGTCGATAAGGTTCAGCACATAGTGCTCACCGTCTTCGGCGTTGTATTCGATCCGGACCGTGTTGGCCTTGATGGTGATGCCGCGCTCGCGCTCGATATCCATCGAGTCGAGGAGCTGCGCCTTCATATCGCGGTCCTCCACTGTTCCGGTCTCTTGGATGAGCCGGTCAGCGAGGGTGGATTTGCCATGGTCGATATGGGCGACGATGGAGAAATTGCGGATTTTGGCCAGATCAGTCATGGATGGGGATATGATTTGGATTCTGGCCGTGGTCAAGCGGGCGTGTAAGCTGCAAAGCAGTTATTTGAATGTGGAAGACTGATTTGGGCGATTTCTCTAAGATAGACAGCGTCGCGGCCCTAGAGTATTGGCTTAAAGCACAAGAAACCGAAATGGCTATTGCTGTCGGAGTTCGGGCCGCCCTGAGGGGCGTACCTTTGATACTCGCAGACGGACCGAACTACTTTCAGTCCCCAAGAACTGAGCTCCATTCATTGCGCGCGCTGTTGAGCCTAGCCCAGCTAGCCACCAGGGAACTTTCGGTGGAGGGCCGGTGGACCTTTCAGAATTTGACACGTGAGCTAGCTTATCCTGCAACTCTGAAAGACTTTTCCAACGCAACAAGAAACCCCGAACTTGCAGCAGTTAGCTCAGCCACCGCAATTTCCTTTGATGGCTACGCTGGAAGCGCAGGAGACACAGTTTCATTTAGTGCATCGGACAAAACTGGTGGCAAATGGGCGCTCTCAGCTGCTCTTACAGATCCGGAACCTGGGCAGTATTTGGATTCACATGACGTGCTTGAGAAGCCTCTGTGGCCGGCAAACATAGCTAGCGCCTCCACCTTAGGGGCCTGGGCGAGTTTTCGCCACACAATGGAGGGCTCTACAACTTGGGCATTTTGGACCGCTTGGTTTCAAGGCTTCCTCGACGGCAAACCGCTCGACTGGGAGCTGCAACGCCGGGTGGCGCTGATTGAAGACGCCGTCTGGGAAGCAGGCCCCGAAGCCGTCGCCAAAGAAATCGAGCGTATTCGTACGAAGTTTGAGTTAGAGCAAGAGGTTGCCACCCTCAAAGAGCAACTGAGCGCACAGCAACAGGCCCTAGCCAGAAACCCGCAGATCGGCGACAACGGCGGCCCGCCGATGGATGGTCCAAACGCCAAGGCCTTCAAGAAAGACCTTGTCTTGATCTGGTCGGACATTGAAGAACTGGAAACCGAACTTGCTAAGCCAGAACCCTCGCCCAGCGTTCTGAAACGCGTTGCCCAATCCCTGTCTGAAATAGCGCTGAGGATTGCGGCCTATTGCGGTGCAACAATGGATGTCTCGGTAAAGGCTGCGGCAAAAGCCTTTGGGGCTACTATGGGGCCAGTTGGCGCAACCGAAATCGTAAAACCTGGGTCGATAGACGCTGTGGCCAAAGCAATAGGTAAATTTCTCACCTCACTTGCGCACTAGCCCCTCTGTTTGAGACTCGCCCGTCACGGCTGTGACGGGCACGCGTCCGCCCGCCCCACGGCGGGCGCGTTCCGCACCCACCCGGGCGAACGCTTGCTGTCCTTCAACTAGCAAAATGATTGCACCGAAGATCGGCGCCTGACCTAGGTTGAGCGCTGACCGGCTTCCTGCCGGTCATGTGAGCTTGCAGTCCCAATGAGTTGCCAATCGACGATGCGAGGAAAAGACGGTCAGGCAAATTCCTGCGCAATTTTGAACCGGTGTTAACCACGATTGCCGACTCAGGCAGCTTTGGCCATAGTGCCGCCCATTCCGGGGTGGCAAAGACCACCCGGCAGACAAAAAGGACAGTAGGATGAAGGCTCGGATGATCTCTCTGCGCACAGCGGGGCTTGGGTTGGTTGTGGCTCTGCAGGCTCTTTCTGTCACCGTTGCTCTGGCACCTGCTGCCGAAGCAGGCGCAATCGAGCGCGCCTGCCGTCAATCGGATCGCTCCGCCGCAAACCCCTCCCTCTGCCGCTGCATCCAAAAAGTGGCCAATGTGAAACTCACCACCGCTGAGCGCAAGACCGTCTCAAAATGGTTTGCCGACCCGCATCAGGCGCAGGTTACCCGTCAGTCAGACAGCAGTCGCGACGCACGGCTCTGGGAGCGCTATAAGCTCTTTGGTGACAGCGCCGCAAAAACCTGCAGCTAGCACTGATCCCTGCCATTTTAGCCGCATAACGCACTCTTGGAAGAAGTGATGTTTCACTGCGACTTTGGCTTTACATTCCGTTTCAATTATATTTCATAAATTAGATAGGATGCCACAACCGGCAACCTGTGGCGAATCTGTGGAACTGATCTAACCTCTTCCACTCTAGGGAGAAAAACGGTTGCAAACATACCCCGCACCGGTTTAGGCCTGCCGTGAACGGGAAAGTTTGATTAGTTTTTTTGGAGTATGTGCATGTTGATAAAGGGCGTTACCCTTAGGGGTCTGGAGGTCTTTGAGACCCTTGCCAAGACGGGCTCTGTTGCACAAACCGCTGAAGTCACCGGCCTCAGCCAGCCTGCTGTCAGCCAGCAGTTGCGAAACCTTGAGAAAGCGCTGGGAACAGATCTGGTTGATCATAGCCGTCGCCCTATGGTTCCCACCTCTGCTGGTCGCAATTTCCTGGCCCGCACCGAAGCAGTTCTGTCGGAGCTGCGCCTAGCGCAGAGCGAGCTGTCGATGACAGATCTCAGCCATCTGCCGGCCCTCTCCATTGGACTGATCGATGATTTCGACAATGATCTAACACCGCGCCTGGTCACTGCCTTGGCGGAGCGCCTATCACAGTGCCGGTTCAAGATGATCACCGCCTCCAGCCTCGAAATCCTGCGGGCAATCGAGGCAGAGGACATTCACATCGCAATCTCCGCCACTACAGGGGAGCTGCATGAGGGGCTTATCGAATACCCGCTGGTGCGCGATCCCTTCATTCTGGTGGCCCCCAATGGGTTCTTCAGCGATGCTAGCGGCGTTCTAGATCAGCTGAGCAGCCTGCCTTTCCTGCGCTATGCGGGGGATCAGATGATCGCGCAACAGATCGAGGCGCAGCTGCAGCGGGCTCAAGCCGAATTTGAAAACCGCTTTGAAGTCGGGTCTCACCTTGCCCTTATGGCGATGGTTGCCCGCCGTATCGGCTGGGCGATCACGACTCCTCTGGGCTATATGCGGGCCGTGCGTTTCCACGACCAGATTGAAGCCTACCCTCTGCCCTTTGGCAATTCCGCGCGCACCATTTCTCTGTTCACCAGCAGGGACTGGGCTGATCAGCTGCCCCGTACGGTGGCCCAGACCACGCTAGATCTGCTGCGGCGGCAAATGGTGGAACCTGCGGTCAATCGCCTCCCATGGCTCGCGGAAGAGTTCAAACTGGTCGAAGGTCAATTCTAACCGTCTCCTCCAAGACTGTCTCTCAGCCCCTTTGCCGCGGCCTCAATAAGGTCCAGACAGCCCTCAAAATCCCGCGTGTAATAGGGATCAGGAACGTGATCCATGCCGGATTGCGGCGCATAGTCGGTAAAGAGCCGCACGGGCGTTTCATTGCCTTTAGGTCGTAGGGCCTCGATGTTTGACAGATTGTTGTCATCCATGGCGACGATCAGATCAAAGGTCTGGAAATCCACGGGCCGGAACTGCCGCGCCCGCAGGTCCGAGATGTCAAAACCCCTACCCCTGATTGCTTGCTGCATTGCCCCATAGGGGGGATCTCCGACATGGTAACTTGCCGTGCCAGCACTATCGGTCGCGACGTTGGGGCAAAGAGAGCGAAAGACCCCCTCTGCCGCAGGTGAGCGACAGATATTTCCCAGGCAGACAAAGAGCACTTTTTGCGTCATGGTGGCCATTCCTCCTTGGGGCTGTGTTAAGACAGGGAAGTCAAGCGATGCAAGCAAAGCGCGAGAAAATTGTTATCCTGACCGGCGCGGGCATATCAGCCGAAAGCGGACTAGGTACGTTTCGTGATGAGGGCGGGCTTTGGGCGCAGCATGCAATCGAAGATGTGGCAACGCCTGAAGGCTTTGCCCGAAATCCAAGGTTGGTGCATGATTTTTACAACGCCCGCCGCATTCAAGCGGCTGAAGCCAAAGCAAATAAGGCCCATCAAGCCCTTGCACAGCTGCAAGAGCACTTTCCCGGCGAAGTGGTGATTGTAACGCAGAATGTCGACAGCCTGCATGAGAAGGGCGGTGCGCGGAACGTGATCCATATGCATGGCGTATTGGAAGGCGCACTCTGCGCGACCTGTGACCACCGCTGGCCTGCCCCTGATGAGATGGAACCTGAAACCACCTGCCCTCACTCTAGCGCACCGTCGGCGCGACCCGACATCGTTTGGTTTGGTGAAATCCCCTATGCGATGGAGGAGATCGAGGCACATCTAAGCGAAGCCAGCCTGTTTGTTGCCATTGGAACCTCCGCCCAGGTCTATCCGGCAGCCGGCTTTGTCGAGGCGGCCCGATCCTTTGGGGCAGAAACCCTGGAAATCAACCTGGAGCCTTCCGATCTGGCCAATCGCTTTCACAGCCATCGGTTTGGTCCTGCAACAGAGACCGTCCCAGAATGGGTAGCGGCTCTGCTCACATAAAAAACCCGCTGCATCAGGATGCAGCGGGCCATGAGTCACGACTGAAGCAACAAATCAGTTCGAATGGCTCGAGTGATCCATGTGCCCACCTTCGGCGGGTTTGCGTTCCAGATCCACCGGGATCTCGATCTCCACTTCACCAGCATTCTGGAACACCAGGGTCACTTTGACCGTATCCCCATGTTCCAGCGACTGGTTGAGACCCATGAACATCACATGGTCGCCACCACGCTGCAGCTTGTGCATACCGCCAGCAGGGATGGCAAAGCCCTCTTCCACATGCATCATCTTCATGATGCCATCGCCACTTTCCATATGGGTGTGCAATTCCACCCGCTTGGCGACATCAGAACGTGCGGCAATCAATTGATCCGCTTCAGATGCCATGTTCATGATTTCCATGAAGGCAGCGCCACTCTTGGAGGCTTTGGCAGAAACGCGCGCATATTGGTCATGCACCATGATCTTGGCGCCTTCAGCATAGGCAGCGCCAGCAAACACAACGGCAGCAACAGCCGCAGCAACAACGGATTTCAGGGACATATCAGTCTCCTTCTTAGACTATTCAATTTTCTGAGGTTTGGATCTTGCGTGGGGTCACAGCGTCAGGGGTGGCGAGCGCGCAACCGCATAGACAAGAACTGTACTGACAGAAAGAACCGCTTCGGTTCTGCTCTGACGCTCTTCACCACCATAGAACGGCACGGTGGCAACATCACCCGAGCGGGTCACCTCCAATACACTCAGAACACAGTCAGGACAGTGATGTGGTGGGGGGGTCGGCTGGCCATCGCTGTCTGTATAGACCACCACGGGGCCGGAACCGGTGCAAAGCACCATCTGACCAACTGCTGCTTGCCCTCCAACTTGCATAGAGGCCGCCGCATGCCCGGTGAGGGTCATGACAAGGGCCAAAACAAGGGCCAGATATGTCCGCAGGGTTGATCGCATTATCCTAGGGTATGCCCCTCCACTCCTGCCTCTGCAAGTTGTAAATCAGATATAGGAATAATGGCAAAACGCCGCGCATCTTGCGATGCACGGCGCCTTGAATTCACGAAATGTGAAAAGGATCAGGCTTCAGCAGCTTGTGCTTTTGCGATCTCTTTTTTCACTTTCAGCGCGGCTGTGGACAGCTCATCGTCTTTGGCTTTTGCCAGGAAGGCGTCCAGGCCACCACGGTGATCAACCGAGCGCAGAGCAGCAGCAGAGATGCGCAGCTTGATGCCACGACCCAGAGTCTCGGACTGCAGGGTCACGTCGTTCAGGTTGGGCAGAAAGCGACGCTTGGTTTTGTTGTTGGCGTGGCTGACATTGTTGCCAGTCATCGGGCCTTTTCCGGTCAGTTCGCAACGGCGCGACATTGGTTCATCCTTCGTATCTGGGGCGGCACCCGACAAACTCGAATCATCCGCCATATCTCAAAGGGCGCGGCCATAGGCGGCGCCCGAAAACTGGTTGGATGCATTTAGGAGGAATCGCCCCGGGGGTCAAGCCATATGGCAGGGTTTTATGGATGTGCCCTGCGGAAACAGCCGGACCCTCGCCCAACCGGTGATTTCACAAGTCCTATAGGGGGTTCAGCGGGGCTTGACCAGCCCAGCGCGTGGAAATTGAAAACCCAGGAGGTCCCGATCTCAATTTAAGGGTATCCTACCCCGCGGCCCCAATGCCCTTCAGCATATCCTGTGCCGCCAAAGCCGGAGAGATTTCGCCACCTGCAACAGAATCAGACAACTCAGACATACGCGCCTGTGCCCAGGGGGTTTCAAGCCGCGCCAGCAGGGCCTGGCGCACATCTTCGCTAAACCAATAGCGCGCCTGCTCCGCACGGCTGCGGTGCCAATGGCCTTGCTCTTTGCGCCAGTCAGAGAGCTTCTGCATCTCCTCCCAGGCCTCCTGAAGCCCTGACTCTTCCACGGCGGAAACGGTACGTGCCATCGGAAACCCCACAGGATCCTGTGGCCGCTTGCGCAAAAGCCGCAGCGCGCCAGTGTAATCCGCACAAGTGCGGATCGCGGTGCGTTTCAGATCTCCGTCAGCCTTGTTCACCAGGATGATATCGGCCATCTCCATGATGCCGCGTTTGACACCCTGCAGCTCATCGCCGCCCGCAGGCGCCAGCAGGAGCAGGAATAGATCCGACATCTGTGCCACCACTGTTTCGGACTGGCCAACCCCGACTGTCTCAACCAGGACCACGTCAAACCCAGCCGCCTCGCATAGCGCCACCGCCTCGCGGGTGCGCCGTGCAACGCCCCCCAGTGTTGTCTGACTGGGAGAGGGGCGAATAAAGGCAGAGCGCTCGCGACTTAGGCGCTCCATCCGGGTTTTATCCCCCAGAATTGACCCGCCTGAGCGGGCAGAGCTTGGATCCACCGCCAGAACGGCCACCCGCAACCCTTGGGCAGTCAGCATCATGCCAAAGCTCTCAATAAAGGTGGATTTTCCAACACCGGGCGTGCCCGAAAGCCCAATACGCAGGGATTGACGCTTGGACTTGGCGAGTGTTTCCAGCAAAGCGGTTGCCTGTGTCCGGTGATCTTCCCGGCCGCTTTCAACCAAGGTGATGGCCCGTGCCAAAGCACGGCGGTCTCCATTGAGTATCTTTTCACTCAGCTCGGCAATGTCCACGTCCCGCCCCCTGCATCTGCAAATGTTCCGCTTAATTGACGCAGGCGCATCCCCCTTGTCCAGTGCTTCTCCGTCGCAGGCATGCCGGGAAACGTCAAAGCTTTCCCAAGAGCTGCATTGCCTGTCGGCCACCCCTAGACCTGCCGCCTTGCTTTGGCGATAAGCGGCTCATGATACGGTTGCCGATCGAAGAAGCCCTGCCCGAATTGCTCAGCGCATTGAAGCAAAGCGGACGCGCAGTCCTGCAAGCCCCTCCCGGCGCTGGCAAAACCACGCGTGTGCCGCTGGCCATGCTCGAAGCTGGCCTCTGCCCCGGTCGCATCATCATGCTGGAACCCCGTCGCCTCGCCGCCCGCGCTGCGGCCCAGCGCATGGCCGAAACACTGGGCGAGGAAGCCGGCCAAACCGTGGGCTACCGCATCCGCGGTGAGGCCAAGTGCAGCAAATCCACCCGCATCGAAGTGGTCACCGAAGGCATCCTGACCCGCATGCTGCAGTCAGACCCGGACCTGCCCGGCGTGGGTGCGGTGATTTTCGACGAGTTTCACGAACGCTCCCTCAATGCGGACCTGGGCCTCGCTTTCTGCCTGGAGGCCGCCAGCGCCCTGCGCGAGGATCTGATCCTCTTGGCGATGTCCGCGACCCTGGATGCCGCCCCGGTCGCCGCACTGATGGATGCGCCCCTGATCACATCAGAAGGGCGCAGTTTCCCAGTAGAGACCCGCTGGCTGGACCGTCCCCTGCCTGCGCAGGCCCGTCGACTGGATGCGCTTTGCGATCTCGTGGTCCAGGCCGAGAGCGAAACTCGCAAATCCGCGCACAGGGGTGAGAATGGCGGCGGCATTCTGGTTTTCCTGCCCGGCGAAGGTGAAATCCGCCGGGCCGAACAAACACTCGCCCGGCGCCTGCCCGCAGATTGCCAGATCCAGCCCCTTTTTGGCGCCCTGCCCTTTGCCCAGCAGCAAGCCGCCATCCGCCCGGCCAAATCGGGTCGGAAAGTGGTTCTGGCCACCTCCATCGCAGAAACCTCGCTGACCATTCAGGATATTCGCGTAGTGGTCGATATGGGCCAGGCCCGGCGCGCGCGTTTTGACCCAGGCTCCGGCATGTCACGGCTGATAACCGAGCGCGTCACCCGCGCCGAAGCCACCCAGCGCCAGGGTCGCGCGGGCCGGGTGGCTCCAGGCACCTGCTACCGGCTCTGGAGCAAGGGCGAAGAAGGCGCGCTCGCCGCATTCCCGCCCCCGGAAGTCGTCTCAGCAGACCTGACCGGACTGGCACTGGAGCTGGCCCTTTGGGGTGCTGCGCCAGAGGAACTCTCGTTCCTGACCCCGCCGCCAGAGGGCAGCCTTGCCGAGGCCCGCAGCCTCTTGCAGATGCTGGGTGCCTTAGACGCGGAAAACCGCATCACCCCCCATGGCAAGGCCCTGGCCGCCCTGCCCCTGCATCCGCGCCTTGGCCATATGCTGCTCGAAGCCGGGCTGCAGGCCACGGAACTGGCAGCACTTCTGGCCAACCGCGATCCCCTGAAAGGGGCGCCCAGCGACCTCTTGCTGCGGCTTGAGGCCATCAAGGACCCCAAGGCATTTCAGCAAAAGCGCCCCTATCAGCTGAACCGCGCGGTGGTGGAGCAGATCCGCTCCGAGGCCGCACGGCTGCGCCGACAGCTTAAGGGGGCCCAGCCCAAACTGCCCCCGGCAGCCATGGCTGCTCTGGCCTACCCCGACCGGATCGGCCAGCGCCGCAAGGGAGACCAGCCGCGGTATGTCCTCTCCGGGGGCAAAGGGGCGATCCTCGATGCGGGCGACAGCTTGGCAGCAGCGCCATTTCTGGTGGCTCTGGACACCGACGGCAACCCGCGCGAAGCCCGTCTGCGGCTGGCTACACAGATCTCTCTAGCGGAGATTCGGGAGCTCTTTGCCGATCAAATCTCATGGCATGACCAGTGCAGCTGGTCCAAACGCGAGCGCCGCGTCGAAGCGCGCAGGCAAGAGCGTTTTGGTGCACTGGTTCTGGAAGACCGCATCTGGAAGGATGCGCCAGAAGATCAGATTGCCCTGGCCATGCTTGACGGCGTGCGCGACCTTGGACTTCGCATCGAAGGCGCCTCGGCCCGGCTCTGCGCCCGGGTCGAGCTGCTGCGCGCAGAAGGACATGAATTGCCTGATTTCTCCGAGGCGGGCCTCATGGTGCGGCTGGAAGACTGGCTGCTGCCGGTGCTTTCAGGCGTGCGCTCCGCTGCCGCCTGGAAACAGTTCGATCTTCTCCCTGCCCTGCGTGCCGCCCTCAGTTGGGAGCAAACCCAGCTCCTGGATCGGGAGGCGCCCGGCAGTTTTGTGACACCTCTGGGGCGCAAGATCCCAATCACCTATGGCAGTGGAGGTCCTGAAATCTCCGTCAGGCTACAAGAGCTTTTCGGCGTCACCCGGCACCCAAGTGTTGGCGGCGCGCCCTTGAAGGTGACGCTCTTGTCCCCCGCGCAGCGCCCAATCCAGATCACCATGGACCTGCCCGGCTTCTGGGCCGGTTCTTACTCGGACGTGCGCAAGGACATGCGAGCGCAATACCCCAAACACCCCTGGCCAGAGGACCCCACCCAGGAAGATCCGACGCTCAGGGCGAAACGGCGCAAGGAGCGGTGACCAGCGCGCCACCCAGGGCGCTGCTCGGCCCAACTGCGGTTGGGGCATCTTTGATGCACCAGACTCGCAGGCGGGAGCGCCCCGCCTTGCCCTCATCACTAGGACCTCTACTCTGGGATCAACCTCGCAGGGAAGGCAGCCCTATCCCGGTTGCCTCAAATCCCCCATCTGCTGCCAGTATTTGCCCGGTGACAAAACTGGCCTTCTCCGACAAGAGAAACACGATAGCCGCTGCGATTTCTTCCTCCTTGCCATAGCGGTTCAGCGGCAGGGCGTCGTGATAGGCATCAATGATATCCTGCGTATGCACCGCCATGGCCAGTTTGGTCGCCACCGGCCCCGGCGCCACTGCATTCACCCGGACCCCCAGTTCGCCCAGCTCCACGGCTTGTTGTAAGGTCAGCTGCGCCAGTGCGGCCTTTGAGGTGCCGTAGGCCACCCGCAGGGTGCTGGCGCGCAGACCAGAGATGGAGGTAATGTTGACCACTGCACCGCCACCATCCGCAGCTAGAAGCTCAGTAAAGGCCTGGGTCATTAGGAATGGCCCATCAAGATTGGTTTCCATGACCCGCCGCCAACGCGCAAAGTTGGTCTCGCGGATAGGACCAAAATCCGCAACACCTGCATTATTAACCAAACCATCCAACCTGCCGCATTGCTCGGTGAGTGTCGCCAAGGCGCGGTCAACCTCCTCGGGCTGTGAGACATCCGCCACGATAGGCAGGCAATCCTCAATCGTCTCGGACGCGCGGGAAAGCTCTTCACTGTCCCGATCCAATAGGACAACCTTCCACCCCTCCGCCTTCAGGATCTTGGCTGTTGCAAGCCCGATGCCGCGAGCAGCGCCTGTTATCAATGCGGTTTTCATATTCTCTTTGCCTTTGTTTACTAAACTTCACCATTGAACGCGCTTTTGCAGGTGCCTTCCTTTCAGCTGAAAAGGAAAAACATAACTACACCCCATAGGAGAGACAGCAAAACCGCACCCAACTTGCACTTTATCCACAGGCTCACTATGTTCCTTTATCTGTTCTCCCGGCAAAGCAAAAAATGACAAAAAGGCGGTTCCAATGAGCAATGTTTTCTCCAAAGCCTGGAGCTCGGTGATCAAGCCGATGTTGTTTCGCCCCAAGCGCGTTCAGGTTGCAGCGCTTTGCTATCGCACGACAGAGGACCAGAAAGAAGTGCTGATGGTCACCAGCCGGGGCACCGGGCGCTGGATCCTGCCCAAGGGCTGGCCCATCAAGGGAAAGGACGGCGGAGAAAGCGCTCTGCAGGAAGCCTGGGAAGAGGCTGGTGTCCAAAAGGGCCAAGTGGAGGGCGCGCCCATTGGCGCCTTCAGCTATGAAAAAGAGCTGAAGACCGGGCTGCCGGTACCGGTGGAGACCTTTGTCTACTCCATCGCAAATGTAGAACTCTGCGATGACTACCCAGAGGCCCATCAGCGCAAAAGGCAATGGTTCTCTCCGCAAGAGGCGGCAAATCGGGTGCGGGAGCCCGAATTGCAGGCTCTCCTGCGCCAATTGTAACACTTCTGCGTCAATTTTGTGACAGTTTGGCTTGCCACATGCAGCAGGCTCACTTAGTGCACCCTCATCTTTGCCTCCAGAGGGACGACTACTGTGAGCACTCCATCACCCAATGACGCGGATCACCGCGAAACGCTGGATCGCGATCTACATCGCTTCTCCCATCTTGAATCCGCCACCCAATATGTGGCCCGGCCCATGATCGCACCAGGGATCGCCCTGGTTTTTATCGTGATGGCAGGCCTAGGTGCTGCGATTTTCTTTGGCGGTAGCCAGGCCAATCTGATTGTTGTCGCCGCTGCGGTCTTTGGTGCCTATATGGCGATCAATATCGGCGCCAATGATGTCGCCAACAATATGGGCCCATCGGTGGGCGCAAATGCCCTGACCATGGGCGGCGCCATCATGATTGCCGCGATTTTCGAGAGCGCAGGCGCCCTGATTGCCGGCGGCGATGTGGTCTCCACCATCTCAAAGGGCATTATCGACCCCGAAGTCGTTGCCACCTCCGAAGTCTTCATCTGGGCGATGATGGCAGCGCTGATCTCCTCTGCGCTCTGGGTCAACTTGGCCACTTGGATCGGCGCTCCGGTCTCCACCACCCACTCTGTTGTTGGTGGCGTCATGGGCGCAGGCATTGCCGCGGCTGGCTTCACTGCGGTGAATTGGGCCACCATGAGCAAAATCGCCGCCAGCTGGGTGATCTCCCCAGTGCTGGGCGGTGTCATTGCGGCGCTCTTCCTGGCCCTGATTAAGGCCAAGATCATCTATCAAGAGGATAAGATCGAAGCCGCGCGCCGCTGGGTGCCGGTCCTGGTCGGCATCATGGCCGGCGCTTTTGGCGCCTATCTGGCCCTCAAAGGCCTGAAGCGCATCATCAAGATCGACCTGCAGACCGCGCTCTTGATCGGCGCCATGGTAGGCGCGGTCGCTTATGTCATCACCGCTCCGCTGATCAAGCGCCAGTCCGAGGGCATGGAGAACCGCAACAAGTCGCTGAAGGTTCTCTTCCGCATCCCGCTGGTGATCTCTGCCGCCCTTCTTTCCTTTGCGCATGGTGCAAATGACGTGGCCAATGCCGTAGGCCCGCTGGCCGCCATTGTGCATGCTTCCGAGTTCGGCGATTTTGCCTCCAAAGTGGCGATCCCGACCTGGGTCATGGTGATCGGCGCCTTCGGGATTTCCTTTGGTCTCTTCCTCTTTGGCCCCAAGCTGATCCGCATGGTTGGCAGCCAGATCACCAAGCTGAACCCGATGCGCGCCTATTGTGTGTCGCTGTCGGCGGCCATCACCGTGATTGTGGCGAGCTGGCTGGGCCTGCCCGTTTCCTCCACCCATATCGCGGTTGGTGCGGTCTTTGGCGTTGGGTTCTTCCGCGAATGGCACCATGAGCGTCGCTTGAAGAAATCCGCAGGGGCACGTCCGGCTGAACTGCGTCTCGCTCCAGAAGAGCGCCGCCGCCGCAAGCTGGTTCGTCGCAGCCACTTCATGACCATCGCTGCGGCCTGGGTCATCACTGTGCCTGCGGCAGCACTGCTTTCTGGCGTGATCTATCTGTTGCTGAACGCCGTCGCAGGGTAACTTCCGCGACGCACTCTTCAGGCCCTTCTGACCTGTGGAGCAAAACACCAAAAGGCCTGCTGCATTTCCTGCAGCAGGCCTTTTTCGTTCCAGCATCAACCCATAATGCCAACAGATTTCACGACGAAACGCGAGATCAAGCTGGCATAGCCAATTGCTCCATGACCTCACTTGCGGGCAGAACTTTGCCAAAGCCCGCATGAAGCGCAGAGAGCGTCACCTCCAGGACAACTTCCGCATCCAGCATCCCGCCTTTGCGCGCGGGCATGTCAAAGGCAATCAGCGCATCTTCCACCACTTCGGTTTCAAAGCCGAGGTTGGCGGCGAAGCGGGCGGTGGAATTTACACAGAAGGCCGCAACCCCGCCAACAATTACCAGCTTTGTGATCCCCCGTTTTGCCAAACCCTCTGCCAGCCTTGTTCCGGTAAATCCTGAGGAACCGGTCTTCCAGAAAACCTCTTCTCCCTCGATGGGCTTGGAACACGCCATCGGCTGGCCACTTGGCAGATCGCGGCGAAATTTGCTTTCGGGTTGCGGATCATCATGCATGACATGCACCACCGGCAGGCCAGCCCGGCGAAACCCGCTGACCAATTGCGCGATATTCTCTTCGGCATTCGGAATGGCCCGTTGACGGCCAGAGGCCGTAACAATGGCCATTTCCTCCTGCATATCCACCACCAAAAGCGCCACATTGCTCGACATAGAAAAACCCTCGCCTCATGTTGAAGTGAGGTGAGGGTTTCAGAAGCTGCAAGGAATGACCAGAGGTCAACCCATGTGACGTGTGGTGAGAAAAGGCCTAGCCTTCCAGGCACCAGCGCATGACGGCTTTCTGGGCATGGAGCCGGTTCTCGGCCTCATCAAAGATCACCGACTGTGCCCCGTCCATGACAGAAGAGGTCACTTCTTCTTCCCGGTGGGCTGGCAGGCAATGCATGAACAGCGCATCCGACTTGGCGTGGGACATCAGCTCATCATTGACCTGATAGGGGCGCAGCATGTTGTGGCGGCGCTCTTTCGAGGACTGGCTGTCATGCATCGAAACCCAGGTATCGGCGACGATCAGATCAGCACCCTCGACGGCCTTGAAGGCATCACGCTCGATTGAGATCTTCGAACCCGCTTTGCGGGCCAGGCCGATGAACTCCTCCTCTGGGTCCAGCTGCGCGGGACCGGTAAAGGTGAGGTCAAAACCGAATTGGCCCGCCGCATGCAGGAATGAGGCGCAGACATTGTTGCCGTCCCCGGCCCAGACCACCTTTTTGCCCTTGATCGGGCCGCGGTGCTCTTCATAGGTCAGGACATCCGCCATGATTTGGCAGGGATGGGTGCGGTCGGTGAGCCCGTTGATCACCGGCACATCGGCATATTCCGCCATCTCGGTCAGCACGGTCTCATCGAAGGTGCGGATCATGATCATGTCCACATAGCGGCTAAGCACGCGGGCGGTGTCGGCGATGGTTTCGCCATGGCCCAGTTGCATGTCCTTGCCCGAGAGAACCATGGTCTGGCCTCCCATTTGGCGCACGCCAACGTCAAAGGAGACGCGGGTCCGGGTCGAGGGTTTTTCAAAGATGAGCGCCACCATACGGTCCTTGAGCGGCAGCTCATCGTCCAACGCAGCTTTGGGCCGGCCCAGACGGGCCTGTTTGGTGGCGCTGGCCTGATCGATGATGGCCCGCAGATCAGCAGGGTCGGTTTTGTGGATGTCTAGGAAGTGCTTCATCGTGGAATCGCTTTACTTTTAGGTCAGAGCTGCAGGCTGCTTTGCCCAGCTCAACAACATTTTGGTCTTTTCTGGGGTCAGCCGTTGCCGATACGCACACCGCCAGCGGTCGCCTCAATTCGCAAAGCGGCTTCAGCGACGTCTTCATCCGAAAGATTCAAAGGTGGCAACAGACGGATAACGTTATCGGCGGCAGGAACCGTGATAAGCTCTTTTTCATAGCCTTCGTTTACAACATCAATGTTGGAGACTTTGCATTTGAGGCCAAGCATCAACCCAGATCCACGGACCTCTTCAAAAACATCGGGATAATCAGCAACGATCCCCTCAAGTTTTTGCCGCAGCAGGCCCGCCTTGCGGTTCACCTCTTCAAGGAATCCGTCGGCGGTCACTTCCTCTACCACGGCGCAGCCCACGGCGCAGCCCAGGGGGTTGCCGCCATAGGTGGAACCATGGGTGCCGGCTGTCATGCCAGAGGCGGCCTCCTCCGTGGCCAGCACAGCGCCCAGCGGGAAGCCGCCGCCGATGCCCTTGGCCACCATCATGATGTCAGGCGCGATGCCCGCCCATTCATGGGCAAAGAGCTTGCCGGTCCGGCCCACACCGCATTGCACTTCGTCCAGGATCAGCAGGATGCCCGCCTCATCACAGATTTGGCGCAGCGCCTTCAGTTCCGCGTCTGGCACCGGGCGAATACCGCCTTCGCCCTGCACCGGTTCAATCAGAATGGCCGCAGTCTGATCGGTGATCGCATTGGTCACCCCATCCAGATCGCCAAAGGTGAGATGCACAAATCCGGGTAGAAGCGGACCGAATCCCTGGGTCATTTTCTCGCTGCCTGCAGCAGCGATCCCCGCCGAGGAGCGGCCATGGAAGGAGCCATCGAAGGTGATAATCTCCACCCGCTCCGGCTGGTCTTTCTCGTAGAAAAACTTGCGCGCCATCTTCACCGCCAGCTCGCAGGCTTCTGTGCCGGAATTGGTGAAAAAGACCGTATCGGCAAAGGTATGCTCCACCAGCAGATCCGCCAGCTTTTCCTGCTGCGGGATCTTATAGAGGTTGGAGACATGCCAAAGGTTTTGCGCCTGGGTGCTGAGAACCTCAACCAGCTTTGGGTGGGCATGGCCCAGCGCATTCACCGCAATCCCGGAACCAAGATCCAGAAAACGTCGCCCATCCGCCTCAATCAGCCAGGAACCTTCGCCTTTCACGAACTCCAATGGAGCGCGATTATAGGTGGGCAATACGGAGGGGATCATCAGGATCATCCTTTTTCACGGGTTGAGGCCAAAGCAGTGCATGAGCCGGGCCAAAGGGTCAATAATGGGAGAGTGTTTTTGCACCACAGGACAGGCACAAGAGATCAAAACGGCCAAATTACGCCAAACGGCGTCGGCGTCGCAGCAAAGGGATATGTGCATCTTTGATCATAGGCAGGCTCCATATCGGAGCGAATGCCAAAAAGAAACCCCTTTCGGAGCCATTGCGCAAACATTTTGCCACCCCTGCCATGCAAGGTGCGGCGTGGCACCTGACCACGCAGAACCGTAGGCGAGGCGATAGGACTTGCAAAAGAAGGATTGGCACCGCACAGCTGGCCAGATGCAGATCGAAACAAAACAAAACCCGGCGCTGGCAGCCATCCTGATCACCACCGCCTCGGTATTCATCGCCGCCACCACCCTTTTTGCCAAAGCCCTGGGCACAGAGGCTCTGGGTACGCCGCTGCATCCGATGCAGATCAGCTTTGGCCGCTTCTGTTTCGCCTTTCTTGCGATCTCCAGCGCGGTGATTGTCCTGCGTTTCAAACTGCAAAAACCACAGTGGAGGCTGCATCTGGGGCGCACCAGTTTTGGCTGGCTGGGTGTGACCCTGATGTTTGCCTCCGTGGCCTATATTCCCCTGGCGGATGCCACCGCGATCACCTTTCTCAATCCGGTTTTTGCAATGCTGCTGGCGATCCCTCTCCTCGGAGAGCGGGTTGGCCCCTGGCGCTGGCTTGCGGCCTTTGTCGCGCTCCTGGGGGCTTTGATACTGCTTCGTCCCGGGCCTTCCAGTTTCCAGCCCGCCGCTCTCTTGGCTCTGGCGGCAGCACTTGTCATGGGGATGGAGCTGATACTGATAAAGAAACTGGCGGGGCAGGAAAGCCCTTTGCAGGTTCTTTGGTTCAACAATGCGCTGGGGCTGATCATCGCCAGCATCGCTGCCAGCACTGTTTGGCAGGCCCCTACCCCGACCCAATGGCTGGCCTTGGCGGGACTAGGGATCCTGATGGCCTGCGCACAGGCCTGTTTCATCAATGGCATGGCCCGGGCGGATGCCTCTTTTGCAGCGCCATTCAGCTATGCCACGTTAATCTTTGCAACGCTTTATGATTTTATTGGCTTTGCAAAAAAGCCTGACCTCATCACGATCGCCGGGGCAGCCACCATCCTATCTGGTGCGGCATTGCTGGCCTGGCGAGAGGGGCGGTTGCGGGCCAAGAGCGGGAACTAGGCGCACCCCTCCGAGCAAATAAATTTTCGTGAGAAATCCCAGCCGCGACACAGAGGTCGAAAACCGGCATTTCCCAAAGAATTTGCGGCGCAACCTACTTGGAAACAGAGCAGGAGCGCGTCGATGCACGAGAGACGTATTCCGGAGTGGCTGCGCCATTCTCCGGCCCCATCCATTCGTGATTTTGGAATTCTCGCAGGCCTTGAGGCCGTGGTGCGTGGAAGTCTGATTTCGGTTTTCCCTTTGGCCCTGTACCGAAGCCTCGGAGACGCAGCTTTGGTCTCTGCCAGCTATTTCGCGGTTGGCATTCTCTCCCTGATTGTTGGGCTGCTTTTGCCGGGACTAATCCGGCTGATCCCGCGTCGTTGGGCCTATTCCATTGGAACGCTGATGTTTGTTGCCTCAGCTGCCTGCGCCTGCTGGGGCGGAACCACTGGCATGTTGCTGGCTTTGGCGCTCAACACCATTGCCGCGGTGGTGACCTTCATTTGTTTCAACGCCTATGTTCTAGACTATATCGAACGGGTTGAACTGGGCCGCTGTGAGACCTCTCGCATGTTCTATTCAGCTCTCGGCTGGACCGCCGGCCCCATGGTCGGCGTGGTCATGATGAAACACTGGGAACCTGCCCCGTTTCTGCTCTCAGGGTTTGCCGCTTTGGTGATGCTGGCAACCTTTTGGCGCATGCGCATGGGCAACGGGAAACAGATTTCCAAAGCGCGCAGCCCAGCGGCAAATCCCCTCGCCTATCTGCCGCGCTTTTTAGCGCAGCCGCGTCTGATTGCTGGCTGGCTCTTTGCGGTCATCCGCTCCTGCGGGTGGTGGATCTATGTGGTTTACCTGCCGATTTTCGCAATCGAATCCAACCTCGGAGAGGAGCTCGGAGGGTTTCTTCTCTCCTTCACCAATGCTGCCCTCTTTGGCGCCCCCCTGCTGCAACGCTGGATCCAACGGCACTCTATCCGCTTTGCAGTGCAGTTCGGGTTTCTCATTGTCGCCCTCTGCTTTACCCTGGCCTACCTCAACTCTGGCCAGCCCTGGGTCGCAGTCATCCTTCTGGTCATGGGGTCCATTGCCCTGATCGAGCTGGACATCTGCGCGGGCCTGCCATTCTTGATGGCGGTCAAACCCTCTGAGCGGACCGAGATGTCAGCGGTCTATTCCAGCTACCGCGATGTTTCGGGCATTCTCACACCGGGGCTTGCCTGGGCGGTTTTGCTATTGCTGCCGGTTGCCGGGATTTTTGCTGCCGGGGGCGTGGCGCTTGCCGGAGCAGGGCTACTGGCAGGCAAACTCCATCCTCGCCTTGGACGGCCACGGCAACCTCAATCCGCCCCCGTCCGGCAAGTGGGCCAATCACCAGCGAATTCCCCCCGCGAACTGGCCGCTGAATAGGCGGTTTGCTCGGCCTTGAGCAAGAGAGCGCCGAATTCAAAGGAGCTTTAGGGTTTCAACCGATATCCCCGCTGCAGCATGGCCCAGGCCAATGCGCAGATCGAACAGGAAGCCAGGAGGCAGACCGCGATACTCAGACCAATTGGTGCATCCGAAGTTCCAATCATGGCAAATCGCAGCCCATCGATCAGATAGAAAACCGGATTGACCTGCGACAGGCTGCGCAGCACCGGCGGCAGGGCCGCAACAGAGTAGAAAGTCCCTGAAAGGAAGGCCAAAGGGGTCACAATGAAATTGGTGATTGCCGCCATCTGGTCAAATTTTTCTGCAAAGACCCCGGCAACGATACCAAGCCCTCCCAGGAAAACCGCTCCGAGCGTGACAAAAAGCAAGGCGAGCACAGGGTGCGCGGGAAATAGCCCCAGTACCACAGCCAAACCGCAGGCAATACCAAGAGCAATCACCACTCCACGCACCATTGCGCCCGCGAGATAGCCAAGCAGAATCTCCAGCCCGGAAAGCGGTGGCATCAACGTATCCACGATGTTGCCCTGCACCTTGGAGATGACAAGGGAAGAAGAGGTATTGGCAAAAGCATTTTGGATTACCGTCATCATCATGATGCCCGGTGCAAGGAATTGCAGGAATGGAACCCCCATGACATCCCCCCGGCGCGGACCTATGGCCAGGTTGAAAATCAACAAAAACAGCGCCGCAGTGACCAAAGGCGCCAGCAAAGTTTGGGTCCACACGACCAGAAACCTGGTGATTTCTCGACCTGCCAATGTCTGCAACCCCAGCCAGTTCACCCGCCCAAAGCGCCGTTCACCAAGGGCCAGCTGAAATCCTGTTTCGTTTTGTGACATGTTTTTTCCACTCTTGTGTGGTTTGACTGCATAGACAAAGCCTGAGCAGGTGCAAGATGCCTTGTAACTCTGCCCTCAGTGGCTAGTATAGGCAGTTGAATACGGAACACGATGGCGGCCGCAGGATTCTGGGGCCGCTATTAGCTTGGAAAGGCAACAGATGTCCTGGACTGACGAGCGCGTCGAATTGCTCAAAAAGATGTGGGGCGAAGGCCAGTCGGCCAGCCAGATCGCAAAAGAACTGGGCGGGGTGACTCGCAATGCAGTGATTGGCAAGGTGCATCGCCTCGGCCTCTCCAACCGCGCCACCAGCAGTGCCAAATCGGCAGAGGCCAAGGAAAAGCCGGCTCCGGCGCCCAAAGCCGCGCCCAAACCCAAACCGCAGCCCAAGACTGAGCCCGCGCGGCCTGCGGCAGCGCAGCCTGCAGCTTCTGCCAACAGCGAAGCAAAACCCAGCCTGCCGGCGCGCAAGCAGATCATCCCCGCAGGACAGCCCCTGCCACCTCAGCCTTCTGCCAATGAGATCAGCCCCGAAGCGCTGGCCAAGGTCAATGAGATCGAAAAGAAGGCCAAGAAGCTGAGCTTGATGGAACTGACAGAGCGAACCTGCAAATGGCCGGTTGGCGACCCCGCAACCGAGGATTTCTGGTTCTGCGGCTTGCCGGTTCAACAGGGCAAGCCCTATTGCGAAGCCCATGTTGGCGTCGCGTTCCAGCCCATGAGCGCGCGTCGCGACCGTAAACGCTAGTCGCCGCAGCGCAGAATTTGAAATGAAAAGCCCGCTTCTATTGAAGAAGCGGGCTTTTCATTTTGTCATGATCAGTCTGACTGGCTGCGGCCTCAGTTTGTTTCAGGCGCCGCAGAGGAGAAATTCGGGATTGTGTTGGTCGAAGCTGGCTTGGGATCGATGCTGGGCCAGTTGCCTTCTGCTGTTTCGATGTTCCCAGGAATATCCTCTTCCCAGAACCCGACAACCACAGGTGTGATGTTCAGATAGAGCCTGTCGTCGACAATCCGCCACAGATTCGGATTTCCTGGCACCTTACCGCCGCGGGACACGCCATAGGCACAGTGGCCATCATATTGCGGAGCATAATAGGCAGGGTTTTCCTGGAACTTGGCCCGGTTTTCTTCGCTGGCAAAGGCAAAAGTCGCGCCATTGTACTCTGCCGTGATACTGGCCAGGCCAGGAACCGCAGCTGGCTGCGCCGCCCCAACAGAAGACTGTTCCAAGCTCCGGTAAGCCACAACATCAAACCCAGATACAGCATAGCCCGTTTCATCAACAAACTGCTCTCCCGCCAGGGCCGGGAAGCCAAAGCTGATGGCCGCCAGGGCAGCAAATGCAAAGCGCTTCATCTCGTGTTTCTCCTATTTTTTTGTCGGCGCCGCCTTCCCAGCGGCACAAAAGAAAATTCGTCGCCCTATTGGGATCTGTGTCCGCTTGGGGTCTGCTGAAGAGACAATATGCAGGAAAATCGACCGTTGAAACCGGGGTCACGCCACTGTGTTCCCGGTAGAGTTTTTGTGATCTGCTGCAAAAAAGATCTGATCGGACCTTCCAGTCATTGGAATTTTCAGGAAGGTTCCTATTTCAGGGACTACTGCGCAATTTGGCGCACTGGAAAACGAAATCAGATCTTTTAGACAAGGCAGAGAGATGAGCGACACAGCATATACACCTCCGAAGGTTTGGGTTTGGGAACAAGAAAGCGGAGGTCGCTTTGCGTCGATCAACCGCCCCATCGCCGGAGCAACACACGACAAGGAATTGCCTGTGGGTGAACACCCCTTGCAGCTCTACTCCCTGGCCACACCCAATGGCGTGAAGGTCACCGTTATGCTCGAAGAACTGCTGGCCCTTGGCCACAGCGGCGCTGAATATGACGCCTGGCTGGTGAATATCGGTGAGGGTGATCAATTCGGCTCAGGCTTTGTTGAGGTCAACCCGAATTCAAAGATCCCGGCCCTGATGGATCGCAGCGGCGCAGAGCCTCAGCGCGTGTTTGAATCGGGCTCTATTCTGGTTCACCTGGCAGAGAGATTCGACGCCTTTCTGCCCAAAGAAGGCAGCGCGCGTACCGAAGTGATGAATTGGCTTTTCTGGCAGATGGGCAGTGCCCCCTATCTGGGCGGCGGTTTTGGCCACTTCTACGCCTATGCACCCGAGAAATGGCAATATCCCATCGACCGCTTTGCGATGGAGGCCAAGCGTCAGCTCGATGTGTTGGACAGACAATTGGCAGAGAACCGGTTCATCGCCGGTGAAGACTACAGCATTGCCGATATCGCCATCTGGCCCTGGTATGGTCAGCTGGTGCTAGGACGTCTCTATGATGCGGCTGAGTTCTTGGATGTGGAGAGCTACAAAAATGTGATGCGTTGGGCCAAAGAAATCGACGCTCGCCCAGCCGTTAGCCGCGGCCGTATGGTGAACCGCGCCTTTGGCGAGTTGCACACGCAGCTTCGCGAACGCCACGCAGCAAGCGATTTTGAGACCCGGACCCAGGACAAGATCGAAGCCACAGAAGAAGCCGACTGACCCCTAACAAACCATGCCAAAATGAGTGTGGGCTAAGAGCAGCGAGGGTGGAGCTCCCGCGCCTGCGGAAGCTTCGCATTTGCTCAGCCTCCTGGCA
>NZ_AAYC01000011.1:0-172500 GCF_000169455.1 Roseobacter sp. SK209-2-6 | reverse complement strand
ATGAAGGACGTGATACTCTGCGATAAGTCATGGGGAGCCGAGAATAGGCTTTGATCCATGAATTTCCGAATGGGGGAACCCACCTGACTGTTCATTATTGTTAGCCGCAAGGTTATCAATAATGTTCATAACCAGGTACTTAAGACCTGAATACATAGGGTTTTAAGAGCAAACCCGGGGAACTGAAACATCTAAGTACCCGGAGGAAAGGAAATCAATTGATACTCCCCTAGTAGCGGCGAGCGAACGGGGACCAGCCGAGCCTGATGAGTGACTAGAATGCGTTGGGAAGCGCAGCCATAGCGGGTGATAGCCCCGTATAGGAAGCTCTGAGGGACGTATTAAGTAGGGCGGGACACGTGAAATCCTGTCTGAAGATCGGAGGACCACCTTCGAAGGCTAAGTACTCCTTACTGACCGATAGTGAACCAGTACCGTGAGGGAAAGGTGAAAAGCACCCCGACGAGGGGAGTGAAACAGTACCTGAAACCGAACGCCTACAATCAGTTGGAGGCCCCTTGAGGGCTGACAGCGTACCTTTTGTATAATGGGTCATCGACTTGGTCTCACGAGCAAGCTTAAGCCGTTAGGTGTAGGCGCAGCGAAAGCGAGTCTTAATAGGGCGCATGAGTTCGTGGGATCAGACCCGAAACCGAGTGATCTAGGCATGGCCAGGTTGAAGGTGCGGTAACACGCACTGGAGGACCGAACCCACATCTGTTGAAAAAGATCGGGATGAGCTGTGCCTAGGGGTGAAAGGCCAATCAAACTCGGAGATAGCTGGTTCTCTGCGAAATCTATTTAGGTAGAGCGTCATCCGAATACCCCGGGGGGTAGAGCACTGGATGGGTAATGGGGCCCCACAGGCTTACTGATCCTAACCAAACTCCGAATACCCGGGAGTACTAGATGGCAGACACACTGCGGATGCTAACGTCCGTAGTGGAGAGGGAAACAACCCTGACCTCCGGCTAAGGCCCCTAATTCATGGCTAAGTGGGAAAGCAGGTGAGACGTCCAAAACAACCAGGAGGTTGGCTTAGAAGCAGCCATCCTTTAAAGATAGCGTAACAGCTCACTGGTCTAATTAAGATGTCTTGCGGCGAAGATGTAACGGGGCTCAAGCCATGAGCCGAAGCCGAGGATGCACATAGTGCATGGTAGCAGAGCGTAGTGTGACATAGTTCCATGCGTCTTTAACCTTCCTCTGGAAGGTCTTGGACGCAAGGAGCTTTCGATGAAGCGGGCGCGTGAGCGATCCCGTGGAGAGATCACTAGCGAGAATGATGACATGAGTAGCGACAAAGAGTGTGAGAGACACTCTCGCCGAAAGTCCAAGGGTTCCTGCTTAAAGCTAATCTGAGCAGGGTAAGCCGACCCCTAAGGCGAGGCCGAAAGGCGTAGTCGATGGGAACCAGGTTAATATTCCTGGGCCAGGAGGAATGTGACGGATCTCGAAGGTAGTTCATCCTTATTGGATTGAATGGGCTGCTGAGAGGTTCCTGGAAATAGCACCTCCATAAGATCGTACCCTAAACCGACACAGGTGGACTGGTAGAGAATACCAAGGCGCTTGAGAGAACGATGTTGAAGGAACTCGGCAAAATACCTCCGTAAGTTCGCGAGAAGGAGGCCCGGGTCCTACGCAAGTGGAATCCGGGGGCACAAACCAGGGGGTGGCGACTGTTTATTAAAAACACAGGGCTCTGCGAAGTCGCAAGACGACGTATAGGGTCTGACGCCTGCCCGGTGCCTGAAGGTTAAAAGGAGGGGTGAGAGCTCCGAATTGAAGCCCAGGTAAACGGCGGCCGTAACTATAACGGTCCTAAGGTAGCGAAATTCCTTGTCGGGTAAGTTCCGACCTGCACGAATGGCGTAACGACTTCCCCGCTGTCTCCAACATCGACTCAGCGAAATTGAATTGCCTGTCAAGATGCAGGCTTCCCGCGGTTAGACGGAAAGACCCCGTGCACCTTTACTACAGCTTCGCACTGGCATCAGGATTGTGATGTGCAGGATAGGTGGTAGGCATCGAAGCAGGGACGCAAGTCCCTGTGGAGCCTCCCTTGAGATACCACCCTTCGCACTCTTGATGTCTAACCGCGGTCCGTTATCCGGATCCGGGACCCTGCGTGGCGGGTAGTTTGACTGGGGCGGTCGCCTCCTAAAGCGTAACGGAGGCGCGCGAAGGTTGGCTCAGAGCGGTCGGAAATCGCTCGTTGAGTGCAATGGCAGAAGCCAGCCTGACTGCGAGACTGACAAGTCGAGCAGAGACGAAAGTCGGCCATAGTGATCCGGTGGTCCCGAGTGGAAGGGCCATCGCTCAACGGATAAAAGGTACGCCGGGGATAACAGGCTGATACTGCCCAAGAGTCCATATCGACGGCAGTGTTTGGCACCTCGATGTCGGCTCATCTCATCCTGGGGCTGGAGCAGGTCCCAAGGGTACGGCTGTTCGCCGTTTAAAGAGGTACGTGAGCTGGGTTTAGAACGTCGTGAGACAGTTCGGTCCCTATCTGCCGTGGGTGTAGGATACTTGAGAGGAGTTGCCCCTAGTACGAGAGGACCGGGGTGAACGATCCACTGGTGGACCAGTTGTCGTGCCAACGGCAGTGCTGGGTAGCTATGATCGGACAGGATAACCGCTGAAGGCATCTAAGCGGGAAGCCCCCCTCAAAACAAGGTATCCCTGAGGGCCGTGGAAGACCACCACGTCAATAGGCCGGAGATGTAAGCATGGTAACATGCTCAGTTGACCGGTACTAATCGCCCGATTGGCTTGATCTGATCCAGTAAAAGACAGCCAAACAGAAAGCACCAAGCAAGACTTGGACAACACTTGATTGTATTCCTGCGCTCTTGGAAGTGTCACGAAACACCATCGTGACATAACTCGGGTGCGGCTTCTCGCGCAGTTGCCACGCAACTACGCTGCCAGCCGCCAACCGAGAAAATCCAAGAACCGCAGGTTCTTGGATTTTACTCGGTTTGGTGGTCATAGCGAGAGCAAAACACCCGGTCCCATCCCGAACCCGGAAGTTAAGTGCCTTTGCGCCGATGGTACTTGGGCTTAAGCCCTGGGAGAGTAGGTCACCGCCAAACCTAGTAAAATCCAACAATCCTCTCTAAACGATCAATCAAAAATACCTCGCCTGACAAATCTATACGTTAAGTGAGGAAAAACGGGCCCAAAAAGCGATACGCTCAGAAGCCCGTAACCCTGTCCTCAAGCAGCCGAATAGGCGGTAGGACTAACACAGCGTCGCGGGATGGAGCAGCCAGGTAGCTCGTCAGGCTCATAACCTGAAGGTCGTAGGTTCAAATCCTACTCCCGCAACCAAAAACACAACAGAAAAGTAAAAACAAACGTCAATATCCCTCCAAGGATCGTCGTTCAGAAACAGTACGTGTAGCGTTGACGAGCGCACTGCTGCGTAAACAGGTGGCCGCAGATTTGGCATTGGCTTCCCGACACTGAACCGCTGCATGCCCGGCTCAACCCAGAGAAACCCACCATCCAATTCTATCTGGAACGTGAGTTCGCCTAGCTGCTGAAAGAGAAGCATATGCTTCCGGAGGAGAGGGAGGTGTTAAAAAGGGCCACCCAGTTCTTTACGGAGCGAAGCATATGAGGTTTGCTATTCTTCGAATACGTCAATGGCATCTATAATCCGCGCCGACGGCACCCAGCATTGGGCTGGAAGAAACACTTGGCCTTCGAGGTTCAGGCTGAATTAACGAGAACTTTAGGCGGCATCAATCTGTGACGGGTTCAGTTTCTTAGGCACAGTTGGCAGAATAGCTAGCTGCGATCTGGAAGCCGGTTTTCAAAGCGTTTGAAGGCAAGTCCGATTAAGCCTGCGATAACCATATAGACCAATGCCAGAAGCAGCAGTGGCTCATAGACGATAAAAGTGTCCGATCTGACGCGAGAGGAGACTGAGTAAATTTCCACCACGGTGATCGTGGCCACCAGGGGGGTCGCCTTTAGCTGTAGTATGGTTTCACCACCCAATGTCGGCAGTACATTTCCTATCGCCTGCGGCAGCCAGATCCTGCGGAACATGGTGAAACGGGGCATGCCAAAACTCTTGGCCGCTTCGAGTTGGCCCTTAGCGACACTGGAAAAGGCCCCGCGCATGACCTCACCTTCATATCCTGCATAGGACAGGGTCAACGCAGTAACCGCATAGGGCCAGGCCTGACGCAGATAGGGCCACAATTCAGATGAACGGATCCAGGGAAACTGTGGAAACAGAGAGCCTAACCCATAGTACAGAAGCCAGATCTGCAACAGCAGGGGCGTTCCTCGGATGATGGTACAAAAAGTGCGGGCCGGAACGGACAGGTACCAAGGCCCGATAGCCTGAGTGAGGCCCAGAGGTATCGCCAGGAGAAACCCAAGGAAAGTACTCACCGCGAGGATCCAGATTGTGGTCCAAAGCCCTTCCAGCGCAAGGGGGGCATATTTCGGAATCCAATCCCAGCGCAGCGAGATCGCGCACCAGAGTACAAAAAGGGCAAAAAGCACCATCATCACGATGCGGTGGGGCTGCGCCAACTCCTTTAGGCTGATCATGCGGAGCCCTCCTTGAGCGAAGGCTGTCCACGCCGAGCCCATTTTTCAATTCGAGCGAAAACAGCTCCAGAACAAAGCGTTACCATCAGGTAGAGAAAACCGGCGGCCAGGAAAAAAGTGAAATAGGCCCGCGTGCTGCTGGCCGCTTGACGTGTTTCCAGTGTCAGCTCATTGAAGCCCACGACTGCCAGAAGCGCTGTATCCTTGGTAGCGATCAGCCAGAGGTTTGCCAGTCCGGGCACCGCAAAACTCATCATCGCGGGAATGGTCACCCGTCGCATGATCATAATGGCAGGCATGCCATAGGATTTTGCGGCCTCTATCTGCCCGGTTGGCACCGCCTGAATAGCTCCGCGCAGCACTTCGGTGGCATAGGCCCCCTGAACCACGCCCAGGACCCAGATGCCGGCGGCGACACCGTTGATTTCAACGCGACCACCGCCCATAGCTTCGGAGATCTGATTGATGATATCGCTGCCCACGTAATAGAGGATCAGGATCAGCACCAGTTCCGGCACCGCCCGGATCACCGTAGTGTAGATGGCGAGAAGATCACGCGTGACCTTCCCGCCGTAGAGTTTGCCATAGGCTCCGAACAGCCCAATCACCAGCCCCAGCCCAAAGGCCCCAAAGGCGATTTGCAGGGAATTGGCAAGCCCACGTAGGAGGTTGCCGCCCCAGCCCGACAGCGACAGCAGTTCCGCGCTGGCGCCGAGGCCCAGTATCTCAAGCAGTCCGGTCACGGCAGCACCTTAGTAGATGCTGGTGGTGAAATAGCCTGCGGTGATCTTTTCGTGGGTGCCATCGGCCAGGATCGCAGCGATGCCCTTGTTCAGTGCTTCCAAAAGCTCGGTCTCTCCTTTGCGCACGCCTGCGCCAACTCCACGGCCCAGGATTGCAGGGTCATCCGCGACAGCCCCCTTAATCTCGCAGCAGCTTCCGTTTCCGGAGTTTACGAAATCGGCCATAGCAATGCTATCCGCTTGGGTTGCGTCAATGCGGCCTGCAAACAGGTCCTGGTTTGCTTCGTCCTGGGTCTGATAGACCTTCAGCTCAGCGCCTTTGAAGTACTCTTGTGCATAGGCCTGGTGAATGGTCGAGGCTTGGATGCCGACAATTTTTCCGGCCAATGAGTCTGGCGTTGGCGCGATATCCATCGACTTGTCCGCTACAATAACCGCAGGCGTATTGTAGTAAGGGTCGGAAAAGTCGATTGTTTTCAAACGTTCTTCGGTGATCGACATAGAGGCCATGATGGCGTCAATCTGCTGCCCGGTCAGAGAGGGGATGATGCCATCCCAGGCCACAGGCGTGATAACGCAGTCCAGCTCTGCAGCGGCGCATACAGCATTGATCACTTCGATCTCCCAGCCGACCCAATTGCCAGAGCTGTCAAGTGAGGAGAACGGTGGATAGGGTTCCGCCGCGATGCCGATCTTGACTTGTTCAGCAGTGGCAGCGCCAGCAGTCAGGGCGGCGGCTGCGGTGGCCGCGACAAGCAGTGTCTTTAGTTTCATGAGGTTTTCTCCCGGTTGAATTATTTGGTTCTTGGTCTGTCAGCCGACTGAACTGAGGAATTGTTTCAGACGCTCTGATTGCGGATTGCCAAAGACCTCGGCAGGTGGGCCCTGCTCTTCGATGCGCCCCTGGTAGAGGTAGACAACATGGTTCGCGACCTCGCGCGCAAACTTCATTTCATGGGTGACTAGCAACATGGTACGCCCCTCTGCGGCCAGATCGCGAATGACGGTCAGCACCTCTCCGACGAGTTCAGGATCAAGGGCAGAGGTGGGTTCATCAAACAGCATTGCTGAAGGATCGACAGCCAGAGCACGCGCAATTGCTGCTCGCTGCTGTTGACCACCAGAAAGATAGGCCGGAAAGGTGTCTTCCTTGCCGCCAAGTCCCACACGTGCAAGCAATTCGCGGGCACGCTCAATTGCCTGCGGCTTTGGCATTTTCAGTACATGCACCGGCACCTCAATCACGTTTTCCAACAATGTCCTGTGGGTCCACAGATTGAACTGCTGAAACACCATTGCGAGCTTGGTGCGGATACGTTCGATCTGTTTTTGGTTGGCCGGGCTGCCATCAGCCCGCATCGCCACTTCCTCTCCACCGATTACGATCTTGCCGGAGCTTGGCGTCTCGAGGAAATTGATGCAGCGCAGCATGGTGGATTTCCCCGAACCAGAGCCGCCGATGATCGCAACCACATCGCCCTGCTGTGCCGTCAGATCTACGCCCTTCAACACTTCCAACGAGCCAAATGATTTATGCAGGTTTTCGACCCGGATGGCTTCTCGACGAGGCTCTGGTTCCTGCTCTGGCGCCGCAGCTGTGGCTCTATCCATGTCGTCTCACCCCGGAATTGCTGCTAGCAGTAAGCCGCGATTCCAGTAATTATTCAAGTGTATAATTAAGTCGATGGAAAAATTCCAACGGATCAGGAGCCTTGGGGAAGGAGCAGGAGCCACTGTTCGGCATCGGAGGGGCGCCAAAACAAGAAAGGACCCCAAAAAGAAAAGCGCCGCCAAGATGGCGACGCTTCAGGATTTTCGAATGGATCCGAGACTTAGAAGTGAGCCGACTTGGAACTTGCCGGAACAGCCAGGGGCGGGGCGAACTTAGTCAGATCAATCCCTTCAACTGCAGCCTTATATTCTTCCAGGGTTGGGGTGCGGCCCAAGATTGCCGACAGAACAACAACCGGAGTAGAGGCAAGCAGGGATTCGCCCTTTTTCTCAGCACTATCTTCCACAACGCGGCCTTGGAACAAGCGGGTAGAGGTAGCCAGAACCGTGTCGCCCTTGGCCGCCTTTTCCTGGTTCCCCATGCAGAGGTTACAGCCCGGACGTTCGAGGTAGAGAATATTCTCATACTCGGTGCGGGCCTTGCTCTTTGGCATGAAGTCATCAAATTCAAAGCCAGAGTAGCGCTGCAGGATCTCCCAATCGCCCTCTTCCTTCATCTCATCAATGATGTTGTAGGTCGGCGCTGCGACAACCAATGGGGCGTTGAATTTCACTTCGCCATTGGTCTTTTCCAGGTTTTTCAGCATCTGGGCGACGATTTTCATGTCACCCTTATGCACCATGCAAGAGCCGACAAAGCCCAGGTCAACCTTCTTCTCTGCTGCGTAGAAAGAGATCGGGCGGATGGTGTCATGGGTATAGCGTTTGGAGACATCAGCATTGTTGACGTCTGGGTCAGCGATCATCGGCTCAACGATCTCGTCGAGGTCGACCACGACTTCGGCAAAGTACTTGGCAGTGCTGTCCGGGGTCAGCGCGGGGTTCTCACCAGAGCGGATTTCTGCGATACGCTTGTCCGCCTTGTCGATGAGGCCCTGCAGGGTGCCCGCCGCATTGTCCATGCCCTTGTCGATCATGATCTGGATGCGGCCCTTGGCCAGTTCCAGCGAACCGATGAGGGTCTCATCATTGGAGATACAGATCGACGCCTTCGCCTTCATCTCCGCAGTCCAGTCGGTGAAGGTAAAGGCCTGGTCCGCCAGAAGCGTGCCGATATGCACCTCGATGATACGTCCCTGGAAGACATTGTCGCCGTGCTGTTTCAGCATCTGCGCCTGGGTCGCATGAACCACATCACGGAAATCCATGTGATCCGCCATTGTGCCTTTGAAGGTCACTTTAACCGATTCAGGGACCGGCATAGAGGCTTCACCTGTCGCCAGAGCCAGGGCAACCGTTCCGGAGTCGGCGCCAAAAGCAACACCTTTGGACATGCGCGTGTGGCTGTCGCCGCCAATGGTGATGTCCCAATCATCCACGGTGATGTCATTCAGCACCTTGTGGATCACATCGGTCATGGCGTGATATTCGTCTTTGGGATCACGTGCGGTGATCAGGCCAAAGTTATTCATGAAAGACATCAGTTTCGGGATATTGGCCTGCGCCTTCAGGTCCCAGACCGAAGCCGTGTGGCAGCCGGACTGATAGGCCCCATCCACCGAAGGAGAGATCACGGTCGCCGCCATGGCTTCCAGTTCCTGGCTGGTCATCAGGCCGGTGGTGTCCTGCGAACCCACGATATTGACCTTAACACGCACGTCAGATCCAGCGTGCAGGGTTTTGCCGGGGGTAGAGCCGCGGGCATTCTTGTTAAAGATCTTCTCAACCGCGGTCAGGCCCTGACCCTCATGGCTGATTTCCTTGGAGGGCGCAAAGGCTGATTTCAGCTCAATCCCCAAGGCCTCACAGGCAAATGTCTGCAATTTCTTGCCAAAGACGATCGCATAGGAGCCGCCCGCTTTCATGAACTCCATCTTCTGTGGAGTGAAGGCACCGGCCACGTCGACCAGCTCTTCCGAACCATCTTCGCTATAGAGCTTTTTGGTCTTGCTGTTGATGGTCAGAACGGTGCCGGTCGCGACCGAGAATTTCTGCTCAAGAACAGGGTTGCCATCGTTGTTCAGGATCGGATTGCCATCCTCATCGACCTTCTTGACCCAGTTTTTCAGGTCCAAGCCGATGCCGCCCGTCACACCAACAGTGGTCAGGAAGATCGGCGAAATACCGTTGGTGCCGGCAACAACGGGCGCGTAGTTCACAAAGGGCACATAGGGAGAAGCCTGTTTGCCGGTCCAGAGTGCAACGTTGTTGACGCCAGACATTCGCGAGGATCCGACACCCATTGTGCCTTTCTCGGCGATCAGCATCACGCGTTTGTCAGGATGCTGCAGTTTGAGCGCTTCGATTTCCTGCTGAGCCTTTTCGGACATCATGCACTTGCCATGCAGCTCGCGATCCGAACGGGAATGCGCCTGATTGCCTGGGGACAGAAGATCGGTTGAAATATCACCTTCGCCGGCAATATAGGTCACCACTTTGATCTCTTCGTCGAGGTCTGGCAGTTTGGTGAAAAACTCCGCTTCAGCATAGCTTTGCAGAACGTCCTTGGCCACGGAATTGCCAGCTTTAAAGGCGTCTTCCAGGCGATCCGTGTCTGCTTCATAGAGGAAGACCTGCGATTTCAGGACCTCGGCCGCCTGCCTTGCAATCTCTTGATCATCGCCCAAAGCAAGATCAAGCAGCACTTCAACCGATGGGCCACCTTTCATATGGGACAGCAGCTCGAATGCGAATTCGGTGGAGATTTCTTCCACAGCTTCCTTGCCCAGGATGATTTCTTTTAGGAAGCGGGCTTTCACGCCAGCTGCCGAAGTTGTGCCAGGCAAGGTGTTGTAGATAAAGAAGTCTAGGGATGCGTCACGATGCGCATTGTTGGTGTCTTTGATCTGCGCTATCAGCTCGGCTACAAGAGCACCATCATCAATCGGCTTAGGATGCAAACCATCCTTCTTGCGTGTTTCAATCTCTGCTAGGTAGCCGGTGTACAAGCTCATGACAGTCCCTACGATATAGTTGGATCAAACCCAAATGCCGGTGCTCCGAATCTTCGGAAGCACCGGGGCGACTTTACTGTATGCTGTGGTATACTAAGCAAGGTCGGCTTGCAAGGTGATGAACTGAACAATACGCCTCTGTCGCAAACTTACCGGACAACTTGATGCCGAAAGTTTGCGATGGAGACTACTGCGCTGCTCTTCATTCTCAGTCCATGCCACGGTGAGACATCGGGTGCTTTGAAGCAATCGACGGTATTTGGCATCCAGTCCGTGTTCATGGAAACTAGCGTTCGCCGCATTTTTTCGTGATTATTCGCTAAAAAAATGGGATTCGTGCAAGTTTTGTCGAATGTTGGCGCCGTTTAGCAGTCGCACTTGAAGGTAGCGTGCACCCCACCTTCGAGCGCGTCGGTTTGTGTTTTCGACCGTGCCTTTCTGCCACGGTGAAGACGGGTCACAGAACCAGGTCTGCGTTCCGATCTCGGCCTGAAGGTGGGGCCAGCTGACGAACTCAGTACCACGATCGAAAGTGATCGAACGGCGTGCGATGTGGGGCAGGTCGCGCACGGCCTTCATGATCTTGCCCATCACGGGCTTGGTGCGCTTGCTTGGGTTCTTCAGCAACACGGTGAACCGGCTAACGCGCTCGACTAGTGATGTGATGTTTGATTGGCCAAACTTCTGTTTGAACAGCATCAAATCGCCTTCCCAGTGGCCGAACTGACGGCGATGCGCCACGTCGTCGGGGCGGAACAGGATACTGACATCGCGGTCAAACTTCGGTGCCTGGCGCTTTCTGGCGCGACGCGGTCTGCGGGCCTTGCGGTGCTCGGGCAGGTACCACCAAAGCTCCTGCGCCATGCCTTCCTTGGAGTAGATATAGCGATAGATCGTTTCCTGGCAGACGCGTAGTTTCACGCCTTCGTAGATCATGCGGTTGCCGATCTGCTCGGGTGTCCAGCCTTGTTTGATCCGCTGCACAACCGTCTGGCACAGCTCAGGATGTCGGATCAGCTTGCGCTGCACAGATCTTCGCTTGTCAGTCTGCAACTGAGCGGCATGACCAAAGTAACCCGCATACTTCTTTGGGAACGCATCATCCGCCCAGAAGTTGCGTTTGATCTCACGAAAGATCGTCGACTTGTGTCGCTTCAGAACACGCGCCATCTCTCGGACGGGGACTTTGGCGTGCCACCAGTTTTCAATTCTGCGACGTTCCTGAAGCGACAGTTGCGTGTAAACAGCTCCCATGCCATGATCTCCTATTAGATAACTCATTGTTTTCTAATAGGAGTCGCACTTCAGGGTAGCGCGCTCCCGGCTACAACATTTTGCATCGATAAGGTTCATTATGTTAAAAATTTTTCCGATCCAATTCGAGGGGAGATCTACCTTTTGGGGCCGATCTAGCTTTTTCATAGGAGGATCTATCCCCGGAAGATGCCTTGGCTTGGCCATTAAGCCTGACGAAATCCCTGGTAAGACAATCCGCTCAAGTCAGAGTTGAGCCAAATTCCATCATCCAATTGGTTTTCCAATTGACGCCTCCATCCTGAGAGAAGGCCTGTTCCCAACGCGGGCTTTTGCCTTTTGTCCAGAGGAAGCGCACCACAAAGGGCTGGCCATCCAGGGTGTCGCGGGCAAAAAACGTGCGGATGTCACCATCAAAGCTTCCTTTGTCCGGCGTATCCAATCTATGGGGTGAGCGGCCATCGAGCCACCAAATCGCCCATTGCTGCAAACTGATGTCAAAACTGCGCAGTGCAATGGCATGATAGGCGCCTCCCGGAAAGTTCACAAAGTTGTCTTCCAGATTTCCATTGCCCGCCAGGATTGGCACGGTCTGAGAAGTCCCCTCAAAAACATCCCAATCCTGGCAACCGCTAAGACGTTCTCGAAGCCTTCTGTGGCGAACCTTCCAACTGCCAAACATGAAGTCAAAGTCATTCTGAGCAGTCTGCGCCATCTCAGAGATCAGATCGGTGTGCATGGGTTTTCCTTTTATCGTAACATGCACAGGCTTACTGCAATTAATATGACATCATATGTCATGATTAAATGAGGGTGAGATGAAATCTTCACGTTTGCTTTCGATCCTGATGCGCCTTCAAACGCGTGGCCAAAAGACGGCTGAACAATTGGCCCAGGAGCTTGAGGTCAGCCTGCGCACAATTCATCGAGACATCGACCAGCTCAGCTATGCAGGCGTCCCTGTTAATGCTGAACCTGGCCGCAATGGCGGGTACAAACTGCTCGATGGCTACCAAAAGCGTCTAACTGGTTTAGATGCAGAGGAAGCCAGCAGTTTGTTGCTCTCCGGTTTCGGACCCGCCTTGCATGATCTGGGGCGCCGGAAACCGCGAACCGGACCGAATTGAAAATCCTCACCGCGCTTTCAGGTGCTATGCGTGACCAGGCGGCTGTGGTTTCTGAACGGTTTCTGTTGGATCCATTGGGCTGGTACCGAAGGAAAGACCTTGCCCCTTTCGTCAAAGTGGTTGCCACCGCCGCCTGGGAACAGAAACAACTCTCGATCAGATACGAAAGCTGGAAGGGCGTTGTGGATCCTGTTGTTTCCCCTCTGGCATTCGTTCTCAAAGCGGGGAGTTGATACCTGGTGGCAGAGGTGCAAACTCCGCGGGTCTACAAAATTGCAAATATCCAGGGTATCGAGATTTTGGACAGATCTTTCTCTTGGCCAGAAGGGTTCTATCTCCTTAGCTTCTGGGGCGCCTGGATTGCTGATTTCGAACGGAGGTTGAAATCTCAGCCCGTCACGCCTCGGGTCAGTTTCTCAGGGCTGCGCATGTGGAACTAGGAGATACCGCCATCCGGGATATTCTCTCTCTAGGTCAAGAGGCTGAGGTCATTACCCCGGAGAGCCTTCGGCAAAGGGTGATCGCTGAAATTCAAAAGATCGGTGAGGCCTATGCCGCCTGAGGCCTCGGAAAGATGCTCTTTCTCCTACCTGCCAAAACCACATCAATACGGTTGCAACAGAATTAGCCCGTGGCATCAGCACCTGGGTTTGAACGTACTCAAGACGGCAGGCAGTCTTCGAAGTCTAGCCGGAACCCACCCTTTGCCTGTCTGTCGGTATCAGGAGGGATGCCAAAGGCCTCTTTATAGTGACGCCGGAAGGTCCCGGATGATGAATAGCCCACCATAAAGGCCACTTCAGCAATACTGTCATTGGTGTAAAGCACCAGCTGGCGGGCCTGTTTCATTCGCATCTTGCGGTAGTACTTCAGTGGGCTTTGGCCGGTTGCCTCCTTGAAACTGCGCTCCAGGTTGCGGGTGGAAATGCCAATGGCCTCGGCGACACTGGTCATGGAGACGGGGTATTCAATGTTCTCGGTGAAATACTGGATCGCGCGCACTACCTGTTTGGGCAAGAGATCTTGGCTCTTTGCCGTTGCCAAGGCCGGCAGTTTCTGTGGTATCGTGGGGCTGCGCACAAAGGGATGCTGGAACCAGCAGGCGGCTTCTGCCATGATCTCCGGCCCCAGGTGCTCCCCCACCAGCGAAAGCATATGGTCAAACAGAGCCAGGGTGCCAGAGATGCTGGTCATGCCGCCCCCCTGGCTGATGACGCTGCTTTGCACTGAAAAAAATGGAAACTCCGCTTGGAAAGCCGCCGCATAGCACCAATGCACCGAAATTGGTTGTTCTTTTACCAAGCCAGTCCGAGCCAGCGGGAAGACCCCGCCACTGACAGCACCCAAGCGGGTGCCTTGGCGCATAAGCCGCTGCAGGGCCGCTTTGGACCGCGCCGGGTTTTCAAACCGCGCATTGGGGTTGGAAGCAAAGAGCAAATGCTGCAGAGCTTCAGCTTCCGCCAAGGCTGCATCCGGTGTGACAAGCACCCCGGCAGAGGAGGGCACCATGCTGTCGTCCTCGCCAAGGATATGCCAGCGAAAGGCCTCTTTGCCTGCAATTTCATTGGCCGCCCGCAAGGGTTCGACAAAGGAGGAAAGCGCCGCGATAGGAAAGCCGGGGAAGACCAGAAGCCCCAGGGTCACTGGCGGGATGTCTTCGGGCATGTCGCCTCTCCTGTCCGGCGGCACCAAACGGCGCAGGGTTTTAGTCGTAGTTACCCTTCACGCGCTCTTTCTTCGGGTCGAAATGCGGGAAGGGTACGATTTTGGCGCGCAGCCGTTTCTGTTGCCCGTCCAACTGACCAATCTCAATTTCGGTCCCGATCTCCGCATGGGTGGTGGAGACCCTGCCTAAGGCGATGACCTTGCCTAGAATCGGAGATTTCATCGCGCTGGTGATCTCGCCCACCTGGGCGCGCCCTATGCGGACACAATCTCCGGGCGCCGGTATAGTTCCGCCTTCGACCTCAAAGCCGACCAGCTTGCGATGCGGATGGGCTTTGCGCTCCTCAACAGCGGTGCGGCCGATAAAGTCATCTTCCATGGATTTCAGCGGCACGGTGAAGCCGATGCCGGCCTCGAAGGGATCGGTCTGGTCGTCAAACTCGGAGCCCGCAAAGATCAGTCCGCCTTCGATGCGCAGCATATCCAGTGCTTCCAGCCCCAGCGGGGTGATGCCAAACTCCTGGCCCTCCTCCCAGACCCGGTCAAAGATCTCCACCGCGTCCTTGGGGTGGCAGAAAATCTCATAGCCCAACTCGCCGGAGTAGCCGGTGCGGGAAATCACCACCGAAGTTCCGGCGACATCCCCCACCCGCGCGACGGTCAGGCGGAACCAAGGCAGTTCCTCAACGGCGGGCTGCTGCGGCGGGGTCCAGAAGATCCGGCTGAGAATCTCGCGGCTGTGGCGGCCTTGCACTGCGATATTGTGCAGCTGATCCGTCGAGTTCCGCACCCAGACATTGAGGCCGCGTTTGCCAGCCTGCTCCTGCAGCCAGAGGCCGCTTGTGTCATTGCCGCCGATCCAGCGGAAGTTGGTCTCACCCAGCCGGTAGACGGTGCCGTCGTCGATCATACCGCCATGCTCGTAGCACATGGCGGTATAGACCACCTGGCCTACGCTCAGCTTTTTCATGTTGCGGCTCACACAGAGCTGCATCAGCTCTTCGGCATCGGGGCCCGTCACCTCGTATTTGCGCAGCGGGCTCAGATCCATCACCGCCACCTTGTCGCGGCAGGCCCAGTATTCGGCGATAGCGCCGTGATTGGTCATGGTATTGGGCAGCCAATAGCCATTGTATTCGATGAAATCGCGGGTATGGCGTGCAAAACACTCATGAAACGCGGTTTTCTTAGTTTTTTCCACATCCGCCTCCGCAGATTTTCTGTAGCCGATGGAGCGGGAGAAATCCTCTCCCGCCTTATAGGTGCGGACCTGGATGTCCGTCGGGTTCCAGCCATTGGCCGGGTCGATGTCGCAGGGACAGGCGGTGCTGACGCAGACCAGATCGGTGAGCGCGCGCAGCAGCACATAGTCGCCGGGGCGTGACCAGGGATCATCCATGCTGATCGCGTTGGTCTCGTCCAGAAGCGTGTTGAAAAAGAAGTTGATGGCCGGCCATCCACCGCGCGGTCTGATGCCGTATTGCGCCAGATCCCGGTTGATATTGTCCGAACAATTGATGTGGCCGGGATAGCCCAGATCTTCATAGTATCGGGCGGTGCAGGCCAGCCCAAAGGTGTCGTGACGCCCGCAGGTATCCTGCACGATTTCCACCAAGGGCTCCTGATCCACCGACCAGTACTTGGAGAAGATCCCTGGTGCCGGATAGAGATTGCCCATCAGACTGCGGGTCGTGGTCGGGTCAATCTCGCGCTCGATCCCCTTGTCCAGGGCGCGCAGGCTAAAGGCCTGAAAATCAGAACATTCGCGGCCCTTTACGTCCAGAATCTGGATGAACTCTCCCGCCTTCACCTCATAGCTTTGGGCATTGCCCGGCAGGATATTGTAGTCCTGCAAAGGGTCTGCCAGCGGATCCGGGGCGGTGATATCGGGTTTTTCCCGCCCGGGGGCGGCGCGTTTCACATAGAGGATGATATCCGTCGGCGGGTTCTGCTCTTCGGGCCGCATCGGCGCGCCGGGGGCCGCGACGATCAAGAGGCCGTCTACTTCGGCGGTAAAACTCGCCATGTCGCCGGCCTGGGAACCTTCCTCAAAGACGCGAATTGCGTCGCCCTGGCCGATGTCGAAACCGGCGGCTTCCAATGCCCGCAGCACCTTGCGGCCGGAGCGGGAACCATTTGCAAGCGTGGCGATGATCCCGTCGGGCTGCCCCTGCCCTGTTGCGCCCAGGTATCCGGCGCGCGAGCTGCGGTCGGGGGTAAAGATCACCATCTCTGCCATCTGCATGCCGTCGCGGTCCAAGAGGGTGATCTGATCCCCTTTGGCGATGGCAACAGCACGGGAGCCTGCGCCCGGAACCGGGTGGCGCTCTACTCCGTGGGGCAAGATGGGCAAGCCAGGCGCCAGCACGCCGCGCCGCTCAAAGGGCACTTCAAAGATCGGTTGCACGTTCATTTTCTGATCTTCCCTGCTCTATCAATCCAGGCCGAGGGCCCGTTTGCGGTGCTCTGCCCAGGCTGTGATTGCCATGTCAAAGGTGAGCGCCATCAAAGAGACGTTGAGCCCCAGCACAAAGTTCTTGCCCAGCTCGGTTCCCGCCAGGGTACGCTGCAGCTCCTGGCCCAGATCCTGGGTGCCGATGAAGGCGGCGATGATGACCATGAAGAAGGCAAACATGATCGCCTGGTTGAAGCCCACCGCCATGGTGGGCAGCGCCAGAGGCAGCTGCACTGACAGGAGTTTCTGCCGCCGGGTGGAGCCGGACATATCCGCAGCCTCGGTCATTTCCGGGGGCACGGTGCGCAGGCCCTCCACCGTGTAACGGGTCAGCGGCACCGTGGCGAAGATCAGGATCGAGAAAACCACCGCCACATCATTGACGCCAAAGAGCATGATCGCCGGGATCAGGTAGATAAAGCTGGGGAAGGTCTGCGCGGTGTCGCAGGCCAGGAGCACCCGGCGCGACCAGGCCTCGGAGCGCGAGGCCAGAATGCCCAGCGGAATGCCGATCATCATCGCCAGCACCACCGCCGAGATCACTGCATAAAGCGTAATTATGGACCGGTCCCACCAGCCGGAGAAGGCCACGATGGTGAAGAAGATCGCCGCAAAGACCGCCGGACGGCGCCCCCCCAGCCAGTAGGAGAAGCTCACCACCATCAGGATGAATGCCGGGGTTGGGATTGACAGCAGGGTATCGCGGAAGGGGATCAGTACTTTTACATTGAGGAACCAGCGCAGCCATTCGGTCACCGCGCGGATACCGTCCAGCGCCAGGAAACCCTTGATCAGCACGTCGATTTCCTTGCCCTGGCTAAAGTGCTGCTTACGCCCGATGCTGCCCAGGATCGGGAAGAGCTGCGCCAGCAGGATAAAGCCCAGAAAGACCCCCAGCGCCGTCAGCACCATGCGGTGACGGATCCACCAGGGTGTGCCCTTTTCAAAATGCACCGGCTGTTTCACCACCCAGGCTTTGGACATCCGGTCCAGGGTGACCGCGAGCAGCACGATGGTGACACCGATCTCAAAGGAGCGGCCCAGTTTGAAGCTGCCCATCATCGCCAATAACTTGGCGCCCAGCCCCGGCATGCCGATAAAGGCCGTCAGAACCACCATGGCGAGGCAGAGCATGATCACCTGATTTACGCCCACCAAAATTTCGGTGCGGGCGGCAGGTACATAGACATGGCGCAGCATCTGCCAGCGCGAGCAGCCGGACATCTTTCCGGCCTCGATCACCTCAGGGCTGACCTTTTTCAGGCCCAGGGTGGTCATCAGGATCATCGGTGGGATGGCAAAGATCACCGTCGCCACAGCCCCGGCTGTTGGCCCGACTTTAAAAAAGATCACCGCCGGCAGAAGGTAGGTGAAGAATGGCAGGGTCTGCAGCACGCTGAGCATGGGTTTCAGCACCCGCTCAACCCAAGCGAACTTCCAGGCAGCGATGCCCAAGCCCAGGCCGATGGCAAAGGCCAAAGGGGCGGCGACGGTCAGCACCGACATGGTTTGCATCGCCATTTTCCACTGGCCGATCAATGCGGTCCAGATGAAGGTCCCCGCTCCAAGGGCTGCCAGCCGCCAGCCGCCAAGCGCATAGCCAATAACACCGGCCACTCCGGCCACAGCCGCCCAGGGCACCGGCCCCAGATAGGGCCAGCGGCGTTTGCCTTCCAGCAGGTTGGCAGAGGTATCCAGGAGGAACTCAAGCGGCCCCTCGGCAATGAAACGGGTGACATGGATGAGGCCCAGATCATTCTGAATGAAGGCAAAAACCGCGTCCAAGATCTGCGCCGTGGGCGGGATAACTCCCTCGGGCAAGCGGTGCAGCCAGGCGGGCAGCAGGTTCAGGTATTGCGCCAGGGTCAGCAGGGCAGCCGCGCCGAGCAGCAGCTGCAGCACCTGGGCCTTGGTGCCGGACCCCGGCGCCTTTTTTGGTAAATCGGTTGAGAGCGTGGCCATCAGGCGTCTCCCAGCAGGAGATCAAGCGCCTTTTGCCGCTGCAGCACGCCGGTCACGGCTCCTTTGGCATCGGCGACGGGTAGATGCGCGCGGGTGTCATTGATCAAGAGGCGTGCGAGATCATGGATCGTAGCGCCGCCATCGATTGCAGCGCCCTCCACTGCGGTGCCATTCAGCGGTGAGGCCAGCCCGCGGGCGTGGACAACGCGGGCCTTGTCGATCTCTTCGGTGAATTTGGCCACATATTCCGTGGCCGGATTCATCACAATCTGATCCGGGGTGTCGCATTGCTCCACCGCGCCATTGCGCATGATGGCAATCCGATCCGCCAGGCGCAGGGCCTCGTCGAAGTCATGGGTGATGAAGACAATGGTCTTGCCCAGCATCTCCTGCAGGCGCAGGAACTCATCCTGCATCTCGCGGCGGATCAGCGGATCCAGCGCCGAGAAAGGCTCATCCAGGAACCAGATGTCCGGCTCAATCGCTAATGAGCGCGCAATGCCCACCCGCTGCTGCTGGCCGCCGGAAAGCTCGCGGGGGAAGTATTCTTCGCGCCCCTCCAGCCCGACCAGGCGGATCACCTCCAGCGCGCGGGCACGGCGTTCGTGACGGTCCTGGCCGCGCATCTCTAGCGGAAAAGCCACATTCTCCAGAACCGTGCGGTGCGGCAGCAGCCCAAAGGACTGGAACACCATGCCCATCTTGTTGCGGCGCAGCTCAATCAGCGCGCGCTCATCCATGGCCATGATGTCCTGGCCCTCGACCTCGATGGTGCCGCCGGTGATGTCGTGCAGGCGGGAAAAACAGCGCACCAGGGTGGATTTGCCGGACCCGGACAGCCCCATGATCACCAGCATTTCGCCGTGCCCGACCTCGATCGAAACATCCTTGACCCCGGCAATGTAGCCATCGGCGCGGATATCATCGAAGGAGCGGCCCGGGGCCATATTGGCGAGATATTTCTCTGGCGAGGCTCCAAAGAGCTTCCAGACGTTTTTGGCTGAGATCACGGGGGATGAGGAGGGCATGGGAAGGTCCGGTACTGGGGGCAAACGCGGCCCGGCGGGTTGTGCCGCGGGCCACGTATAGATCTAGAGCGAAAGTCAGCCTTTGCAGGCGCTGATCCAGGGATCAACAGCCGCGCGATTGGCAGCCAGCCATTCTTCGGCGGCCTCTTCCGGTTCCAGTTCATCGGTATCAACCAGCTTTGCCATCTCGGCGATTTGCGGATTGGTGAAGGAGATCTTAGTCAGGGCACAATATGCGGCGGGCCATTTGCCTTCCATACCGTCCCAGGCCGCTTTCTTCAGATAGCCGCTGGCCGGGTTGCCGCAGTCATAAAGCGCATTGGGGTTCGGGCCCTTGGCCGGGTCCTTGTCGCAGCCGTCTTCCCAGGCGGGGAAGTTCACAAATTCACCCGGCCAGACGGCTTCGGCAAAATTCGGTGTCCAGTTGAAGACCAGAACCGGCTTCTTCTCTGCTTCAGCGGCGCCGATTTCAGCCCAAAGGGCCGCAGCAGATCCTGCGTTGATCACGGTAAAGTTCAAATCCAGCGCCTCGGCGCGTTCCTTGCCGTGCTTCAGCCAGTCCACCGGCCCGTCCAGATAGCGGCCCTTGCCGCCGGTCTCGGCGGTGGCAAAGAGATGGGCGCAGTCGTTCAGCGCCTGCCAATCCGGCAGGCCCGGGCAGGCCTCTTTGGTCCAGAGCGGATACCACCAGTCCTCACGGGTGACCGCATCGTGATCGCCGGCATCATGCAAGCCGCCCTTTTCCAGCGCGGCACGGAAGGAGGCACCGAATGCGCCTTCCCAGACTTCCATCTCCAGCGAGACATCGCCGAGACGGACGGATTCATAGACCGCCTGGCTGTCGGTGGTGACGTATTCAACGTGGTTGCCCATTTCTTCAAAGATCTGGCCGACGACATTGGACATCACAATCTGGCTGGACCAGTTGTGGACAGGTATGACAATCGGATCGCTGCTGTCGGCGGCAAGGCCGGCGCTTCCGGTTACGGCGGTCAAGGCGGCTGCGGACAAGATGCGTGTAAGTTTCATGGTTGCTCCCTGGTGCTTTTGGCGGTCTTTTATGGCGTTTCCGCCGCGGGATTCTGATGATCCCGGCTCAGGGCATTCTGCATGTATCTTCACGAATTTCTGCAAAGAGATTTGATTGCATTAGGCTAAAGAAATTAGAGGCAAATGATAATTTTCATGGTTTAATCAGCCTATTGACGATTCGGGGCACTCCTTGTCAGGAAAATAAATTCCCCAAAAATAAACATTCGCGCTGCAAGTGCCCAATCTGGAGTGCCCGTTCACATGCTGAGCAAGAAGAAGATTCTTCCGCCGCTGGACTATCTTTTAGCATTTGAAGCCGCAGCCAAAACCGGCAGCTTTGCTCGTGCCAGCGATGAGCTGAACATCTCCGAGACCGCAATCAGCCGCAAGGTGCGCCTCTTGGAGCAGCACTACAACGTGCCGCTTTTTGTGCGCGGCAACCGCTCGATCACTCTGACCCAGCAGGGCGGCACGCTGCTTACCTCGGTTGAGCGCTCGATGGACATCCTGCGCGAGGCCAGCCGGGACATGTTTGCCAATCATCAGGCCAATTCGATCAATCTGGCGGCAACAAACTCGGTTGCAGCACTCTGGCTGATGCCGCGCCTGCGCAAGTTCAACCGCTCCAACGCGCGGGTGAAAATCACCCTGGTCTCTTCGGACAGCGACGCCGAATGCCTCGCCAATGAGATGGATCTCTCGATCCTGCGCGGCGAGGGCGACTGGCCCGGATATGAGTCGCATATGCTCTTTGGCGAGACGGTGTTTCCCGTCTGCAGCCCGCGCTATCTGGCGCGCAACCCAAAGGCGGGGGATCTGGCCTCCTTGCCGGATCTTGACCTGATCGAGGTGACCAGCAGCCATGCGGAGTGGATGACCTGGAAAACCTGGCTGACCCGCAGCGATGTCAGCGATGCGCCGCTGGAGCGCGCGGTAGCCTTCAACACCTACCCTCTGGCGATCCAGGCCGCGCTGGATGGGCTAGGCGTGGCACTTGGTTGGGGGCATCTGGTGGACCACCTGCTGGAGGCCGGCGAGTTGGTCCGCCCCTTGGGAGACCGGGCCGTGCGCACCGAGTCCGGCTATTACCTGCTGAAAAACACCAGCCACAAAGGCTTTCCCGAAAAGCAGATTGTCGAGAACTGGCTCATTGAGCAGAGCGCGCAGCGCAAACGCTATGCCGGCCGGGCCGCCGGTGTCTGAATTGGCACCCGTTTTGACAAGGCCTCTTCAGTAAGCCAGCACAGCGATCCCAGCAAAGGCCGCCACGCAGCCCAGCCACTGCTGCAGGCGCATCGTCTCGCGCAGAAAGGCCCAGGCTAGAACGACTGTCAGCATGCCGAATACCGAAGAGGCCACCGAGGCGAATTCAGCCCGTGGCAGGCTGCCCGCCGCCAGCACCGATTGCAGCGCCACCCCGTCCAAGAGGCCCATCACGATCAGAACCGGCAGGGGTTTCAGTCCGGGCCAGAAGGACTGGTGAGTCAGAAGCATCAGCACCAGCAAGAGGGTCAGCGCCGTGAGACGGGTCAGCAGGTTGGCCGCCGCCGGATCCACCAGAGCAGCGGTCTGGCCCAGGGCAAAGGTGCTGGCAAACCCCGCCGCAGCGATCAGCGACAGGGCAACGGCTGTTCCTCCGCCGCCTGCATTGGTGCTTTCCTCCCCATGCCCGGTTTCATGTTCTGTCTCGCCGCCGGCGGCAAAGCCAACTCCGGCAACGATGATCAGCACCGCCAGCCATTGCCACAGCGGCACCTCGGCCCCCTGCCACAGCGCGAAGAGCACCGAAAGGATCGGATAGCTGGCGATCAGCGGCGCCACCAGGGCCACCGGCCCTCGCCGGAAAGCCGCATAGAGGGCAAGGCCCGCGATCAGATAGCAAAGCCCGGCGGCCACTGCGTAGAAACTGGCACCGCCCGGCAGCAGAAACCCCGCCCCTGCGAGAGCAATGCCGCCGGCCTCATAAAGCAGGCCCACAGCCAGGACCACCATGAGGGAACCCATCAGCGGCACCTGATCCTTCAGAAACCGGACTGAGAAATCATGCAGGCCCCAACACAGGGCCGCAATCAAACCTAGACTTAAAGCACTCATTGGCCCTCCAGGAACCGAACATGGGCAACAACAGAACCCGCATGAAATCCCGCCAGCAGACTTGCTCAAAGCTGCGGGCGAAGCAATACTGGTGTTAAATTATTTTTCACATCAGGAATGTTTGGGAGCGGAGATGAAAAGCGCATTGGAGCAAATCGGCGGAGAGGCCCGCCTTCGGAAATTGGTGGAGCGGTTCTATGACCGGATGGAAACCGACCCGGCGGTGCATGCGCTGCACCGGCTGCATTTCCGCGGCCATGGCCTCAACCACACCCGGCAAACGCAGTTCGAATTCCTCTGCGGTTTTCTGGGCGGGCGGGCCTATTATAAGGAACGCTTTGGCCATATGAACATGCGCGAAATCCATGCTCATGTGCCGATCCGCGAGGCCGATGCGGAGCTCTGGCTCGAAACCTTTGATGCCGCACTTCAAGATTGCGCCATGGAAGGCCCGGCGGTGGAACGGCTGCGCGCCAGCCTGCGCCGGGCCGCGCTCTCTTTGGTCAATGATGTGCCCGACTGGCGGCTGGAGGCTCCGGCGCAGCAGGCGCCTGCGTCCAGCTAACGGCCTGAAACAAAAAACCCCGGCCGCAAAGCCGGGGCATTGGCAGGGAGGGAAACCTGGGGAAGGTGGACCTGCCGGAACCGGACAGTTAGATGTCAAGAGTGTTGTCGCGCTCCCAGCGGCTGAAGTGGCTCACGAAGGAGTTCCATTCCTGCTGCTTCATCTTCAGATAGGCGTTGGAGAACTCCTTGCCCATCATTGCCTTCAGCTCTTCGTCCTTGTCGTATTCGCGCAGGGCATCCAGCATGTTGAGAGGCAGTTTCGGCGCATCGGTGATGGTATGGCCTTCGGCGTACATGTCAATGTCATGCCGTGGGCCCGGATCTGCCTTGGTACGGATACCGGACAGCCCCGCTGCGATGATTACCGCCTGCAACAAGTAGGGGTTGGTGGCCCCATCAGGCAGCCGCAGTTCAAAACGGCCGGGTCCCGGCACCCGTACCATATGGGTGCGGTTATTGCCGGTCCAAGTCACAGTATTGGGCGCCCAGGTGGCCCCGGACATGGTGCGCGGCGCATTGATCCGCTTATAGCTGTTCACCGTCGGGTTGGTGATCGCCGCCAGGGCAGAAGCATGTTTCATGATACCGCCGAGGAAGTGCTTGCCGCGCTCACCAAGGCCCACTTCGCCGGTCGGACCCTCGCCCTCGCCTGCAAAGACATTCACGCTGGCATCCGAGCCCGCAGCGTCCCAGACGGAGATATGCGCATGACAGCCATTGCCGGTCAGACCCTCGATGGGCTTGGGCATGAAGGTGGCGCGGAAGCCATGTTTCTCGGCCACGGATTTTGCCATGAACTTGAAGAAAGAGTGCTTATCCGCGGTCTTCAGCGCATCATCAAAGTCCCAGTTCATCTCCCACTGGCCATTGGCGTCTTCGTGGTCGTTCTGGTAAGCACCCCAGCCGAGTTCCAGCATGTAGTCGCTGATTTCCTGAATCACATCCAGGCGGCGCATCATCGCCTGCTGGTCATAGCAGGGTTTTTCGGCACTATCGAAGGGGTCGGAGATTTGCTCGCCGTCCGGGGTCAGCAGGAAGAACTCTGCCTCGATGCCGGTCTTGACGTGAAGGCCCTCGTCCGCAGCTTCTTTGATCAGACGGCGCAGCACGTTGCGCGGCGCCTGTGCGACATCCTCGCCCTCCATCACGCAATTGCCAGGCACCCAAGCAATTTCGGGGTTCCATGGCAGCTGGATCACCGCGTCGGGATCCGGCACCGCCAGCATGTCCGGGTGCGCTGGGGTGAGGTCGAGCCAGGTGGCAAAACCTGCAAAACCTGCGCCATCCTCTTGCATATCCGCGATTGCCCGCGCCGGAACCAGCTTGGCCCGCTGCCCACCGAACAGATCGGTGAAGGATATCATGAAATACTTGACGCCTTTTTCTTTGGCGAAAGCAGCCAGATCTGTCGTCATGGTCTGTCTCCCCTTTCCCTGTTGTCCTGTTTTCATCTGAAAAAGGCGCAGCAATGAAACCGCCGCGCCTTTGGTATTGCTGTTTAGAAACCCGGTTTGCCTGGATACCAATCGGTCCCCGCCAGGGGCACTTTGGCCATGGCGGCGGCTTCCATCGTCAGAGCGCAGAGGTCCTCCGGCTCCAGGTTGTGGAGGTGATTATGGCCGCAGGCGCGCGCGATGGTCTGCGCCTCCAGCGTCATCACGCTGAGGTAATTGCGCAGCCGGCGGCCCGCTTCGACCGGGTCCAGACGGGAGGCGAGTTTCGCTTCCTGGGTGGTGATGCCCGCCGGATCCTGGCCCTCGTGCCAATCGTCATAGGCGCCGGTGGTGGAGCCCAGTTTCTGGTATTCCTCTTCCCACTTGGGGTCATTGTCGCCGATGGCAACCATGGCGGCGGTGCCGATGGAGACTGCATCAGCCCCCAGCGCCATCGCCTTGGCCACATCCGCACCGGTGCGGATGCCGCCGGAGACGACCAGCTGCACCTCGCGGTGCACGCCCAGATCCTGTAGCGCCTGCACGGCGGGCCGGATACAGGCCAGAGTCGGCAGGCCAACGTGCTCGATAAAGACATCCTGGGTGGCAGCGGTGCCACCCTGCATGCCATCGAGAACCACCACATCGGCGCCGGCCTTCACCGCCAGAGCGGTGTCATAATAGGGCCGGGTGCCGCCAACCTTCACGTAGATCGGCTTTTCCCAATTGGTGATTTCGCGCAGCTCCAGGATCTTGATCTCCAGATCATCGGGGCCGGTCCAATCCGGGTGCCGGCAGGCGGAGCGCTGGTCGATGCCCTTTGGCAGGGTGCGCATTTCCGCAACCCGGTCAGAGATCTTCTGCCCCAAGAGCATGCCGCCGCCGCCGGGTTTGGCACCCTGCCCCACCACGATCTCGATCGCATCAGCCTTGCGCAGGTCATTGGGGTTCATGCCGTAACGAGAAGGCAGGTACTGATAGACCAGCTGGGTGGAATGGCCGCGCTCCTCGGGCGTCATGCCGCCGTCACCAGTGGTGGTCGAGGTGCCCGCCATCGAGGCGCCGCGCCCCAGCGCTTCTTTCGCGGGGCCGGACAAGGCTCCAAAGCTCATGCCGGCGATGGTGATCGGGATTTCCAGCTCGATCGGCTTCTTGGCAAAGCGGGTGCCCAGGGTGACCTTGGTCTCGCATTTCTCCCGGTAGCCTTCCAGCGGGTAGCGTGAGATCGAGGCGCCCAGGAACAAGAGATCGTCAAAATGCGGAACCCGGCGCTTAGCGCCGCCGCCGCGGATGTCATAGATCCCGGTGGCCGCAGCGCGGCGGATTTCGGCGTTGATCGGATTGCTGAAGGTTGCCGACTGGATCGGAACCGTCCGGGGAATGCCGTGATTGTCGTCTTTCATCTCCATCCCCTCAGTAAGCATTGTCGATGTTGAAGTTGTAAAGTTTGCGGGCCGAGCCGTAGCGTTTGAACTCTTCCGGCTTGGCGTCGCAGCCGCCGCGTTCCAAAAGCTCTGCCAGCAGTTCCAGGTGCTCAGGCCGAATCTCTTTTTCGATGCAATCCGCCCCCAACGATTTGACCGATCCGCGCACAAAGAGACGCGCCTCGTAAAGGCTGTCACCCAGGGCGTCGCCGGCATCGCCGCAGACCACCAGATTGCCGGACTGCGCCATGAAGGCGGACATATGGCCGATATTGCCATGCACGATGATGTCGATGCCCTTCATCGAAATGCCGCAGCGCGAGGAGGCATTGCCCTTGATCACTAGGGTGCCGCCATGACCGGTGGCGCCCGCATATTGCGAGGCATCGCCTTCGACAATCACCGTGCCGCTCATCATGTTCTCGGCCACGCCAGGCCCGGCAGAACCATGCACATGCACGGTGGCCTGCTGGTTCATGCCGGCGCAATAATAGCCGGTGGAGCCTTTCACATTGACCTCAATCGGTGCGTCGAGGCCGACGGCGATGGCATGGCTGCCACGCGGGTTCACCACTTCCCATTGGGTTTGATTGCTGCTGCCCGCCTGCTCATGCAGGGTCGAGTTGAGGGCGCGCAGCCCCTGTGCTTCCAGATCAAATTGCTGCATATCAGGCCGCCTTGTCCTGAGAGGTCGAAGCATCGTTGTGGCTCCAGAAGTAGACCGTTGCGGGCTCTGGTTCCCAGACCCGGGCGTCTTCGATGCCGGGCAGGTTGACCAGGGCGCGGTATTCCGAGCCAAAGGCCACATATTGGTCTGTCTCAGCCATAACCGCGGGCTTGCAGGCGATCGGGTCGCGAACCACGCCAAAGCCGTCCTTGGTGCCGACCACAAAGGTGAAGAACCCGTCGAGATCGTCGAGGCTCGACTCCAGTGCTTCACCCAGCGAAGCACCTTCGCGCATCTTCCAAGTCAGATAGGCGGCTCCAACTTCGGTGTCGTTCTCGGTCTGGATATGCACCCCTTCGCGGCGCAATTTGCGGCGCAGGGAGTTGTGGTTGGAGAGCGAGCCATTGTGCACCAGGCACTGGTCGAGGCCGGTGTTGAAGGGATGCGCCCCCATGGTGGTGACAGCGGATTCGGTTGCCATGCGGGTATGACCGATGCCATGGCTGCCGCTCATGCTGCCGAGATCAAAGCGCGCCGCCACATCTTTGGGAAGGCCCACCTCTTTGTAGATCTCCAGGCTCTCGCCCTCGCTCATCACCCGCACGCTGTCATGATGCGCCGCCAGATGTCGGCGCGCGTCAGCCAGCTTCTCAGAGGCCAAATCCAGCACCGCATGGGTGTCGATCTGCTGCAGGGAAACCTGGTCCTGCAGCGCTTCGCTGAGGTCCGCGGCCAGGGTTTCGAAATCGGCATCAGGCGTATGCGATTGCACGGTGAGCTTTGCCCGCCCGGCCTCGCTGCCGCCGTAGATCGCGATGCCGGCACTGTCCGGCCCGCGGTCGGTCATGGTGATCAGCATGTCTGTCAGCATCGCGCCGAGCTGGGGCGCCAGTGACTGGTCTTTGAGGAATAATCCTACAATCCCGCACATGGAATTCAGTCCTCCGTCAGGGTGTTTCGTTGATTCGACGCTATCACCAACGCCAGGCTCAATCAATAATGCCAGGAATATTTTTTTCCTGTTAGAGAAAGAGCGGCCGGATAGCCAGCCGCTCTTTCTGTTCTTCGCAAGGGGATTGCGGTCAGTATTTTTCCAGAAGTTCCCGCACCTTATCCGGATCGCCGGCACGGCGGGCCTCCTCCAGATGCTTGCCTTCCCGGACAAACTGGATGCGGTGCCATCCGACCCAGAAGATCACCCCCAGTATGGTCATCAACACTTCGGAACCCTGGAAGGGGTAGATCGCGCCGACCTCGGCTAGATCCACCGCCCAGCTTTCATATCCTATCGTTGACATAACGCTCTCTCCTTATTCTGCAGGGGTTGCGGCTGCGGCCAGATGGGCCTTGTCGGCTTCGATGATCTCTGCCTTGGCATCCTCGTAGGCATGGTGCTCAGCGTAATCGAGGCCCTGGAGTTCGACTTCCTCCGGGATCCGCAGGACACCGGCAGCGGCCTGCATCTTGGCAACGCACCAAGCGGGGATAAAGCCAAGCCCGAAGAACATGATCAAGGCGCCGACGGTCTGGCCAACGGGATTGATCGATGCATAGCCCTCGAATGGCGAGGCAGGCACGCCCCAGAGCATGAAGCCGGAGATCACCAGCCCGACAACGCCGGCATAGCCATGCACGGCAACCGCACCGACCGCATCGTCCAGTTTGAAACGGCGCTCAACCCAGTAGTGCAGGTTGTAGACGATGACCACGCCAACGGCTGCCACCAGCATTGCCTGGATCGGGTGATAGAGGTCATTGCCCGCCGAAGCAGTGATGACCCCGGCCAAGCCGCCGGAGAAAGTCCAGAAGGCATCTCCACGAGAGACCACATAGGCCGCCATCAGCCCGCCAGAGAGGGACATCAGGAAGTTGAAGGTGATTGCCGACAGTGACGTGGGCGCTAGATAGATATTGGTTGCGGTCCAGGTAGTGCCGGTAATCTGGCCACCAATCGCCTCAGGCGAAATCGCGGGTACGTTGCAGGCCGCATAGAAGCCCCAGAAGCCGGTGTAGATCAGAAAGATCCCGATGGTCAGCATCCAAGGATTATGCGGCGGGATATCGCGCGGCGTGCCGTCCTTGGCGAATTTGCCGATACGTGGCCCCAGCACCATGATCACACCCAGGGCATAGCCGCCGGCAATGGCGTGAATCACACCAGAGGCATAGGCATCGTGATAGCCAAGGTATTTCACCATCCAGCCGGCATAGTGCCAACCCCAGGCAGCGTCGATGATCCACCAGACAGAACCGATAAGAACAGCATGCACCCAGAGCGCTGAAGAGCGGATCCGCTCGATCACCGCGCCGGAGACGATGGAAGCCGCGGTCCAGGAGAACAAGAGGAAGGCCGCCCAGAACACCCCGGTGATTCGGTCGCTCAGGTTGGTGCCCATGGTCTCGGACCAGGGCAGATTCGCATTGCCCGCCTCATGGTTGAGGCCGCCGAAGAAGGGGAAATCCGGGAAAGCCCAGTAGATCCACCATCCGAAGAAGAAGAAGGTGACGGTCACCAAGGGGATGACCATAACGTTTTTCATCAGCGTATGCATATGGTTGCGGTGGCGGCTGGCCCCCACCTCATACATGCAGAAGCCGACATGAATTAAGAACATAAAGACGACGGTCACCCAGTAATAAAACTCGGTAAAGACTGTCGTCAGCGCGTTGAGATTTCCGTCCACGGTTTCCTCTCCCTGTTCGCTTTTGGTTGTTGGAATGCGTCGCTTTTAGTTTCCCCACAGGAAATAGATTATCCTTAGGGGATACAGCGAAGCCGAGGCTGTCAACTGTTTTGTGATGCCATTCGTCTTGCCGCAATGCCGCGCCGGGATGTCGCATTTCAGCTAAAACCCCTGTGAAATAGGGGGGATCGGGTATTCTGCGCTGCACCAAAGGACTCGAGTTAGCCCAAATATTTTGTGGGCTAAGCCGCTAAATATTCCTGTTAGGAAAAAAATCTGCACTGAAGTATTGATTTTGACTCCAATCTCGGCCTGAATATCTCCAGCGAACATGACAAGAGATCTTAGGGAGATTGCAGATGGCCATCATGTGGAGAAGGTCTGCCTTGGCGCAGCGCCATGCGGAGATTGGCGGAGAGCTGGAAGACTGGAATGGCATGGGAACCGCCTGGTTCTATGACCACAGCCCGGAGCGGGCTAAGGCCGATTATGAGGCCATCCGCACCAAGGCGGGGCTGATGGATGTCTCTGGCCTGAAAAAGGTGCATGTGATGGGCGAGCACGCCGCCCAGGTCATCGACCGGGTCACCACCCGCAATGTCGAAAAGATCATGCCCGGCCGCTCCACCTATGCCTCGATCCTGAATGATCAGGGCAAATTCGTGGATGACTGCATCATCTACCGCCTGTCGGTGAACTCCTGGATGGTGGTGCATGGCACCGGCACCGGCATGGAGCAGCTCGCAAGCGTTGCGGCTTCGAAAAACTGCGCGGTGATCTTTGACGACGACCTGCATGATATGTCGCTGCAGGGCCCCGTTGCGGTGGATTTCCTGGCCGGGCATGTACCCGGCATCCGCGACCTGGCCTACTTCGGCATTATCCAGACCAAGCTCTTTGGTTGCCCAGTGATGATCTCGCGCACCGGTTACACCGGCGAGCGCGGCTATGAGATCTTTTGCCAGGCCAAGGATGCGGTGCATCTTTGGGACAGCATCCTCGAAGGCGGCAAGGACATGGGCATCCGGCCGGTGCAATTCTCCACCCTTGATCTGTTGCGCACCGAAAGCTACCTGCTGTTCTATCCCGGCGACAATTCAGAGACCTACCCCTTTGAGGGCGAACCCTGCGGCGACACCCTCTGGGAGCTGGGGCTGGAATTCACCGTCTCCCCCGGCAAGACCGGCTTTATCGGCGCCGAGAACCACTATGCCGCCCAAGGCAAGGAACGCTTCAAGATCTACGGCGTCATCCTGGAGGGTACGGCTCCGGCGGATGAGGGCGCGGATCTGCTGCAGAACGGCGAGAAGGTCGGCGTTGTCACCTTTGGCATGCACTCAGAGGTCAACAACCACAATGTCGGCATCGCCCGGATGCCGGTGGATTGCGCCAAGCCCGGAACCGAACTTACCGTGCGCAATGGCGACGGCAGCCTGATTGCGGCCCGCGCCGCTGAGATGCCCTTCTACGATCAGGACAAATCGATCCGCACCGCAAAGGGCTGACCCAGCTGCCCCGGGAAGGCGGCCCCTCCCGCCTTCCCGACGGGCGCCAGGACTCACATGAGGACATAATGTCAAAATTCGATTTTCCACCTTCGATCAAAAGCCGCCCCGTCTGGGGCAGCCTGGAGGCACGGCAGGGCAAAGCGCATCTGATGATTGCCGATGCCGAAGGCGCCGAGGCGATCCTGGATATTGCCACGCCCGAGCTGATGGCAAACAGCCACATCATCCATATTCCCAAGGGCAAGGACTACGCCGGGCGCCTCAGCGCGCTCAATCCGGCGCAGCTTTATGAGGGGCCATCCTACGAGGCCTCCCTGCCCCGCATCCGCCGGGTGCTCACGGACGGGCATATGGGGCTGCAGGTCTATCTGGCCGGCACCGAGGGGCTGATGGGCCAAGCAATACAGGAAATGATGAGCGCCGGCATTCCCCATAGCGCCATCCAGACCGAGCACCGCGGCTCCACCGCCCGCCGGATGCAATGCGTTCATTGCAAGGGGATCACCGAGGATGTCGAAACCGACCCCTATCAGTGTTCCCACTGCGGGCTGCATCTCTTTGTGCGGGATCACTATTCGCGCCGCCTTGCCGCCTATCAGGGCGTGCGGGTCGATGCCGAGGATCACGGAAATATTCCAGAACCCAAGGGGATCTACGAATGAGCGGCGCAGAGAAAATCCGGGTCAAGGTCACCGAGATCACCCCTTTGAACGAGCTGGTCACCCGCTTCCGTTTCGAAGCCCTGGACGGCAGCCTCCTGCCGACCTTCTCCGGCGGCGCCCATACGGTGGTGGAAATGCAGGACGGCGGCATCACCCGGCTCAACCCCTACTCCCTGATGTCGGACCCTTATGATCAAAGCGCCTATACCATCTCGGTCCGGCGCGATGACGCGGGGCGGGGCGGCTCGCTGTTCATGCATAACCAGGTTAAAACCGGCGACGAGATGGTGATCAGCTATCCGGTGAACCTGTTTTCCCTGGATCTGCGGGCGCGCAAGCATCTGTTTATTGCCGGCGGCATCGGCATCACGCCTTTCCTGGCGCAGATCCACCAGCTGGAACGGTTCAACGGCCACTGGGAGCTGCATTACTCCTGCCGCAGCGAAGCCCTGGGCTCTTATGCGGATGAGCTGACCCACAGCCATCCGAATGAGACCCATATCTACTACGACGATCAGGATCAGAAAATCGCGCTGCACCATCTGCTGGAGGGCCAGCCGCTGGGCACCCATGTTTATGTCTGCGGTCCCAAAGGCATGATCGACTGGGTGAAATCCACCGCCGAGGCGGAGGGCTGGCCTGCGGACAACATCCATTACGAGGAGTTCCTGGCACCAAAGCCTGGCAAGCCTTTCCAGGTGAAACTGGCGATCTCCAACAAGGTGATCGAGGTCGGCGAGCACGAAAGCCTGCTGGAAGCGATGGAGCGCGAAGGCGTCGATGCACCCTACCTTTGCCGCGGCGGCGCCTGCGGCCAATGCGAGACCCGGGTGATCGACTACCAGGGGAACTTCATTCACCGCGATCACTGGCTGGACGAGGCCGAACACGCCAGCGGCGGAAAAATCATGCCCTGCGTTTCCCGGTTCGAGGGCAAGACCCTCGTGCTGGACCGCTGACAGGAGGCACCTAAGATGACTATTCAATTCAACACCGAAAGCTTCCGGGACGATTACACCTTCCGCAATTCGGACTGGGCCATTCAACGCTTTCCCTTCCCGTTTCACGAAGACAGCTACATGTATTCGGTCAACATGGAGCAGCACCGGGGCGGGCCCAAGGGCTCGGTCTATGAAAAGCGCTTTGACGTCGATGAGCATTACGTCTCAGAGATGAAGGACCGGGCGCTGGTGCTGGATCAGGATCCGCTGCGCTGCCAGTCGCTGCCGCATATGACTCTGGCGGGCTGGGACCTCTTGGAGCTGATCATGGTCAGCAAATCCGAGGATTACCCGGATCTGTTTGAGCTGCACCGCGACGGCAACCGCTGGCGTTGGGTGAACAAGCCCCTGGGGATCGACGACACTTTCACCTTCCTCGATGAAACCACCCTGCCCTATGGCCCGATGGAATACATCACCCGTCAGGCACAGGGGGATTTTGCCGTCCTCGACCAGCGCGACGACATGCTGTGGATGGATGCCGGAATGGTCACCACCCAGGCCGACTGGAGCCTTGATTTCGACATCGGCATGAACTTTTTCGAGTGGCATGCCCCGGTGCCAAAGGCCCACGAGATGGGTATTTTTGTCCGCGCGCTGAAGTTCCTGTTGAACATCCAGCAGGGGGCGCCGGCCCGGCGGCTCAACTGGACCATGACGGTGAACCCGCTCCTGGATACCAGCCCGGAGAACTATCACAAATGGGGCATTCAGAAGACGGAGCTGACGTCAGAGAATATCGGCCAGAAACAGCATTTGCGGGTTGAGCTGCAGACTTTCTTCAGGCTGCCGCGCTCCAATGCGCTGGCCTTCCCGATCCGCTGCTATCTCTGCGCCTTTGAGGATCTGATGACGGTGCCCAAATGGGGCCGCCGGTTGCATCGCGTGATCCGCGACCTGCCGGAGGAACTGGCCACCTACAAAGGCTTTATCGACAACCGTCCCCTGATGCTGGATTACCTCAGCAGGTTTGACGATGGGCTGCCGACCTCGCCCGGGATCTGGCCGGACCGGGAAACGGAACCGCCGCTGCAGAGGTGAACCTGCTCCTAGTCAGCAAAGATATGCCCGGCTAAACAGCCGGGCAGCGCCCGACCCTCCCCACGGGAGGGCGCTTCGCGCCTCCCAGGGTCTGGCGTCGTCAGATCCGCTCCACTGCTGACCCAAACACGCTTGAAGAGATCAGGTGTTCTGCGGATAGCTGATGATCGAAAGATAGCGCGCGGGCAACTCTACCAGCTTCTCCGGCCCATGCGGCGCGTCGGCGTCAAAGAACAGGGTATCGCCCGCCTCCAGCAAATAGGTCTCATCGCCGTGGCGGTACTCCACCTGCCCCTCCAGCATATAGATCGTTTCGATGCCGCCATGTTGGAAGGTCGGAAAGACATCCGACTCCTCACTGAGCGTGATCAGATAGGGCTCGACAATCACACCGGAACCATTGGCGCCGATATGACCCAGGAGGTTGTACTGGTGATTGGCGCGGGTGCCCTCGCGCTCCAGCTCCACCCCTTCGCCGGATTTGGTATGCACCGCCTCGCGGCGTTCCTCAAAGCGACGGAAAAAGCTGGTCAGAGGAACAGACAGCGCATTGGCCAAGATCTGCAGCGTGGTCAGCGAGGGCGAGGTATTGCCGTTCTCGATCTTCGACAGCATACCGATCGACAGACCGGTGATCTGCGCCAGCTCGGCAACGGTGATCTCCTTTTGCCGCCGAAAGGCCCGGACTTCGCGGCCGATGGCCACCTCCAGCACCTTCTCACGGTCACTGCTGCGCAGGCTATGCGGATTCTGCGTCAGCTTGGGTGTCTTTTCATTGGTTTTCTTGTCCAAACCGAGCCTCTTTGATCTGCGCCTCTTAGCGACGTCATAGGGCATTTCTGCAAAAGGAAAAATGCCACCGTCGCTCCGACACTATTCATATCATGAAAGTTTCCCGAAAGGAAAATAGCAAGCCGGAAGGGCCTGGTCATTGGGCAACCGTTGCAGCAGGGCACAAAACTCGGCCGGGCCGCCAAATGCTCGGCATCACTCACCCTAGGAATTATGATGGCTTTGGCCTTGCTAGCTGTCTTCGCTCATGATCGCAGAGAGTTTTGGTTAGAGTGCCCCAATCTCAGGCGGAAGAGATTTCACCAAAACGGAAGCTGAAGCGGAAACACGGCCGCTGGCATAGGATGCCGCTACGACCAATGCTGGTGCTTGCACGAGGGCTGGAGGGGGTGCATCCAGATTGTGGGCCAATACTGATTGACACTGATTATAGTAAGGCAGTCACCAAAGGTGCTCGCAGGTTTGCCCTACGGCTTTAAGCAAATCTGCTACGCCCAAGCTAAATCGGGAACAGTCGATAGAAAGGGTTCTGGCGCGTGGAAGGCTTGGCAATCTCCGTCATGGGGCTTTTGCTGAACTGTTGCCAGAGCATCTGGAGAGCCGCTTTGCCTTGGAATTGGACATGATCTCTTTGGCGACGAACAATTGCTTGCCGGGCCATTGCCTGGACATGCAGAGGGGCATTTTGGCTTGTCCTTCCCTGCTTTTGATCCCGGTTTGCTCTATGCCTGTGATGTGCAATAGCACTTGGGTGCGTTGGAGAAACCAGAGCGCCGCACGCCACTTGTATGCCTCGTTCCGGAGAATACGCGGGCCGCTCGCGAGAGCACTCAGAAACTGGCAGCGTTTCGCGCCTTGGGCGGCGAGGTGATTTTATGCCATGACCCGCTGATGCAGCGGATGGATTGGAGCAGGGTTGATGCTTGCAAAGGCCTTGCCAAATCCCCTTTCAAGGCTGAGCGTGTGGCGGTGATATTGCCGCAATCCTCAAGTCTTTATGAGAATATGGCACAAGCGCGCCGACAGGAACTGGCCTTTTTCGATCTTAGAGAGAGGCTTGAGAGCTGGGCTGCAGAACTGGCTGCCTTTGAACACCACGCCCTCTATAAAAGATGTCGCATCCTGTTGGTCAGCCTTGATGCATAGCAGCCTGCTCCAATTCAGAGCGCTTGCTCCAGAACGTTGACTGGTCCTGTGATATGAAGATGTCATCTTCAGGCCACGACGGGAACTCTCCCAGTTTTGCGACTTTCTGGGGCTTCAACGGTACACCCCTTGCTTGGACGCCGTGGTTCAATTGCCCAAAAACCAACCGCCGCGTTACTTATCCTTACTGCAAGCTGAACAAGATGAATTAATTCGGCTAACGCTGGAAGGACGTCAGTTTGAAGCCGCCAGTTTTTCGTCACAATAGGTTGGCACGTTTCCAACCAGCGATGTACCGCAAACGCGGGTCAGATCAGGAATATGCGCGCTACTGAACCACTCCGCGCAACAGCGCGATGAGTTTGTCAGCCTCTTCCTGTCCAAGCAAAGACTGATATTCTGCATCTTGTGCTTGCACCTCCTGCCGGATCTGTAGCATTCGCTTTTTCCCCAGAGCGGTGGGAAGAACATTGACCTGGCGGTGGTCAGCCTGCGCCACTTGCCGGTGAACCAATCCGTCCGAAACCATTCGATCCACTAGTTTGGTCAGGGTTGGTGGGTTCATCAATACGACCTCAGCAAGTTGCCCCATGGTTAGGCGTTGACCCGCTTCCAATGTCTCAAGAATGCGCCATGCTTCGATCTGAATTCCGTGTTGCTTCAGGCGCGCATTCAGGGAAGCAGACATCTTTCGATGCGCTGCAGCTATGGCATAAGTGAGATAGTCCTGAATTGAACTTGGGCTCATTTGCATCGGGGCACCTGTGATTGACGGTCTAAATTTATTTGACTTGGAAAGTAAAATCAATTGGTATGTAGCGGTCTCTGACAAATCCAGAAAGGGCTGCGCTACTTTGACGACTCTTTTGGCTGTACCAACTGAACTAGAGGAACTGCGCGATGACCCGATGTTGCGCAGCAAAGGGACCTATCGGATCGCCCTTTTGATCCCGCTTTGTGGTGCAGCAGGTCTTTGGGCGCCTTCTTGTATCTCTAGTGCGCAGGTCGCCGTCGAGGAGCTAAATCGGGCGAATGGCATCGATGGCCGCAAGGTGCAACTGATCATGATCGACGCCGCCATAGAAGCGAGTATTTCGATCGAAGAGACCGTGAATGATCTGATCGAAACCCAATCGATCGATGCGATTGTCGGCATGCATATCAGTTCTATTCGTCATCGATTAAGCAAGATCGTCCGCCAAAGGGTACCCTATATTTACACGCCACTCTACGAAGGAGGCGAGCGAACGGATGGACTGTTTGCGATTGGTGAAACACCGGATGAACAGCTAGGCCCCGCGTTGACATTTCTGCAAAATGAATATCGGCCCCGAAGCTGGGCATTGATTGGCAACGATTATGTCTGGCCCAGAACCACACATAACTATGCCAAGGTCAAACTGCAGGAGATGTCAGTTGGTTTGGCCTATGAAAAGTACCTTCCTTTTGGCCTGAAAAACATGAACCAGTTCGTGGAAGAGATATCCCGGTCAGGCGCGGAGGCGGTGCTGATCTCTCTGATTGGTCAGGACGCGGTTACGTTTAATCGGGCGTTTGGCAAGGCAAAATTACACAACCGAATGCTCCGATTGTCCTGCGCGCTTGATGAGAATGGTTTGCTGGGATGCGGGGCAAGTAACAGCCAACGCATGTTCGCCGCCGCCTCCTATTTTGGCGGATTGCCAACGGAGGCGAATGCAGCTTTCAAAGAAAAATACTATCGCGTGCACGGAGAGCAGGCGCCGGTCCTGAATACCCTGGGCCAGTCCACCTATGAGGGCGTGCATTTCCTGGCCGGATTGATGCAGCGACACGCGACTGTCTGGCGAGAGCACAGTGTTTGTGCTGCCCTGCCAGTGGTTCATCGCAGTGGTCGCAAACAATTGTCCATCAACAAGAGCGAGCGCGCGCCCATCTATCTAGCACGCGCAGATGGATTGAATTTGGAGGTCATTAAAGAGTTGTAGAACAATAGGTTGATTGCTTTTGATTTCCATTTCAAATAAAAAGCTTGAAATGGAAAATAAATTCCCCCACGCTTTAGCGAAGGAATAGATCGCGGACGCTTGGTCCATTGATCGATCAAATGGGGAGAATTGCCTTGGCTTGGGTAATCACGCTGGTTCTGCTGGTAGTCGTCGCGCTCATCGCGATCTGGTTTCTGCAAAGATACTACGCGAAAGCGACATTGGACTCTGCACTGGTGCGCACCGGTTTCGGGGGGCGCCGTGTTATCACCGATGGCGGCTGTCTGTCCCTTCCCATCCTGCACCAGGTGCAAAAGGTGTCGATGGGAGCGCTGACTTTCAGCGTCAGCCGCGAAGGCCGTGACGCGGTTCTGACCCGGGATAAAATGCGGGCAGATGTGCGGTTCGAATTTGAACTTCGTGTGGCGCCAACAGAGGAAGGCATCGCAACAGCCGCACAGGCATTGGGAGCACGGATCGCGCGCGGCGGTGACACCGTCAAGGATGTCTTCGCGGGATCTCTTGTTGATGCCATTCAACGCGCAGCAGCCGCCCGCACCTTGGAAGACATTCACCTGGATCGGTCTGGCTTTTCCACGGATGTGGCAAAGGCCATTGAAACTCAGGCGGCAAAGCTGGGGCTGACCCTGGTTTCTGCCTCACTCATTGCGGTTGATCAGAGCGACCTTGGTCAATGGAACGAGAACAATGCGTTCAACGCCCAGGGCATGCGGCAATTGGCAGAGCTGGTCGCGGATCAACGCAAGGAACGTATCCGCATCGAAACCGAAGCTGAAGTTGCGGTTCGCGAAAGTCATCTGGCCCAGCATCAACGACAGCTTGAGCTACGCCGCGCTGAACGGGAAGCAGAGATTGCGCAACATGAGCATCTTACCAAGCTCGAAGCGGATGCAAAATCCCGCGAGGAGAGAGCCCGCGATGAGGCAAAGCTCGCCAGCGAAACCACCCGGATCGAGAACGAAAAGCGGGTGAAAGCGACACAGGTAGAAAGCGATGAGGCGCTGCGCAAAGCCGAAATGGCAGCCATCCGCACCCTCGAAGAAGAGAAGATCGAAAACGATATTCTGATTGCCCGTAAACGCGCAGCAGAAGCCGAGGCGCGCGCGGAAGAAGAAGAGGCGCGCGCCAAGGTCATTCTCGCCGCGGAAAATGTTCAGGCACAGAAGGAACGCGCCATTGCAGAGCGCGAGCGAGAAATCGCCCAGCTGAAACAAAGTAAGGAGCTTGAGCTCGAGAGTGCCAAGGTCAAGAGCGATGTCGAAACACTGCTGGAAAAGGCCAAGGCTGAAGCCGCTGCAAAATCCAAAGCCAGCGAAGCTGAACGCATCAGTATGGAGGCCGAAGCCGCTGGCCGTATTGCACTGAACCAGGCTGAGAACACCCTCGGCGATGCGGTGATCCGGATGCGTCTGGAAGAGCGCAAACTCGACCGCCTGCCGGAAATCATGACGCAGATGATGAAGCCGGTGGAGAAGATCGACTCGATCAGGATCAACCAGATTGCAGGGGCCGGCGGCACCCATGGAACTGGCGAAGGCGTTGACGGAGCTTTTGGGGCGGCCATGGATCAGATCCTTGGAATGGCCGTGCGACTGCCCGCAATGAAACAGATGGGTGAGGAAATCGGCCTCGACTTCGACGCCAATCTGGCAGGCCGCACTGCCGATTACGCCAACCGGATCAAAGAAAAACCCAAAATCGACAAGTGACGGGAAAACCGTCCGGGACCAACAGGAATGACATTAGGGAGGGAACTGATATGTCACTGAACCGACGCAACTTTCTGGCCAGCACAGCGGCTCTTGCCGGGGCTTCGATGCTACCTCGCGTGGCGATGGCCGCAGACACGATCAAGCTAGGTTCGATCCTAGACACCTCTGGCATTTTTGATGCCTACGGCAAGCCGATGGACATGGCCATGCGGCTCGCGGTGGCGGAGATCAACGCAGCCGGTGGCCTCCTAGGTAAGCAGGTTGAGGTCGTGGCATATGACACGCAATCTGACATGGCGCTTTATTCGCAATATGGCCAGCAGCTGGCACGCCAGAACAAGGTGGATGTGGTGCATGGTGGCATTCTCTCGGCCTCGCGCGAGGCAATCCGCCAGACCATGCGCAAGACCAAGACGCCCTATTTCTACAATGTGCTCTACGAAGGCGGCGTTTGCGATCGGAACATCTTTATCAATGGGGTCACACCTGCCCAGCAGGTTGAGGCGCTGGTGCCCTACGCCATGGCTAAGTCTGGTAAAAAGGTCTATATCCTTGCGGCCGACTACAACTATGGTCAGATCACCGCACGCTGGATCCAAAAATTTGTAGCCGACAATGGCGGCGAAACTGTGGGTGTCGATTTCTTCCCGCTGGATGTCAGCGACTTTGGTTCCACTATCGCCAAAATCCAGTCCGTTGGCCCCGATCTGGTGATTGCACCGCTGGTAGGTGGCGCGCATCTCTCCTTCTTCCGTCAATGGGCCGCTGCCGGCATGAAAGACCGCATTGCCCTAGCCTCAACCACACTGGGTGTCGGGAACGAACACAAGGTTCTGACCCCGGAAGAAGGCAACGGCATCATGGTCGCATACAACTACAGCCAAGAGCTCGATACCCCAGCCAACAAGGCCTTCAAAGACAGATGGGCTGCGGCCTATGGCGACAGCAATCTGATACATGAAACCGCAGTATCAACCTATCAAGGCGTGCTGACCTGGGCCGAAGCCTTGCGTCAGGCGGGGTCTATGGATCGCGATGCCCTGATCGCAGCGCTGGAATCCGGTCTCTCGGTCGAGGGTCCGGCAGGCAGGATCACGGTTGATCCAAAAACGCACCATGCGGTTCTTGATGTCCATATCATGGAATTCGAAAACCAAGGCATGAAGGTGATCGAGACGCTGCCACAGCGCCAGCCAATCGATACGCAGGCCGTCTGCGATCTCTCCGCCAACCCGAATGACAACACGCAGTATGAAATCGAAATCTGATCAAAGTCAGCTTTCGGCGGGGCGGCATCTACGCCCCGCGCGCCCCTGATCGGGCCATCTGTCTTTCCAACGGAAACACATACTCATGGACTTAACCGTCATCATTCTTGTCGAAATGCTCTACGCAGTCGCCTCGCTGATCCTCATCAGCGCGGGCCTTGCGGTTGTGTTCGGCATGATGAAAGTGATCAACCTCGCCCATGGTGAATTCATGATGATGGGCGGATACGCAACCATTACTGCGGTCAACCTGGGTGTGAACATCTTTCTGGCCATGCTGGTGATTGCACCAATTATCGTGGGGCTTATCGGGCTGGTGGTCGAGCGGCTGGTGATCCGCCATCTATATGGACGGCTGGTCGATACGATGCTGGCAACCTGGGGTTTGAGCCTATTCTTCATTGGCCTCGCCACGATGATCTTTGGCAATACAACTACCGGAATCTCTACGCCAATCCCCGGCTTTGCCATCGGGAACTACCAGATCAACGGCTACAACTTCTTTATTATCGTGGTCGCAGTTCTCTTGCTGGTTGGGATGCTAACGATCCTGAAATCCACCCGTGCCGGCCTGATCGCACGGGGTGCGATGCAGCGCTCGGACATGGCAGCAGCCCTGGGCTACAGCCCTGATCGCATCTACATGGCGACCTTCTTTTGCGGCTCTGCGCTATCAGGATTGGCTGGCGCTGTCCTGGCACCTTTGGTTGGCCTCGTGCCGACTTCGGGTGGTGCCTATATCGCCAAAGCTTTCATCACCGTCATTGCTGGTGGGCCGTCCTTGATCGCTGGCCTCTTCTCCAGCGCCGGTTTCTTCGGGATCGTGAACCAGGTTTTCACCTTCGCGATTTCCCCGGTGATCGGAGAGGTAGCACTGCTTTTGGCCGCCGTTGTCCTGCTACGCCTGCTGCCGCAAGGCATCACCACCAAGTTTTTCAAAGGGAAGCTTTAGATGCCAGGGAGCCTTTCAAAAGACGCTATCACGATCATCCTTGTCACCGCGATCCTGACCTGGGTTATGCCCCTGATAATCAGCACTTACACGCTCACAGTTTTGATCGTCTACGGGATGCTTGGGCTGAGCCTCGGCCTGATCTGGGGCTTTGGTGGTATCCTCTGCTTTGGCCAGGCCGCGTTCTTCGGGCTGGGCGCCTATACCTACGCCATTGCGGCCATCAACATCGGTGAAAGCACTGTTCCGATGATCCTGGCGGTTCTTGTCCCAGCCGTTTTCGCAGCACTCCTGGGCGCGATGATGTTCTATGGTCGGCTTACAGATGTCTACCTTGGGGTAATTACCCTGGTTGTCACCCTGATCCTGTTCAAGTTCATCAACTCCACCGCTGGGCCACAATATGTGATCGGAGACGCACGCCTTGGCGGATTCAACGGTATCCCCGGCTTTCAGACTTTGAATATCCCCGGTCGCCCAGACGACTACATCTGGGGCGATAGCTATTTCTACGTCTGCGCCATCCTGCTGGCTTTGGTCTTCTTCCTTGTGTCAGCCCTGCTGAGATCAAGCTTTGGCCGTGTCGCAGTTGGTATTCGTGAAAACGAAACCCGGATATCGCTGATGGGCTATGATGTCCGCGCCAGAAAAACCGTTTTGTTTGCCGCCGGAGCCGCCATTGCCGGGCTGGCCGGTGCTCTCTTCGCGAACTGGTCGGAGATTGTAACTCCTAGCCTGTTCTCACTGGGCCAATCGGCTGAGATCATCATTTGGTGCATCGTTGGCGGGCTGGGAACGCGCTTTGGCCCTGTCCTTGGCGCTGCCGGCCTGGCCTATCTGAAGTTCCTTTTGGGGCAGCAGACGATGATTGATAACACTTTGATCACCGGTCTGATCCTGGTTCTCTTTGTTCTCTTCCTGCCAAGGGGCATTGTCCCTGCCCTGGCAAGCCTATGGAAGGTGAGTTTTGGACGCCGCCCCTTGGGACGCATTCCTCAGCATCGTCGTATGAGAAACCGGGAGCGGATCAATGGCTGAAGTTGTTCTGGAAACCCATGGACTTACCATGCGCTTTGGCGGTGTGGTCGCGTCGAACAACGTTGATTTCAAACTGCGTGCGCGGGAGCTGCGTTGTCTGATCGGCCCGAACGGAGCCGGAAAGTCCACCTTCTTTAAATGCGTGACGGGTTTGCAAACCCCGACCGAAGGGGAGGTCATTATGCGCGGGGTGGAAACCACTCATTGGATGCCGCATCAGATTGCCTCGCTTGGGGTCGGCATTAAGACACAGACACCAAATGTCATGGACTCCCTAAGTGTGTTTGAAAACATCTGGCTGGCTGCGCGACGCTTTCACGCCCCTCGGAATGCCAACCGCAAGACCCAGGAAATCATCGAGCGTTTGGCTCTGGGCTCGATTGCGCGGGCGGATCTGGGGCAGTTGGCGCATGGCGAAAGGCAACGTGTCGAGCTTGGCCTTGTCGCGGTTGGTGATCCCTGGCTGGTGCTGCTGGATGAACCGGCAGCAGGTATGAGCGCCGAAGACGTCGAGCGGATGACAGAGATCATCCATGAGCTGAACAAGACCGCAGCGATCATCATCGTCGAGCATGACATGCAGTTCATCCGCTCCATCGCTGAGATGGTGACAGTATTTCACCAAGGAAAAGTACTGATGGAAGATCATGTGGACAGGGTCATGTCCGACCCCACTGTGCGCAACGTCTACCTTGGAAAGAAGGCCTGAGATGAGTGACGACGTGACAGAAATCCTCGAAGTCAAAGGCATCTCAAGCGGCTATGGCAAGGTGCCCATCCTGCACGGGATCGAATTCGCAGTTGCCGAAAACGAAGTTGTGGGCATTTTGGGCCACAACGGCATGGGCAAGACCACCTTGCTGAAAACGCTCATGGGCTTTTTGCCTGCGGGCTCCGGAACGGTTCGGTTCCATGCAACCGACATCACCGGGATGTCACCTTTTGAGCGTGCCGGTTTGGGGTTGGGATATGTTCCGCAAGGGCGTGGTATTTTCCCGCAGCTGACTGTTCGCGACAACTTGCGGTTTGCCTGGCATGAATATGCCGGGGCCTCCGAAAGCGATGTCATGGAAACCGTGCTAGCGGATTTTCCGCGCCTGCGCCCACTGTTGGATCGCGAAGGGGGCGCTCTTTCAGGCGGCGAACAACAACTGCTGGCGCTGGCGCGTTGTCTGATGGGCGACCCCGATTTCCTGCTGTTGGATGAACCCACCGAGGGCATCCAACCTTCAATCATTGAGGAAATGGGTGAAACACTGCTTGCCCTTCGTGAAAGCCGCGGTCTTTCCATTCTGCTTGTGGAGCAGAACTTCGACTTTATTTCCGATCTCTCTGACTGGGTCCTTGTCCTGGAACGTGGTCGCATAACAGGGGAGCTCAGCAAAGCTGACCTGTCTGACCAGGCCAAAGTCGACCAGTTTCTTGGCTTTGGCGCAGCCCGCTCAACCCGAAGACAGGCCAGCAACCACAGCGGACGACCGGGGGCCCAGCCAGCAGCGACAATTCAAACAAAACCTCAGGCAGCAAGCGCAACAGAACCGGCTGCCGCAAGCGTGGTGACAAACATGACCGTAAAACGACCGACACTTTCGCAGATGCGTGATATGGCCAGCCGGTTTGGCATGAACCTGTCAGATGAGGATCTGGAGGAATACCGCGAAATCATCGAGCCCTATATGCAGGCCTATGACCGCCTGGATGCGATGCCGGACTACCTGCCCGAGGTCCGCTATCCGCGCAGCCCTGGCCATTTCCCAACCCAGACCGAAAACACTTTGAACGCATGGTACGTGAAAACCGAAGTGCGCGGCGCACCGGATGGAAAACTGCGCGGCAAACGCATCGCCCTCAAAGACACGATTTGCCTTGCAGGCGTTCCAATGATGAATGGGTCCTCCATCATGGAGGGCTACACGCCCGAGATTGACGCCACAATCGTAACCCGGATGCTGGATGAGGGAGCCGTCATCACTGGCAAGGCCCATTGTGAGAATTTCTGCCTATCGGGGGGCTCGCATACCAATGCCAAGGGACCAATCCATAATCCGTGGAAACGCGGCTACATGGCAGGCGGTTCCTCTGGTGGGTCGGCCGCACTGGTGGCCGCGGGTGAGGTCGATATGGCCATTGCCGGGGATCAAGGCGGATCGATCCGTATTCCCTCGTCAAATTGCGGCGTCTACGGAATGAAACCCACCCATGGGCTGGTGCCCTACACAGGCGCGATGCCGATCGAACAGACCATTGACCACCTTGGTCCGGTGACAAACACTGTGGCCGACAATGCACTCCTGCTGGAGGTGCTGGCCGGTGAAGACGGGTTGGATCCGCGTCAGTACAAACCGACGGTCTATAGCTATACCGAGGCACTGGGACGCGGCGCACATGGAATGCGGATCGGCATTCTGAAAGAGGGCTTCGGGCATGAGAACTCCGAAACCGATGTGGATGCAAAGGTCATGCAGGCCGCAGACCGCTTTCGCGAACTGGGCGCGCGGGTGGAAGAGGTCTCCATTCCCGAGCACTATACCGCCATGGATGCTTGGACAGCGATCACGCTGGAGGGCCTGCAGGACGGCATGATGTGGGGCAATTCCACCGGCACCAACTACCGCGGTCTCTTCCTGCCCTCGATGACCGACCATATGGCGCAATGGCAGGGGCGCGCAGATGAGCTGAGTCATTCGCTTAAGGCCTGCATGTTTGTGGGCGAGCATTTCCAGCGGCAATATCGTGGCAGGTTCTACGGCAAAGGCCAGAATATCATGCGGCTTTGCAACGAACGCTACCTGGCCGCACTGAAACAATATGACCTGCTGCTGATGCCAACACTTCCGATCAAACCACAGCCACACCCGCCTGCTGACTGCTCTCTCAGCCTCTATGTGCAGCGGGCCTTTGAAATGGTTCCCAATACCGCACCCTTCAACGGCGGCCTGCCCGCTATGAACATTCCCTGCGGGCTGAGTGAAGGCCTGCCAATCGGCATGATGCTGGTTGGACCGCACTATGGTGAGATGAAGATTTATCAGGCTGCGGACGCCTTTGAGCAATCGGGCGACTGGCGCAACATGTAAGGGAGGAACGATATGTCAATCCTGAGCGAAAGTCTGGCAGTGCGTATTCCTGACAGGGATGTTGGCAATGAAGCCGATAACAACGTCACGGCCCCGCAAGACGACAAATCCTATGTGCGTGGCCCCACGTCTCCGCCCTTGGCCTATATCACCATACCCCAGCTCTTACGGGAGGCCGTCTCACGATTTGGTCCCAGAGAAGCAGCGGTCTTCCATGACCAGGGCATCCGGATGAGCTACTACGACCTGGACCGCGCGGTTGATGAGCTGGCCTCCGGATTGCTGGCCCTGGGCTTGGAAAAGGGCGATCGGGTCGGCATATGGTCGCCCAACCGTTTTGAATGGGTGCTCACCCAGTTTGCCACTGCTCGGGTTGGGCTTATTCTGGTGAATATCAACCCGGCCTACCGCCTGGGTGAGCTGGAGTACGCCTTGAACAAGGTTGGCTGCAGAGCCTTGATCGCGGCCAAGGCGTTTAAATCCTCCGACTACGCGGGCATGATCCGCACTCTCGCGCCCGAGCTTGAGAGCTGCGCCCCGGGACATCTGCGCGCGGCAAAGCTGCCGCATCTGCGCAGTGTCATCATCATGGATGATCAACCGGGCAACGGCACCTATTCGTTCGAAGCACTTCGCAAACTTGGTGGCCCGGCGCAGCAGCTACGGATCCCGGAAATCGACAAAACCCTTGGGCCTGATGATGCCATCAACATCCAGTTCACCTCTGGAACGACCGGGATGCCAAAAGGCGCCACGCTCTCGCACTACAACATCGTCAATAACGCGCGCTATGTGACCGACCGTATTGGCCTGACGGAGACGGATCGATTGGCTATCCCTGTCCCGCTTTATCACTGCTTTGGCATGGTGATGGGGGTCCTCGGCGTGGTCAGCAAAGGGGCGACAATGATCTTCCCCGGCGAAGGTTTTGATGCGGGGCAAACACTTGACGCGCTGGCAAAAGAGCGATGCACCGCCCTCTATGGTGTGCCAACCATGTTTGTTGCGATGCTAGAACAGCTGGGAAAAAACCCGCGTGATCTCTCTCATATGCGCACCGGCATTATGGCCGGGGCCCCCTGCCCCGTAGAGGTCATGCAGCGTGTGAACACGGATATGAACATGCAAGAGGTCACAATTTGCTATGGCATGACCGAGACCTCACCTGTTTCTTTCCAGAGTTTTGTCAACGATCCTACTGACAAACGCTGCGAAACGGTGGGCCGCGTTCACCCACACCTTGAAGTCAAGATCATCGATCAGGACGGCCAAATAGTGCCTGTCGGACAGCAGGGTGAGCTGTGCACCCGGGGTTATTCGGTCATGAAGGGATATTGGGAAGACGTGAAAAAAACCGGCGAAAGCACTGTCGATGGCTGGATGCATACAGGCGATCTGGCCGTTTTCGACAAAGAAGGTTTCTGCTCCATCGTGGGTCGTGTGAAGGACATGATTATCCGTGGCGGTGAAAACATCTATCCCCGTGAGATCGAAGAATACCTGATGCGACATCCAAAGGTCAGCGATGTTCAGGTCTTTGGTATTCCCGATGAGACCTTTGGTGAGGAGGTCTGCGCCTGGGCAATCGCCAAACCCGGCATGGATCTGACCGAAGAGGAGCTTCGCAACGCGCTAAACGGACAGATTGCCCACTTTAAGATACCGCGCCATTTCCGGATTGTTGACGAATTGCCCATGACAATTACCGGAAAGCCTCAGAAGTTTGTGATGCGAGACAAAATGATGGAAATACTTGGATAGCCCCACGTTCTGGCTACCGACCCGCAGGAGGTCATAGCCCCGCAAAGCAAAAGGGTCCCCTTACTCAGCGCCCGCCTCCATCCCTGTTGGGGGCGTGATGGGTGTGCTTCAAAGCAATGCAAATCCAAAGATACCCCCCAAAGGATACCCCTTTGGGATTATATGCTCTTTCTCATGGGCTTTGTACCCTCTCTTCGGAAGGTTGAAACACAATTTCGGTCCCTTGGAGCGCTGCGGCACATCCCCATTCCGCATCGGATGCGGTTTCCTGTTCAGCTCTTTTTTGCGCTGTTGGGCCGCGCGGCGCCTGCCTAGGGACCCAGAATTTGCAGGAGAGAAACATGGTTGAATACACGCGTGAGGATTGGCAGGCGCGCGCTGCAGCGTTGCGGCTTCGTAATCAGGCTTTTATCGACGGGGCCTTTGTCAATTCCGTATCCGGCAAGGTCTTTGAAAGTATAAACCCGGCAAATGGCGCTGTTCTGACCTCCGTTGCAGAATGCGATGCAGCCGATGTCGATCTGGCGGTCTCCGTGGCGCGCAGGGCGTTTGAAGACGGTCGCTGGTCACGCATGGCACCAGGAGATCGAAAAGCGGTGATGCTGAAATTGGCAGACCTGATCCGGGCCAATCTGGAAGAGATGGCACTTTTGGACAGTCTGGACATGGGGAAGCTGGTCTCTGATGCGGTGACCATCGATGCGCCTGGCTCGGCGCATTTCTTTCAGTGGTATGCAGAAACGATCGACAAAATCTATGACGAGGTTGCGCCGACGGGTCCCGGTGATCTGGCCCTGGTCAAACGGGTGCCTCTGGGGGTTGTGGGGGCCGTTACCCCGTGGAATTTCCCGCTTGATATGGCCACCTGGAAAGCTGCCGCAGCGCTGGCAGCTGGCAATTCCGTTGTGTTGAAACCGGCGGAACAATCGCCGCTGTCAGCGCTGCGGCTGGCGGAGCTTGCCAGTGAGGCCGGGGTGCCCGATGGGGTATTCAACGTTGTGCCCGGCTATGGGGCAACCGCAGGCAAGGCCCTGGGACTGCACATGGATGTGGATTGCCTCGCCTTCACTGGTTCCACCGGGATTGGCAAGATGTTCATGCAATATGCCGGCCAATCCAACCTGAAACAGGTCTGGCCCGAAACCGGCGGCAAAAGTCCGAACCTGATCTTTGCCGATTGCGAAGATCTGGAAGCCGCGGCGGATATGGCCGCCTTTGGCATCTTCTTCAATCAGGGTGAGGTTTGTTCAGCCAATTCCCGCATCTATGTGGAACGCAGCATAGCGCAGGAATTTACCGACAAGATAATCGCCCGCGCCCAGGCGATGCAACCGGGCGACCCACTGGATCCCGCCTCCAAGATGGGGGCCATTGTCAGCGAACGTCAGCTGGACGGCATCATGAGCTTTATCGAAGCAGGCAGGAAAACCGCAACCCTGGCCGAGGGCGGCAATCGTGTCACCGTGGGGGGCAAAGGGTATTTCGTGCAGCCCACAGTGTTCTGCGATGTCGATCATTCCGACCCGCTGGCACGGGATGAGATCTTTGGGCCCGTGGTTTCGATCATTCCTTTCGACAGCGAAGAAGAGGCGGTCCGCATGGCCAATGACTCGATTTACGGGCTGGCGGCCTCAGTCTGGACCGACAACCTCAGCCGGGCGCACCGGGTGGCAGAGAACCTGATGGCCGGCACCGTATCGGTGAACACCATGGATGCGCTTTCGGCGCAGACACCCTTTGGCGGTATGAAGCAATCCGGCTTTGGCCGCGATCTCTCGCTGCACAGCTTTGACAAATACACAGCGCTGAAAACCACCTGGATCAAGTATAGGACGTGATCTGCGCGACGGCGGGCGGTGCCATCGCCCTGCCCTTCCCTGCCAAAGTAAAAAAAGCGGCCGCAGATACTTCTGCGGCCGTTTTCAGTTGGGGTCTTCAGGAGAGTTACTTCTTCAGATTGGTCCAGATCTTGTCATAAACAGCCTGAGTTTCAGCGTTGCAGACCTCAATAAAGACGGGCGCACCAGCCGAAACAGGTGGATTGCCTTCGGGCAGTTTCGCCAATTCCGGGTCGACAAAATCCGCCACGCCATTCACTCCGGAGGCATAGCGAGCATAGTTGGACACGGCGGCAATGTTTTCAGGCTCCAGCAGGAAATCCATGAACTTCAGCGCGTTCTCGCGGTTGGGCGCATCTTTCAGCAGCACCACGTTGTCCATCCAGACCACATAGCCCTGCACCGGGAAGGCATATTCCACATTGGCGCCTTCTTCACGCGCCTTGGCAGAGAAGCCATCATAGATCTGGCCAACGGCAGCATCGCCGGACACCAGCACTTCTTTTGCGGTGTCGGAGTTGAACGAAGCCCAATTCGCCTTGGCCGCTGTCAGCATCGCGTTGAGGTCTTTCAGCTGGGTGCGGTCATTTGAACATTGCTCCATCCCCAGATGCAGCGAGGCCATCGCCATGACTTCGCCCTGGCTGTCCAGCATGTTGATCTTGCCGGCCAGCTCTGCCGGTGGGTTGAACAGGATATCGGTAGTATTGATATCACCCTGATAAACGTCGCGGTTCACCGCAAAAGAGGTTGAGCCCCACTGATAAGGAATGGAATGCGTACGACCTCGGTCAAAACTGGGATCGGCCCATTCTCTGGCAATATTGCCTTTGTTGGCCAGCTCGCCGTCTGCAATCGTGTCCAGCAGACCTTCGCCCGCCATGATCTTGACCATGTAGTCACCGGGCACAGCCAGATCATAGGTGCCAATGGCGCCTGCCTTCAGCGAGGCCAGCATCGACTCATTTGAGTCATAGGTGTCCATGGTGACGTTGATGCCGGTCTCGGCGGTGAACTTGTCCAAAAGCTCCTGCGGAATGTATTCAAACCAGTGGTACAGCACCAGATTGCCTTCGGCGCTTGCGCTGGTGGCACCCAGGCTCAGGGCCAGGGCAGCGGTGCTGATCTTCATGAGGTTTTTCATTGTCTTCTCCCTGTGTTGTTCACTTTGTGTTGTCGGATTTGCTGACGAGGTAGCTGATCGTCACCATCAGCACCGAGACCCCAAGCAGCATGGTGGAAATCGCCATGATGTTGGGCTTGATGCCTTGCTTGACCGAACCGAAGATTGCGGTGGGCAGGGTCTCTACCCCGGCGCCTTTGACGAAATTGGTGATGATGAAATCATCCAGACTGACGATAAAGGCGAGGATGAAACCGGATATGATGCCGGGCATCATCAGCGGCAGCAGGATCTTGGTGAAGGCCTGCCGCTTGGTCGCATAGAGATCCATCGCGGCCTGCTCATAGCTGTCCTCGATCCCCTGCATCCGGGCCGAGATCGGCAGGTAGGCAAAGGGGATGCAAAAGGCAGTATGGGCCAAGAGAATGGTCATGGTGCCCCGGTCAAAGCCGATGGAATTAAAGAAGATCAGCGTGGCCACAGCGGTAACGATTTCCGGCACCATCAGCGGCAGGCTGATCAGACCAAAGGAGAGTGCGCGCAGGCGAAACTTGCCACCCCGCACCATGCCGGTGGCGGCCAGCGTGGCGATTGTGGTGGCGAGGGTTGCCGCCACAATGGCGATGACAAAACTGTTGAAGGCTGCTGACTTGAACTTTTCGCTTTCCGGTCCGGTAAAGACATCCGCGTACCAGTGGAACGAGGCCCCCTCCCAGGTGGTGATCGAATTGGAAGCGTTGAAGCTGTAGATCGTCACCACCACCAAGGGGGCGTAGAGTATGAAGAGGCACAGCAGGGTAATGCTCTTGAAACCGCGATAAGATTTGATGTCGAACCTGGTGGATTTTGCAGCAGCCATCCCTTAGCCCTCCGTCTTTTCAGCGCGGGCCTGCTGGCGCGCATAGATGAGCAGGAGGATCAGAACCATGGTCATCAGGATCATCGAAGCGGCGGCCCCAAAGGGCCAATTGCCCGCATTGCCCTTGAACTGTTCCTCAATGAGGGAGCCAATCATGAAGTTCTTGGCACCCCCCAGGAGATCCGGCGCCAGAAAGGACCCCATCGAAGGGACAAAGACGAGGATACAACCGGCAATCACACCGGGTTTCACCGCAGGCAGCAGGATACGCCGTAGCGTGACCCATTTGCTGGCATAGAGGTCCGCCGCCGCTTCGCTGAGCGAGAAATTGTAACGCTCCACCGCCGCATAGATCGGCAGCACCATGAAGGGCAGGTAAGAGTAGAACAGCCCCAGTTGCACTGCAAAATTGGTGTTCACGATATGCAGCGGGCTGTCGATCAAACCGATGCTGATCAAGAGGTCATTGAAGGGCCCCTGATCGCGCAGGAGAAACTTCATCGAGACCGTCCGGATCAGCAGGTTCACCCAATAGGGAATGGTGATCAGGAAAACCCAAAGCGGGCGAGAATGCTCTGGCCTTGTGGCGATGAAATAGGCGGTTGGAAAGCCAATCGCCAGGCTGAGGAGTGTCGCCGCTCCGGCCTGCCAGATGGAGCGCCAGAAGATCAAAATGTAAGTCCATTCGATCTTGGGCGCTTCATCGCCAAACAATCCGCGATCAAAGAAGAATTGATCATAGGCTGCGAGGGAAAACTCCCAGATCACCCCACCGCGAAATTCCTTGGTCAGGAAGGAATAGACCAGCATCATGCTGACCGGTGCCAGAACCAGAATGCTGAGGGTGAGCCAGGCCGGCATCAACAGCCAGGTCCGGGACTCCTTGTAGGTGTCGGTGGTTGCGCTGCCGCCGCTTGCTGCACCCGCCGCCATCAGTCCACCAGGAGGCGCGCGGCCCCCAGCTCCATATTGATGAACATCTCGGTGCCCGGTTCAAAGATGCGCTTGTTGCCGCGGTCGGAATTTGAGGTGCGCACGATGAAATCCGGCCCTTCGTCGAGGGCAACGATGGTGGAGATATCAGTGCCGACAAAGATGTTCTCTTTGACCCTTCCATGCAGGCTTTCGCCTTCGGCCGGCTGGTCGGACATGAACAGGCGTTCGGGACGGATCGACATATGCACATTTGAGCCAACCCCGATACCCGCGACTTCATTGCAAGTCAGCTCATGCCCGCCACCCAGATGGCAAATCGCCCTGCCCGCTTCGATCTTGTCGACAGAAACCTCCAGCAGATTGGTTTCGCCAATGAAATCCGCAACGAACATGTTGTGCGGGCGCTCATAGATATCGACCGGAGACCCCAGCTGCTGCAGCTCACCGGCAGACATCACCGCGATGCGGTCCGACATCGTCAGGGCTTCTTCCTGGTCGTGTGTCACAAAAATAAAGGTGATCCCGGTTTCGCGCTGCAGATGCTTCAGCTCCAGCTGCATCGCCTTGCGCAGCTTCAGATCCAGCGCCGACAGGGGTTCATCCAGCAGGAGAACCTTTGGCTGCGGTGCAAGTGCGCGGGCAAGCGCTACGCGCTGCTGCTGCCCGCCAGAGAGCTGTGATGGCTTGCGTGCCGCAAATTGCGACAGTTGCACCAGTTCGAGCATCTCACCCGCGCGTTTGCGCGCGTCAGCCTTGGAGCTGCCGCGCATCTCTAGCCCGAAGGCCACATTGTCGAGAATGGTCATATGGGGAAACAGCGCGTAGTTCTGAAACACCGTGTTCACCGGACGCTGATTGGGCGGCAGGTTCTCGATTTCATCCCCGTAAAGATAGATCCCGCCTTGGGTCACATCCTCAAACCCTGCAATCATCCGCAACAGAGTGGTCTTGCCGCAGCCCGAGGGGCCGAGCAGCGTGAAAAACTCATTATCCATGATGGAAAGCGAGATTTGCTTGAGGGCCGTGAAATCGCCATAGCGTTTCACCGCATTTCGCACATCAATTGCGATTTCCCGGTCTAGTGGCACGTGCGCCTCCCTGTTGCGAAGTCCTGGTTTTCACCCTGTTTCTTGCTGATCCGCATCATTCCGCCGCCAATTCTGTGATTTCGCGGCGGAAGGGCAGAGCATCACCAATGTCATCCCCGTCCAGCTCGCGTGCGTAGCGATGGCCTGCATAGGTGGCCCAGGCGATGGGGCCTGCGGCCTCTGCATCGCCAAAGATCTTGACGGATTTGATGCCCGCATCCGCCCATTCAGCCGCGCGCGCTTTTAGCGCGCTGAAGACGCTGTCATTGCCAATGCGCGAGGCCACCATGACCACCGCATCTGCTGCATAGGGCTGGGTCGCCCCGGTATAGGTGCAGTTGCTTTCAACATGATCAGCGGCAATCCGGGTGACCCCCCGGTTGAGCACGATCTCAACGCCCATCTCAGCAAGGCGCGCGTGAATGGTGGCCTGTTCCAGCGTATTGTTGGTCCAGTCGGACACATAGGCCGCAGGGGTGATGAGGGTCACCTTGGCGCCCGCCTTGACCAGCAGCTCTGCCAGAACCCCACCCATGTAGTAGTGATCATCATCATAGATCACCACAGAGCCCACCGGCACTCGGCCTGCCATCAGATCATCAGGCGTATAGATCTTTGCGCCAGTGTCGATGGGCATCGGCACCACATGCTGGCGGCTGACCCCGTCGCGACGCCAGGTGGCGCCGGTGGCTATGGCGATGTTTTCAAAACCGAATTCCAGGATACTTTCGGCATCCAGCGCGCTGTCGAGGTAGATATCGACATTGGCTCGTTGCTGCAGTTGGTATTCACGGTAGTCCACGACGCGGCCCCAGGCTGACAGGCCCGGAAGTGTGCGTTCTTGCGTGACACGCCCGCCGATTTCCGTCTTGGCCTCAGCGATGGCAACATCATAGCCGCGGCGGCTCAGCGCCCAGGCGGCCTCGAGCCCGGCGGGGCCTGACCCCACCACCAGAATATTGGAGCTGTCGCCCTTTTTGTTCATGATTTCGGGATGCCAGCCCTTGCGCCATTCCTCCATAAAGGTGGGATTCTGGGTGCAGCGGCTGATCGACATGGTCATGTCGCCGGTGATGCAGATATTGCAGCCAATGCACTCGCGAATGTCTTCCACCCGGCCTTCCTCGATCTTGCGAGGGATAAAGGGATCGGCAATCGAGGGCCGGGCGCAGCCGATCATATCCAGGGTGCCGGATTTGATCATCCGCGCCATGACATCTGGCGAGGTGAAGCGCCCTACCCCAACAATGGGCTTGTCGGTGAGGTCATGAATGCCCCGCACCAGCTGTTCCTGCGCTGCTTCTTCGGTAAAACGCGACGGCCCGGAGCAATCCTCCCAGGCGCCCTGCGCCAGATCCCAGATATCGGGCAGGTTGCGGTTCATCTCGACGAATTCCCGCACTTCCTGGTTAGAGAAGCCAAGATCGCCGATGCTCTCATCCAGTGAAACCCGCAGGGCGATGGCGATCTTGTCGCCCACCGCATCGCGGATATCGGCGATCACCTCATTGGCAAAACGCGAGCGGTTTTCCAAGCTGCCGCCATATTCGTCTGTACGGTGATTGGTGGCACGGCTGAGGAAGTGTTGGAAGATGCCAAACCCATGCGCCCCATAGAGGTTGATCAGATCAAAGCCCGCTTCCTTGGAGCGTTTGGCGGCATTCACGAACCAGCGGCGCAGATCCTTGATCTCACTCTTGGACAACGCGCGCGCCTGCACCGGATCATTGGTGAAGGTGCGTATCGGCAGGGCCGAAGGCGCAAGCGGCACTTCTTTGGTATAGAGGTTCGGCCCGTTGATACCGGAATAGGCCAACTGAATACCCGCCAGGGCGCCATGGGTTTTCATCTTTTCCGACATCCGGCGCAGTTGCGGGATGTCCTTGTCTTCCCAAAGGCGCAGCTCGATGAACGGAGTGATTTCCGAGGTATGATGCATCTCGCATTGTTCGGTAAAGATCACCCCCCAGCCGCCTTCGGCCTTGATGCCACGCATGGCTGCTGCCGCCGAAGGGTCGCGATAGCCGCCGCCATTGCAGTGCGGCACCTGATAGAAGCGGTTCTTGGCCGTGTGGGGGCCGATCTGGATCGGCTCAAAGAGGATATCGTAGCGTGGCTCGCGCAAGGCTCGCTCCTTTGGAATTTGATGTGCTGGGCAGCGGATACAGGGGGCGGGTCACAGACCGGCGGCAACTTCGAGAATGGCCTCTCGCAGGATCGCTTCGACCCGGTCGATCATCGCGTGATCCATGATCAGAGTTGGCGACAGGATCAGCACATTGCCCAGCGGACGCGCGATCAAACCACGCCGCTGACAGGCCTGGGCGACCCTGAGGCCGACCTGGAGATCTGCATCAAAACTCTCTTTGCTGGCGCGGTCGCGGGTGAATTCGATGCCCATCATGAAATGACTGCCGCGCACTTCTCCGACGATTTCAATGTCAGACAACCCGCGCAGCTTCTCTTCAAAATAACCGCCGGTAGTGCGGACGCGCTGCGGGATCTCTTCGCGTTCCATGATCGCGATATTGGCCAGACCCGCAGCGGTGGCGGCTGGGTGACCGGAATAGGTCATGCCATGCAGAAACATGCCGTCCGGCCCCGAGACCACATCATGGATCTCGTCCGAGACAATAGTGGCCGAGAGCGGCTGATAGCCCGAGGTGAGCCCCTTGGCGGTGGTGATGATATCCGGCACCATGCCAAAGACATCCTCAGAGGCAAAGAAATGCCCCAACCGGCCAAAGGCGGTGACCACTTCGTCAGCGATGTATTTGATATCGTTGGCCTGGCAGATCTCCCAGGCGCGCTTGTGATAGCCTGCGGGCGCGGTGACAACACCGCCAGCACCCTGGATGGGCTCAGCAATGAAGGCGCAGATGTTTTCGGCCCCGATACGCTCGATACTGCCGCTCAGATCCTCCATCAAGGCATCGAGGAACTCCGCTTCCGAGGCCCCTGCCCCTTCGCGCCAGAAATGCGGTGAATGCAAGTGATGAACCAGTTCGCGCGCGCAGTGCCAACCTTCGGAATAAAGCGGCGTGGTCATCGCCATCGCCAGATGGGTGGAGCCGTGATAGGCGCCTTGGCGCGACAGCACCATCTTCTTTTCCGGGCGGCCTTTGCGGATATTGTAGTGATGCAGCATCCGGATCGCGCTGTCGTTAGCAACGGACCCTGAATTGCCAAAATGCACCGCATTCAGATGGCCGGGCGCCAGTTCAACCACCTTGGCTGCCAGAGCCGCAGCGGTGGGATGGGTAAAATTGTAGAAGGTCGAATAATAGTCCAGTGTTTGCAGCTGTTCAGTAATAGCCGCGATCATCTCTGGATGGCCGTGACCGATGTTGACACACCAAAGCCCGCCGATACCGTCGATCAACTCCGTTCCCGCATTGTCGTAGACATAGGCCCCCTTGGCCTTGCTGATCACCGTGCGTGCCCCCTGCGCCTTCAACCCGTTCAGATCGGCAAAGGACTGGATCAGATGGTCATCCTGCAAGAGAATATCATGGGTATCTTTTGCCATATTGAAGCCTTCTCGCAGTAGCCCGCCAAGCGGGGCGGTAACAGAGGTTCGGTCGGCGGCTTGTCATGTGTGAGCTGCAGTTTTATACCAACCATATTGGGCACCAATGGTATTATTGCGACAATGGGGGGTATATACCTCTGGGGGGGTATAGAGGTGGAGCAGCTAGGTACAGAGAAAGCACAGGCCTTGGCCCAGACGATCACAAATGTGGGAACACCTGCTTTTGAGGCCAGTTTGGATACCTGGCTGGGGGTGAGCTACAAGATCGACAACGTGACGATGATCGCTTTCTTTGATGATCGTAGGCCAGAGGTGTTCTACTCGCGGGCCAGGGATCGAAGGGTTTTCGAAAAGCTAGACAGCGACTATGTGCGCGGGGTCTATCTGTTGGATCCGGCCTATGCCTTGCATGCGGATCGCGCCGATGAAGATCTGTATCGGCTCTATGATATTGCGCCCGATCAATTTCAGCGAAACGAGTATTACGCCACCTATTACCGGCGCACCACATTGATCGATGAGATGATCTACTTCGTACGTCCCTCCCCCGGGGTTTCGGTTATGGTCTGCGTTGGTCGGGATGCCAGTTCCGGGCGAAAATTCTCCGCCCATATGTTTGAAAAGCTCCGCACCAGCGCGCCCATCGTTCTGGCCTTGGCGAAACGCCACTGGGGAAACCTGCGCTCCGCAGAACCCCAGAGTGAACCGCAAGTGGCTGAATTGCTTCGCGAAAGAGTAAGGCAGGACAAGGGTATTGCGCTGAGTCCACGACAATCCGAGATCGCCTTTCTGATCCTGCAGGGGCATTCCTCGGTATCGATCGGTCTGCTTTTGGGTATCAGCCCACAAACCGTCAAAGTGATCCGCAAACAGCTCTATCGCAAATGCGAGATTTCCTCTCAAGCGGAGCTGTTTTCCCTGCTCACCCCATTTTTGCTGAGTATGTAGGTCAAGGACCGAAACTACCAGATGGCCACCTGAGGGCATTTGCCAACTATCGGTTTAGTTGCACAAATCGGGTGAAGCGGTCTTCCCCTTTTTCCCCTGAGAGGCTTGCCCTACGGGCTCAGTGACGGACATGCCAAGCCCTGTGAAACGGTTTAGCACGACAATGCTGTTTTGGACCTATACGATCTGTCGGTGGACGTCTGCCGCCGTGCGGCATGATCCTGTCGCTTCACAGATTGCACCCAAACGTCAGAAAACGATCCCCGGAACGTTTTCTAACCTTCCTCTTATCTCGACACGGCGGCGGCACTCAGACCATCTGGGGTAAACCAGATTGATCGCGCCCCAAGTCGCTGCAAGCTGTCATTGTAAGCCGACCAGTTCGTCGTCTTGTACTTCCTAGGGGCCCAACTGCTCATATGCTCAAGCTAGAATACTGGAGTCGCGAGATGAATCCCTCAACTCATTTATGTAAAAAAGCCGCTTGCAGCATGCATTCAGCCCGGGCACCTTTAATTGCATCAAAGATCCGTAATGGTGCCCTCAAAGACCTCAGCAGAAAGCCCAATGGTTTCTGAAAGCGTTGGATGTGGGTGGACCGTCAGGGCGATGTCCTCAGCGTCCGCACCCATTTCAATCGCAAGGGAAACTTCGGCAATCAGATCCCCTGCGCCCTGCCCCACGATACCCGCTCCCAGCACACGTTTGCTACTGGGGTCAAAGATCAGTTTGGTCAGCCCTTCGTCGCGCCCCATGGACAGGGACCGCCCCGAAGCCATCCAGGGAAAGACTGCTTTCTTGATGGCAATGCCCTGCACTTTGGCTTCGCTCTCTGTCAGTCCGACCCAGGCGATTTCCGGATCACAGTAGGCAACTGAAGGGATCACCGCCGCATCAAACGCGGCCTTCTGCCCGGCGATGACCTCTGCTGCGACATGGCCTTCGTGTACGGCCTTATGTGCCAACATTGGTTGGCCGACGACATCGCCAATAGCAAAGATATGCGGCACATTGCTCCGCATCTGGCGATCAACAGCAATGAACCCAAGGTCATCGACAGCGACGCCTGCCGCTTCAGCTGCCAATCTGGTCCCATTGGGTTTGCGCCCAACAGCCACAAGGATCTTGTCAAAGCTCTCCTGGAAACTGTCGCCGCCTTTTTCGAAGGTAACCAGCAGCCCCTCCTCCTGCGCGTCCACTGCCGTTACACGCGTTGTAAGGTGGATGTTTTTGAACTTGGTCGAGATGCGCTTCATCAATGGGGCGACAATATCCTTGTCCGCACCAGGAATGATCTGAGGCATCATTTCAACCACCGAGACCTCTGCGCCAAAACGCTGGTAGACCTGCCCCAGTTCCATACCGATAATTCCGCCACCCAAAACCAACATTCGGGCAGGAATATCTTCCAGCGCTAGGGCACCGGTGCTGTCGATGACACGGGGATCTTCAGGCAAGAATGGCAGACGCACGGGGCTGGAGCCCGCAGCAATGATTGCATGCTTGAAGCCAATGGTCTTCTCACCATCGGGTATTGTGACACTCAGCTGATGCGAGCCGGAGAACCGGCCAGTGCCTTGGATCACCGTTACTTTGCGCTTTTTCGCCAATCCGTCCAGCCCGCCGGTCAGACGCGCCACAATGCTCTCTTTTCGGGCACGAACCTTTTCCAGATCGAACTGTGCTGTACCAAAATCAACGCCATGGGCGGCAAGATCCTCTGCCTCATCCATGACTTTTGCAACATGCAGCAGTGCTTTGGATGGGATACAGCCGACATTCAGGCAAACACCGCCCAGGTTTGCCCCACTATCAACTAGGGCTACAGATTGCCCAAGGTCTGCCGCACGGAAGGCCGCGCTATAGCCGCCAGGGCCTGCGCCAATGACAACGGTATCAAACATCTGGTCGCTGTTGTCTGCAACTGGTGCCGGTGCTGCTGCAGGTTTTTGCGAGCTGAGCGCCGCTTCCTGCGCTACCCCTTGCGACGGTTCAATCCGCATCACAAGAGAGCCTTGGCTTACAGTGTCACCTTCTGCGACCAGAATCTCGGACACGGTCCCAGCAAATGGAGCTGGTATATCTAAAGTGGCCTTATCACTTTCAAGCAGCAAAATCGGGTCATCTATGGCAACGGTATCGCCCACCGCCACGTTGATTTCGATCACCGGCACATCGCTAAAGTCGCCAATATCGGGGATTTCCACATTCATAGTCATGATCTGTCTCCGTTACAGGCTGATACGCCTAAAATCCTGCAAGATTGCCTGCACAGATTTCAGGAAGCGTGCGGCGGCCACACCATCAACAACGCGGTGATCCCAACTCAAACTCATGGGTTGGATAAGCCGTGGCTGAAAGGCATCGCCATCCCAAACCGGTTGGATCGAAGAGCGCACCATGCCGAGAATAGCCACCTCTGGCGCGTTGATGATCGGTGTGAAATTATCGCCGCCAATTCCGCCGAGGGAAGAGATTGTGAACGTCCCACCCTGCATGTCTGCAGATTTCAGTTTTCTGTCACGCGCCTGTTGCGCCAAGGAGGCCATTTCCCGGGAAATCTCAGAGAGACTCTTCTGGTCTGCGTCCTTGATTACCGGAACCACCAACCCATCTGGCGTATCTGCGGCCACACCAATGTGGTAATAGTCCTTCATCACCAGTTCATCGCCATCAAGCGAACTGTTGAAGGTCCGGTGTTGTTTCAATGCGGCGACCACAGCTTTTACAACAAACGCCAGAATGGTCATTTTTGACCCGTCTTTCGCTTCGCTGTTCACCTGTTTGCGGAAGGCTTCCAGATCCGTGATGTCGGCGCTTTCAAAGTTGGTCACATGCGGGATGATGACCGAATTGCGCGCAAGGCTAGGGCCCGAGATTTTGGCGATACGTGAAAGTTTCTGGCGGGAGGTTGGACCAAATTTGGCAAAATCCACCTGCGGCCAGACGGGCAGCTCCAGGCCAAGCCCGGTGCCAGAGGGTGCGGTTTTTGGCGATTGAAGCGCCGTCTTCACAAAACCTGCAACATCTTCGCGAGTCACACGCCCTTTGACACCGCTACCGGAAACCTGACTGATATCGACCCCTAGTTCACGGGCAAATTTTCGGATCGACGGGGAAGCATAGACCATATTGTCCGCAGTCGGCCCGGGCAGCGGAGTGGCCACTGGAACAGTTGGTTGTTCCGCAGGCGCTACCGGTGCAACTGCTGTTTTTGTTTCAGCAGCGGGTACTCCAATTTCTGGCTCCACTGCAGGTGCAGGAGCAGCAGCTGCGCTTTCATCTGCGGCATCACTGGTAACCTCAAGCCGGGCGACAAGATCCCCCTTTGAGACTGTGTCCCCCTCTGCCAGCAAAAGCTCGATCAGCTTGCCACCCTGTTCCGCTGGTACATCCAGCGTCGCCTTATCGCTTTCCAGCACCATGATCGTGTCATCTTCGGCAATTGTATCACCAACCGAAATGGGAATTTCAATCACCGGGACATCGTTGAAATCGCCAATATCGGGCACACGCAGTTCAATTGTATTTGTCATGATCTTTGCCCCCTCACACGGTCCACGGAGCTGGTTTGTCAGCACGCATGGAGAATTTCTCCAAGGCACTCGCCTGCACTTCGGCCTCTAGCGTGCCCTCACGAACCAGGGCTTCGATAGCAGCCAGCGCGATATGGTAGCGATCAACCTCGAAGAAGGAGCGCAGGTTTGCACGCTGATCGCTGCGCCCAAAGCCATCGGTGCCCAGTGCAACAAAACGCTGCGGCAGGTGCTGGGCAATCATCTGGGGCACTGCACGCACATAGTCCGTGGCAGCGATGACCGGCAGCTTGCAACCCAGCTGCTTTTGCACATGAGACTGGCGTGGTGCCTTCAGCGGATCGTACCGGTTCAGGCGTTCCGTCTGTTCGGCGTCACGGGAGAGTTCCGAGAAACTCGTCGCGCTAAAGACGTCGCTTGCGATGCCAAAATCGCGTTCCAGCAATTTGGCGGCCTCTATTGTTTCAAGCAGAATAGTACCTGCACCAACCAGATTAACCCGCGCATCAACCTTGGCGTCCCCAAAGCTTTCGACCCGATGCAGACCTTTGATTATGTCGTCTTCCGACCCTTTAGGCAGTGAGGGCTGCGCGTAGTTCTCATTCATCACGGTGATGTAGTAGAACTCGTCGATCTGCTCTTCCATCATGCGTTTGCTACCTTGGTCCATGATCACCGCCAGCTCATAAGCAAAAGCGGGATCATAGCTGCGGCAGTTGGGCACGGTGGCTGAAATCAGATGACTGGTGCCATCCTGATGCTGCAGCCCCTCCCCGGAGAGGGTGGTCCGGCCCGCTGTAGCCCCCAGAAGGAAACCACGGGAGCGTTGATCCGCAGCCGCCCAGATCAGATCACCGACCCGCTGAAAGCCAAACATCGAATAGTAGATGTAGATCGGCAGCATTGGCATGCCGTGGATCGAGTATGAGGTGGCAGCGGCTGTCCAGGAGGAAAGCGCTCCGGCCTCGGTGATGCCCTCTTCCAGCATCTGGCCGTTTTTAGCCTCTTTGTAGTACATCATGGAGCCCGCATCTTCGGGCTCGTAGAGCTGTCCATCAGGCGCATAGATCCCGATTTGGCGGAAGAGATTGTCCATGCCAAAGGTGCGCGCTTCATCTGCGACGATCGGCACCAAACGCGGACCAAACGCCTTGTCTTTGAGCATCCCGCCCATCATGCGCACCGCCGCCATTGTGGTGGACATCTCTTTGCCATCCGCCTCTAGGGCGAATTTTGCGTATTTTGCGACATCAGGCACTTTGGCAACCGTGTTCTCCGGTGCTTTGCGCTCTCGCTTGGGCAAAAAGCCCCCCAATGCCGTGCGACGTTCGCGCAGGTATTCCATTTCGGGGCTGTCGGCCTCTGGTTGGAAAATGCGGAATTTCTCCACATCTTCGTCAGACATGGGCAAATTAAAGCGGTCGCGGAACTGATACAGCGCTTCGGTGTCCAGCTTTTTCGCCTGATGCGCAATCATGCGGGATTCACCCGCACCCCCCATGCCATAACCCTTTTTGGTCTTGGCAAGGATCACGGTAGGGCGCCCTTTATGCGCCTTGGCAGCGGCAAAGGCAGCATAGAGTTTCCGGAAATCATGGCCGCCGCGTTTGAGATTGTTGATCTCTTCCTCGGTCATATGGCTGACCAGCTGCGCCGTACGTGGATCTGCATTGAAGAACTTGTCGCGGTTATAGTCCCCGTCCTTTGCGCCCAGGTTCTGATATTGGCCGTCCACTGTTTGCGCAAAACGGCTGAGCAGCACATTGTCCTTGTCGCGCGCAAACAGCTCATCCCATTCGCTGCCCCAAAGAACTTTGATCACGTTCCAGCCCGCACCGATAAAGAGGGATTCCAACTCCTGAATGACCTGGCCGTTGCCCCGCACAGGTCCATCCAGACGTTGCAGGTTGCAGTTCACAATGAAGGTCAGATTGTCCAGGCCCTCGCGCGCGGCGAGGGTCAGGCCAGCGATGGATTCCGGTTCATCCATTTCCCCGTCGCCATAAACGCCCCACACGTGCCGCCCTTCGGTCTCTGCGAGACCCCGGTCTTGCAGATAGCGCATGTATCGCGCCTGATAGACCGCGCTGAGAGGGCCAATCCCCATTGAACCCGTTGGCACCTGCCAAAAATCGGGCATCAACCAGGGGTGTGGATAGGAACACAGACCATTCCCGGCAACCTCCTGGCGGTAGTTGTCCAATTGCTCCCGGCTCAGTCGTCCTTCGAGGTTTGCACGCGCATAGATACCCGGCGCGGAATGGGGCTGAAAATAGACCAGATCACCCCCGAAACCCTCTGTCCTGGCCCGGAAAAAGTGATTGAACCCCATCTCAAAGATTTCCGCCGCCGAGGCATAGCTCGCGATATGTCCGCCAAGACCGCCATAGGCTTCATTTGCACGCACAACGGTAGCCAGTGCATTCCAACGAATGATCGAGGTCAGGCGGTTTTCGATCTCCAAATCACCGGGATAGACCCCCTGCTCCTCTACGGGAATAGTGTTCCTGTAGGAGGAATAGGGCTGCTCCCCTGTCAGCAATCCTTCGACCCGGGCCTTGTCCTCTAGCGCTTTCAGGATGTGCTGGGCACGTTCTGTACCAGCGACCTCCTTTGTGCTGACCAATGCGTCAATCCATTCCTGGGTTTCTGCGGGATCGGTGTCGGTTTCGGAGTTGTGCAAAGAAAGTGTCATGGGGTCTTCCGGAGATTGGTCTTTGAGAAGGGATCAGGTGGAGATTGGAGTGCTGAGAACCTCGCCCTTTAGCTGAACCGGGTTCATGATGGTCTGTGCATTTGGACTGTGAGCAATTGCCTTTTTATGCAGGTCTTCGAATTGCTCTTTGGTTCCGTCACCTACCACATGGATCCTGTAGGAGAGTTCAGGAAAACCAATGGCGGAATTTGTGCCCAACCCCATAAATCCGCGCAGATCCAATTCACCATCAAAGTCGATCTTGACGGATTCCAGTTGGATCCCCTCGGCGGTTGCCCCTGTAACAAAGGCCACCATCATGCAGGAGCCCAGCCCCGACATCAGCAGCTCCTGCGGGTTGGGACCGTGGTTATTGCCCATGAGCTGCCGTGGTTCGTCCGCTTTCCAGCTAAAGGATCGGCTGACACGATGAGGCCCGACCAACATAGGTTTGGTCTCGGTCTTTGAACGCGTACCGCTTTCCCAATCGATTTCGATGCCATAGCGCATCAGCCCCTCTTCCGGGCTATCGCTCACTTCGTTGACAAATTCACTCAGAGCGGCTGCCGGGATGCTATTTCGCATGGGATATTTCCTTATTTTCAGCAGGTTGAGTGGGGATCTCCCTTGAGATCCGCTTCAAAGCCTGGTCAAAATCTTGAATAAGATCAGCGGCATCTTCGATGCCAACAGATAAGCGGACGCAGCCGGGATCAATCCCGATTTCAGCCCGTTGCTTGGAGGTCATGGTTGCCTGAGAAGAATTGAAAGGCAGGCTAATCAGGCTTTCGACTCCACCCAGACTAGTGGCCTGTTTTGGGAGGTTCAGGTGGTCCAGCAAAGCCAGCGCCGCCATGTCGCCGCCTTTGACAAAGAAGGTCACATTGCCCGTTCCCATCTTCATCAAGCTTTTGGCCAGGGCATGATCGGGATGGCTTGGCAACATGGGATAGAGCACCTTTTCCACCATCGGGTGGCTTTCCAGGAACTTGGCCAGGGCCGTGGCGCTTTCTTCATGGGCGCGCATGCGGATTGGTAGGGTTTTCAATCCGCGTTCCAGCAAGAAACAGGCATGTGGATCTAGTGACCCGCCAAAGTTCAGGAGCCTGGGCCAGACCGTATCAACCAGCTTACGTGGGCCGGCCACGACGCCTGCGATCAAATCAGAATGCCCATTCAGATATTTGGAGGCAGAATGGATGACCAAGTCGACCCCCAACTCCAGCGGGCGCATCACAGGTGGCGGCGCAAAGGTGCTATCAACAATCAGGCGAAGATTGTGACGTTTTGCGATCTCAACCAAGGCCGGGATGTTCACAACCTTCAAAACCGGGTTGGTTATTGCTTCGAAATACAATGCCTGAGTGTTGGGCTGAATTGCTTCTTCGATGGCGTCCAGATCATAGGAATCCACCAGCGTCGCTGACATCCCAAAGGATGGAAACTCTTGATTGAACAGATTGTAGGTGCCCCCATAAAGGTCGCTCGCCGCGACCACATGTGCCCCCTTGTCAACCATCGCCAGGACGCCGGCGGTGATGGCCGCCATGCCAGAGCTGAAGACAATCGCAGATTCAGCACCTTCCAGTGCAGCCAGCTTCTCTTGGACGGCCCATTGGGAAGGGTTTCCATAGCGACTGTAGATAAAGCGATCACGGGCAAAACCACCTTCGACCGATTCATACTGATCGTCGTTCAGCACAAAGGTTGATGTTTGATAGATCGGGGTGCCAACGGCGCCCGTACGCGGGTCATCATGGGTCCCGGCATGAACTGCGCATGTTGACAAACCCAAGGAGTTGACATGATCAGCCCCCATGAATGGGCCGGCCTGACGTTTGCGCTCAAGAGTGTCCAGCCAGCTGTCCTGAGTTCTGTTTGGCGCCTTGCTGGAATGGTCGCCTCTAATTTCTGTAGTTGTCATCTTGCTCTCCAATCCGGTTTGGGAAGCCTTAGGCGGCTGCGCTGTTATGCTGTCCCAAAGCGCGCATCAGATCGCTCAGGATGTCATCGACGTCCTCCAGACCGACGGAGAGCCGTAGCAGACCTTCGCCGATACCGTGTTTCGCGCGTTCTTCCGGGGTATAGGTCGAATGTGTCATGGAGGCGGGATGCTGGATCAGGCTTTCCGCGTCCCCCAGGCTGACAGCCCGCTGGATCATGGACAGCCTGTTCATAAAGGCAATGCCGCCCTCTTTGCCGCCGACAACTTCAAATGGGATCATGCCACCGAAATTGGCCATCTGACGCCGCGCCAGATCACCCTGTTCGAAGCTCGCTAGCCCAGGATAATAGACCTTGGCCACCGCCGGGTGTGCCTCCAACGCCTGGGCAACTTCCAATGCAGATTTGCAGTGCCGCTCAACCCTTAGCTGCAGGGTCTTGAGGCCGCGCATAACCAGCATTGCGGTCATCGGCGCCATCACCGCGCCAGTCATGTCTTTCAATCCGACCAGACGAATATTGGTGATGTCTTCCGCGGAGCCTACCACAATCCCGGCAATCAAATCGCCGTGGCCACCCAGATATTTGGTTGCAGAATGCACGACGATATCCGCGCCATGCTCGATCGGGCGGGTCTGCACCGGGGTTGCATAGGTGTTATCAACAACGACTTTGGCCCCCGCTCGATGCGCAATTTTCGAAATCGCAGCGATATCCACCAGCCGGTTGTTTGGGTTCGCCGGTGTCTCGAAATAGACCACACGTGTGCGATCACTGATAACCTCTTCCAGGTTGGATGGGTCCGTCATGTCCACCGGACGCACCGAAACATCAAACCGGGTAAGACCATGGGTCAAGAAGGCAAATGTGCAGCCATAGAGCGTCTTGTCGATGATCACCTCATCGCCCGCGCGGACCAGAGACCAGAGGGTTGAGGTGATTGCCCCCATACCAGAAGCCGTGCCCAGCCCAGCTTCGGCGCCTTCCAGGGTCGCCATGCGTTGTTCCAACAGATCAAGCGTTGGGTTGGAAATCCGTGAATAAAAATGACCGGATGCTTCACCTGCAAACATCGCCCCGCCAGCTTCAGCGCTTTCAAAGGCAAAGGTTGATGTCATGTGGATCGGCGGCGTCAAAGCGCCCTCGTTTTCCTGTGGATCATACCCGTGATGGATTGCTCGCGTGGCGAAACCCTGTGAAGTGGTCATTTGTTGCTCCTCATGTGGACAACGAAATTTGCGCACAGGCTGAGGGAAATTTTATTGCGAACTATGCTCAAGTTGATATGAAAAATGGCAGATTATGCCAACGAGGAGCAAAGGATGGATCAGATTGACCGCCAAATATTGAGAACCCTGCAATCGGAAGGGCGTATCACGAATCAAGATTTGGCCGAGAAGGTCGGCCTCTCGCCCTCTCCTTGCTTAAGACGCTTGCGTAATTTGGAGACCACGGGAGCCATAAAAAGCTATAGCGCGGATGTTGATCCGGTTGCCTATGGTTTGCCCATTGTTGCGTTTGTGAATGTCCGACTGGAGCATCACAACGGTGATGCGGTTCAACACTTTGAGCGGAAAATTGCTTTATTCGACGAGGTGCTCGAGTGCTTCATGCTGACCGGCGGAACGGACTATTTCCTGAAGGTCATGGTATCCGGGCTGGGTGCCTATGAGGATTTCATCCGCAACAAGCTGCACTCGATCGGTGGGGTCGGATCAATTGATAGCAGTTTCGTCTACGGGGTCGTGAAAAAGACCAGTGTTTTCCCAATGTTATAGTAGGTAGCGGGCCTAGCAAAACAAGCCTAAGGTCTTCGACACTAGTGCTTTATACCCCCGTCTCGCCCTCACGCGAACGGATCTGGGGTAAAGGGTATAATGTAGTGCCCGTCATCCATCGTGTGGCGGATTGGAAAACCAATCTCATCAAAGTAGTGCCTGCGATAGTCGTCAACTGCCACGGTTTCTGCAATGCCTTCCAGCTGAGCAACACGTTTCAAATGGGCACTCAGGCTGGAGTCATCGCTCCAACGCCGATGCTGGATTTGGAACGCACCTTGATAGGCCACGTCAAACCTTATGCCTGTGGCAAAAATCATGAGATCGGCTAATGTCGGGCTATCACCATAGGCATAGCCATCGCAGACCAGCGTGCTGACCTGCTGCAGCGTATCCTCAAGTGCCGCAATGGCAGCATCATAGTCTTGCTGAGTGGTGGCAAATCCAACCTTGTAGACCCCCACATTCAGAGCATCGTGGATCCAATCGCATAGTTCTGCAAAACCCGTCTCATTGGGAATAAGATGTGGGCCAAACGCTATCGCCAGCGCTTGAATGATGTCCAGCGACTCCGCTGAAGCGATGGCCTGAGCGTCACAATCCCATAGCACAGGCACAGTTACTCGCCCGGAATAGGCTGGGTCAGATGCAGTGTAGACCTGCCAGAGATATTGACCTCCTATGGGTGAGGTCGCTCCGGCCTCAAATGTCCAACCCTGCGGGTGCCCCAACCAAGGAGCACAATGGGTCACGCCGATTTTAGCGTCCGGCAAAAGGGCCAGCATCATCAGCACACGATGGGCAAAGGGACAGGCCTTGGCGGCATAGAGTTGATAGCTCTCTGGCCGCTGGCGCAAACGATCAATGTCGATCTCAACCCGGGCCGCTGGCGTTTTAAAACTCTGCTGAAAGTCGCTGTTGCGGTCCGGCATAGTGTTTAGATCCGCATGCCATTGGCCTTGACACAGGCCACGTCTCGGGATGCTGCTCATCATGATTGCCTCATCGAGATGAAGGGAGCAGGCACAAGGCCTGCTCCAATCGGGAAAACCTGATGGATCACTGAAAGGTTCAATCAGACCTCAAAACGGTATTCGCCGGGCTGCCAGGCATATGCCTCCCCGGCGCGCAACACACGGCCAAAACTGGGAAACGGCAGGTGCGCCGATGCAACCAGAACACCCTCACCAGCGGCCATATCCAACAGCTTGGCACGTGTTGCCTTTCCAGTGGCCCCATCAACGTCAAAGGCCAGACCCGCTTCGGGGTGCTCGAACTGCACTGATGCGATGCCGCAGGCATCCCCCCAGATCAACAGATCTTCACCACGGGACGACAGGCGATAGCCGCTATGGCCGGGGGTATGCCCATGAAGTGGCACCGCCGTAAGCCCTGGGAGCACTTCGGGAGCGCCAGAGAAGACATTGAGGCGTCCGTCATAGGCCGCCTTTACGCCGAGCGCCGCATCAAACCAGGGTCTGGCGAAATCAGGCGCATTGGACTGAGCGGTTGTCGATGTCCAATGGTCGAACTCCAGTCTGGCGACGTGGATCTGTGCATTCGGGAAAACTGCGGCGCCGTTTTCCAGCAGGGCCCCGATATGGTCCGGGTGCATGTGGGTGATCAGAATGTCATCCACCTGATCCGGTGTATGGCCCGCCGCTGCCAGCGCAGAAAGGAATTTTCCCGCGGTCGGGCCAAACAGATCCGCCGAGCCAGTATCGACCAGAACCAGGCGATCGCCCTGATTGATCAGATAAGAGGTTACACCAATCCTAATAGAGCCATTGTCGGGAAGGCCGGCGGCGGCTGCCAACTCTTCAACGGTGGCTTGCTCAATCCCGGTCCAGAACCCATGGGCAACATCAATATAGCCGTCTAGCAGGGCCGTGACCTGGGCCTCCCCCACCTTGCGACGATAAAATCCCGGTGCCTGACCGGTTGCGCGTGGCGCCTTGGCCGAAGCCGCACCTGACAAAGTGGTTGCAGCAGCGGCAGCGGCGGCGGTTCCAAAAACCTGTCTGCGTGTCAGTGATGTCATCATTGATCTCCTTGCAATTCTTTCGCAAGCCAATCCGGATGACGCAGGCAGCGCGGCCGAACTGCATCCGTGGCTTGCATCGATTGAATCAGAGGATAAGATCAAGGGCACCACAGAAGAAGTACGCACCTTTTGGTTCCTATGGGATTTTCACATATGCTTGATATCAAGCCTGACCCCTATATCGCTCTCTGCCCGTCGCGCCAGATCATCGCTGTGATCGGGGATAAGTGGTCTTTACTGGTCATCCCCCTCTTGCTGGAGGGGCCGATGCGCAACGCCGAATTGATGCGTGCGATTGAGGGAATCTCGCAGAAAATGCTAACTCAGACCCTAAAAAGGCTGGAGGAGTACAATCTGGTGATCCGCCAGGACTATGGCGAAGTCCCGCCTCGGGTGGACTACCGCCTGTCCCCGCTTGGGCTGTCTCTGGCTCAGGTAATCGGCACCCTCGACAACTGGGTCATCGAGAATTTTGACGCGATGACCCAGACGCAAAAACAGGCCTGATCAACGGAGAGGTCAGGTCGCGTTTGCTGCCTCTGGCCCCATTGTTGCATCAAGCCATGGCGCGTTTCATGAATTTGACAAAGGCCTGAATCAGAGGATTCCCACGGTTGCTGGAATGATAAAGGCACCAGATTTCAGAGGTCTCTGTGACCTCCAGCCCCTCGATTTTGTGCAACCCCTCGGTCAGGGCAGGAAGATCCGGCAGCAAAGAAACACCCAGATCCTCCCGGACCGCTTTGATCATGAGGTTCATGAAATCAAGACTGGTAACGGAGGCGCTGGGGACAGCGTTTCTGGCAAACCACCTGCGGATAGGGTGCTGTGCCAGCCCGCTACCCGGGATCAGCCAATCCAGATCCCCGATCTGCCGCCATATAGCCTGGCCCACCGACCGCAACAAATCCCAACCGGGTCAGGAACTGTCCAAGCAGTTGACCTGGCGGGTTGGACGAGGGGCGCACAGCCAGATCAAAGCCACGTTCCCAGAGTTTCGCAAACTGGTTGCTGGTGCTGAATTCAATTTCGATCTGCGGCACCTCGCGCCTGAACTGTGCCAAGTTCGGCAGGATAAAGTGCTCCAAAAGAACGTCCGTTGTCGTGATGCGTAACCGCCCGGTCAGCTGCTCTTCCAGACCAGAACAGATCCGATCCGCATGAGACAGGGATTCACTGATTTCACGCCCCCGTTCAGCCAGTTCTGCGGCTGCGGGAAAGGGCTCGAATCCGGTCTTTGAGCGGGAGAAAAGCGGTGCTCCGACCTTTGTCTCGATCCGTTTGATGGCCCGAAATACTGATGAGACATCCCGATCCGGAAACAACCCGGCCCGTTCAAGTGTCCCCTCGCAACACAGAGCCAACACCACCATCAGATCATCGCTCGTCAGTTTCATCGGCAACTCCGAAACAGTTGGTTGCAGCGCTGCATATTTAGCTCCTCTGCCATTTGCTTAGGTTCAATCCCATCAACTTCGCCCGGCCCGTCAACGGCACTCCGTCGCTGGCCGTCATTGCTAAAGGAGCTCAAATCAAGGGTATTTTCAAACTTGTGGCCGCCGCCGCAGTTTCCTTCGCCGCGGCCACTGCCGCTGTTGCAGACACCGGCCTGATGACCAAATTCGACGACATCCAATGGACCCCGATCGAAGGCACTCCGATGTCGCTGTCCAATCTTTGGGGCGACCGTGACAGTTGGCCCTGTGCTATGTACCTCAAAATGCCAGACGGATTTGCCGTACCGGATCATGCCAATACCTACGCCTTCCATGGCGACGCTTGTATAAGTGTGGAAGACTGTGTTCTCTTCATCTTTCAAGACGGCAAGGGAGATGCGATTTTCCACAGCGAATAACGCACCTCACACGGTCACGAGTACAGCCACCCCCATAGCGGGACGGCTTTTGCTTGTTGAGGAACAATAGAAAGTAGATTTGTCACTGACGCCGTTGCCATTCGGCCTCATAGGTTGCAAAAGCCTCCGCAAACCCCTCCAAGGGCCATTGCAAATTGAAGTGGCGGCCGCGGCTGTCAGCAAACTCAAAATGAAAACTTCCGCCCTGAAGCTTTGCCTCAAGGAGTTGCGCTGGGGCCTCTGCTTCCAGGCTGCAGTCCGCCCAAAGCAGGCATTGACGATCTGTCATCTGCCAGGTGGTGCCATTATCCAGATCTATCCGAAGACCATCAGCAACAATGGCGGTCCCTGGCTCGGGTCCAAACTTCACATCATGCCCGCCAAGCCTCTCCTTTTGCGGTGTCATAAAGGTGAACAATGCGCCTAACCGAGGCGCTGGGGCGTAAACATCAACCCAACGAATGTAGCATCGTTGCCTCAAAGAGCCGTCTTCTTCGCGCTCATCACAGAAACTCTTCCAAATGCCATGGGCCCATAATGCGTGACACGCCAGTTTCCTGCCGTGTCACGCCCCTGCAGATCCTAGGCCGCGGCGGGGCCTTCCGCCAGCAGTAGCCCCATGCCGATTGCCAAATCGCGCAGCAAAGTCATCCGGCCTGTCCGGCCAGTTGGCCTGCGGCTTCCAATGCGGCCAGCCACTCTTGGCCATGCACCGAAACAATGGCACCGCCCTAGAACACAAAAAATGGTGGGTAAACATATTCCAGCTGAGGTGCGGCAAGGCGCAGGATTGGATCGCGTTCCCCGTAAACCCCAGTCTTTGGCCCGTCACTCTTTGGCCGCCGCAAAAACACGCACAGCCGAACTGACGACCGCTTTGCTCTCGGAGTGAGCGGCAAAAGCATTCCTAAAAAGTGTTGCGGGGGGCAAACCTCCCGCAAATCACTTTTGCTCAACCCCCACTCTCGACTGGCCCCACTCTCAGACGTCCATTGAGATCAGAAGATCAACAGGCCCACAACTACAGCACAACTCACTGGATGGTAGTTGGTAGAAGGGCTCGTGAGCTGCATTGCGCAACCATGTTTATGATGCGCCCTATCAGAGCGGCTATTCATGATTGAATACGCTTTGAGCCCCCTCATCCACAATGATTGCCAGTCAGACAGGCCAAGCGGATGTTTCGCATCCACCTAAAACGCTTTTGACTGCGAAGAAACGCAACGGATCCTGACTGGCGTTTCTTCGCTGCATAGAGCAATCAATCCCGATCCGGGCAAGCCTGTAGTTCAGGCCGCCGCTGCAGAAATTGCATGTGCCGAGCTCTCGGAAGAGAAATGCCCCACGAGTTCCGCAAGCTTCTGAGCATCTGAATGCAGCATGTGACCGGCTGAGTTGGCTTCTTCGACCATGGCCGCATTCTGCTGTGTCACGTGATCCAGCTGGCCAACACCGGTGTTGATCTCGCTCAGGCCTATGGATTGCTCAGCGGCACCTTTGGCGATGTTGGAAACCAGTCCAGAGATCTGGTTCACACGTTCTACGATGCTCTCAATCGCATCACCGGCTTTACCAACCAGATCGACCCCCTGCTCAACATGCTCAGAGCTTTCATGGATCAGTGTTTTGATCTCGGTTGCTGCATCCGAAGAGCGTTGCGCCAGGCCACGTACCTCGGACGCGACCACGGCAAAGCCTCTGCCTGCCTCACCGGCGCGGGCAGCTTCCACCCCGGCATTCAAGGCCAATAGATTGGTCTGAAAGGCAATATCATCGATCACGCTGATGATGCGCGCAATCTGCGTGGCAGAGTTTTCGATCTCGCCCATTGCCGAAACGGCATCTCTGACAATCTGCCCACTGTTGACCGCTTCGTCTCTGGCCTCACCCATGGTGGCTTCGACGCTTTTTGCCCCTTCGGCAGCCGATTTCACAGAAACAGTCAGTTCCTCCAGTGCTGCGGCTGTCTGTTCCAAAGTCGCGGCCTGGCTTTCGGTTCGGTTGGACAGATCTTCTGACGCCTGGCTAATTTCGGTTGCCCCGCTGTTGATGCTATGGGTTGCATCCAGAACCTGATCGATCGTTTCCTTCAGTGTATCAACCGTCGCGTTGAAGTTCTTTTGCAGCAGGCGGTATTCTGCCGGGAACTCCTCATCAATACGGCTATCCAAACGGCCATCTGCCAAATCACAGAGATGGTCCCCAACGATGCCGACCACGCGCTCGGCGTCCTTCTTGTTTTGTGTCGCCTCTGCCTCGGCACGGGCGGCTGCTTCTGCCTGCTCCTGCGCGGCTTTTTGTTGTTGCTTTAGTGCGGCATCCGCCGCTGCACTTTTGCGCAGGCTAATCAGCAAGACGCCCGATTCCAGCAAGACAATGCCCGCGTGCAACACCGTACGCTGCAGGTTTTCAGCCAATCCACCGCTTGGATAGACCAGGGTCGGCAACAGGAAGCTAAAGGAGATATGATGCAGCGCCACAAGAACCGTTGCAAAGAGCAGCGCATTGGCATTGGCCAGAGTTGATACGATGGCCAGCGCTGCAAAGAAGAGCATATGCGCATCCAGCTGCCAGGCGTGCCCGCTCAGGGAAGCGGTGAACAAAATGCAGTGTCCGATGAAACAGAAACTCAGCAGATAGTCCCGGGTTGAATCCGCCAGTTTTTGCGAAAGGAATGCCAAGGCCCCCAAGGTCAGTCCAAGGGTTGCAAACAACCACCATCCCGCACCATCGTTCAAGAAATAGGCGGCCAGGGCCGGAAGCGGGACCAAAATCCAGCTGGAGATCTGCTGAATGCGCCGTTCCGTTGCATCAGTCCCCAGGGAACCAGTCTTTGGAAGCGCGGATGTCATCAGTTTGCGCATAGTTCTAAAACCCTCTTTCCATCTACAACCAGCCAAGCTCCCTGATTGTAGAGTTGATCAATGCTGTGTGGAGACTGCAGCAAAACCAGAGCCCCCATGGGTGCCCGTTCTGGCGTGACTTCCAGCAATCCGTTTTTTGCTGCAATAACCGCCGCGCTCTCTCCCCATGGAGGCGCGATAACCAATGCCACCTCCCCCTCTGAAGGGCGGCTTTGCGCAGCCAATAACAGAACAGGCGAACAAAGTACGACGGCGGCTGCACCGAGAATCAGAAACAGATTTTGCATGGAGTCCCCTTTGTGAGGGTTGTGCAGGAAACTCGTTACCAAGTTCTTGAAAGAACGAGCTCTATCCTGCTGGGCCTTTGTGTTTTCTTTCCGGCGTTACAACCGCACCTCTCTCCTGTGCAAAACAAAGCACAGCCAGCCGGTATTCAGGATCAAACCGAGTACAAGGTCATGCCAAGCTCCGAACTTGCAAAAGCAATAAGCCGCCTTCTAGAAGTAGCGGTGGATAGATTGTTTTGGCTTTGGCATTAAGGACGTTGAGCAGTTCCTGCGACATGCCGAACCTGCTTCTTTTAGGTGGTCCTGGGCAAAAAACCCAGGCACCACCCGCTAACCCAACTTTCCCCGGTTGTGCCAAAGCGCCTTTGATTTCAATAGCGAGTGGTCATTCGGTGGCCTGGGCGGAAATACTGGCGCACAAAGGTGACCGCCTCCCCTTCCAGACGGGTTGAACGCTCCACCGTGAAGAGGGCCGCGCCACGGGTGCAGCTCAGGCAATCCGCTAGGGTCTCATCGGCGCTGGCGGCGGAAAAGCTGATCTCCGCATCGGAGAAGGGCACAGTTGCCACCAGCCACTCATTGGGGCCAAGCGTGGCAAAATCCGCCGCTTCCGCCTGTGGCAGCAATGCCAGATTGATCCAGCGGTCCTCATATTGATAGGGGTTGCCGTCGGCGTAATGCATGCAGGTGAGATGCAGAACCGGGGTGCCTTCGGGCAGCTGCAACCGGGCGCGCAGCCAGCCGGGCGCCGCGTCCTTGCTGCGGCTGATCAGGGCATAGCGGTATTCACCGTTCTGCTCTTCAATCTCGTCGCGCACCACCGGGATCGCGAAACGTGCCTGCCGCACCGGCGCTATGCGCACGCGGGTGCCCGCTTTGCGGCGGCGTTCAATGACGCCCTCATCCGCCAGCTCCCGCATGGCCCGGTTCACCGTGGCGCGGGCGCAACCATAGCTTTCGGCCAGGTCCATCTCATTGGGAATCAGAGCGCCCGGCGCCCATTCCCCGGCAGAAATCTTACGCATGATGTCGGCTTTGACATCCCGGAAAGTGGCTTTCATCGCGTCGGGTCCATTCAGCTGTTATGACTACGCATAACAATATTTTGTCTGAATGTATAGGCAAACGCGGGAAGGCGCTTTGCACCTTCCCAAAATCAGCCACGGCCCTCATTTTCTCCAAAACTCGTTGCAGTTTCAGACTTCAAGCCGTTTCTATTCAGCCCAGGATCCCCGGCAGGCGCAGTCCATGTTCGCGGGCGCAGTCCTTGGCGATCTCATAGCCCGCATCCGCATGACGCCAGACGCCAGACGCCGGGTCGTTCCACAGCACCCGCTCCAGCCGCTTGGCCGCCGCATCCGTGCCATCGGCGCAAATCACCACGCCGGAGTGCTGCGAGAAGCCCATACCAACGCCGCCGCCATGGTGCAGCGACACCCAGGTAGCGCCCGAGGCGGTATTGGTCAGCGCATTCAGCAAAGGCCAGTCGGAAACGGCGTCAGAGCCGTCCATCATTGCCTCGGTCTCACGGTTGGGAGAGGCCACGGAACCTGAATCCAGGTGGTCGCGGCCAATGACAACCGGCGCTTTCAGCTCGCCGTTCCTGACCATCTCGTTGAAGGCTAGTCCCGCCTTGTGACGATCGCCCAGGCCAATCCAACAGATCCGCGCGGGCAGGCCCTGAAAAGCAATGCGCTCCCGCGCCATGTCCAGCCAGTTGTGCAGATGGGTGTTCTCGGGGAAGAGTTCCTTCATCTTGGCGTCGGTCTTTGCGATATCCTCCGGATCGCCCGACAGGGCCGCCCAACGGAAGGGGCCAATGCCGCGGCAGAACAGCGGACGGATATAGGCCGGCACAAAACCGGGGAAGTCAAAGGCGTTCTCCAGCCCTTCTTCCAGCGCCATCTGGCGGATATTGTTACCGTAATCCACGGTAGGAATGCCCATGGCATGGAATTTGCACATGGCATCAACCTGCACTTTCATGGAGGCGCGCGCGGCCTTGTCGACGCCCTTGGGGTCGCTCTCGCGGCGCTCTTTCCACTCGCCCATGGTCCAGCCCAGCGGCAAGTAGCCATTTACCGGATCATGGGCAGAGGTCTGGTCAGTGACGATATCGGGGCGCGCACCGCCCGCTTCGGCGCGGCGCAGGATCTCGGGAAAGATCTCGGCCGCATTGCCCAAGAGGCCGACAGATTTGGCCTCACCGGCTGCGGTCCAGCGCTCGATCATCTCCAGCGCTTCGTCCAGGCTCTCCGCCTTTTCGTCCAGGTATTTTGTCCGCAGCCGGAAATCGATGCTGTCGGGGTTGCACTCCACCGCCAAGCAGCAAGCGCCGGCAAAGACTGCCGCCAGAGGCTGGGCGCCGCCCATGCCGCCCAGGCCGCCAGTCAGAATCCATTTGCCGGTGAGGGCACCGCCATAATGCTGGCGGCCCGCCTCGGCAAAGGTCTCATAGGTGCCCTGTACGATGCCCTGGGTACCGATGTAGATCCAGGAGCCGGCCGTCATCTGGCCGTACATCATCAGGCCCTTTTTATCGAGCTCGTTGAAGTGGTCCCAATTGGCCCAATGGGGCACCAGGTTGGAGTTGGCGATCAGCACACGGGGTGCGTCCGCGTGGGTCTTGACGATGGCGACCGGCTTGCCAGACTGCACTAGGAGGGTCTCGTCCTCTTCCAGATCCTTAAGGCTCTCGACCATAAGGTCAAAGTCTTTCCAGGTCCGTGCCGCCCGGCCGATGCCGCCGTAAACCACCAGCTCATGCGGGTTTTCCGCCACATCGGGATGCAGGTTGTTCATCAGCATCCGCAAGGGCGCTTCGGTCATCCAGCTCTTGGCGTTGAGCTCGGGTCCGGTGGGCGGGAAGATGTCACGGGTGTTCTTGCGGGGATCGGTCATGAGTTTCCTCCGGTTTGCGGGGCCCAGGCGGCCAGGCTTTCAAGAATGTCTTTGAGATGGGCGCGCAGGCGGACTGCCTTGGCGCTGTCATAGGTCCAGGGGGCGGCCTCTAAGGTCAGATAGGTGCTTTGCGCCAGTTCCATCTGGATCGCATGCAGCCCCTCGGCGGGGCGCCCGTAATGGCGGGTGGTCCAGCCGCCCTTGAAGCGGCCATTCAGCACCGATGTATAGCCCTCGGCACTGGCGCAGCGCGAGACTACCAGCTCTTCGATCAAAGGATCGCAGGTCGCGCCCATATTGGTGCCGGTGTTGAAATCCGGCAGCACGCCCTCAAACAGAAAGGGGATTTGCCCCCGGATCGAGTGGCAGTCGTAAAGAATGGCAAAGCCGTGCTTGGCATTCACCCGCTGCAGCTCTGCCTCCAGCGCCGCGTGATAGGGTGCGTGGAACGCCGCGCGGCGGGCTTCGATATCCGACTCTGTCGGCGGCACATCCCAGATGTCACGCCCTTCAAAATCCGTGAGCGGCACCAGGGTGGTGGTGTTCTGCCCGGGATAAAGCGAGACACCGGAAGGATCCCGGTTGGCGTCAATAACATAGCGGTGGAAAGTGGCGCGCACTGTGGTGGCACCAGGCAAAAGCCCATCGTAAAGCTGGTGGATATGCCAATCGGTGTCATCCAGCCCCCTGCCCCGCGCATTCAACCTGGCCAGGACCTCCTCGGGCACATAGGTCCCGGTATGGGGCAAGCCCAGCACCACGGGGCTGTCGCCGCGCGTGATTTCAACGGGGTCGATCATGCGCCCAGCTCCGGCATGCCGATGCCTGTGCCGCTGGCGATGTCACCGCTGGCGATGAGAGTAGAGGCTGCCTCGATATCCGGGGCGGTATAACGATCATCCCCAAGCGGCGGCACCACTGCGCGCAGGCGCGCCATGACACCCTGCAGAGTCTCACTGGTGGGCAGCGGCGCGCGGAACTCAACCCCTTGCGTGGCGCAGAGCAGCTCCACGCCGAGGATGCGCTCCAGGTTCTCCACCATTTGCGCCAGGCGCCGCGCGCCATGGGCAGCCATCGAGACATGGTCCTCTTGGTTGGCCGAGGTCGGGGTAGAGTCCGTGACGCAAGGATTGGCGAGATGCTTGTTCTCGCTCATCAGGGCGGCGGTAGTAACCTCGGCAATCATATAGCCGGAGTTCAGGCCCGGGTTCGGCGTCAGGAAGGGCGGCAGATCATGGCTGAGCACCGGATCGACGATCAGCGCGATGCGGCGCTGCGCGATGGCGCCGATCTCTGCCACAGCCAGGGCGATCATATCGGCAGCGAATCCCACCGGCTCAGCATGGAAGTTACCTCCGGAGACAATCAGCCCGGCCTCTGACAGGACCAGCGGATTGTCGGTGGCGGCATTGGCCTCGATCTCCAGCGTCGTAGCGGCTTGGCGCAGGACGTCCATCGCAGCACCCACCACCTGTGGCTGGCAGCGGATGCAGTAAGGGTCCTGCACCCGGGTGTCATCTTCGCGGTGGCTTTCGCGAATTACAGAACCAGCCAAAAGCGCGCGCATGGTCGATCCGGCCTCAATCTGACCACGATGGCCCCGCAAGCTATGGATCTCCGGCTGCAAAGGCGCGGTGGAGCCCATGATGGCGTCAGTGGTCAGGGCCGAGGTGACCAGGGCGCTTTGTGCCGCCTGCCAGGCCCCGAAGAGGCCTGCCAGGGCAAAGGCGGTCGAAAACTGCGTGCCATTGATCAGCGCCAGGCCCTCCTTGGGGCCCAAAACCACCGGCTCAAGTCCGGCCTTTGCCAGGGCTTCGCCGCCGGTCATGACCGCGCCGCCGAATTCTGCCTCTCCGGCCCCCATCATCACCGCCGCCATATGCGACAACGGCGCCAGATCGCCCGAGGCGCCGACGGAGCCCTGCGCCGGGATCACCGGGGTGACGCCCTTTTCCAGCATGGCCTCGATCAAGTCGATCAGCTCCAGCCGCACGCCGGAGGCGCCGCGCCCCAGGCTGAGCAGCTTCAGCGCCATCATCAACCGGGCATGGGCGCGCGGGATCGCCGGGCCGACACCGCAGCAATGGCTGAGGATCAGGTTGCGCTGCAGGGTAGCGGTATCCTCGGCTGCGATCTTTACGCTGGCCAATTTGCCAAAGCCGGTGTTGACGCCATAGACAGCGGCCTCACCCGCTGCCGCAGCTGCGATGCGCGCTTGCGCGGCCTCAATCGCCGGGCGGCAAGCGGTATCCAGCCGCACCGCGCATTCCTCGCGGAAGACACGCTCAAGATCGGCCAGGGAAACGGCGCCGGGGGTCAGGGTCAGGGTGGTCACGGATTGCGTGGTCACAGTTTGCCTCCAAAGATACGGGCATGAAGCGGGTTGAAACCGATACGGTAGGCGAGCTCTGCCGGGTGTTCCGCGTTCCAGACAGCCAGGTCAGCGCGCTGGCCGGCGGCAATTCGGCCGCAGTCCTTCAGGCCCAGAGCCTGGGCCGCATGGGCGGTGACCCCACGCAGAGCCTCTTCGGGAGTCATGCGGAACAGGGTGCAGCCCATGTTCATGGTGAGCAAGAGCGAGGTCATCGGCGCCGAGCCGGGATTGCTGTCTGTGGCCAGCGCCATCGGCACGCCGGCCTCGCGCAACAGATCAATCGGCGGCGCCTGGGTTTCGCGCAGGGTATAAAAGGCGCCGGGCAGGATCACCGCCACGGTACCGGCCCCGGCCATGGCCGCGACGCCCGCTTGATCCAGGTATTCGATGTGATCCGCCGAAAGCGCGCCATAGCTGGTGGCCAGCTTGGCCCCGCCCAGGTTCGACAACTGCTCTGCATGCAGTTTCACCGGCAGGCCCAGGTCGCGCGCGGCATCAAAGAGCGGCACAAGCTGGTCCGGCAAGAAGGCGATGCCTTCGCAGAAAGCATCCACAGCATCCACCAGACCTTCAGCATGGGCCTCTTTCAGCACCGGAATGCAGAGATCGGCGATATAGGCCTCGGGCCGGTCCTTATATTCCACTGGCACCGCATGGGCGCCCAGAAAACTGGTCACCACCCGGATGGGGCGGTGCTCTTCCAGCGCACGGGCGGCGCGCAGCATGTTGAGCTCGGTCTTCCGGTCTAGCCCGTAGCCAGATTTCACCTCGATCAGCGAGACCCCCTCGGCCAGCATCGCATCGACGCGCGGCAGGGCCTGGGCGATGAGATCTTCAACTGAGGCGGCCCGCGTTGCCTTGACCGTGGAAATGATGCCGCCGCCGGCGCGGGCGACCTCTTCATAAGAGGCGCCGTTGAGGCGCATCTCGAACTCCACCGCCCGATGGCCGCCATGCACCACATGGGTGTGGCAATCGATCAGCGCCGGGGTGACCAGCCGGCCGCCCAGCGAGTGCCGGGTCCACGCAGCGTAGTCTGCGGGCAGGTCCTGTTCCGCGCCCACCCAGGCGATCTTCCCCTCCGATACCGCAATGGCAGCCGCATTGATCAGCCCATAGGCCGCAGCCCCATCTGCCATGGTGGCCGCACTCAAGTCGGTGAAAACCTGGTTTTCCGCCTGCATCTGATCCTCTTCGATGTGCAAATCTTCTCTTTTCTAGTACAAATCAATATGGCATATGTCTATACATAAAATCGAGGTGGATGATGACGGCACTTTTTGCAAAACGCGCCCTGCTGCCCGGCGGATGGGCAGAAAATCTACGGCTTGAGATTGAATGCGGCCATATTTCAACGCTGGCTGCAGATGGCATGGCCCAGCCCGGCGACACTCAGGTCGACACCCTGCTGCCAGCGCTCGCTAACCTGCACAGCCATGCCTTCCAGCGCGCCATGGCCGGCATGACTGAATACCGCATGGCGGGGCGGGACAGTTTCTGGACCTGGCGCGATCTGATGTATCGTTTTACCGCACAGCTGTCGCCAGAGCAGATCGAGGCCATAGCCGCCCTAGTCTATCTCGAGATGCAGGAAGCGGGTTATGCCTCGGTTGGGGAGTTCCACTATCTGCACCACCAGAAAGATGGCAGCGCCTATGATAACCTGGCGGAGCACTCGGACCGGATCATGGCGGCCGCGCTTGAGACCGGCATCGGCCTGACCCATCTGCCGGTGCTCTACAGCTATGCTGGAGTGGGCGAAAAACCCCTGGAAAGCGGCCAGGCGCGTTTTGGCAATGACATGAGCCGCTTCTGCAGGCTGGTGGATCAGGCTAAGGCCCATGCCGCCGGTCAGCTGCCCGCAGATTGCCGGGTCGGCATTGCGCCGCATTCGCTGCGAGCAACCTCGCCGCGTGACCTGGAGGACGTTCTGCAGGCCCATGGGGAGGGCCCGGTCCACATCCATATCGCCGAACAGCCGAAGGAAGTTCAGGAAGTCCTCGAAGGAATGAGCGCGCGACCCGTCGAATGGCTACTCGAGAACGCACCGGTTGATGCCCACTGGTGCCTAATCCACGCCACCCATATGACCGATGAAGAAACCCGCAATATGGCCGCCAGCGGCGCAGTAGCGGGGCTTTGCCCGGTGACCGAGGCCAATCTCGGCGACGGGCCTTTCAACGGGGCCACCTATCTGCAGGCGGGCGGCGCTTTTGGGGTTGGATCGGATTCCAATGTGCTTATCTCGCTGACCGAAGAGCTGCGCACCCTGGAGTATTCGCAGCGACTGCGGGACCTGTCGCGCAATGTGCTGGTGCCCGGCAGCGAAGGCTCCGTCGGTCAGACGCTCTATTGCGGCGCGGCTGCTGGAGGGGCGCAGGCGCTGGGACGCAAATCAGGCCGGATCGAAACCGGCCAGCTGGCTGATCTGGTGGCCATCGACAGCCAGGACCCTGCCCTCTGTGCCTTGCAGCCAGAACAGATCCTGGACGGGTTGGTCTTTGCTGCCAAGGACCATGTAGTGACAGATCTTTGGTCCGGAGGCCGCCACATGGTACGCGATGGAAGCCACATCGCCCGTGACAGCATCCTCAAGCAGTATCGCAAGGCCATTGAGGAACTCGTGGATAGCCTGTAAGAGATCTATCCTTTGAAGAAGATGGAGAGGCATTGTCTGATTGACAGAGCACCAGGCCTCTCCAAAAGTGCTAAGAACACCCTCAGCGCAGGCTTTCAAAGAACGTCAGAACCTCCGCCGCGATTTTTTTCTGCTCTGAGCGCCGCATGTCACCGCCCTCATAACAAACCACCTCATCCCCCGGATTTTCCTCTGCCAGGATTTCTTCAGCGCCAGGTTTGCAGACCCCCAGAAAGTCAAAATGGGCCAGCTCCGAGGGTTCACGATAGGTCACGTTAGGGGCCATTGCAGCCAAAGCACGCGCTTCTGTTTCGAGATTGAGGCCTGCGGCTGCCCTGGGCGCACCGTAAACCAGCAATGGCTTTTCGATTAACCCAAGGCTGGCTGGGGCAAAACTCTGTGTGCCTCCCAAATCAAACACCGCAAAACCTTGAATCCGTGGATCAGTTAGGTCTGCCTCCATCGCTCTCTGGTCCTGCGCTGTCTTTGCGATTTCCCACCTCTCAAAAACCCCACAGGCGAGGTCACTGGAATGCGCAGCGCAGAAGGTTGCGGAATGGGCCGCATCATATCGTCCACCAGCCAGAGCAATCGCAGTGAAACCGCCAAGAGAATGTCCCGCCATATAGATCCGGTCGGGATCTATCCGCAGTGCCTCGGCAGAGGGCGCTAAAAAGTGGTCAATCACGCGCGAAATATCTCTGGGCCGCTCCCAGAGCATGCGGCTTTGCTCTGCATCACGCAGCCAAGTTGACGTGCCAGGATGATTGATCGTGGCAACGACATAGCCTTGACGAGAGAGAGCGGCAGCCAGCCAACCTTGGTTCATAGCATTGCCATACATTCCGTGGGACAGCACCAATAATGGAAGATCCCCCTCTGCCGGGGTGGCATCTGGAATGGCCATGTTGCCTTCCCAGACAATACTGCTGTGCTGTTCCTCTTGCCCCTCGACCTCCTGCGTTGGATACCAAACAAATCCCTCCAGTGGGCGTTCCGCGCCAGCATCTGCAATTTTCAGGTCGGACAACCCGGATTGATAGGGAGCGGCATTCAGTGCCTGCACCAGAGCGGCACATGTCAGGGCCGCTGACAGGACTAGGTTTTTCACGTTGGATCCTCCGTTTGCTATGTGTTCTGGTCTGGAGATTGCCTAGGAAGATCGTTGAAACAATGCGATCAGTGCGTTTGTCCTGTCCTCAATCGGGTTTCAGGACAGAGTGAGACAAGAAAGAGGACAAATGAGTCAAAGCGCCCTACTGGATCTGCCGCTCCCACTGTTCACCGCAGCGCTCTGCTTTGCTGTTTCGGTGCTGCTCTGGCATCGGGAGATAGGCCATGCGCTGGCGAGCAGGGTCTTTGCGGGTCTGTTTTTTCTTTTTGCAGTGGAGTCGCTACTGGTCTCGCTTCGCTTTGGCTACGGATATTCCGAGCTGATCGTTCTGCAGCGCCTACTCCCGTTGTTTGCTGGGCCTCTGACCTATATTGGCTTTGCGCTGTTTGCTGTTTCTGACAGACGCGCCTCACGTTTGATTGGCTGGCATATCAGTATCGCCACCACACTTGCCATTTTGATCTCTGTCGGCAGCCAAATTCTGGGGTCGGAGCTATCGGGGCTGGTCGATTTGCTGATTGCCCTCAGCTATACCGCGTACCTTTTGCTTATCCTGCGCCTGCACCATCAGGGTGCAGATGCTTTGATTCAAGCTAGGTTCGACACCGCGCGCCTGCTACGCCGGTGGATGCTCTGGGCGATTTTCCTGCTGGCGGGCCTGTTGCTTCTGGACAGCGCGATAGCGCTGAGTTTTGCCCTGCAAGATCTGCACTATGCCATGGGATTGATGTCGGTTGGCTCTGTCATCCTAGCCGCCCTGCTGATCCTCATGCTGGTTAAATTGCCCCAATCGACACGCGCAAACCGAGTATCCCTCTCCGATCAACAAACCGATACAGGCGAACAGGGGGAAGCCGCAAGTTTAGAGCAGGCAACGCGAAAACTACTGCTGGAATCCCAGTTATACCTAGATCCCGAACTCACCGTGCAACGGCTGGCGCGCCGCCTTCATGTCCCTGAACGCTCACTCTCTACCGCAATCAATCAAAGCCAAGGCATGAATATCTCGCAATATGTCAATGGTTTTCGACTGGAACATGCGGCCAACCTACTGCGAGGCAGCACGCTCAACATTGGAGAAATCGCCCGGCAATCCGGCTTTCTAACCCGGTCAAATTTCTATCGTGAGTTCAAAAGAGCCTATGATCAAACCCCTTCTGACTGTCGTGCCAAAGCACAGGAAAGGGGTTCAAGCCGCCCCACCAAAAATAGATAACCGCCCCCAGCCACCTAGGCAGAGAGCGGTTAACCCGTGTCCTGTAAGGTCAGGCGTATTTAGAAATCATCCCACATCTTTTGGGCCGCATTTCCATCCACAGCCGTGGCAGCAGCCGCAGCAGGCTCCATCGCCCAGTCATCTTCCCCATGGGCCGAAGGCGTTGAAGAAGCTGCCTGACTGGGTTTTGGAGCTGCAATAACGCTGCCTCCCTTCACCCGGAACCGGCCAACCAGTTCTGTCAGATTCTGCGCATCTGTCTTCAGCATATGACCTGCGGCCGTTGCCTCTTCCACCATGGCGGCATTCTGCTGGGTCACCTGATCCAGCTGGGTCACACCGGTGTTGATTTCGCCCAGGCCGGTGGACTGCTCCACCGCGCCCTCAGCGATATCGGTCACCAGGCTGGAGATATGGCTGACACGTTCCACAATGCTATGTAGTGCCTCCCCGGCCTTGCCAACCAGATCCACGCCACGCTCCACCTGTTTGGAGCTGTCGCCGATCAGGGTCTTGATCTCCATCGCCGCATCAGAGGAGCGCTGCGCCAGGGCACGCACTTCAGAGGCCACAACCGCAAAACCCTTACCCGCTTCGCCAGCCCGTGCGGCTTCGACCCCGGCGTTCAGAGCCAAGAGGTTGGTCTGGAAGGCGATGTCGTCAATCACCGAGATGATCTGTGCAATGCTGGAGGAGCTCTGCTCGATCTCGGTCATTGCCGCAACCGCGCTCTGGACAACCTCACCGCTATTTTCGGCCTCGGCTTTTGCTTCTCCCATAATGTTTTCCACACTACGGGCGCCTTCAGCAGCGGATTTGACTGATGCGGTCAGCTCTTCCAGGGCCGCTGCGGTCTCTTCCAGTGTTGCCGCCTGGCTTTCGGTCCGATGAGAGAGATCATCCGAGGACTGGCTGATTTCAGCGGCACCATTGCTAATGCTCGAGGCGTTGTCGATGACCTGGCTTACGGTATTGCTTAGCGTTTCAACGGTCTTGTTGAAATCGGCCCGCAGCTTTTCATGCTCGCCGGGGAAGGCTTCTCTGATCACTTCAGAGAAGTCGCCGTTGGACAGGCGCAGCAGACCTGCACTGAGTGTTTCGACCACTTTTGCCTGAGCCTTCTGGTCCTCACGGCGCGCATCTTCTGCGATCCGGGCCTGCTTTAGGTCGGCCTGCATAGAAACCAATGTCTTACCGATATCGCCGATCTCATCCCCACGGGAGGCGGAGGTCACTTCGGTCTCCAGATCACCAGCGGAAACCGCGTTCATCTGTTCGCAAATACGGCCAACGGGTCCTGTGATAGAACGGGCAAACAGCATGCCGGCCACTGACATGAGGATGGATACGCCAATACCAACCCCAACCAGTATATTGCGCTTGTTGTTTACCGGAGCCATGATTTCACTCACGTCCTGCTCCGCAATGATAGCCCAATTTGCATTGCCCAAGTCGAGAGGTCGGGTAAAGGCGACCGCCGCATTTCCGGCCAGCCCCGTCGCCGCCTCAAAGAAATGACTGTTACCATCCATAGCGGAAGCAATATGTTCGCTGGCAGGCATCTGATCCAGCACTTGATACCCACCTTCGAAACGGGAAGTTGTGCGTGCCAGATGATCGGAACCAACCAGATAAATCTGCGTGGTTTCGCCAAGCCCTTCGACGTTGTTGACAATCTGACCCAGCATCGCAACCGGGATCTGCAGCGCAGCAACACCAACCAGCTTGCCTTTCAGATTATAAACCGGGGAGGCAACAAAGGCTGCAGCGGCCCCAAAGCTTGGCGCATAGGGCTTCATGTCGTTGAAATAGACCCCCCCTTGTTTACCGCGCTTTGCATCCCGGAAAACCTGGCCCAGGCCAGAATCCTTATACGCACCATTCATAAGGTTTGTCGCATAGTCCATTTCCTTGAAGACCGAATAGACAATATCGCCCTCTAGATTGATCAGGAAAGCATCATAGTAACCTTTGGTATCAATCAGCGTGCGGAGCCCGGAGTGATAGTGGTAGTGATCCTCATGATAGGCCTCACTACCCGGTGCCCGATCCATCAGGTGCTTGGACCCGGTCTCATTCGGGTTATCGGTAATGTAGGATTTCTGCAGAGCTGCTTCTGCATTCCCTCCTAGACCAGCCCAGGATTTGCTAAAAGCTTCCAGTGCTTCGGAGGTTGCAGGGGATGCTGCAAGGGTCATCAGATCGGAATCGACACCTTCCATAAGCTGTTTGATTGCAGCTTTTCTATCAGAAACCAAAGAAGACATTTGATTTTGAATATTGGAATAGGCATATCGCTGTACATTATACACACTGATGCTGATCAAAGCGGCAGCAATGAATATACTGAAGCTTACGATAAAGAGCGGTAATTTCTTAGAAAGCTTCATCGATCGCATGTCTAACATGGCATTCCTCATTCACTTGGCGCATTTTCACCTCCCAGCTGCACCCCAATTAGTTAACAACTCGACAACTGCAGCCTAGGATTGTTTCACCGTTAATTCATGCATTTAAAAAAGGGATTTTTCGGCTAATTAGGTTTCATTTTGATCCTGCATATATCCTTTTGGATGATTCAGATATTTTCAAATAATTTAAAATTTTAACCTTTCCGGAAATCTCTCTCTGTGCATTTTGACCGATTCGCGAAGCATTTTCTTGAACCGTGTCACCTTTTCTGACCCCTCTTCAGAGCGAGATGCCTGGCTAAACCGCTGAACAGCTGCAGGCAGAACAACCTCAAACAAATTTCGGTGCCGTAAATTTTTTTGTCATCCAAATGTGGAAATTGAAACAGAGCCAAGGATATGAAATATCAATCTCATGCAGATGGCAGCGATAGAAACCTTTCTTCAAATTATCGAACACGGCGGCTTTCACGCAGCCGCGCGCCAGTTGAATCTTCCACAGACAACTGTGAGCGCCCGTATTCGCACCCTGGAAGATGCGCTCTCAAACAAGCTTTTTGAACGCGGCGCCTCTGGCAGCACTTTGACGCGATTTGGTGAAGAGTTCCGTCCCTTCGCCCAGGAGATGGTCAGCCTTTGGAAAATCGCAGCAACTGAATTGCCTGATCGCATGACTTCCCGCCTTTCGCTCCGGGTTGGCGCGCAACTCAGCATCTGGGACCCGCTGCTGGTGGATCTTGCCATCGCGTTAGAGCAAGGTTTTGGCAAGCTGGTTTTTGCGCTGAATTTTGATCACACGCTGGATATGGGCGAAGCGGTCGGCAACCATATCCTGGATCTGGCCCTCAGCCATGAAAAATCAGGCGATCCACGGGTTTCACATCAGCAGCTTGCCCCAGAACTCCTACTTCCTGTTGCGACCCCTCCTGAAAGCGGCCGGGCAGAGGATCAGCTGTTCATCAATCTCGACTTGGGTGAGCATTACAGAAACGCAGTACAACAGCGCATTCCACAGCAAACAGGCCAGAACTTGTTTCTCGGCAATTGCCTCATGGCTTTGCGGTATATGCTCAAACGTGGTGGTCAAGGGCTCTTTCCACGATACCTGGTTGACCCCCACCTGGAAGAGGGCCGCCTGATCCTTCTGCCTCAATCCGAGCCACTCTCCCTGCCCTGCTATCTGATCAGCAGGAAAGACAGCCCCGCCCGGGAGCAACACCAGCAAGTGGCATCCTGTCTGTCTGATCTGCGCTCTGTTTCTGAATAGCGGCGCATTCTCATAGAGAGTGTCAGCGGGGAAGTGCGCAGGAGCAAACCGGAATTCCGTTTTTCCGCACGGAACACCCCAAGCATGATCTTTTTCTCTGCCAGCCTGCTGAAACTTTGACGCCATTAGTCGCCTAACCGGGCTACATTGATTGCCAATGCAAACCTTCGATTGACGAGCGTAAAACATGGATGAGTTGCACCAGCGTTTGACCCAGATGCGTCAGGCCTTTCACCAGGACCCGGAGCTGGGCTTTGACGAGCACCGCACCAAAGCGAAGGTCGCCCGGCATCTGCGCGGCCTGGGTCTTGAGGTGCATGACGAAGGCTGCGGCGTGATCGGCCTTTTGCGGGCGGGCAGCGGCAATCGCGCTATCGGCCTGCGCGCCGATATGGATGCGCTGCCGATCACTGAGGCCAGCAGCCACGGCTATGTCTCGCAAAATCCCGGCGTCATGCATGCCTGCGGCCATGACGGCCATATGACCATGCTCCTGGGGGCGGCAGAGAAGCTTGCCGCCGATCCCGGCTTTGACGGCACCGTGGTCTTTATCTTTCAGCCCAATGAGGAGCACGGCCTCGGCGCCAAGGCGATGATTGCTGAGGGCGTGCTGGAACGTTTCCCGATGGAAGAGGTCTTTGCCATCCACAATCTGCCCGGAGCACCGCTGGGTCAGGTCTCCACCCGGCCGGGGCTGATCTGCTCCAGCGAGAGCCTGTTTGAGATCACTATTCATGGCCAGGGCGGGCATGCCTCGATGCCGCAGGTCGGGGTGGATGCCATCACCGTGGGCGCGGAGCTGGTGCTGGCGCTGCAAACAATCGTCTCGCGCAAACTGGCACCCGGTGCCGGAGCGGTTGTCTCGGTGACAGAGTTCCTCACCGACGGGCAGCGCAATGTTCTGCCCGGCACCGCAACGCTGAAAGGCGACGTGCGCGCCCGTGCGCCGGAAGACCGTGAGGCCGTCGAGCGCTTCATGCGCCAGATCGTGCAAGGCGTAGCCGCCACCCATGGCATTTCGGCAGACATGACATTCAACACCGAATTCATCGAGACCATCAACGCCCCAGAGCCCACCGCTGCGGTGGCCGCCACGGCGCGCGGCATGGATCTCGACACCATCAGCAACCGCACACCGATGAGCTTCTCCGAGGATTTCGCCCATTTCTGCGCTGCGGTTCCGGGCTGCTTTATGCTTCTGGGCAATGGTGAGGAGGGCCCCCAAGGCCAGCCGTTGCATTCCGATGATTATGATTTCAACGACGCACTCCTGCCGATCGGCTCGGACCTCTGGGCCGCATTGGTGCGCAACCGCCTGCCCGCATAATCCGGCCCCACTCCCTGCGGGGCCTAATCGCATACCGCAAAAAACCGGGGCCGGTCTGGCCGGATCCCGCGCTTCAAACTCCAAAGGACCGTCCGATGTCAGATCTTCTGCCTGCTGCCAAACTGGGCCATATCGCCGCCACCCGCAAAGAGGGTGACGCCGCCTTCCGGGTCCTCTCAGTCGAGGATTTCGCCAATTCCCGCGCCGAGATCACCCAGTGGGAGGGCTATGCGCCCACGCCGCTGGTCTCTCTTTCGGCCCTCGCCGCCGCCATCGGCGTGGGTGAGATCCACTACAAACACGAAGGTCCACGCTTTGGCCTTGGCAGTTTCAAAGCGCTTGGCGGCTCTTACGCAGCACTGCGCGTGCTGCAGCGCCAGATCTCGGCCAAGCTGGGCCAGGAAGTCAGCCTCGAAGACATCCGCCTGGGCAAATACAAGGACGAGGCGGCCAAGATCACCCTGGTCTCTGCCACCGACGGCAACCATGGCCGCTCCCTCGCCTGGGGCTGCCAGCGCTTTGGCGCCCCCTGCCGGATCTATATCCACGCCGAGGTCAGCGAAGGCCGTGCCGAAGCCATGCGAGAGTTGGGCGCCGAGGTGATCCGCATCACTGGAGATTACGATGAATCCGTGGTGCTGGCCAAGACCGAGGCCGAAGAAAACGGCTGGTTCGTGGTCTCCGACACTTCCTGGGAGGGATACTCCGAACCGCCCCGCGACGTTATGGCCGGCTATGGCGTGATGACCAGCGAGATCTGCAACAGTCTTGGCACGCCCCCCAGCCATGTCTTCCTGCAGGGCGGCGTCGGCGGCTTGGCGGCGGGCGTCGTCGCGGGCCTGCGCCAGCACTGGGGCAAAGAAGGTCCACGCGTGGTCATCGTGGAGCCTGAATTGGCTGCCTGCCTCTTTGAGAGCGCGCGCAACGGCGAGGCCACCAATTTTGCCATCCAGGAAGAAACCCTGATGGCGGGCCTTTCCTGCGGCGAGCCCTCCGGCATGGCCTGGGAAGTGCTGAGCGAAGAGGCTGATGACTTCCTCACCATGCCCGAAAGCCTGGTGGCCCCGGCGGTGCGCCTGCTGGCCCGCCCACTGCCCGGCGATGAGGCCATTGAGGCCGGCGAAAGCGCCATTGCGGGCCTCGCCGCCCTGATCGCAGCGCGGCAGGACGCGGATCTCTCTGCCAAGCTGGGCCTGGACGCAAACTCCCGCGTTTTGCTCATCGGCTCTGAGGGTGTGACCGACCCGGCCATCTTCGCGCAGATCATGGAGGGTGCGGATGCGGCCTGACGCCCCTTCCCGCGGGTTTGAGACCGCGGAATTTGCGGCCCGCACCGAAAAGGCCCAGTCGCTGATGGCAGCGACTGGGCTCGACGGGATCCTGCTGCTCAGCGAGCCGGATGTGCGCTATTTCAGTGGTTTCCACACCCTGTTCTGGCAAAGCCCGACCCGGCCCTGGTTCCTGTTTCTGCCCGCCAGCGGCAAGCCCATTGCGGTGATCCCGGAAATCGGCGCGGCGCTGATGCGCCAGACCTGGGTCGAAGACATCCGAACCTGGAGCGCCCCCAACCCTGCCAATGACGGCATCTCGCTGCTGACGGAGCTGTTGTCGCCTCTGGCGGAACGCGGCGCCACACTGGGGATCATGAAGGGCCATGAGACCGGCTGGCGCATGCCGCTTGGCGATTGGGAGCGCCTGGTCTCGCAATTGCCCGGGTTGCAATTCGGCGATGCCACCGCTCTGGTGCAGGGCCTGCGCATGGTGAAATCCGAGGCCGAGGTCGCCAAGTTGCGCCATATCTGCGGCATAGGCTCCGCCACATTCGAGCGCGTGCCGGAATTTGTCTCGGCAGGCATGCCGCTGGAGGAGGTCTTTCGCGCCTACCGCCGCGAAGCGCTTTTGCAGGGTGCAGATGATGTGCCCTATCTGGTCGGCGGCGCCGATCAGGGCGGCTATGAGGATGTGATCTCCCCGCCCTCGCGCCGGCCCTTGCAGCAAGGGGATATCCTGATGCTGGACACGGGCTCTACTTGGGACGGCTATTTTTGCGATTTTGACCGCAACTGGGCCATAGGCACGCCGGACGATCTGTCCCGCCGCGCCTATGACACCCTCTGGCGCGCCACAGAAGCCGGGTTTGCCGCCGCGCGTCCCGGCAACAGCTGCAGCGGCCTCTTCCAGGCGATGCAGGGCGTCATTGCGGAGATGGATGATCAGGGCGGCGACATCGGGCGGCTGGGCCATGGCCTCGGCATGCAGCTGACCGAACAGCCCTCGCATGCAGCCTTTGACCAGACCGAGCTGAAAGAGGGCATGGTGCTGACGCTGGAGCCCTCTCTCGGTTACGGCCAGGGCCGCATCATGGTGCATGAGGAGAACATCGTGATCCGCGCTGACGGCGCCGAGATGCTGACCAAACGCGCCGCGCCGGAACTCCCGGTTCTGGGCTGATACCCTAATGACCGCAGACCGCCCCCTTCAAATGGCACCGAGAGCCTCGTTCTGAGAATCCGAAACGGTTTTCTTGACAGGCGCTGCCCGGCCTTTTGAAGGGGCAGCGCCTGACCTTGGGATCTCCTGCAAGCGTTGCTACTTACAGTGATGAGGCTCCAAATCGCCGCAATACTCACGCAGGGGTGACGAATTTGGTTGCCTGCACCCCCATTTGTGATCTTTATCACCCCATGGATGAAAAAGACCGCGAGATTCTGAAACTGCTGCAGAGCAATGCCCGGCTCACCGCCGATGCGCTGAGCGCCGAAGTCGGCCTTAGCCCGCCTGCGGTGCAAAAACGGCTGAAACGGCTGCGCGACACTGGCGTGGTCGAGCGCGAGATCGCAGTACTCTCTCCCACAAAACTGGGCCGCGAAATGACGCTGATTGTCGAAGTGGTGCTGGAACGCGAGAACTGCGGCCACCTGGAAACCTTCAAACGCCGCATGCGCGAGGCCCCGCAGGTGCAGCAATGCTACTACGCCACCGGCGAGGCGGATTTCATCCTCATCGTGGTGACCGGCGACATCAAGGAATATGAGGCCTTCACCCAGGAGTATCTCTTTGACGAATCCAACGTGGCGCGCTTCACCACCTCGGTGGTGATGGACCGGGTGAAGGTCTCGCTGGATATTATTTAGCAGTGGACGGGAACTGATCTTAACTACTCAGAATAGTCACAAAACGAAACCTGCACGTGCTCGTATTTTTCCCTAAGCCGCGAAACATCTGCATCTGGGACACGAATCCCATCTAACCAAATACTTTTGAGTGCGGGCAGCTTTTCTATCCTGGGCAAAACGCCCTCTGCTGTCAGTTCGGTTTGGTTATCGTAACCGCCAACCGACAGATACTCCAAATTCGGCAGCTCAGAGAGCATCTCAAGATCCTTTTCCTCGATTCTGAGCGCCCAGATATCAAGTTCTCTCAATTGCTTCATGGCGCAGACGCGCTTTAGCCCACTGCTCGTCACCCTAGTGCCCTGAATGAACAGCCTTTGGATACTGCCAGAATGAGAAAGTGTTTCTGCCAATCCGTCATCCAGATTTGACGCCCCCAGATCCAAGCTTTCGAGAGAGTCCATCTCGAGAAGTGCTGAAACAGCACGAGTAGAAAGCCCGGAGTTTTCTGCGCGCAGAGATTTCAATCCCGTCAGCCTTGCAATCTGTTGCAAATCTCCACTTGTGGCCCAACCCACCCCGACCGTGCTGAGCGAAGCCGGTAGCGGCATCCCCTGCAAGCCCCCATGGGTTCGAAGATTGAGAACATGGAGTTCTTCCAGACCCCGTACCGACATGAGTTCCCGGAACGCCGCCTTTGTAACATCGCACCAGAGCTCAACCTCCTGAATGGAGGGCCATGTGCAGAGTTCTCGCGCCTTTTTGATATCAAAAAGGCACCCTCGCCCGGCATGAAACTGACGAATTGCCCCACGAGGCCTTAACCCTCGCAGGTCTTTTCTTGTTAGTCTTCCTTCAAGCGAAATTGTTTCGCCGACGGCGTTCTCATCACTCATGTTTAGCCTATGGTTAGTTTTCAATACTCACAGACACCGAACTATCCTGAATTCGCAGAACAACCCAAACCCAGACAAAAAGCTGGGTCACACCCGCGCCACGTGCGGGCGCATTCGTACCTGCTCAAGGGCAGGCGCGGCCCTCTGCCATGAAACAAAAGAAGGCGGCCCCCCAAGAGGGACCGCCCTTGTTCTTACAGCGTATCCAGCGCGCCTTAGCCGCCAAAGTCGTCCAGCATGATGTCTTCGCGGTCGACGCCCAGATCCAGCAGCATGTTGATCACCGACTGGTTCATGATCGGCGGGCCGCACATGTAGAACTCGCAGTCCTCGGGCGCCGGGTGGTTCTTCAGGTATTCTTCGAACAGAACATTGTGGATAAAGCCGGTGTAGCCTTTCCAGTCGTCCTCTGGCATCGCGTCCGACAGGGCCACGTGCCATTCAAAGTTGTCGAACTCTTCCGCCAGCTGGTCGAAGTCCTCGACAAAGAACATCTCTTTCTTCGAACGCGCGCCGTACCAGAAGGAGATCTTGCGGTCGCGGTTCTGCAAGCGCTTGAGCTGGTCGAAGATATGGCTGCGCATCGGCGCCATGCCGGCGCCGCCGCCGATAAAGACCATCTCTTTCTGGGTGTCGCGGGCAAAGAACTCACCGAAGGGACCGGAGATCGTCACCTTGTCGCCGGGCTTCAGGTTGAAGATGTAGCTCGACATCTGACCGGCCGGGATCCCCTCAGAGCCCGGAGGCGGCGAGGCGACGCGGACGTTGAGCATGATCATGCCCTTTTCATCCGGGTAGTTGGCCATGGAATAGGCACGCTCGACCGGCTCGGTGACAGTGGAGGTAAACTGCCACAGATTGAAGCGGTCCCAGTCCTCGCGGTACTGCTCTTCGATGTCGAAATCGGTGTACTTCAGCGCATGCGCAGGGGCTTCGATCTGGATATAGCCGCCGGCGCGGAAGTTCACATCCTCGCCTTCGGGCAGATCCAGAACCAGCGCCTTGATGAAAGTGGCAACGTTTTCGTTGGAACGCACGGTGCATTCCCACTTTTTGACGCCGAACACTTCTTCCGGCACTTCAACGTCCATATCCTGCTTTACCGCCACCTGACAGGAGAGCCGGTCGCCGCAGGAGGCTTCACGCTTGGTGATATGGCTTTCCTCGGTGGGCAGGATCGACCCACCACCGGAATGCACCTTGACCCGGCATTGCGCACAGGTACCGCCACCGCCGCAGGCTGAAGGCACAAAGAGCTTCTCTGCCGCCAGGGTCTGCAGCAGTTTGCCGCCGGCAGGGACCGAGATGGTCTTCTCACCGTTGATGGTGATGTTCACATTGCCGGTGGAGACCAGTTTTGAACGCGCCGCGATGATGATCGTGACCAGGGCCAGAACGATCAGGGTAAAGAGCAGGATGCCCAGAGCAAAAGTTGTCATCAGTTCCGCCCTCCCCTTACAGCTTCACGCCGCTGAAAGACATGAAGGCCATAGCCATCAATCCAGCGGTGATGAAGGTGATGCCGAGGCCCTGCAACCCATCGGGGATGTCCGAGTACTTCAGCTTCTCGCGCACGCCCGCCATGGCGGTGATCGCCAGCGCCCAGCCAAAGCCGGAGGAGACGCCGTAGGTGACACTTTCGGCAAAGCCATAGTCGCGTTCCACCATGAAGAGCGAGCCGCCGAGGATGGCGCAGTTCACGGTGATGAGGGGCAGGAAGATCCCCAGCGCGTTGTAGAGCGGCGGGAAGTATTTATCCAAGACCATCTCAAGGATCTGCACCAGCGCCGCGATGACGCCGATGTAGGAGATCAGGCCGAGGAAGGTGAGATCAACCTCACCGAAGCCCGCCCAGGCCAGGGCGCCCGGCGCCAGCAGGTAGGTCAGGATCAGGTTGTTGGCGGGCACGGTGATCGACTGCACGATCATCACCGAGATGCCAAGACCGATCGCGGTCGAGATCTTCTTGGAGACGGCGATGAAGGTACACATGCCGAGGAAGAAGGAGAGGGCCAGGTTCTCAACAAAGATCGCCTTGACCGCAAGGGACAGCAGCGCTTCCATCAATGGGCCTCAACTGTTTGAATTTTATGTTCACGCTCTTCGACCTGTTCCGGTTTCCAGGTGCGGAAACCCCAGATCAGAAGACCGATGATGAAGAAGGCCGAGGGCGGCAGCAACAGCATGCCGTTTGGCACATACCAGCCGCCGTTGTTCACGGTCTCCAGGATTGTGACCCCAAAGAGGCTGCCAGAGCCGAAAAGCTCGCGGAAGAAACCGACCAGCATCAGGATCAGACCATAGCCCAGCCCGTTGCCGATGCCATCGATGAAAGAAGCCATAGGCGGGTTCTTCATGGCAAAGGCTTCGGCGCGGCCCATTACGATACAGTTGGTGATGATCAACCCGACAAAGACCGAGAGCGTCTTGGAGATCTCAAAGGCATAGGCTTTCAGCACCTGATCCACCAGGATCACCAAGGAGGCGATGATCACCATCTGCACGATGATCCGGATGGAACTGGGGATCTGATTGCGCAGGATCGAGATGAACATCGACGAGAACGCCGTCACCAAGGTCACCGCGATGGTCATCACCAGCGCCACTTTCAGCGAGGAGGTCACCGCCAGGGCGGAACAGATGCCCAGCACCTGCAATGTGATCGGGTTGTTGTCGACCAATGGGTCGAGCAGCATTTCCCTGCGTGTCTGGGCCATCAGAAATCTCCTGCTTTGAGATTGGCGAGGAAGGGCGCATAGCCGGTTTCACCCATCCAGAAGCGCACCAGGTTATCGACACCAACCGAGGTCAGCGTTGCACCGGACAGCGCATCGACGTGGAAATCGGCACCCGCCGCCGGGGCGGTCTTGGCCACGGTGATCTGCAGATCACCGTTTTCGTCGGTCAGACGCTTGCCACTCCAGAGCGCTTTCCAGCGCGGGTTGTCCACCTCAGCACCGAGGCCGGGAGTTTCTGCATGGCTGTAGAACTGCAGACCGAAGATGTCATTGCCGTTTTCCTCAACCGCGATAAAGCCATAGAGCGTCGACCACAGGCCGTAGCCATGCAACGGCAGGATCACCTTGTCGATCTCGCCTGCGTCATCCTTCAGAAGGTAGACGGTCATGAACTTGGACTGGCGCCCGATCGAAGCCGGGTCTTCTTCCAGCGCGATGGAGGTCGCCGGATCATCGGCGGATGCGCGGTCGTCAAAGGTCGCCGCGTCGAACTGGTCGGTGAAGCGGCCGGTGGCCAGCTCCAGCACGCGCGGTTCAAACGAGGCGGCGAAAGCCTCGGTGATGTCAACGCCGGGCTCATAAAGGCCCGCGACCTGCAGGATGTTGACCTGCTTATCCTTCAGCTTGTTGATCTCCTGCGTCGGACGCAGGGCAACAGCAGCTGCCGAAACAATCATCGAGGCGCAGAGGCACAGGGCGATGGCGACAAAGAGGGTCTTGCCGGTGGAATCCGGAGAGGCTTCGAGGAAGCGCTGGATTGCACCCTTGTTTTGAGCTTCAGACATGGCGCTTCGCTCTCCGTTTGATATTGGCCTGCACGACGAAGTAGTCGATCAGCGGCGCAAAGACGTTGCCGAACAGGATGGCGAGCATCATGCCTTCGGGGAAGGCCGGGTTGATCACCCGGATCATCACCACCATGAAGCCGATGAGCGCGCCGTAGATATAGCGGCCCATATTGGTGTGGCTGGCGGAAACCGGTTCGGTGACCATAAAGACCATGCCAAAGGCAAAACCGCCGGTGACCAGATGCCAGTACCAAGGCATCGCAAACATCGGGTTGCTGTCAGACCCGATAGCATTGAGCAGCAGCGAGAAGCCCACCATGCCCGCCATGCAGCCGACGATCAGGCGCCAGTTGGCGATCTTGGTGATCAGAAGGAAGGCCAGGCCGATGAGGCAGGCCAGGGTCGAGGTCTCCCCGAAGGAGCCCTGAATGGTGCCGATGAAAGCGTTCATCCAGGTAACGCCATTGGCCGCCAGCTGATCAAAGCCCTGCGAAGCGGAAACCGACAGCGCGGTCGCGCCAGAGAAACCGTCAACAGGCGTCCAGATGGTGTCGCCGGACATATAGGCCGGATAGGCAAAATAGAGAAAGGCACGGCCGGTGAGGGCCGGGTTCAGGAAGTTTTTGCCGGTGCCGCCAAAAACCTCTTTGCCGATGACCACGCCAAAGGAGATGCCCAGAGCCACCTGCCAGAGCGGGATGCTCACCGGCACGATCAGCGCATAGAGCATCGAGGTCACCAGGAAGCCTTCGTTGACCTCATGGCCGCGCACGGTGGCAAAGAGCACTTCCCAGATGCCGCCCACCACCAGCGTGGTGATATAGATCGGCAGGAAGTACAAAAGCCCGTGCACCATATTGCCAATCGGGTTCTGGGGATCAAAACCGATGCCGAGGAACTCGATGATTGCGGCACGCCAGCCCGAGGCCCCATAGGTGCCGATGGCGGTATTGACCTGCAGGCCAGTGTTATAGAGACCCATCAGGATACAGGGGATCGTGGCGATGACCACATAGGTCATGATCCGCTTCATATCCACATAGGAGCGCGCATGCGGCGCCGCGGTGGTGACCGTCTTCGGGGTGTAGAGGAAGCTTTCCACCATCTCATAGACGGGGAAGAGCTTCTCCCACCTGCCGCCCTTGGTAAAGTTCGGCTCGATGCGGTCGAAGAAATTACGCAGACCCAAGGCTTATCCCTCCTTCTCGATCTTCGTGAGGCTGTCGCGGAGGGCGAGACCATATTCATATTTTGCGGGACAGGCGAAACCGACGAGGCCCAGGTCCTCTTCGTCCAGCTCCAGTGCACCAAGCGCCTGCGCCTGATCGGTGTCCATCACCAGCAAAGCGCGCAGCAGCTGTGTCGGCAGGAAGTCCTGCGGCATCAGCTCTTCAAAGGTGCCGGTTGGCACCATGGCACGGCGGCCGCCGTTCAGGTTCGAGGTCAGCGCATAGAGTTTCTTGGAAAACAAGGACCCTAGCACCGGCTGCACAGCATATTTGCTGGCCATGGGGCGAATCCAGCCCATGGGGATCTGCTTCTGGTCTTCCTCGATCACGGTCACCTGACGGGCGTAGCGTCCCAGATAACCATCAGCACCTTCACCGGCACGTCCCGACAGGATCGAGCCGGAGATCATCCGCGCTGGCACCGAAGTATCGATCCCGCCGACGGTCAGATCCGCCATCGATGCACCCTGAATGGTGCGCAGCAGGCGTGGCTGGCCAACCAGCGGACCGGAGAGGGCAATCACACGCTCGGAGTTGATCTTGCCGGTGAGCAGCAGGTGCCCAATGGCGATCACATCCTGATAGCCGATGCTCCAAACGGTCTTGGCCGCGGTGGGGGGTTCCAGGAAATGCATATGGGTGCCAGCCAGGCCTGCGGGGTGCGGGCCTTCAAAACTGGCGGCTTCGACGCCGGGCAGATCGGCGCCGGGCAGGGCCTCGCCTGCGCCCTGGCAAAGATAGGTCTTGCCCTCACTCAGCATCGCCACGGCCTTGAGGCCAGCCGCGAAGGCCTCTTTCTGCTCCTTGATGATCAGAGCAGCATCTGCGGCAAGCGGCTCGGACTCTATCGCGGTTACAAAAAGAGCCGCAGGGCGGCTTTCAGGGTCGGGCACCTTGGAATAGGGCCGGGTAAGGAAAGAGGTCCAGAGGCCAGCAGCGCACAAGCGCTCTGCCAGGCCTTCAGCGGTGGTGACATCACCAACGGCGCTAAAGTCTACCGGCTCTGCGGCAGCGGGATCGACTTCGATCTCGACGCTGATCAGAACCCGGCGCGCACCGCGGTTCACCGCCTTGACGCGGCCGGCCACCGGAGAGACCACCTGCGCTGCGGCGGTATCCTTATTGGCAAAGACCGGGGTACCGGCGGCGACAACATCGCCTTCCTGCACCGCAAGGCGGGGTTTAAGACCCAGGTAATCGCTGCCCAAGAGGGCAACGGTCCTGACTGCTGGACCTTCGTGAACTTCCTGGGCCGGAGCCCCTTCTACCGGAAGCTCGAGTCCTTTTCGTAGCTTGTAATGCCGCAACGGTTTCTCTTCTTCTCTGCTGCCGGTTCAGCGCCGGCATGTCCTGGCCGAAATTTCGGATTCGGCCTGCAAATAGTCTGATATGGTCCAAGTTCCCACCGGAAAAATCAAAATGTTTCCTATAGTGTCATTGGAGGCCTAGATTGACAGGGCCGCGAATAGCGTACAATAGAAGGGCGATTCAAGAGTAGGTGGACAGATGGCCCGGCTTCTTATTGTCGCTCTCGCGCTTTTTACTGCAGCATGCAAATCCGACCCGGTCACTTTGACCTTCAGCGGTGAGACTATGGGCACGACCTATAACATCACTGCGCTGGATAAGAGTGCTGATATTGATGCAGATGCGTTGGAAGTTGCCATTCAGGCACAGCTTAGCGACGTCAACAAAAAGATGTCCAATTGGGACCCCAATTCAGAGGTCTCGCGCTTCAATTCAGACAGTTCCACGGAACCAGTTGAAGTCTCTACGGAATTCGCCGAAGTGATGACTGCGGCCAATGAGATCCACGACAAGAGCAATGGGCTTTTTGACGTGACCCTGGGCCCGCTGATCGAGATCTGGGGCTTTGGTGCCCGCAATTCCGAAAGCCCAATCCCCTCGGATGAAGCCATCGCCTCAGCCCTGGAAGTGGTGGGCCAAAAGAAGGTCCTGACCCTCACCAGCAATCCGGACACGCTGCAAAAGAGCCTGCCGGAGACCTCTATCTACCTGGCCGCCATCGCCAAGGGCTACGGGGTGGATCAAGTTGCCGCAGTGCTGCGTGACGCGGGGATCAGTGATTACATGGTTGAGATCGGTGGCGACCTTGTCACATCCGGCCAGAGTCCAAGTGGCGAAAAATGGCGCATCGGCATCGAGCGCCCGGATGCGGTCAGCAAGACTGTTGAGGAAATAGTTGCGCTCTCTGGCCTCGGCATGGCCACCTCCGGCGACTATCGCAACTATTTTGAAGAAGACGGCGTGCGCTATTCCCACATCATTGATGCGGGTACCGGCCGCCCGATCACCCACGGCACCGCCTCTGTCACAGTTCTGGCCAAGGATGCGATGATGGCCGATGGCTGGGCCACGGCATTGTTGGTTCTGGGTCAGGAACGCGGCATGAAGATCGCCGAAGAAGAAGGCCTCGCGGTTTTGTTCATTGCGCGCAACCCCGAAACAGCCGAAATCGGTTTTGAAACCACCGTCAGCTCGCAGTTCGAGAAACTGCAGGCCAGTAAGTAAAGGCAGTCGCTCATGTCCACCTTTCTCCTCGCTTTTGGCCTTTTGGCACTTGTGATGCTAGGCATGTCACTGGGTGTTCTCTTGATGGGCAAAACCATCAAGGGCAGCTGCGGCGGGCTCAACGCCATTTCTGGCGCCGACAAATGTGTAGTCTGCAGCAAGGACATAGACCCCGACAGCCCGCTGCGCGACAAGCTGCAGTGCAAACGCGCGCGCAAAATGCTGGAACAGATGGAAGCCGAAGGCAACAAAGAGGCCTAGGGCCCCTCATTGTCCTCGGCAAGTCGAAAGCACTTACAATTCGTTGCGAAACCGGCCTTCGGCCTGCGCCTTGCCGGTCGGCCCCAGGCCTGACGCCGGGCCGCCCGGGCGCCGCGCCACCGGCTCAGCCCACCTCCAGCGGCACAAAGGCCAGCAGCAAAAGGCTAATGGCGGCGATCAGTCCAAAGAACCAAAGTTGCCAACGCGGCCCCTCTTCTTTCCAGACCCGCCGGTAACGCGTGCCTGCCAGCACCGCCGTCACAATCAAAATTGTAGCAGAAAAAGGCGACAGTATGAGGTCGTCAAAAAGCAAGGTCTTTCCCCAAAGGCATTTTCTCGTCTAAGCTCAATGACACAGTACTGGGTCAATAGACAACAGGAGAGCATTTGAGCATGCCAAGTTCGTTTCAGGCACCAAAACGTGGCGACAAGGCCAAAGAGACCACTCACAGCCAGTCCCTGATCAGCAATACTGCACAAGAGAACGCTACGGTCAGGAAACTGATTGATCACAAAGGTCGCAGCGTATTTTCGATCACGCCCGACGACACTCTCAGCACCGCCGTAAAGGTTCTGGCTGACAAGCATATCGGCGCCCTACTGGTAACTGATGCGGATGGCGCCCTTGTTGGCATCCTCTCGGAGCGCGACATCGTACGTAAACTGGCCGCGACTCCCGGTCAAACTCTGCCGCAGACTGTTGCCGAGAACATGACCAAGAATGTTCAGACCTGCAGCTTGGACGATCAATTGGTTGATGTCCTGAAAACCATGACCGATGGGCGCTTCCGCCATATTCCGGTGCTTGAGGATGGCAAGCTATGTGGCATGCTGACCATTGGCGATGTGGTGAACTACCGCCTGCTTGAGCTGGAATATGAGGCGATGCAGCTGAAACAGATGATAGTCGGCTAAACCCGCACTTTGCTGATTGGTACTCTAAGGGCCCGCGCTAACCGGGCCCTTTTTTGTTTTGTTGCCTTCTGAAGTTGCAGCGCTGAATACCCGTTCTCGCGGATCACTCTTCAGCCATGACCGGAAAGCGGCGACCGGTGATGTGCAGAAGCTCCTGCAGTGCTGCCACCAGGGCCGGGCCATGACTGTCGGCGATGCGTTTGTCGTCCAGATCCTGCGCACGCGCGCCAGAGAAAAAGACCACCGGCTCACCAAATTCAGATGGCCGATAGGGAGCAGCAATCGCATTGATCGACAGGTTATAGCGCTGGTCGCCCTGCACAAAAGCATAGCCATCATTTAACAGTTTGGCCTGATTGCGCTTGCGAGCCTCTTCATAGCGCTGGCGTTCTTCATCCGCCACCCCTGCCATCTGCTTTTGCAACTCACTGCGGCTGAGCGCCCCCAGGAAAGCTGCCCCACTAGAAGAGGTGAGAAGCGGCATCCGATAGCCAACATCCAGCCAGGTGGTTGTGGAGTTCTTTGGCCGCCAGGTTTTGACAATCAGCATCCTGTCGTCATCCTGGATGGCGACCCCCAGCAGGGTCATGGTCTCATCTGCAAGCCTCTGCATGATCGGCGCGGCGGTTTCGACAAAGCCAAAAGAGGCTCCGGCGATATTGCCAAGCGCCAGCGCCGCCGGGCCGAGCCGGTATTTCTCGTGGTGGCGGCCATGGGTCAGATAGCCCAGGGCGCATAGGGTGAAGGTCAGCCGTGACACGGTGGAGCGCGGCAGCCCGGTGCGCTCCGAGAGCTCCAGATTGCCCAGCCCGTCGTCATTGGGCCCAAAGGCCCGCAGAACGCTCAACCCCCGCGCCAGCGTATTGGCGAATCGCTTGTCGTCTTTCAGATCTCGCATGATACCGCGGGCCTTCTAGTGGTCTCGAATTCCATTATATAGAATTTTGACCCTGCGGAAAGTGCTATCTCCGGCCTCAAGGTATAGGAACGTGCAGAAACACACAGGCTATTTTGCGCGCGCAGTTAGTTGATACCCCGGCGCTGCAATGGCCCGCACACGGGTGATCGGCGCGCTATCGCTCCAGGTGGTACGCTCCATCACAAAGAGGGCCTCTCCCGCCTCGGTCTCCAGCAGCTCCGCCTCCTGCGGGGTTGCCTTTTTGGCCAAGAACCGCACCTCGCAGTCGCTGTAGGGGCGGTTGAGGATCAGCCATTCATTCGCGCTTTCGCGGGTCAGATCCACATCCAGGATTTCCGGAACGGTCTCCTGGCTGATCCAGCGATCCTCATAGATATAGGGGCGGTTGCCGGCCAGATGCAGCGCCCGCACATGCAGCATCTCAGGTTGATCCTGCAGCCCAAAAGAGGCGGCGGCGCTTCGCGAAATCTGCTCAATGCCCTGCGAGACCAAGAAATAGCCATAGTCCTGGCCCAGAGCCTCGACCTCCAGCCGGGTAATGGGAATGTCAAAGGTGGTGCGGGTCACCGGATGCGCCGCCACGGTGGTGCCACCCTTGCGGCGGCGTACCACGGTGCCTGTCGCTGCCAGCTCTTGCATGGCACGCTGCACCGTCGTGCGGGCACAGCCAAACTCCTGCGCAAGCTCCTGATCATTGGGCAGTTTGTCCCCCGGCAGAACCTCACGCGCCTGCACGCGGCGTTTGATCTCATCCCGGATGCTGGTCCAACTGCTGCGCGTGCTCACCTGATGTTTCTCCCCTGCCCGCAGGCCCTATAGCCGTCATCCGCACAAAAGCCAAACTCTGGTGCCTAGTACCAGTCCCCCGCCCCCGGATCTGGCCGATTGACAAATTATTATGTCCATGCTTAAAAATCTCAAGTACATGCTTAATAAAAGCATCACAAAACGGGGAGCCATCATGAAACGCAGAGACTTCATCAAGATCGGTGCCGCGGGCGCCGCCGCCTCCACCCTGGCCGCACCGGCTGTGGCCCAGGGCATCCGCCAATGGAATATGGTCACCGCCTGGCCGAAAAACCTGCCTGGCCCCGGTGTCGCAGCACAGATGCTGGCGGACCGGATCACCACGCTCTCCGGCGGACGTATCACTGTAAAACTGCATGCGGCAGGTGAACTGGTGCCCGGACGCGGCGTCTTTGATGCGGTCTCTGAAGGCACGGCGGAGCTCTATCACGCGGTTCCGGCCTATTGGGGCTCCAAATCCAAGGGCATCCTGCTTTTTGGCTCGCAGCCCTTTGGCCTTCGCGCGGATGAGCAATTCGGCTGGCTTTACCATGGCGGCGGCCAGGCGCTCTATGATGAGATCTACGCCCGCTTCAACCTCAAGCCCTTTCTCTGCGGCAACTCCGGCCCGCAATGGCAGGGCTGGTTCCGCGATGAGATCCACTCACTGGATGACCTCAAAGGCCTGAAGTTCCGCACCACCGGCCTGGCTTCCGAGATGTGCTCGAAGATCGGCATGGCCGTGCAGGCCATGGGGCCGCGCGACATGTTCCAGGCGCTGCAGACCGGTGCCCTGGATGCGGGTGAGTTCATCGGCCCCTGGACCGACAGCGCCATTGGCTTCTATCAGGTGGCCAAGAACTACTACTGGCCCGGCGTGGGCGAGCCCTCTTCCGCGGAAGAATGCGCCATCAATGCCACCGCCTATGCAGAGCTGCCGGATGATCTGAAACAGGCGGTCAGCTTTGCCTGCGAGAGCCTCTATAATCCGGTCTGGACCGAATACACCACCAAACACGCCAAGGCCCTGGCGCAGATGGTTGCCAATGAGGGCGTGCAGGTGCGCAACCTGCCCGCAGACGTGATCGCCGCCATGGGCGCCGCTGCGGCCGAGGTCATGGCTGAGCTGGCAGAAGATGAGGACGAACTGGTGCGCCGCATCACCGCCAGCTTTACCGAGTACCGCGACTCCGTTGGCTCCTACATGAGCTATGCGGATAACGGCCAGATGAACGCCCGCGCCAAAGTGCTGGGGTACTGAGGCGGAACGAACTAGACTGAAAACACGGCGCGGGTCCTCCTACGGCCCGCGCCGCTGTCATGAAAAGGGCGGAAATGCAGGGCTTTCTTCACTTCCTGGACGGCATCAGCCGGACCACGGGCAGCCTCACGCGCTGGCTGGCGCTGGGGATGCTGCTGGCGCAGTTTCTCATCGTCATTGCGCGCTATGTCTTTGGGCTCTCCTCCATCGCGGCGCAGGAATCAGTGCTCTATATGCATTCCGCCATGTTCATGCTGGGCGCAGGCTATACGCTGCTGATGGATGGCCATGTCCGCGTTGACATCTTCTATGACAAGCTGGGCTCCCTGGGCAAAAACCGCATCGACCTCCTGGGGCATCTTTGCCTGTTGATGCCCGCCATGGTCATGGTGATCTATTATTCCTGGCCCGCTGTCGCGAACTCCTGGAAGATCCTTGAGGGTCCTATTTCCGTGGGTGGCATCAAGGCGGTGTTCCTGCTGAAAAGCCTGATCCCCGCCTTCTGCATCCTGGTGCTGCTGCAATCCCTGGCCTGCGTCTTACGCATCCTTTTGGGCGGGGAGCGCGCCAATGGCTGAGTATCTCGATATCCTGATGTTCGCCGCCCTGGTTCTGGCCATTCTCTCCGGCTTTCCAGTGGCCTTTTCCATCGCCGGAACCGCCATTCTCTTTGCCATCCTGGGCTGGGCACTGGGGGTGATGAACCTCAACCTTCTGGGGGCCATGTCGCAGAGGATCTTTGGCCTGTTGACCAACAATGTGCTGATCGCCATCCCGCTCTTTGTGCTGATGGGCGCGATCCTGGAAAAGAGCCGTATCGCCGAGGATATGCTCGACACAATGGGCCGCTCCTTCGGACAGCTGCGCGGCGGGTTGGGGATCTCCGTCATTCTGGTGGGCATGCTGCTGGCGGCCTCCACCGGGATTGTCGGCGCAACCGTGGTCGCCATGGGCATGATTGCCCTGCCGACGATGCTGCGCGCGGGATATGACCCCCGCGTGGCCTCCGGACTGGTCTGTTCAGCCGGAACCCTGGGCCAGATCATCCCGCCCTCAACTCTGTTGATCATCCTCTCGGATGTGGTCTCTAATTCCTATCAGCAGGCCCAGTATGAGCAGGGCAAGTTCTCGATCGAGACCATATCCGTCGGGCAGATCTTTGCCTCTGCCCTCTTGCCGGGCCTCACCTTGGTGGGTCTCTATATCCTCTATGTGCTGATCCGGGGGGCGCTGCGGCCGCAGGATCTGCCCCCTGCCCCATCCGATCTGCCGCGCCCGCCTCTGGCAGAAGTGCTGCAAGCCATCCTGCCCGCGATCCTACTGATCCTGGCGGTGCTGGGCGCCATCCTCAGCGGCATTGCCTCCCCCACCGAGGCGGCATCGGTCGGCGGTATCGGTGCGGTGCTGATGGCTGCGGTCAAAGCAGGCGCCAACCGGCGTTTCTTGCTGATTGGCACCGCCTGCCTGATCCTCCTGGCGATTGGCGCAGGGCTGTTCCCGGTGCGTCTGCAACGCAGTGACCTGACCGGCGGCGACTATGCGCTGGGTGCCCTATATGTGCTGCTCACCCTTGCAGGGCTGGCGGCCATTCTGATGGCCCTGCGCAACCTTATTGCGGAGAAGGTACTGCAGCCGGCGCTGAATTCCACCCTCACCATGACCTCGATGATCTTTGCCACCATCCTGGCGGCTGGGATCTTTTCGCTGGTCTTTATCGGGCTGGGCGGCGAGGACCGGGTGCATGGGTTCCTGGCTGAGATGCCCGGCGGTCCGATGGGGGCGCTGGTCTTCTCGATGCTCTTCATCTTTGTCCTGGGCTTCTTCCTCGACTTTGTGGAGATCTCGGTGATCGTGCTGCCCCTGGTGCTGCCTGCGCTGATCCTGATGGGACATGATCCGATCTGGCTCTCGGTGCTGATTGCGATCAATCTGCAGACCTCCTTCCTGACACCACCCTTCGGGTTCTCGCTGTTCTACCTGCGCGGCGCAGCACCAAAGGAGATCACCACGGGCCAGATCTATGCCGGGGTTGCCCCCTTCATCCTGATCCAAGTGCTGGCGGTGGCGCTGATCTGGTTCCTGCCGCAGATCGCCACCTATCTGCCAAGGGTGATGTTCTAGGGCTTCTTCCTGAGTACCTTTGTCGGTTCGTTTGTGAAGTCCGGCCCGGCCATTGAGCCGGGCAGCGCCTGACCTTCCCATCAAACCGCAGGTTTGCCTCCGGCAAAACGGGAAGGCGCTATGCACCTTCCCGAGGTCAACCATTGCCCTCGAGCTCTCCAAACTGAGCTGCTGCTTGGACGGGTGACGCTCTAGGTTGGCACCCTGTTAAAAAATGGCATTGCACCTGAGCCCCCCAAGGAAAGGCATCACGCGCCTTTTCAAAGCGGCGTCATTCCCGCAGAAAGCCACTGGGAAAACTGCGCCTCATCCACGGCTCCGCGGGCAAGGTCCTCCATCATCCGCACGCCCTCTATTGGGTCCGGGCGGAAGTGATAACCATTGAGGCGCAGGAAAGTCACCGCCGTCACAAAGGCCGTGCGTTTGTTGCCATCCACAAAGGCATGGGCCTTGGCGATGCCAAAAGCATAGGCGGCAGCAATATCGGCCAGGGTTGCCTCCTCGGAATAGGCCGCAAGGTTCATCGCCCTTGCACAGCCCATCTCCAACAGCGCGCGGTCGCGCATACCCGGCGCGCCGCCATGGCGGGAAATCTGCCGGTCATGAAAAATGGTGACTACCGCCAGTGGCACCCAAATAGGCGGCGTCATGCCAGGGCCTGAAGCAGATCCCGGTTTTCGTCCATCACCGCCTCAGCCGCAGCCAAGGCCTCCGCCACCGAGGGGTCATGCGCCATCACCCGGAGGCTGCCGTCATCGCCGCGCACCACAAAGAGAGTATCACCCTCCTTGGCGTCCAAGATGGCCAGCATTTCTGTCGTCAGGGTAAGGACGGCAGAGTTGCCGACCTTGCGGATTTTGGTCTCGATCATCTCTGGCCCTTGCAGATTGGCGACTGTGTATATGAATGTATATACGTGAAGAACCGCCAATATTCAAGGACAGCGCGCGCCGCCGCCGATAACCCCTACCCCAGCCTGCGCAGCAGCTCTGGTGAAGGCTGGCCGGTCGCGGGCAGCCCGATGCTAGACTGATAGGCGCGGATGGCGGCCTGGCTATTCGGCCCCAGCACCCCGTCAGCGCCGCCGGTGTCAAAGCCCTTGGCGGTCAGACGCCGCTGCAGGGCGATGCGGTCATCTTTGGTCAAGCCATTGGCATCCGGCGGGAATTTGCCGCGCAGGGGGCCCGCACCGGCGATGCGGTCCGCCAAATGTCCGACACCGATGGCATAGGCATCCGAGTTGTTATAACGCTTGATGGCTCGGAAATTGCTGGTCACCGCAAACTTCGGCCCGCCCTCCTGCGGCTGGATCACGGTGCCGGATGGCGCCCCTGCCCCGGCCTCACCGCCCCAGCGCAGCCCCCGGGTCCATCCATTGCGCGCCAGATAGGCGGCAGTCGAAGCAAGCGCATCACTGGGATCCTCGGACCAGATATCACGGCGTCCGTCGCCGGTAAAATCCACCGCATAAGCCTGATAAGAGGTCGGAATGAACTGGGTGTGCCCCATGGCACCCGCCCAGCTGCCGGTCATCCGCGCCGGGCTGATATCGCCGTTCTGCAGGATCTTCAGCGCCGCAATCAGCTGTTTCTCAAAGAAACTGCCCCGCCGGCCGTCATAGGCCAGGGTCGAGGTGGCAGAGATCACCGGCACATCGCCGCGCCGCTCGCCGTAAAAGCTCTCCAGCCCCCAGATCGCGGTGATGATCTCTGCAGCAACGCCGTATTCCGCCTCAAGCCGCCGCAGGGTGCCCCCGTGGCGCTGATAGGCCGCACGGCCCTTGGTGAGCCGCTCGTCCGAAACCGCGATCGACAGATAATCTTCCAGCGTGCGCTTGAATTCGGTCTGGTTGCGGTCGCGCTTGATCACCCCCGGCAGATAGCCCGCGCCCCGGAAAGCTGCACGGAAGGTTGCATCACTGATGCCCGCCGCCTGCGCGCGGCCCTGAAAGGAGGCAACCCAGGCATCATAGCCCGCGTTTGGCACTGGCCGCAGATCCGCCGGTAGCCCCGGTTTCACCACGGGTTGCCCCGGCGTAGTCACGGAACTATCGCTGCAGGCCGCAAGGCCAAAGGCCCCCAACCCAAATGCAAAGCTGCGTCTTGTAAGGATCATCTATCTGCCCGCCTGTTTTAAGGTCCTTACCCCAAGTCTAGACGATCCCGACCCGCTTGCAACGCGTAGGCAGCCTTCGCAAACGGCTCTTTGCGAGGAATTGCCAGTTTCCGCCAAACGCAGCCACGCCTGAGCAAGTTTCTGCACATCTTCTGCACGTTTTTTGCGGGGGAACTGCGCAACCGCCCTGCCATCCAGAACAGAACAGAACAATGACCAAAACAAGCGGAGACAGTGATGACAGGCCAATTGACCCTTCGTGGCGTACCCAGATCGATCGCACAGGACAGCTGGTGGCTGACTGTAGAAGACAATGCGCAAACGGAGGAGCAGCCTCGGAGGGGCGTCCCCCGCTCTTCCGGCAGTTTGCTGCCGGAATCTGAGTATCGGATGGCGCTGATCCTGCTGGCGCTGACCGCTTTGGGGGACTTCCTTTTTTGGCAGTATCAACCGGGGTTGTCGCTGGCGCTGTTTGCCTTTGTGGTCTTCGCGGCAGTGTTGCTCTGTAGCCCACCGCAATCGGCACGCAATGCGACCCGCCCCGCCTTGCTGCTGCTCGCCTCTGCCCTGCCAGTGATCGAGCATTATCAGGCGCTTTCAACACTGTTTCTGGGCCTCGGCACTCTCATGGCGGTCAGCTGGTTGCGGCAGGAACCCGACACGCCGCTGCTGGATCTGCTTTCAGCCACCGGCAAACTGGCCAAGTCCCTCCCACTTGGCGGTATCAGGAATTTCCTTGCCCTGCTGCGCAGCCGAGGTGATAGCTCAGGTCCCCAACGAGCTTTGCTGCTGCAGGCGTTGCGCAACTGGGGTTTTCCCCTAGGCGGTACATTTTTGCTGCTCAGCCTGCTGGTTGAGGCCAATCCGGTGCTGGAACAGCAACTCGCGGGACTGATGGAGTTGGACTTCGATCTCGCCACCCTGATACGGCGCTTCCTGTTTTGGATTGGTCTCGCTCTGGTCATCAGCCCCGTTCTGACCGGACCTCACCCAGCGAAAGCAACACCACAGAAGGCAGAAGACACTCCTGAAGCGGTTGATGGAACGGCCAAACCAGCCGCCGGGCGCAAAAGCTGGCTGGGCCTAAACCCTGGCTCAGTGTTGCGCGCTCTGGTGGTTTTCAATCTGATCATGGCGCTTCAAACCGGCATGGACCTCTCGATCCTAATCGGCGGTGCAACCCTGCCCGAGGGGATAACCCTGGCGGAATATGCCCATCGTGGCGCCTATCCCCTACTGGTCACAGCCATGCTGGCGGGTGCGTTTGCCCTGGCCGCTCGGCCCTTTCTGAAGAGCCACAAGGCCCTGAAGCCTCTGGTTCTGATCTGGCTGGCGCAGAATGCGCTATTGGGCGTCACTGCCTATATGCGGCTGGACCTCTATGTCGAAAGCTTCGGCCTCACCTATCTGCGGGTTCACAGCATGATCTGGATGGCGCTGGTGATCGCTGGCCTCTTGCTGACCGCTTGGCAGATCCTGAGGGCACGCTCCAACCTCTGGCTTTTGCTGCGCTGCGCAGCCCTAGGCACAGCAACGCTCTATGCGGCCTGTTTTGTGAATTTTGCAGGGCTCATCGCCTATCAGAACCTCACCCGTGAAAACCCCAACCAGATCGACTGGTATTATATCTGCACCCTAGGCCCGATGGCTGCCAAGTCAGTCCAACTAGCACAGGAGGAGCGGCCAGAAAACCACCCTCCAAGCGGCTATGCCAATTGTTGGCCAGACATGAACGACCTGCTGGCAAAGCAAAACTGGCGCGAATGGGGCTTCCGGTCCTGGCGCCTCCGGGCCTATGCTGCGCCACAAACCACAACAAAGGCGCCGGGCCATGAAGATCCTGCTGGTAGATGACGATCCCCGCCTGCGCGAATTGGTGCGTATCGCATTGGAGCGCGCGGACTGGCAGGTGATCACGGCCGCTGACGGTCAGGAAGCGCTGCTGCATGCCGCGCGTGAAGCGCCCGATCTCATCGTGCTGGACATCGGTCTGCCGGAGCTCGACGGCTTTGAGGTTTGTCGCCGCATCCGCCAGCGCTCTGAGGTGCCTATCCTTTTCCTCACCGCGCGCGATGATGAGGTGGATTGCATCCTTGGCCTCGAGTTGGGCGCGGATGACTACGTCACCAAACCCTTCAGCCCGCGCGAACTGGTGGCGCGGATCAAAGCCATCGCCAAGCGCAGCCGCGCCAATGGAACGGTTCCGGTCAACCATGGTGCCCTGACGCTGGATCCACAGGCGCATCGCTGCTGGCTCAACGGTCAGGAAATTGCCCTCACCGCGCGCGAGCAAAGCATCCTGCAGCTGCTGACCAAAGCGCCAGGACGGCTCTGCAGCAAGCCGGAGCTGATCCACCATATTTGGGGCGCGGGCAGCCAGGTCTCTGACCGCACCCTCGACAGCCATCTGCGCAATCTGCGCGGCAAGTTCAGCGAAGCGGGCAATCCAGAGCTAATAGAAACCGTCCATGGCGCAGGTATCCGTTTGCGAGACAGCGGGCAGACTGGCGCATGAGGCCCCATCTTGCGCGCAAATGGCGCCCCTCACTGGCGCTGGTTCTGGGCGGCGGGCTGGCGGGCACACTGCTTCTGTCCTTTCTGGGGCTGGTGGCGCTGCGCTACCTCGGCCCCGAAATCGGCTTTCGCAACGCAGCTGCCCTGTTGGGGATCGGTATCTTACTGGCCACCGGGGTCTTGGGCTGGCTGCTGGTGCGCCTGTTGCTGCAACCGATCCAAGCCTTGGAGCACTATGCCGCAAAGGTCGTTGACCACCACCGGGATCAGGCCCTGCCGGAGGCCCCGGATCATGTGGGCACCCGAGAGCTGCGCAAACTGGCCGAAAACACCATCGGTATGGCCACCGCGCTGCACAATCGCGAGCTTTCGGTGCGTACTTTCACCGATCATGCCAGTCACGAAATCAAAACACCGGTGTCCGCCATCCGGGCTGCAACCGAACTGCTGCAGGATGGCCCGGGCCTCACTGAGGCAGACCAACAATTGGTCGATCAGGTCCTTGGCGCGACACGCCAAATCGAGACCCAGCTCGCTGCGTTGCGCGCGGTAACAAAGGCACGTGAAACCCGTCATCTAGGTCAGTGCCGGATCGCGGAGTTGCTGCCCTGGGCCACAGCGCAGTTTCCTTTTCTCAATGTCACCTGCATTGCTCCAGACCATGCGCTCCCGCTCTCTGAGGAAGGTGTGAAACTGCTTTTGACCCAGCTACTGAGCAATGCAAGCGAGCATGGCGCCAAGCAGGTCACGCTAACAGTCAAGCCTGGTGAAGGGTTGATCGACCTCTTGGTGCAAGATGACGGAACTGGCATTTCAAAGGGCAATGAACCCAGTATTTTTGACCCTTTTTTCACCACCAAACGCGCGCAGGGCGGCACCGGTATGGGTCTTACGATCCTGCGCAGCATGCTTTTGGCCCATGGTGGGGAAATATCTTATCTGCCCAGCCCCAAAGGCGCCTGTTTTCAGGTCCGGTTCTTCGATTAGAATAGGATCTGCCTAGCTCTTTTCGCGATAAATGACTGTTGCCGTGGAGATTTCACCCTAGCCCCGTAATGAAACAGGGCGCTAGTGTGGGCGGTGACTGCGACTGCTTCGGAGGGTCCTCCTTGTTTCTTTGCCGCTTGTTCTACCGGCCAGCCTGGCTCTTGGTCTTTTTGGTTGCGACCTTTTCAGTGGCGCCAGCCAGTGCTGCAAACCGGGCCAAGATTGAACGCCAATTCCAAACCTGGCTAAAGCAGGTGATCTGGCCACAAGCCCAGGCGGCGGGCGTATCGCAGCAGACCTTTCGCGCCGCATTTAAGGGCGTTACGCTGAATTGGGAGCTACCGGATCTTTCCCCGCCGGGCAGCAAACCCAGTGTTCCCAAACGACAGCGCCAGGCAGAGTTCAGCGCCCCGGCAAAGTACTTCTCTCGCGGCAGCCTGGATGGCACCACAGCCCAAGGTAAGCGCATGGCGCAACAGCATCGCACCGCTCTGAGACGGGCAGAGCAAGCGACCGGGGTTCCCGGTCGCATATTGCTGGCAATCTGGGGCCGTGAAAGCGCCTTTGGACGCGCCAAAATCCCCCATAACGCCTTTCAGGTCCTGGGGACCAAAGGCTTTATGGGACGGCGGGCCGAGTATTTCACCGAAGAGCTGCTGGCAGCGCTGCAGATTGCCGATGCGGGACATGTCTCGCCTGGCGCCATGAAAAGCAGCTGGGCCGGCGCCCTGGGCCAGCCCCAGTTCATGCCCGGAAACTTCCTGAAATTTGCTCGCGATGGTAATGGCGACGGGCGTGCAGACATCTGGAAATCCGAAGCAGATACCCTGATGTCGATCGCGCATTTCCTGGCCCAACATGGCTGGCAGAAAAGCCGCGACTGGGGCTTTGAGGTGAAACTACCTGCGACCGTCTCCTGCACCCTGGAGGGTCCGGATCAGGGGCGCCCTATCTCAGACTGGGAAGCGATGGGCATCAAACGGGTCTCTAACAGGCCCTTCCCTGCCCATGAACGCGCCGGTGAAGGGTTCCTGATGATGCCTGCAGGGCGCAATGGCCCTGCCTTCCTGGTCACTCCAAATTTCTATGTCCTGAAGGACTACAACAAAAGCGATCTCTATGCGCTCTATGTGGGTCACGCAGGGGATCGCATTGATTTTGGATCCGGTGATTTCACCCAGGGTTGGACCCCCGTGGACAGGTTGTTGCGCTCTGACGTGGCAAAGATGCAGGAAACCTTAGAGCGGTTGGGCCATGATGTCGGCGGCGCGGATGGGTTGGTCGGGTTCAAAACCCGCCGCAGCATCGGGCGCTGGCAGCAAGCAAATGGCCAGGAGGCCAGCTGCTTTCCCGATGCACGTCTTGTCAAACGGCTGCAACGCTGAGAGCTGCGCCTAGGCAGGCTCCTGTATCAACCGTTCCAGGAATTGCGCCGTGGTGCGCAGATGAGTCAGGATCCATCTGCGCATCTGTTCGGGGTCTCCCGGCATGCCGGCACCATCAAGGCTTATTGCCATCGCCGCTCTCTCGAGGTCTTGGAGCCACGCTTTAAGCCTGGTTTCGTCGCGTGTGGAGCCACCGAATTCCAAAAGCGTATCCCCCAGACAGCGCGCCAAAGCAAAGCGTCGCTGCGAGAAGACTGGTGCCCCGTTGCGATGTACCGTTTCAAAAACTGCGGCGCGCCCTTCGAATAGGATCCAGGCCGCCTCTATCTGTTTTTCACCACTACCTGCGGTGATGCCCTGTACCACCAATTGCCCGGTATCAATACAGAAATCCGCACCCGTGGGAACCGCCACAAGCGTCGGGTTTCCGGGTTGCACCGCTAGGGCCATCAACAAGTCAGAGCCGCTTTCCAAGGCGCGGGCGGTTGCCAGATGCAGGCTTCCCCCGCTGGCTGCGCGGGCGGCCTGAAGATCTTGAACCAATTGGGAGCGCACACTGTCCCGCGGTGCAAGCGCACGGCGCATCCGCCTCGAATGATGGCCAATCTCAATACTCGAAGCGCGCAGCGTTTCCGCTATGCCAACCTGAATCAGCGCCAGCGCAGCATCCAATTCTGCCCGCGTCGCCACGGGTAGGTTTTGCAACCTACCGGATTGAACAAGTACCGACATTCAGCAGAATTCCTTTGGCGAGCCTGGAACCGGGGCTCGCCCTATAGCTTGCAACATATGTTATGAACTCTCTTTCATTTCAATTGGCGGCTCCTTTAGCGTCTTCTCTGGGCACAGCGCGTTTTCCGCAAAGGAACTGACGGCTGCAAATCGATGGGGGGCTTGGGGTGGCGGGATTTGGAGGGCCGCATTGCTTTTGCCCCTCGCCCGCTCCCCCGTGGCGCACAGTACAGGCATCGCGCCCGACATTGCGCCCGAACCTGCAAAGGCACCCGACGGAGATGAAACCTGGTACAAATCAAACCTTGGAAAATCAAAACTCATTGGTTCTCTTTGCAGGCTCATTAAACTGGGCAACTCTCTTAAATGCCTCCATCGCAGTGCTTTCAGGTGCAAAATCTGGCGCCCAACGTCTGAAGTAGCCCCTTCTAACGCCGGTAGTTCAAAAAGCGCGGTCAGCGCGGCCAATCTGCGCTGGCGCAGCTGTGTTTGCCCATTATGAAAAAACCGCATTTTGCAGAGCACCGCAAAGAACAGAGCTGCAAAGACAGAGACCGCCCCCCATCCCGCCAGCTGGCCATATTGTGACAACTTGTCTGGGCCAGCCAATAGCATAGCTGTCGCCCCCATGCCGCAGAGACCGGCTCCAATGACCTTCCAGGCTTTTGGTTTCAGGTCCTGGGTCTGTTGGCCCTTTACCAGATCTTGGGCGAAATCAGATAGATTTCCTTCGTGACAAAACTCATCCAGTTCCGGCCCCAAACTATGTTCATAACGGTCCAGAATGAGCGTCATAGCCTCGAGGTTGGTCTGAAGCCGGTGACAGGTTTCAGCCTCTGCGACGGACACGCGCGCTTGCTGACAGGCCTGAAGCGCGTTTTGCAGCTGTTGAATGCCCTCTCGCGCTTTGGTGAGTTCAGCTCGCGCCAGTTGCATGCGCCTCAGGAGAGATTTTGCCGGAGGTACAAGTGCCAGTATCTCTTCTTTTAGCCGTTCTCTGGGTTTGCGCGAACTTTCGTTCCTGCCTGAATTCCGGATGGAGTACAAAACCGTTGAGATTGCGGCTCTCAAATCCTGGCTACAAAGTCTCGCGTAGCGCAGATGTGACATCCGTAAAGAACTTGGGTTCTGCCCCTTCTTTGGCTCTGCGGGTTCAAGAAAGAAAATGCGACGCGTCTCGACAAGCTGCTTGCAGTATTCACGGTCCCGTTTTCGGATCCTTCTCCCCAGAACCTCTGCCAATCGCCGCGCCGTTGAGACCTCACTGCGCTTGGCCTCGGCCAGTTCCGCCCTGAGCCAGGCCCGTCGCTGCGCGTTCCCACGCGTTTGCTTCAAAAAGCTTAGGCATTCTTCCAGATAGCCACTGCGCAACATGCTCCCACCGGGGCCATATCGCATTGCCGAAAGAAGTTTCGCAATTTCTGGGTCGAAGTAAGAAATACTCATACACCTACCCTCCTTGCGATCCGCTAGATGGGCAGTTTCTACCCGCTGCGGATTTGCCGCAGCAGACCGAAAAAAGCGCTCTGTAGCGCTGGTAGTTTGCCTTCTGGATAGGGACAGCCATCAGGACCCCCGGCTCACCTCATTTGCGTCCCCTTAATGCACTCGAATGCGTTGCCATTGCGCACAACAGGGGCTTTTCGGAAACAGGATGCGCCAGTCGCGTGATTTTTGCGTGATTTCAAAACCCTTCATCGAAAAACTGGAATCTGTAGACTCAGCATAACCAAGGGAGGATGCCGAATGGCCCATGCAAACAGCTCGAACTCGTCCAATAGCTCCAATTCTTCGAATAGCTCAAACTCCTCCAACAGTTCCAATTCCTCAAATAGTTCGATGGAAATGGCACATTCGGGACAGCCCAATTCGATGTTGCTGAGTGCAGCGCTGGATGCGACTGCAAAATCCCTAAACGCTGCCTGGCAGGCCAAAACCAGCGACGATCTGGAATGGATTGCAGCCACGCCGGATCATGTGCTGGATTTTGAACGGCTGAACAGCCGCCACCGCATGTCCCTGATCCAGAGCGCACTCACCGCAGACATTACGGTTGCTGCCAAAAACACAAAAGTGCTGGTCAGTGCCTCGGGCAGCGAAATCGCCAGCATCGAGTTGCACCGCGATGTCAGCGACCCGGCCGTAGCGCAGTTCTGGAATGGCCAGCTGGCCAAGGTCCATAATCGCAAGTGGCACCGGGATGAACGGCTGAGCGAGATTGTGCTTCAACAGACCGACATTCTGAGCTTCATGACTCTGCCCACAAATCTGGGTCCGACCACACATCCCTATACGCTGCTTTACCTGCAAGCAGTTCTGAAAGCGGTCTTTAAGGTCACATCCGAAGTGAAGCGTCATTTTCAACTGGTGCGCCCGGCGGATCTGGCACCTGAGATCAACCCGGTCATCCAGACACCGGCGCATAGTGCCTACCCCTCCGGTCATGCAACAGAGAGTTTCTCACTTGCGGTGGTATTGGAAACGCTTCTTTTTGACGGAGCAAGTACCGAGCTGAAATCCATCGCCGCTCGCATAACCGATAACCGCGCCATTGCAGGGGTGCATTACCCTGCCGATGGCCTGGCAGGTGCAACACTGGGGCTGGCGCTGGCCAGCACGCTTTTGTCGCGGACCTTTGATAAGGCCGGCGGAACCGGTAGCACGATTGAGCCCATCTTTGCCGAGCTGCACCACAGCCTGGATGCGGATGCGGTCACTGCGGGTCCGCAATCTGACGGGACAGTGCAGGTAACCCTTTGTCCGAACTCGGAAATCGAAGATCTCACGGGCGATCTGTTGCGCTTCCCCCACCCCGGCAACCTGAAACCCAACACTGGTGAAGGCCTGCCACAGCAGGCCCTGGCATGGTTGGCAGGTAAGGTCCTGAAAGAATGCGGTCTGGGGTAAAGAGGTGAGCCATGACACTCAAGTTTCAACCTCAAACCGGGGGGCAGGATTTTAGCCCCCTCCCGGAGAATTACCTGCCCGCAGCTTTGCCCTATCTTACCGGACAGCAAAATCTGCCCCCTCTGTTTCTGCTGGCACCTGAGCCGAAGCCGGGCAATTCGAAGCCGCCTGAACCGGTAAAGATCCCTGCAGAGGATCTGGCTGATCCTGCGCGTATGTTGTCCCACACGGAATCCGGTCGTGAAGGGTTTCTTTTGCCCCATGGCGAGCTTTCACAGATGACCCTCAGCAGTTTCGGTCCTGAGGTAGCCAATGGCCCTGTGACCGCTCTCATTGATACCGGCATCGCGTTTTGGAACCCCGCCTTTCGGCTGCCCGATGGCGGCAACCGGATCAAGGAAATCGCTTTTCTCGGTTTGGCTGGTGAGAGCCAGTCCCTCAGCCAAGAGGAGTTCGCCCCCTTTTATGCGCTGGCAGATGGCCCCGGCGGGGAGGCCCGCGTAATCGAGGCCCTTGGCCAGCGCTTTGAGGGCAGCCTCTATGAGGATGGCTTTAAACCCGGTCAGTTCTCTCATGGTACTGCGATGGCAGGCCTTCTGATCGAAGCAGAGGGTGCGGCGCCAGCCCCGCCACCGCTCTTTGCGGTGGAGCTGCCTGCCATAGCCGTTTTTGACCGCTCCGGTGCCAGCCTGCAGGCGGTGCTGCTGCAAGCTATTAAGACCTGCATCCAAGGATTTGAAGGCAGTGGGATTTCGCATCTGAATATCGTGCTGCCCTTTGCATTCCTGGGCGGACCACATGACCGCAGTCACCCTGGTCTGGACTTTCTGCATCAGGCCCTGGAACGGCACAAACCGGGCTTTGAAGTGAAGCTATTTCTCCCTTCAGGAAATCACCGTCAGGATCGCCAGCATGCGCGTTTTCCCGCACTCCAAACCGGATCGGAGCAGGCAATCACCTGGCGGCTGCACCATGGCGATCACAGCAGCAACTCTCTGGATATCTGCTATGCCGCCGAAGACGCCCCGACTCTAGAGTTGCAGGCCCCTGATGGATCTGTTGCGCAACTGAAGCTGACGCCAGGCAGCTATAGCAAAATACTTTTTGGCGACCGGGTAATTGGCGGAGCGCTTTTGCGCAGCACCTCCCAAAATCACCACAGACTCCGGCTGAGCTGTAGCGCCCCTGCCAGCAAAGACCTAACCGCGCCCCGCGTTCCTGCGGGCGATTGGCAAATCACCCTGAGGGCAATCAGTGGTGGCGTGGGAGAAGCCTCTCTGTGGATTCTGCGCGATGACAGCAACCTCCACCTCCTTGGTGAAGACCCGGTGCGCCCATCCGAATTTGTCGACCCCCACCATCGGGAGCGCTTATCCGGGGGTGAAATACCCCTGAAAGATCAGGATCTTAGCGCAATTCGACAGTCGGGAACGGCTTCGACACTCTGCGCAAGCAAACATCTTAGGGTCGTCAGTGTCAAAGCGCTGCATCAGCCCCATCCGGGCGGATCTTGCCGCGACTCCTGGTATAGCGGCCTCCCCCTACCAGACGGGGAAGATCTGCAGGGAGAACTGGTTGATCAGGGATGGGCGGCACCGGGTTTACGCCTGCTGGGCAATGGCAGTGCCCAAAGGTTTCGTGTTTCGGGTAGCTCCTTTGCTACGGCATTGGCTGCGCGAAAAGCTGGGATAGAGCAGAAACAGGCCCTCGCGGCCGCTCCCAGCACTTAAGAGAGCGAGCGGGGTGTGCGCTCTTCCAGCATCCCGCTCGCTCTCAAATCTCTCACATCCTGGCTGCTCGGGGGTGCTACTTGCTAGCTACTCAGAAGACCACTCAACTCGGAAATCATCCCGGTTCGCCGCAGGGTTTCCACCGGGTAGTCTTCCGTCAGCAATTGCGAGAAATCAAAACCTGGTTCCAGGCGACGGAGTTTCGCGGCGAAACTTTGTGCCGCGTCCCAATCCCCCTGCAAAAGGCTGAGTGCCACGAGATAGCGCAGAGGCGGTCGACAACTGGGCCAGCGCAAATGACTTTGCCAAGCAAAATCCCGAGCTTCCTCTAACTGGCCGACCCCTAGGGCTGCGAGACAGGCCTGAATATCCCAGTAATACTTGTTTGGCAGCCCAGCCGCGACAGAGCGCGCGGTTTTGGACAGCTGGTAGGCCTGATCATATTCCGAGCGGAAGAAATGCGCCTGACACAGAGCATTCAACGCATAGGGGTCATCGCCGCAATAGCCATGCGCTTCCTTGGCCAGGTAGAAGCCATAGTCAAAATCGGACCCGAGCTTCATATTAACGATCGACGCCAAAGCAATGACAACAGAATTTGACCGGCTATCAATCAGACTGTCATCCGCCAAGCTCAGCGCTTGCTGAGTCACTTCTGGTGAAAAGTCACCAAATTCAAGTGCTTGGGTCAGTTTTGCAAAGGAGCGCCATGCCGAAACCATGCCATCATTTTCCTCCCCCTGCAGCTTTTCCAGCAGAAGGTCGCCATGATCAATACGGCTGCGGTTGCCGGTGAAAAGCAACTCTGATGCCCGTTGCACCCGCAGACAGCGGGGCAAATCACTCTGTTGCCGTTGTGGCAGCCTATGCGCAATAGCACCTGCAGCCCGCGCTACAAAAGGCGCCAGTTCATTCCGTGTCATCAGCGCCGCCATATCCAGCTCAAGGCTCAGATGGTCAGCCCAAAAGCAGCTCCTGTGCTCCCCGCTCAATAGTCGGAGGTGAATACTCAGCCATCCGCCCAGGGCGTGGGAACGCAATTCGATTGTAGTGCTGAACGCGCTGGTCTCTTCGGCCTGCCCGCTTCCTTCAGTGACAATCTCAATCTCACCCAAAGTCAACAGCCGCTTTGTCAGGAGCATTGAAAGATGCTCCATCGCGAATGCCTCTATTCGGTCGTCAGGTTCGCCCAGGGATTGGATTAGAACCCGCAGGCGCGGCGCGCTTTGAACCGGAGCCGAAGGCTGGATGCGAAACAGCTCTTCCTCTGGTGGGTCCTGCTGGAGCTGCTGGTCCCTGCGCCAATCTTCGAACTCTGGGTCTTTGATCGTCAGGGAACCGCAGAACTCCGCCTCTGGCTGCGGAGGTGTTTGCTGAACCTCCACCTGTGCGGTTTCCAGCCAAATCGAGTTCCGATCCGACCCAACAACATCCGCCGCAGGCCCCAGGCTTTTCCGAAGGTTGGACAAGGCCCGACGCAGACTTCCCTGCGCTTGCGATGTTGTCCTGTCGGACCACAGCCGGTCTTGCAACCACTCACGGGAGCGATGCATCTGCGGCGAAAAGGCCAGCAGAGCAACAAGGCCGCTTTCCTTCATACCTTTGGGCGTGCAGACACCTTCAGCACTTTTCAGCTGAAACATGCCCCAGGGCTGGATCTGAAGTTTACCGGCCATATCTGCATCCTGCCTAGCAATCCCGCCGATTGGCAGGATCGGCGAGAACCGGCACATGCTAGCGTGAAAGCCCGCGCATAACCAAGGTGCAAAATGAGCCTTGGCCGCAACTTATTCCCCGAGTGAGGAGGTTTAACCGATCTGACGCGCTATCATTTGCAGAATGCGTTCCACAGTTTCCGGGTTCAGAACACGGCCCTTCAGCTCGATTCGTGTGGAATCCGCTGCGACCTCTGCACTCAGCGCGCCACCTTTGGGAAGCGGGCGGGCAGGCAGCCGGGTCACCTCTTGTGGTCTCCCCCCACGAGAGCGATCTTTTGGTACGGCTCCCGTTTGCTTAAGAGCCTTGTCGAGCAGTTGCCATTCGCTCTTGGCATCCACTGCTGTCCCCTGCCCCAGGGCATTTCGCAACCGGGCCTGGCCACCATCACGCAGCGCGGTGGCCAGCGCTAAACCCGCTTTTTCGCTCAATCCGGTTGGAAATTGCAACAGATCCCCCAGCGCCTCATGAACCACGGCAAAGCTGCGAACCTTGGACCGCTTCGCCTTAGAGGCCGCAGCAAAAAGAACGTTCACCGCCTCTTCAACCGAAGGGAAGACCCCCTGCCCTGCCGCCAGAACAGCAATGCGTCCACGCTCATAGTGGCTGAGATTGGCGCGCACCTCATTTTCTTCGACCATGGAAACATAGGCCGACTGCCCCGTGTTGCCAGATCGGACAAACGCCGGAATTCGATCTGACCCCTCGCCGCCATTTTGCAGCGCACGATAGGCCTGCAGGCGCCGATAGCCAGAGATCAGGCCATAGCCATCTTCAGTTCGGGTCACTTCGATTGGGGACCGCAGACCATGCTCCCGAATAGAGGAGATCAGTTCCTCCATCGCCTCGGGATCTTCTTTGATGCGGTCACGGCGGATGAAATCCGGGTCGATCTCGGCCAATACGATTTGCTGCGCAACCAGCCCTGCCCCTTCGGCCTCGCGCCAACGCGCCGCATCCCCCTGATCCTGGGCCAGTGCGACCCGGTCGGTGACATTGGTCATGCTATTGAGGCTCGCCGCCTCCGCCGCGACCTGCGCGATAGGCGGAACCGCAGATTTGGTTTCAAAGGGATTGGCCGAGGGTTTCGCGGCGAAACCTTCCTCCAGCTCCTGCAACTCGCTTGCATCCGGGGCGATCAATCTTCTGCGTTTAGCCATCTTGCATCTCTCCCATCTGTGCATCGCGCCACCAGCAGCCGATCAGCACTTCCTTGAACTCCGCATAGGTCCGATCAAAGGCTTCACGACCCCGAACATAGGTATCGCGGTTAAAGTCACGGTAGTCGGCCTCGTAGATCCCATTGACCTGCTCCCCGGCCTGCCCCACCAGCGCGGTGTAATCCTGCCGGTAGGCATTCATGAAATCGCCGAAATAGGCCTGGATCACATTGGCCATATCGGTCTGCTGGCTGGCGTCGAACCGGGTGACAATGGCCCGCACTACATCCCATTCGAACTTAATCTCCGGCAAACCCGCCGCGCGCTGTGCGGCGTTCTCACCGTCCTCGATCGAAGCGAAAGTGGTGTAGAGCATGTCAAAAAACCGCCCGGTGCTGTCGAACTCCAGATATGAGGCTCCAAGTGGCACCAACAGGATATCCGAAGCCGCCAAAGCATTGATCGTCAGATACCCCAGCGCCGGCGGCGTATCGAGAAAGACGATGTCGTACTGATCGAGGATCTTTTCATCCTCAAGGAAATTGGTCAGCCCGTCCCACAGCGGCCAGCTGCGCAGCCCCATGCGCCAAACCGGGATTTGAAACTCGGCCCAATATAGATTCAGCTGGGCCCCGATGAGGTCAATATTGGGCCAGTGGGTTTTCTGGATCACATCCTCGGGCGTTGTCTTCAAGGCCTCCTGTAGGGTTTCATCTAGGGGGATTTCCGGCTGACCCGCTGCTGCGCGCACCAGGTTCTCTTCTGTTACCGCTTTGGCGTAGTCTTTAGCCACCAAGGGAAAGACTGTCTGCCATTCATCCGCAACCTTGCCACCCATGATCGAAGTCATGGAACCCTGGCTGTCGAGGTCGATCACTAGCACCTTGTAACCATCGAGCGCGGCAGACATGGCCAGATGAGCAGCCGTTGAGGTCTTGCCAACACCACCTTTGAAATTCGCGACAGCTACAACCTTGGCCGGTTGACCCTCTGGCCGATAGGGCAGGTATTCTTTGGTGCTCACCCCTTCGCTGGCAAAATGCTGTCGCAGGGTAAGGACCTCTTCGAGGGTAAACCACTTTGACCCACCATCACCTTCGCCCTGTGGCAGGTCAGGGTTTGCCTTGAGCACCCGGCGTAAATGGGCGGGAGCAACAGGGATCAGATATTTGGTGATTTCCCAAGTGGAGAACTTGCGCAGACGCTTCTGCCCATCTGGCGCATAGCCGCGACGCGCCAGATCTTCGCGCCCTTTGCTACAGAAGGCCGCCGCTTTGGCAAAGCGCGCCGTTCCGATAGGATCAGGAAGTTTCTTCGCCGCGACCTCTGGATCGAGGTTAAGATAAGGGGGCAATGAAGAAGGTGGGGATTTGCTCACGGGATATGCCTCGCTTTGGGTGCCTCTGTTCATCCATCGGCATGTTCGCCTTTCCAGCGTATGTCAGGGAAACTAGCGAACATCTGTGGATCAATCCAGCATTTAGATTGGCACAGAGGGGAGAATAGCGTTTTCCAGTAGGTTTCGCGGCGAAACCTGCTTTTTGCGATTGAAATCAAAGAGAATTCGACAGCAACAAGGTTTATTTCTTTTAAGATTTTAGAATCTTTACTCAGGAAATCTGTTGTAAATACAAATGCTTGATCTATGTCGGGTACCTGTTTTCAGTATTAAGGGCACCTGTTTACGGGTTCAAAGGTACCCATGTGCAGGATAAAGGGGGCCAAGGAGCAGGGGGAAAGGTGCCGATTCTCGGGATTGTTGAAACCTCCTCGCTAGGCTCTATACAGCCGGTCTAGGCTCTACCGACCGGCCTTGGGAGTCTTTTGGTCGCCATTGACAACCGTGCTTCAGCGGTGCTCATAGGCGCGTTGAGGTGGGTATCGCAACGCGCGTGAGAATCGCCGATCCTGTATCCGGGTACCTTTAGTGACAATCCTCCAGGAACCCTTGGTGATTGAAAGCTGGGTACCTTTCGGGCAGTATCAAAGAAAAATGCAGGCCCATGTATGAGCGATTCCCAGATTGATATGGACCGGCTGTCAGGTGCGCTGCGCCGGGAGACGGTAAAGAAGAATGTGGCGGCGATCCATATCAGCGGCAAGCTGAGCCTGTTGCAGCGCAAGCTGTCGAATGTGCTCCTGCTCAATGCCTATGACGCGCTGACCTCGGCCCAGAGCCACACCATCGATGCCCGCACCCTGGCGGCCATCGTTGGCTATAACTCCAATGATTTTGACACCCTCCGCAGCAGTCTGCGCGCCCTGGCCGAGACCACTGCCGAATGGGACATGCTGGATGAGCAGGGGCGACAGGAATGGGGGGTTTCTTCGCTGCTGTCCTTTGCCAAGCTCAAGGGCGGGGTCTGCGAATACGGCTATTCTCCGGTCCTGGCGCAAAAGCTGCACGATCCGAAGATCTATGCGCTGATCAATGTCCATATCCAGCGTAATTTCAGTTCCGGCCACGGGCTGGCGCTTTATGAGAACTGCTACCGGTTTGTGCGCACCGGCTCGACCGGCTGGTGGAGCCTGGAAGTGTTCCGCAAGCTGATGGGGGTGGATGGCTCCAGCTACTACGAGAGTTTCAAGCATCTCAACGCCAAGATCATCAAACCCGCCGTGGCTGAGGTGAACAAATGCGCCGATATCGAGATCACACCGGAGTTCCAGAAGAAAGGCCGCTCGGTCACTGACATCCGGTTTAAGATCAAATCCAACCCGCAGATGGCAATGTTCCAGATTGATGACAGCGAAGGGCTGCGCAACCTTCCAGTCTACAAGGCGCTGACGGGGCAGGGGGTCTCTGACCGGCTGGCGCGGCAGTGGATTGCCGAACATGGCGAGGCCTATGTTCAGGAGAAACTCGACTATATGGCGGGGCAGGGGGCGGTGAAAAGCTCGGTTGGTTATCTCTCTGCAGCATTGCGGGAGGACTACCGTCCGACGCAAGCCGCGCCAAAGCCCGTTCCGGAACCCAGCCCGGAGGCACTGGAAGCCGCGCGTCTGCGGGTGGAAGAGCAGCGCCGCGAGGATGAGGCCTTTGCCGCGCGCCAGGCGGAGCGGGCCGGGCGGGCGCGACAGCTGGAAGTTGTCGAGACCTTGGTTTCGCGGCGAAACCCCACCCAGCGCGATGCCGACCGGCAGCTCTTTATGTCCGGCCTTGAAGATGATCTGGAGCGCGAGAATTTCCGCGCCCATGGCTGGCGCTCTGCCTTGAATGCCAGCGCCATTATTGCTTTCTGGCAAGAGCTGGAACCCGAGGCCTTTGAGAACTAGATCACCGGGGTAGGGGAGATGTGCATGATTACAGTGAATGACAGGATGCAAAGCGAATACCGCTACGCGCTTGACGCTCCAGAGGGGGCATCCTTTGATCCTGATTTCCAGCCGTTCCACAGCCCGGCCGAGATGCTGGCGCTTGGGGTTTTCGAAGGCAAATATATGAATGACTGCCGGGAGGAATTCCCGGAGAACTGGTTTGAAAAAGCCAAGCTGTCAGCGGTGGCGGATCCGGAGGTGAATTACTTTGGCATCAAGAGCCGCCAGCCGCTGAGCCATTGGCGCGACAAGGGCTGGATCCACGGGCCAGACCCGCGCGGCTGGTTCCAATGGTATTGCCGGTATTATCTGGGCCGCCGACTGCCGGAGGTGGACCAGATCCAGATCAAACGCTGGCGCGGCTTTGCCCGCCATGCAGGCCAGATCCGCGCCAATTGCCATCCGGGTGACCTCTTCTGCCGCCCTCGTCAGCGCCAGGCGCTGCTGCAATGGGCCTATGATCCCTTTCTCTAACACTGCTGGACAGGGGGCTCAGCCCTTGCCTTGGGGCAGATTGCCGGAGACCTGCGCCGAATAGTAATAGGCAATCGCCTGGGCGCGGTTCTTCACGGAGAGCTTTTCGTAGATGTTCGACAGGTGGAACTTCACCGTATTGGTCGAGATCTGCAGCGCCTTGGAAAGCTCGCGGTTGGACATGCCCTTTGCCAGGGATTCCAGAATGGCGCGCTCCTTGCGCGACAGGCTGTGGATCGGGTCCTGCTGCATCTTGCGCACATCGATAAAAGGAAAGACCATCTTCCCCGCGGCCACGTCGAGGCAGGTCTCCAACAGCCCCTCGGCCTCGCCGGAGCGCGGGGCAAAACCGGCCGCTCCGGCCTGCATCGCCAGCCGCGGCGCGTCGCCATCGGCATCGCCGTAGACCACCAGGCGCGGGGCGTTTTCATGCTCGCGTAGCACTTCGATCAGCTTGGCCGCCCCCAGGACGGGGAGGTTCCAATCGATGATCCCGACCTGAACTGGCACCCGCATCACGATGCCCAGAAACCCCTCCGCAGTGGCCGAAGTGGCGACAAGAGAGAATCGCGGATCCCTCTCGAAGATCTCTGACATTGCAGACAAAACCAGCGGATTGCTGTCAGCCAGCATGATGTCGATCGGGCGGCTTCCTGGATTAACCATTTGTTTTCAAACCTTGAATCGTCAAAAACTACCCATTTGGGTGGGATCATTTTTGGTATACGACTGCATTCTTACCAAATTGGGTAGGTAAACCCCCACCCAATTAGATGTCCAAAAGCAGTAGTAACTTACGTTGTGCGCGGCGGCAAGCTCGGGAAATCTGCCTGTCATCAAGAATTCACCGGGGCATCGGGCCCCGTTCAGCCAAAGGGTCAGCACATGACTGTAGAAATCTTCCCCAGCCTCGAGATCCCCGAGACGCTTGCCGCGGGCCCTGGCCCCGGCAATACCGACCTGCGCGTTTTGCAGGCCTTCTCCGGCGCCGGCGTTGCGGATCACATGCAGCCTGATGTGCTGCGCGGCATGGTCGAGTGCAAATTCATGCTGCGTGACCTCTGGGGCACCAAGAACACCTATACCTACGGGGTCGGGGGCACCGGTTTCTCCGCATTGGATTGCATGTTCAACGCGATCCTGCCCGGCGACAGCGTTGTGGCCTTCCAGAACGGCACCTTCTCTGGCGTTGATGCGCTGACCATCTGCATGAAAGCCGCCACCCGCGAAGAGCTGGCCGCCGATGCGCTGAACCCGCAGGCGGCTTCGGTCACCGTGGTGGATGTGCCCCATGGCACCTCTGTCACCGGCGAGATGGTTGAGGGCGTGCTGGCCGACAAGAAACCTAAATGGGCCTTCATGGCGCATTGGGAAACCGGTTCCGGCCGCATCAACGACATCAAAGGCTTCTCTGATGCCTGCGAAAAGCACGGTGTCATGGGCCTCATCGATGCGGTGTCGTCTCTGGGGATCGAAGATTTCTCGATTGATGACTACCCGGGTGTCGTGGGCTGGGCCTCCTGCCCGCAGAAAGGCGTGCTCTGCCTGCCGCTGACCTATGCGCCGGTCTCTTTCACCGACCGCTACATCGAAACCGTCAAGGCAAACGGCTGCGCATCCTATGTGCACAACCCGATCCTGGAAGCCCGCCACTGGGGCATCATGGATGGTGAAGACGTCGCTGCCGGCGCTTATCACCGCACTCATTCCGGCTATGCGGTTGCCGCCTTCCACGAGGCCCTGCGCATCACCCTGCAGCATGGCCGCGCCCAGAAGGCCCGCGACTATGCCTTCCACGAGCAGGCGCTGCGCGATGCGGTCACTGCCATGGGCTGCGAGGTCACCTCGAACATGACCAGCCTGGTGGTTCTGAACCTGCCCGGCGATCTGGCGGGCCGCGAGAAAGAGCTGGTCGGCAACTGCCGCGCCGTGGGCTTTGGCATCTGGCCGACCCTGTCGGAGCCGGTCCAGGTCCGCATCGGTATCCTGAACCAGATCAACCGCGCCGCCATCACTGACATCGTTAGCCGCTTCGGCAAAGCGATGAACGACCTCGGCGCCGGACTGGATCTGGAGGAGGTCCTGACCGGCCTCGACAATCACTACGACACAGCCCTGGCTGCTGAATAAGACCCGTCCATAGGGAGGAACACCATGGATATCCACGAGTATCAGGCCAAGGAAATTCTGTCGAATTTCGGCGTGGCGGTACCTTCGGGTGCGCTGGCCTATAGCCCCGAACAGGCCGCCTACCGCGCCCGCGAGCTGGGCGGCGAGAAATGGATCGTCAAGGCACAGGTGCATGCCGGCGGCCGCGGCAAGGCCGGCGGCGTCAAGCTCTGCGACAGCGAGGGCGAGATCTACGAGGCCTGCGAGGACATGTTCGGCCGCAAGCTGGTCACCCATCAGACCGGCCCTGAAGGCAAGGGCATCTACCGGGTCTATGTCGAAAGCGCGGTGCCTATCGACCGCGAGATTTACCTCGGCTTTGTGCTGGACCGCTCCAGCCAGCGGGTGATGATCGTCGCCTCCTCCGAAGGCGGCATGGAGATCGAGGAGATCTCTGCCGAGAAACCTGACAGCATCGTGCGCTCCACCGTGGAGCCTGCGGTGGGCCTGCAGGAATTCCAGGCGCGCGAGATCGCCTTCAAGCTGGGTCTGGAGCCGGGCATGGTGCAGCAGATGGTACGCACCCTGCAGGGCTGCTACGCCGCCTTCAGCGAGCTTGATGCCACCATGGTGGAGATCAACCCGCTGGTGATCACCGGCGACAACCGGGTGCTGGCGCTGGATGCCAAGATGAGCTTTGACGACAATGCTCTGTTTCGCCATCCGCAGATCTCAGAGCTGCGCGACAAGAGCCAGGAAGACCCGCGCGAGAGCCGCGCGGCGGACCGCGGCCTGTCCTATGTCGGTCTCGACGGCAATATCGGCTGCATCGTCAATGGCGCCGGCCTTGCCATGGCGACCATGGACACAATCAAGCTAGCCGGCGGCGAGCCTGCCAACTTCCTCGACATCGGCGGCGGTGCTTCGCCCGAGCGCGTGGCCAAGGCCTTCCGCCTGGTACTGTCGGATGACAATGTGCAGGCGATCCTGGTCAATATCTTTGCCGGCATCAACCGCTGCGACTGGGTCGCCGAAGGTGTGGTTCAGGCGCTGCGCGAGCTGGAGATCGACCTGCCGGTGGTGGTCCGCCTTGCGGGCACCAATGTGGAAGAGGGTCAGAAGATTTTGGCCAAATCCGGCTTGCCGGTGATCCGCGCCACCACCCTTATGGAAGCTGCCGAACGCGCCGTTGGCGCCTGGCAAAACGATCTCACCCAAGCGACCAAAGTGAGGGCAGTGAAATGAGCATTCTCCTGGACCGCAGCTCCCGCGTTATCGTGCAGGGCATTACCGGCAAGATCGCCCGGTTCCACACCAAGGATATGATCGAATACGGCACCAATGTTGTCGGCGGCGTTGTCCCCGGCAAGGGCGGCGAGGTGGTCGAAGGCGTGCCGGTCTTCAACACCGTGAAAGAGGCCGTCGAGGCCACCGATGCCGATGCCAGCATCGTCTTTGTGCCGCCGCCCTTTGCGGCTGACAGCATCATGGAAGCCGCAGATGCCGGCATTCGCTACTGCGTCTGCATCACCGACGGTATCCCGGCCCAGGACATGATCCGGGTCAAGCGCTACATGTACCGCTATCCGCGCGACAAGCGCATGGTGCTGACCGGCCCCAACTGCGCCGGCACGATTTCTCCCGGCAAGGCGCTCCTGGGCATCATGCCCGGCCATATCTACCTGCCCGGCAATGTCGGCATCATCGGCCGCTCCGGCACCTTGGGCTATGAGGCGGCGGCGCAGCTGAAGGAATACGGCATTGGTGTCTCCACCTCGGTGGGCATCGGCGGCGACCCGATCAACGGCTCTTCCTTCAAGGACATCCTGCAGTGGTTCGAACAGGACCCGGAGACTGAAGTCATCGCCATGATTGGTGAAATCGGCGGCCCGCAGGAAGCGGAAGCGGCCGATTACATCAAGAACCACGTGACCAAGCCGGTGATTGCCTATGTGGCAGGTCTGACCGCGCCCAAGGGCCGCACCATGGGCCATGCCGGCGCCATCATCTCGGCCTTTGGCGAAAGCGCCTCTGAAAAGGTCGAAATCCTCTCTGCCGCCGGTGTCATCGTGGCAGAGAACCCGGCTGTAATCGGCGAGACCATCGCCCGTGTGATGAAGAAGGCTGCGTGATGTCTGCAAAACCCTCTGTCCTTGTCACCCGGCGCTGGCCTGCCGCTGTCGAAGCGCAGCTGCAGGAGCGCTACAATGTCTCGCTCAACACCGGGGACCAGCCTATGTCCCCGGCAGAGATCCGCGCGGCCCTCAAAAACCATGATGCGGTGCTGCCAACTGTCACCGATAAGATCAGCGCTGAGGCGCTGGACGTCAGCGCTTCCAAGGCGCGCATCCTGGCCAATTACGGCGTCGGCTACAGCCATATCTGCGAGGCTTCGGCCCGCAATCTGGGACTCACCGTCACCAATACGCCGGATGTGCTGTCCGAATGCACTGCCGATCTGGCCATGACGCTTCTGCTCATGGTGGCCCGCAGGGCAGGGGAGGGGGAGCGCGAGGCGCGTGAAGGCCGCTGGACCGGCTGGCGCCCGACCCATCTGGTGGGCACCAAGGTGAGCGGCAAGACCCTCGGCATCATTGGTTACGGGCGCATCGGCCAGGAAATGGCACGCCGGGCACATCACGGCTTTGGCATGGAGATCCTGGTGCAGAACCGCAGCAAGGTGGCACCTGAGGTGCTGGCCCAGTGCAATGCGCGCCAGGTCGACAGCATCGAAGACCTGCTGCCGAAATGCGATTTTGTCTCGCTGCATTGCCCAGGCGGCGCCGAGAACCGTCACCTGATCAACTCGCGGCGGCTGGATCTGATGAAGCAGGATGCCTTCCTGATCAACACCGCCCGCGGTGAGGTGATCGACGAATTCGCCCTGGCGCAATCGCTGATGTTCGACATGATCGGCGGCGCGGCGCTAGATGTCTTTGACGGAGAGCCCCGCATCAATCCAACGCTGAAGCAATGCGATAATCTGGTGATGCTGCCCCACTTGGGCAGTGCCACCCGTGAATCGCGCGAGGCCATGGGCTTCCGGGTGCTCGACAACCTCGAAGATTTCTTTGAGGGCCGCGACCCCCGCGACCGGGTGATCTGAGGCGCAGCTTCCTGCCTTGACCAGAATGCCATCTCCGGCGCCGCTTTTCATGGGCGCTGGACACTCCAAATCTGACTAGAGATTAGCCATGACCATGACACCCCGCGACCTGAAGCCTGCCCGTCAGGACTTTTTCACCCAGCCGCTTTCCGAGCGTGACCCAGAGCTTTTTGGTGCGATCACCAATGAGCTGGGGCGCCAGCGTGATGAGATCGAGCTGATTGCCTCGGAAAACATCGTCTCCGCCGCCGTGATGGAGGCGCAGGGTTCCGTCCTGACCAACAAATATGCCGAAGGCTACCCCGGGCGCCGCTACTATGGCGGCTGCCAGTATGTCGACGTGGCAGAGAACCTGGCCATTGACCGCGCCAAGGAACTCTTTGGTTGTGAGTTTGCCAATGTGCAGCCGAACTCCGGCTCTCAGGCCAACCAGGGTGTGTTCCAAGCGCTGATCCAGCCCGGCGATACCATCCTCGGCATGGACCTCGCCTCCGGCGGCCACCTGACCCATGGCGCGCGCCCAAACCAGTCGGGTAAGTGGTTCAACGCGGTGCATTACGGCGTGCGCGAGGATGACAACCTCATTGACTACGATCAGATCCAGGCCCTGGCCACAGAGCACCAGCCCAAGCTGATCATCGCGGGCGGCTCCGCCATCCCGCGCCAGATCGATTTTGCCAAGTTCCGCGAGATTGCCGACAGCGTTGGCGCCTATTTCATGGTTGATATGGCCCATATCGCCGGTCTCATCGCGGCTGGCGAGCACCCCAGCCCCTTCCCGCATGCCCATGTGGCCACCACCACCACGCATAAGACCCTGCGCGGCCCCCGCGGCGGCATGATCGTCACCAATGACGAGGCGATTGCCAAGAAGGTGAACTCGGCGATCTTCCCCGGCATCCAGGGCGGCCCGCTGATGCATGTGATTGCAGGCAAGGCAGCAGCCTTTGGCGAGGCGCTGAAGCCCGAGTTCAAAGACTACCAGAAGCAGGTGCGCGCCAATGCAGCAGCGCTGGCGGACCAGCTGATCAAGGGCGGTCTGGACATCGTCACCGGCGGCACCGATACCCATGTGATGCTGGTGGACCTGCGCCCCAAGGGCGTGACCGGCAATATCACCGACAAGGCTCTGGGCCGCGCCCATATCACCACCAACAAGAACGGCATCCCGTTTGATCCGGAAAAGCCCACCGTGACCTCGGGCATCCGCCTCGGCACCCCGGCGGGCACCACCCGCGGCTTTGGTGAGGCAGAGTTCCGCCAGATCGCCGATCTGATCGTGGAAGTGGTCGACGGCCTCGCGGCCAATGGCGAAGAGGGCAACGGCGAAGTCGAAGCAGCTGTGCGCGCCAAAGTCGCCAAACTCTGCGCCGAATTCCCCCTCTACCCGAACCTGTAACCCTCAAAAGGAGTCTGAGACATGAGTTTCTTTCCCATCGAACAGGCGCCTGCGCGTCTTAACCGCAGTGAACTCGCCGTGCCCGGCAGCCAGCCCGGCATGTTTGAAAAGGCCGCGCAATCCGACGTGGATGTGATCTTCCTGGATCTGGAAGACGCGGTGGCGCCTGACGAGAAGGAACAGGCGCGCAAGAACATCATTCAGGCGCTGAATGACATCGACTGGGGCAACAAGACCATGTCAGTGCGCATCAACGGGCTGGATACCCATTACATGTACCGCGATGTGGTGGATGTGGTGGAACAGGCCGGCGAGCGCCTGGATCTGATCATGATCCCTAAAGTTGGCACCGCTGCTGACGTCTATGCCGTCGACATGATGGTGACCCAGATCGAAGACGCCAAGGGCCTGAAAAAGCGCATTGGTTTCGAGCACATCATCGAAACCGCGCTGGGGATGCAGAATGTCTCTGAAATTGCTGGTGCCTCCAAGCGCAACGAAAGCCTGCACTTCGGTGTGGCCGACTATGCCGCTTCGACCCGTGCCCGCACCACCATCATTGGCGGCGTGAACAAGGACTACTCGGTCCTGACCGACGCCGCTGCGGATGGCAGCCGTGAGACCCATTGGGGCGACATGTGGCACTATGCGCTGGCGCGCATGGTTGTGGCCGCCCGTGCCAATGGTCTGCGTCCCATCGACGGGCCATTCGGTGATTTCCAGGACCCCGAGGGCTACAAGGCAGCGGCCAAACGCGCGGCGGTTCTGGGCTGCGAAGGCAAATGGGCCATCCACCCCAGCCAGATCGCCCTGGCCAATGAAGTCATGAGTCCCTCGGACGAAGAGGTGACCAAGGCCCACCGCATTCTGGCCGCCATGGCGGAAGCGGAAGCCGCAGGCAAGGGCGCGGTTTCGCTGGATGGCCGGTTGATCGACTATGCTTCGATCCGTCAGGCCGAAGTGCTGGTGGAAAAAGCCCGCCAGATTTCCGGCGCCTAAATCGCCCGCCGTATCGGCGAAACCGCATTGGATAAATTACATCGGGCCGGGAAACTCTCGGCCCGTTTTTCTGCGTGCACCACTGTTTAGTAGGCCCGCCAGCTTCAGTAGTGTTTTGAGCCCTTTGGGCGCACACTGTTTTTGATCCCTTTTAGCAGGGTTTCAGAGGCGGTGATGTCATTTGAAAGATGTTCCAAGGCGTTGCGGGTCACGCCGTCGAAATCCTGTTCCGCGTTCAGTTCCGAGATCCTGGCATCCATATGCGCCAGTCGCTCAGCCAATTTGTCGGCTTGGGTCAGGCCACGCTGGTCAAAGCCATGGGACTGCGCACTCTTCTTGCGCATCTGACGAAGCTCTGAGGCCACGCGGGCGGCAAAGAGTTTGAAGAGATCCGCTTCACTGGTGCGGGGCTGCAGCGCGCCATCATGAAGAATGGCAAAATGCCCAAGCAGTGTACCATCCTCGGCGCGGATGTTTTGCCCGAGGTAGGACACCAGCTTTTGCGATCTGATGCCAGGGTGGTCCGGGAAGCGTTCTGGCAAACCATCGGGGATAAAAACCTGATCGCTGTTTTTCAACAAGTTACAGGGAGAGCCCTCATAGGGGCGCAATTCTCCCATGGCGCCCTGTTCAATGATCCCGTCCTGGCATTTGGACAGCAGGCGGTAGCAGCTGGGATCTTTATCATAGGTCTCGGATACGATGACCCAGCGCACTTTGAGTGCGGCCTGCATCTGTTCACACAAGAGGGCAATTGGGTCATTGCTTCCTTGCTGGTTGTGTCCCAAAGCAAGCGCGCTGAGAATGCGCATGGCGTGCAGTGTTTCCAGCTCGGCGCTGAGACGGAGAAGGAACAAACCTACCGTTTCCGTCAGATGATCGGCCTCCTCCTGGTCGATTTCGCGTCGCCATGCAGCCTGGATCAGGCCAATTGCGGCACCTTCCTTATTGGTCAGGGGGAAGCCGATATAGCTCTGAATATTCTCCTGGACGAACATTTCATCCAGTGGGTAGTCCTTTTGGATACCCCGCAGAAAGGTCTGTTGCCTTGCAGATTTGACCACATCCTGACAGGGTGTGCCACCGGCCTCATATTCCATCTCGCCCAGGGATTTGCTGTCAAAACTGCTGGCCAAGACTCTGATGCATTCTCGCTCCATCACCTTGAGCTCGCCAATTGTCACCAGATCTGCTTCGAAACAATCTGCCAGGATTTCGACAAAGCGTTGCAGAAATTCGAGGCCAGTCGAACAGGAGAGCACCATCAGTTCATCTGATGCGCCTTGGCCGTGTTCGTACTGTTCATTCATCTGCATTTTGCTGCGATCCTCGGAACATTTGCGATCGGTCTACTGTCTATTGCAGCTCACTTATTTTGCCACAGAGCGGTTAACAAAGTTACCTCACCGTAAAAACGCTGCCCTAGATCCCATGCTGCAGGGGGGATTGGTTACAATCAAGTGATAGATAGGGTGGTCGGAAGATGATTTCGAAACCAGATTGAGCCTTGTTGCTATTGGATACACTCTTTTGCTTAGTATCAACTTACTTATGCGCCTTTACCGCGTGTAAAACCTTGCCCGCGGGTTACTTGGTTCAGGAGACAAAAGCGCGGCGGGGGGTAGGTGAAGCAGGGGGTGAAACACGTCATGGGCGTATCACAGTCTTTCTCTACAAGTTTGAATTTGCTTGGGGTGTTGCCGAGCAATAGGTAGAATTGGGGAAGGAAAGCTACGAGGATTAAACCGCTTTATGGACAGTTCCAACGGGTATAGCTGTTTCCCTGGCCACGCTAGCCTGGAGCATTTCAATCATTTGGCCACACCTCTGTGGATCTTTGATGTGGAGCGGCACGGGATTTGGTGGGCTAATCCAGCAGCCATTCAATTCTGGGAGGGCAGGGATCTCCAGGATCTCTTGGAGCGAGATTTCTCCAGCGATAGCGATACGGTACGCCAGCGGCTACGGCAAATTGTGAGGCATTCATCGGGTGATCACAGGTTGCAGGACACCTGGACGCTATATCCCCAAGGTGTTCCCAAAACGGTGCTTCTGTCATTTTTGCCAGTCCTGATCGAAGAGGGCGTAAGTGCCGTTTTGATCGAAGTGAAACAATTCGTCGATCAGTTTGCGGATGAGGAAGCGATTCGTATTCTGGAGGCCGCCCGTGTTTCTGCCTTGATGGTCAGCACCTATTCCTACGAGGGCAAACTCCTGGTGCAAAACCCCGCTGCGCTGTCTTGTTATGGCAAATCCTCAGCTATGCTGAGTTCAAATGATCTGGAAGCGCGCCTGAAAGATCCAGAGGTGGCAAGGGCGCTTTTACAGATCGCAAAGACTGGCAAGACCCTGGATACCGAACAATTGGTCCGCACGCAGCAGGGCAATCGCGTTCATCGCATTCGGGCACGTCGCGGCCGCGACCCGGTGACCGGAGGTTTTGTCACCATCCTGAGTGAAGAAGATGTGACAGAGCAAAATGCCCTGCGCCTCAGGATGGAGGAGCTGAATTCCCAGCTGGAAGCCAAGGTGGAAGAGCGGACAAAGCGATTGCGGGAAAGCGAAGAGCGCTATGCCCTCGCGACGCAAAGTGCCGCGATCTGGGATTGGGACATTGAATCTGACCATCTCTTTCTGTCGCCGGGTTTTGTCTCTTCGCTGGGGTATGAAGCTGCGGATTTCCGCGACGTTCTTGTCGCGAATGGCATTTCCGCGTTTTTGCATCCAGAAGACTTTGGCCCATATCAAGAAGAGTTGGAGCGACATCTGAAGGAACCGGATGTGCCGTTCAACCATGAGCACCGCTTTCGGGCTGTTGACGGCAGCTATCGTTGGTTCGCGGCCCATGGCAAATGTCTGGTCAACAACCAGGGCAGATCGGTGCGATCTGTAGGTCTTTTGACCGATGTGACGGACCGCAAAGAACTGGAGGCAACTCTGTTCGAAGCGCAACGGCTGGAAGCCATCGGACAGTTAACAGGTGGCATTGCCCATGATTTCAACAATCTTCTGACGGTCATTCAGGGCAATGCGGAACTGTTGAAAGTGGCGGAAGATCCAGATCATGAATTGGCGGATGCTATCAAGGAAGCCGCACAGAAGGGGGGCGAACTTACCCGGCAGCTGCTGGCGTTTTCTCGCAAACAACCCCTGCAGCCCGAAGCGGTCAACCTTTCTGAACTGGTTCCGGATCTCGCAGAGGCACTGGATCGCATTTTGGGAGACGGGATCAAGGTGCACTGCACGCAGGATTCAGGCTTGTGGCCGGTTTTTGCGGATTCCTCTCAGTTCGAAAGTGCGCTGTTCAATTTGGCAATGAATGCCCGTGATGCGATGCCAGATGGTGGCAGCATAGAAATTTCTTGTCGCAATCGCATCTGGACGAACGCGGCCAGCAGTGGTGCTGAAACTGGTATCTTAGCGCCTGGAGACTATGTGGAAATTGCGCTAAAGGACACCGGATCCGGAATGAGCGCGGAGAACCTTCAGCGCGCCGTTGAACCTTATTTCACCACCAAAGGTGTTGGTGAGGGCAGCGGATTGGGACTTTCGATGGTATTTGGGTTTTCCCGCCAATCTGGTGGCGACACGCGTATTGAAAGCTGTCCGGGAAAAGGAACCCGGGTTTCTCTTTTCCTGCCACGCTCGCAAGAGAAACCGCGTTTACGCAGTTTACCAAGAACGGTGGAGATCCTGAGGGGCAGCGGCGAGCATGTGCATCTGCTCGAAGATGATAATGCTGTACAGGGCACGCTGCGCGGCATTTTGGAAACGCTGAACTATGAGGTCTCTGCTTCAACCACGGTCTCTGGCGCCTTGCGCAGCATTGGGCGAAACCCAAGGCCGGCACTTGTGCTTGCAGATGTGGTGCTCCCGGGCGGGGACAGTGGTGTCGATCTGGCGCATTTCCTTGAAAACAAACATCCGGAAATCCGCGTGGTACTGATGTCAGGTTTCCCGCAGGCACATCTTGAAGGTACGCAAAAGCCCCTTAGCAATTTCCAATTTCTGCAAAAGCCAATGGAGAAGGCGCATCTGGCGCGGGCCCTGCGCAACGCGCTGGACGGGTAAATTCAGACATCCGCCTTTGGAAAGCTGACCTGGACCTCCAGACCGGGTTCAACGGTCCTGAGTGTGAGGTCCGCCCGGTGCAGATCAGCGATTGCTTGGACCAAGCTGAGGCCCAAACCGCTACCTGGGGTGCTACGACTCCGCTCCAAACGGTAGAGCCTGCGCAAGACATTGACCTGTTCCTTCTGCGGGATCCCGGACCCGTGATCGCGCAGGATCAATTGCGGTTGCCTGCCCCCAAGGAGCGAGAGGTGAATGTCACTGCCTCGTGGTGTATGTCGCAGCGCATTTTCCAGCAGATTGGCCAGCAATTGCCCAATGAGGGTCTTGTCACCGCGCACGAATACCGGTCCTTCCGGCAAGTCCAATTGCAGCCTACGGCCTTCTTCCTCGGCGGCGGGTTCATAGATCTCGGCTATCGTCCGTGCCGTGTCAGCTAGATCCACCGTCTGGAACCGTGCCGCGGGAGAGCCGCCTTCAATCTGAGCAATCTGCAAAAGCGATTGGAAGGTCTGGTCGATGCCCTTGGTTTCCGCCAGGGTCTTAGCAGCGATTTCTTTGGCCTCTGCGGGTAGGCCAGGTATCGCCTGGAGCCTCTCAGCATGGACCGAGACCCGTTGGATAGGGCTTTTGAGGTCATGCGCGATATCGGCAGAGACCTGTTTTAGCGCCATCATCGAGTTTTCCTGCGCCTCTGCCATTCGGTTTACGCTGGTGCTGATCCGGTTCAGATCATCCGTGGCGCCCACTGGGGTAGAGGCTCTGGCGGTTAGGTCCCCTGTGGTGAGGCGCGCTAGGACCTGTTCCAGTTCGGTCAAACGCCGTGCGGAGCGTCGGGCCAGCAGAACCCCGCCCAAAACCGCGATGGCAATGGCGGGTAGCAGGCTGAACAGAAAAACCCGCAGAAAGGTCTCTTGGAGTTTTTCCAGAGGATCCGCGCTTTCTGCCACGGTCATCAGCCCGCCATGGATATGACGGCTGAGCAGCAGAAAGGGCCCCTGGACCGGTGTTGGCTCAGGACCGAGCACAACCAGTCTGAACCCTGCCTCTTGCTGCGTTACTGCAGAATTGCCTGCAATCACGCGACCGTTTGGCAGCCGATAGCTGAGCAAACGCTTCTTTGGGTCGCTTTCAGAGGTCTGCGCGCGCACCAGAACCGCAAGTGCCGAAGCAGAGGGCGTGGCCTGAAACCCCGCCATATCCTGGATGAGGCTCTCTTCAATGGCGCTTTGTTGCGCGGATTTTGCGACGTAATAGGTGATGCCTAGGCTCAGTGCACTGGTCAACAGGAACAGGAGCGACAGCCACAGGGACTGCCGCACAGGGGAAGATCGCAGAAGGCCGCGCAACCTGTCGTTTCGATCAAGCGACAGCAATGCGATACCCCGCGCCGCGCACGGTTTCGATCAGCTCATTGTCAAAGGGCCGGTCCACCTTGGCCCGCAGCCGCGAGATATGGGTCTCCACCACATTGGTCTGGGGATCAAAGGTGATGTCCCAGACCGCCTCCAGCAGCATGGTGCGGGTTTGCACCCGGCCCTTACGCCGCAACAGATGCTCCAAGAGGGTGAATTCCCGCGGCAGGAGGGGGATCTCCTGGCCCGCGCGGGTGACCTTATGCTGGACCAGATCCATTTCCAGATCCCCGACACAGAGCCGGGTTTCCTGTTGCTGAAGCCCCGGACGACGGGCCAGGGCGGCGACGCGGGCGGATAGCTCCCCAAAGGCAAAGGGCTTCACCAAATAGTCATCGGCGCCGGCTTCCAGCCCCTCGATCCGGTCGTTCACCCCGCTCACCGCCGTCAGCATGATCGCGGGGGTGCGATTGCCCGCGCCGCGCAGGGTCTTGATCAGCGAGAGTCCGTCCAGATCCGGCAGCATGCGGTCCAGCACCAGGACGTCGTAGTCCGCAGCCGCAGCCTGCACCAGGCCTTCGCGGCCATTGGCCAAGAGATCCACCGTATGGCCCTCTTCGCGCAGGCCCGCAGCCACATAGGGCCCCGTCGTCTTGTCGTCTTCGACCACCAGTATCTTCACGCAGGCCTCTTTGCTGCTGCCAGTTCCCAATCTGGTCAATATAGGTCTTCCGCGCCGGGAAAACACATTACAGATCTGTATAGGAGATGACAGGCGGCTGAAATCCTTGCGGCCGATCTCTCTTGCATCACTTCATCGCAAGGAAACCTGATATGATCACTCGCACTCCCTCCCGTTCTGCAGTCTTCGGGCTGAGCACCGCCGTTGCCGCAACCGTCTTGCTGTCCCTTGCGCCCGCTCCGGCCCTGGCTGTGCCAGGCAGCGGCGGCTACGCCGATCTGGTCGAAAGCGTCTCGCCTGCAGTTGTCTATGTCGAAGTCACCGGCAAGCGCACCACTAAAGCCGAAGCAGGTGCTAAGCCGCACAAACAGATGTCGCCGGGTGAGGATTTCTTTGAAGAATTCCGCCGCCGCTTTGGCCATCAGATGCCAGGTCAAGGCCAGATGCGGCCGACCAAAGGCGCGGGCTCCGGCTTTGTGATTTCCGAGGAGGGGCTGATCGTCACCAACCACCATGTGGTCAAGGGCGCCGATACCGTCGAGGTGACGCTATCTGACGGCAGCAAACATGCGGCAGAGGTGATCGGGGCCGATCCGCTGACCGATATCGCGCTGCTGCAGATTGAGGCAGGGAAAGACCTGCCGGTGGTGGAGTTCGGCTCTTCCGGGGATCTGCGCGTCGGCGAAGAGGTCATTGCCATGGGCAGCCCCTTTGGCCTCTCGGGCACTGTGACCTCGGGTATCGTCTCGGCCACCTCGCGCAATATCAATGCCGGGCCCTTTGATGACTTCATTCAGACCGATGCCGCGATCAACCGGGGCAACTCCGGCGGGCCCTTGTTCAATGGCGAGGGCGATGTGGTGGGCGTCAACACCGCTATCTTCTCTCCGGATGGCGGTTCGGTCGGCATTGGCTTTGCGGTGCCTTCCGATCTGGTGCGCGATATCGTCGCCGACCTGCAGGATGACGGCCGCATCGACCGGGGCTGGCTGGGCGTACAGATCAAGCCGCTCTCAGAGGATGCTGCCAATGTCCTGGGCCTGGAGGCAGGCAAGGGCGTGGTGATTGAAAGCGTGGTCGCTGACAGCCCGGCGGAAGCCGCGGGACTGAAACCGGGCGACGTGGTTGTCTCCTTTGGCGGCGCCGAGGTGGGTGAGCTGCGCGACCTGACTAAGGCCGTGGCGATGAACAACCCCGAGGAAGAAACCAAAATGGAAATCCTGCGCCGGGGCAAAACCCTGGAGATCGATGTCACCCTGGGCAACCGGGCTGATCAGGAGGCCTGAACAAGGAAGGGCTGCGGCAGGGCAAAAAAGAGCAGCGTCCTGCCCAGCCCCAAGATCTTCCTCAGGCTTTCTGTCGAGGGTTCAGAGCGCGTCCCCGCCCTGAACCCTCGAATGTGTTTGGGCAGGCTAGCTGCGCATGCGGGTGTAGTCTGGATCATAGGGGCAGGGGACAATCACCTCTGCCGGGACCCTCTCGCCGCAGGCGTCCAACTGCAGGGTATTGCCAATTTCCGCCTGCGCCGGATCAACAAAGGCATAGGCGAGGTTGAGCCCGGTGCGATGGCCCCAGTCGCCTGAGGTTACGGTGCCAATGACCTCTTCCCCCAGCATCAGCGAGGCGCCGCCATGGGCGGGCATGCTTGTGCTGGCGATCTTCAGCGTCACCAGCTTTTTGCGCGGGCCGCGCTGCAGGTGCTCCATCAGCGCGGGCTTACCGATGAAATCACCCTTGTCCGGATGCACAAAACGCTCCAGCCCGGTCTCATAGGGGTCGAATTCTGTCAGCAGATCCGCCTTCCAGTGCAGGAAGCCCTTCTCCATCCGCATCGAATCTACCGCGCGGGCTCCGAAAAGCTGCAAGCCATGCTCCTTCCCGGCCTCGCACAGGGCCTGATAGGCGGCATAGAGCGAGGCGTTTGGCACATGGATCTCATAGGCCAGCTCACCGGAGAAGCTGACGCCCAGCACCGTTGCCGGGGCGATGCCGATAAAGCATTCGCGGGCCGAAAGCCAGGGGAAGGCCTGGCGCGACCAGTCACCCCGGGCTGCGCGGGAGAGCACATCGCGCGCCCGGGGGCCGGCCAGGACCAGAATGGTCTGGTCATTGGTCAGGGAACGGATCTGAACATCCTCGCCCGGCTGGATATGCTGGCAGAGCCAGTCCATGTCATGCAGCTCGCTGGCGGCGGCGGAGCCGTACCAGATACGCTCTGGCCCGCGGTCCGAGGCGGGCAGATTGGCCAGGGTCGCTTCACCCTTGACCATGCCATGATGGTTCAAGAGATAGCCAAGGCCGACGCGCCCGGGCTTTTGCGTCACTTTGGTGCAGAACATCCGGCCGAGGAAGCTGTGGCGGTCCGTGCCGGTGATCTCGATGCGGTTGAAGCCATTGACCTCTGCCAGGCCAACGTTTTCCTGCACATTTTTCACTTCGGCGGCGACCAGATCAAAGGCCTCGTCAAATCCGAAGCTGAGGCTGGGGTGGAACTCCGGGCTTGGCTTCAAGTAGTCCATGCGCTCCCAGCCGTTGACCACGGCGAATTCCGCACCCTCGGACGCCAGAATGGGCGTGAGCGGCGTGGTGCGGGCATTGCGGCCTGCCGGACGGTGCTCATGCGGGAAGTGGAAGCGGAACTCGTTCTGATAATCCTCGATGGCCTTCAGGGCGGTGAGTTCCACATTTGTATGCGGGCCGAAGCGGCGGGGGTCGATGCACCAGGTGTCATAGCAGGCCTCGCCATGGACGATCTGCTGCGCCAGGAGCCAACCATGGCCGCCGCCTTCGCCCAGGCCCGCCCGCAGCCCGATGATGCAATAGGCATTGCGCTTGCCCGGAATTGGCCCCACCAGCGGCGCGCCGTCGATGGTATAGGTGATCGGGCCGTTTACCACGGTATGGATCCCGGTCTCCATCAGCGCGGGCATGCGGGCAAAGGCGCCCTCCAGCACATCCGTGACCCTATCCAGATCATCGGGGCAGAGCGCATTGACAAAATTCGGGTCGATCCCGTCCATGCCCCAGGTCTTGCAATCCTGCTCATAGAACCCAACCAGGAGGCCGTTTTTCTCCTGACGACAGTAGTAGTCCGAGATGGGGCAGCGCAGGAGCGGCATCCGGTGGCCGGCCTCCTTGATGGCGGGGATCTCCTCGGTCAGGAAATACTGGTGCTCCATCGAAGCCACGGGGTGATGCACGCCCATCATCGCGGCCACCTCATTCACCCGGTAGCCGCAGGCATTGACCACCACGTCGCAATCGATATCGCCCTTGGCGGTATGCACCGTCCAGGTGTCGTCGGGGTGCTGGGTGAGCCCGGTGACGGGGGTGTTGCGGTAGACCTCGGCACCTGCTTTGCGGGCGCGGCGCGCTAATGCCTGGCACAGTTGTGCGGGGTCGATGTCGCCATCAAAGGGATCCCAAAGCCCGCCCAGGAGGTTCTCGGTTGAGACCAGCGGATGACGGCGGGCACATTCTTCGGCATCGATGACCTCGAAATGCACATCCATGCCCCGCGCCATCGAAGCAAAATGCCGGTAGCCCTGCATCTGCGCCTCGGTATTGGCCAGCCGGATGCCACCGTCGCCGTGGTGGTAATTGATCGGGTAATCCGGGTCATTGGCCAGCTCCTGGTAGAGCTTGATCGAATGGCTTTTGAGACCCACCATGGTCTGGTTCATGCCAAAGTTGGTCACCTGTGCCGCCGAATGCCAGGTGGTGCCGCTGGTCAGTTCATCGCGCTCAACCAGAACCACATCGGCCCAGCCCTCCTGGGTCAGATGATAAAGCGCGGAGCAACCCGCGATTCCGCCACCGATAACAACAGCCCTGGTTCTGGTTTTCATGAATAGTCGCTCCCGCCTGGATATGTCGCATCAAGGGCAGGAAGCGGTGGCTGGGGTCAAATCTTTCGAAAATCTTTCGAAAAATTAGGATGTGCATTTCGAGTATTTGCGGATCCGATTCAAACAAGCCCAGGCGAGAAGTCAGTCGCAGGGATCGAGTTCGAACATCCCGTGCAGCCAGGGCATCATTTCCAGCGCGGGTTTGAGCGCGCGTTTCAGGACCAGATTCTGCAAGGTCTTATGTACGATCTGCTGCGAGGTCTTGGCGCACTCCGGCGTCGCGAACATGGAAAGGTGGCGGGCAAAGCTCTTTTCCGGAAATGGGTGCAGTTTGACCTGCCGGTGGAACCTCTTGGCGCGCATGTAACAGAGCGGAGTGGTAACGGCCCAACCGTTGCCGGAGGCCACCATCGCCATCAGGGTTTGGTTGCTTTCGATTTCGAACCGCTGCGGCAGCGCGATTTTCAGGCGCCGCAGCTGGGTTTCGATCTGGCCGCTGATGATCTCGGCTGTGCTGTAACGCAGGAAGGGCAAATTGGTTTGGCCTGCAAGAAAGTCCTCAGGCTCGAAGGGGGTATTCACTGGCAGAGCCAGCACAAAGGGATCCCGCAGGAAAGGCGTTTCCTGCAGGTCATGCACAGTTTCACCGGGGCGGTTGGCGAGGCCAATATCGATCCGGCGCTTGCGCAGAAGCTCCAGGATATCATGGCTGGCGCGGGTGTGATGGGTAAAGCTGCATTTGGGCATATGAGAGGCCAGATAGACAGCCAGTTCTGGCCCGATCTCACTGTCGAAATCTTCAATCAATCCCAGACGCAATTGCCGCGCCTCATGGAGGTTTCCAGAACTGGCCTCTGCCTGGGCTTTGCGGATCAAACCCAGTGCCTCTTCGATATATTTGAGGAAGATACTGCCGGCAGGGGTCAAAACCATCGGACGTTTCTTGTGATCCAGAAGGCTGACCCCAAGCTGATCTTCCAGCCGGTGCAGATGGTGAGAAACCGTGCTGATGGACAGGCCGGTTTCCCGTGCCACCGCTTGGGCTGACCCCAAGGAGGCCGCGAGCTGGAAAACTTCGAGCCATTTCAGGCTCAGATCTGTGCGCTGCATCTCGCTGTCCTTTGTTCGTCTTTGCCGGGGACCGTCGCTTTTGGGGCAGGTCAGACCGTTGGGGCTGATCGAACTACAGTTTCTAGTATTTCGCAACTGAGGTTCTGAATTGCCCGGCGTAGCGCGTTGAGCGGGTGAAAGACAGAGATTGAGGGGATGGTTGGAGACCTGCTCAAACCGATAGGCGCTTGGCCAAAAAAATGGGCGGCGGAGCTCACTTCTGTAAAGGCAGACCTGGCAAAGGAAGAGCTCAAATGAAGCCAATTGATCTGGAGCGGCCTCCGAATAGTCTCTAGTGCTTTGACCAATCGGCTTGCCATGCTTCGAAGCCTCTTGGGGTTTTGCTCCTGTATTGCCTTTGGTAAATGTTACGTTATAACATACTAAACATCAAAACAGGATTTCAAAATGAACAAAGATACGCGCCTGCCAGTAACAGTACTGTCTGGCTTCCTGGGCGCCGGTAAAACCACCCTTCTCAACAATATTCTCAACAACCGCGAAGGGAAACGCGTGGCGGTCATCGTCAATGACATGTCCGAGGTGAATATAGATGCGGATCTGGTGCGGGCGGATACAGAGCTGAGCCGCACAGATGAAACACTGGTGGAAATGTCTAACGGCTGCATCTGCTGTACTCTGCGCGATGATCTGCTGGAGGAGGTACGCCTCTTGGCCGGAGAGGGGCGCTTTGACTATCTGCTGATCGAATCCACCGGAATTTCTGAACCCCTGCCCGTGGCGACAACATTTGATTTCCGGGACGAGCTTGGCAACAGCCTGTCCGATGTGGCGCGCCTGGATACTATGGTGACGGTGGTAGATGCGGTGAACCTGTTGAACGATTTTTCCTCCCATGACTTTTTACAAGATCGTGGTGAGACCATGGGGGAAGAGGATGATCGAACGCTGGTTCATTTGCTGACGGACCAGATCGAGTTCGCAGATGTGGTCATCCTCAACAAAGTTGCTGATGCGGGCCCTCAGAAGTTGGAGGCAGCACGTCAGATCATCCGCAGCCTCAACGCTGATGCTGAAATTATTGAAGCGAACCACTCAAAAGTTCCGGCAGAGAAGATCCTGAATACCGGGTTGTTTGACTTTGACAAGGCGCATGAGCACCCAATGTGGGCCAAGGAGCTTTATGGTTTTGCCGATCATGTACCCGAGACCGAAGAATACGGTATTGCCTCCTATGTCTACCGCGCGCGCCGCCCCTTTGTACCCGAACGCATTCTTGAAGTCCTCAACGGGGATCTGCCGGGGGTGATCCGCGCCAAGGGGCATTTCTGGATTGCAACCCGGCCGGATTGGGTTGCGGAGTTTTCCTTGGCGGGTGCTTTGTCGGGCATTCAACCCCTGGGGACCTGGTGGGCCGCAGTGCCAGAGGCGCAACGCCCGACACATGACGCGGCGCGTTCTTATATGCAGGCCCATTGGCAGGATCCTTGGGGCGACAGACGGCAGGAGATCGTCTTTATCGGTGCTGGCATTGATTGGCCCAGTCTAAAACAGAAGATGGATCGCTGCCTGGTGCCCACAAGCGTAGCCATCGGCCCTGATACGCTTCCGGATTTTCCAGACCCTTTCCCGATCTGGCGACGCGCGCAAGCCGCAGCCTAAAAAAGGTAGGTTGAGCCGCGACTTTCCCAAGCAGGGTCCAAATCCTGCTTGGGCAGAAGCCAATTGAGAAACCGTCTTATGGGATAGAAGGTTTGATATGCGAGGCAGCAAAACGGGCTAATTGCCGTCCAGCTCCTGCCAGAACTTCTCTAGCCGGGGCTTTTTGTTGTTATGGTCCCGGTAGGCGCGGATCTCAATTTCGCTGTAATATTGCTTGCCCCCAGCCAACACCAGCTCACCGCTCTCCAGCTCTTCTTCGCACATGCGTTGCGGCAACCAACCCAGCCCAAAGCCCTCCAGGATCATTGCCTTTACAGTACTGGAGAGCGCATTCTGGCTGACCTGCAGGATATTGGCGCTGCCAATCCGGCCAGACAGGATCGATTCCACAACAGGTCGAAACACCGAAACACTGCCATAGGCCAAAAGCGGCACCCTTGCCTTGTCATTTTCGCCCAGCCGGAACTGCGGCGAGCCATCCGGATTGGCCTTTGCCACCGGCACCATGATATCGCGGGCGAGGGTCAAAGAAGTATAGGGCGACACGCTGAGCGGCGACAGAAACCCCATAGAAGGATGCCAATAGGAGATGATCACATCGCTCTGGCCCTGCTGCAGCATGATAGAGAACTTTTCAGCGGGCCAGGACACCGAATTCAGATCCAGCGATAGCCCATAGGCCTCAACCAGCGGTAGGATCTCTGCCTTGTAATAGGTTGTATAGATCGACTGCGAGGCAGCAAGTCGGACGATATTCTCATCCTCTGCATCCAACGCCTGGCAACGCTCGATGGTCTCATCCAGGGTGCGCAGCATCACATGGGACTGCTCCAGAAAGATCTCTCCGGCGGTGGTCAGCGAAAGCGGCAGAGTCTCGCGGTTGATCAGCTGCACCCCGACGGCATTCTCCAGCGCCCGGATCCGGCGCGAAAAGGCTGGCTGGCTGACAAAACGCTCCTCCGCGGCGCGGGAGAAATTCCGCGACGACGCCAGAGCGATAAAATCTTTCAGCCAGTTGAATTCCACGTGTTTTTAACCCGTCAAGTTGATCCCTTTGTAAAAGGGCCTGCCATTCAAGGAAAGATCAAGCGATCTCTGTGATACGGTCTTCCTCGACTGCGTGGCAGCTGACAAGACTTCCGTCGGGTTGTTTCTGCGCCATTGGCTTTTCTTCACTGCAGCGCGCATTGGCCATGGGGCAGCGGCTTTGGAAGGGACAGCCCGGCGGCAAGTTGATCGGCGTCGGGATCTCGCCCTTCAGGCGGATGTGATTGGGCCGGTCATCTTTGAGCTGCGGCACCGCCGACAGGAGCGCGCGTGTATAGGGGTGTTTGGGGTTCTCAAACAGGGTGCGGGTCTCTGCCACCTCGCAGACCGATCCCAGATAAAGCACCGCAACCCGGGTGCCGAAATGCTCCACCACGCTTAGGTCGTGGGTGATGAAAAGATAGGTTAGGCCGCGGCTTTCCTTGGCCTCCAGCATCAGGTTCAGGACCTGCGCCTGGATCGAGACATCCAGCGCCGAGATCGGCTCATCGGCGATGATGAATTCAGGGTCCACGGTGAGGGCGCGGGCGATGGCGATGCGCTGGCGCTGGCCGCCGGAGAATTCATGCGGGTAGCGCTTGCTCCAGGCCGGATCCACCCCGACCGAGCGCATCACCTCGACCACCCGGTCCTGCATCTCGCCTTTGGAGTAGCCGGGGTTGTGGAACCGCACCGGCTCTTCCAGGGTCTGCTGGATGGTCATGCGCGGATTGAGCGAGGCATAGGGGTTCTGGAAGATCATCTGGATCTTCTTACGCAGGGGTGCCATGGCCCCGCGCGACAGATTGTCGATGCGGCTGCCGTCATAATGAATCTCGCCATGGGTGGGCTCCAGCAGCCCGGCAACCAGCCGCGCCACGGTGGATTTGCCGCAGCCCGATTCACCCACGACGCAGAGCGCCTCGCCTTTCTGGGCCGAAAGGGAGACATTGTTGACCGCATGCACCGAACGCATCTCGCGGGTCAGCTTGCCGCCGCGCAGCTTCACCGTCTCCAGGAGCCCGTGGTCGAGGTCAAAGCGTTTTTCAAGATTGCGGATGTCCAGCAGCGGACGGGGCAAGGCGGTGCTCATGCCAGTTCCTCCTTGCGGTTGGCCTCAGCCTCGAATTGCAGCCGCTGCACCTCATGGCAGGCCACCTGCACCTGGGCGAACTGGCTCATCGGCGGGATCTGGCTGCGGCAGGTGGCAGTGGCATATTCGCAGCGCGGATTGAACGGGCAGCCTGCAGGGATGCGGCCCAAGGCAGGCATGGTGCCCTGAATCTGCTTCAGCCGCTGACCGGGTTTGGTCTGCTGCGGCAGCGCATTGATCAGCCCCTGGGTATAAGGGTGCTGCGGATCGTTGATGATGGCGCGGGTGCTGCCGGTCTCGATGATGCGGCCGGCATACATCACCATGGTGCGCTCGGTCATCTGGCTGACCACGCCCAGGTCATGGGTGATCAGGATGAGGCTCACCTGATTGGACTGGCACAGCTCCAGCATCAGTTCCATGATATCCGCCTGGATGGTGACATCCAGCGCCGTGGTCGGCTCATCCGCGATGATCAGTTGCGGATCCAGCAGCAGGGCGATGGCGATGATGATGCGCTGGCGCATACCGCCTGAAAGTTCGTGCGGGTATTGTTCCAGCCGCTCTTCGGGGCTGGGGATATAGACCTCGCGCAGCTTCAGGATGGCGATTTGGCGCGCCTCTTCCCGCGACAGCTGACGGTGCGCTCGCAGTGTCTCGACCATTTGCTCGCCAATGGTCAAGACCGGGTTCAGGGTCACCATCGGATCCTGAAAGATCATCGCCATGCGGTTGCCGCGCATATCCTGCAGCGCCCTGGGCTTCATCTGCACCACGTCGTCGCCCTCAAAGAGGATCTCGCCGCTGTCGATATAGCCCGGGCGGCTCAGCAGGTTCATCAGGGCAAAGCCGGTGATCGATTTGCCGGCACCGCTCTCGCCGACGATTCCCAGGCGCTCGCCTTTGGCCAGGTCAAAGGAGATCCCGTTGAGCGCGGTCACGGTCTGCTCGCGCATGGCGAACTTCACGGTCAGGTCACGGACAGAGAGGAGGCTCATCGCAGTCAGCCCTTGTAGAGTTTCGGGTTCAGGACGTCGCGCATCCAGTCGCCCAAAAGGTTGATGACAAGAACCAGCACCACCAGGACAATGCCGGGGATGACGGTGATCCACCAGCTGCCCGAGAAGATATAGTCAAAGCCAGAGGAGATCAGCGAGCCGAGCGAGGGCTGGCTGGGCGGCATGCCGAGCCCCAGGAAGGAGAGTGAGGCCTCTGAGATGATCGCATTGGCCACCTGCACGGTCGAGATGACAAAGATCGGCGACAGCGAGTTGGGCAGGATGTGCCGCACCATGATGCGCATGGGGCCAAAACCCAGCACCCGGGCGCTGTCGACATATTCTTTTTTCTTCTCTGCCAGCACAGTGGCGCGCACGGTGCGGGCATATTGCGGCCATTCGGCGACCCCGATCACCGCCACCAGAAAGAAAATCGCATAGCGGTTGAAGGTCTCGGAGCCGAACAAGGCCTGGGTCACGGCGAGGAAGATGATCGCCACCATCAGGGTCGAAAACGACAGCTGGATATCCGCCAGCCGCATCAAGAGGCTGTCGAGTCGACCGCCGATATAGCCCGCCAACAGGCCGATCGAGATGCCGAGGAAGGCCTGCAGCCCGACTGCACAAAGCCCGATGATGATCGACAGCCGGGTGCCATAGAGGATGGTCGACAGAAGGTCGCGGCCCTGATCATCGGTTCCCAAAAGGAACTCCGGCAGCGCACCCTCGGCCCAGGCTGGCGGGTATTCCGAATTCATGATGTCGATCTGCGCCGGATCATAAGGATTGTAAGGTGCGATCAAAGGCGCCAGGAAAGAGGTCACCGCAATGAACAGAAAGACCGCCATAGAGACCACCGCCACCGGGTTGCGGCGGAAGGAGTAGGCCATATGGGATTGCCAGATCCGGTTCAGGCGGCTTTGGTTCGGGGTTTCGATATAGCTGCTCATCAGATCAGGCCCCCATACGCGCAATGTTCACGGTGGGATTGACCAGCCCGTAGATCAGATCGACGATGGTATTGGTCACCACAAAGATAAAGCCAACCACGATGAGATAGGCCACAATCAGGGGGGTGTCGACGCGGTTCACCGCCTCCAGGAACATGAAACCCATGCCCGGCCACTGAAAGACCGTCTCGGTCAGGATGGTATAGGCCACCATGGTGCCGATCTGCACCCCGCCCACGGTAATGACCGGCAGCAGCGTGTTTTTCAGCGCATGGATAAAGTAGATCCGCCAGGGCGCGATGCCCTTGGCCTTGGCGTAGCGGACATATTCGCTCTGCAGCACCTCCATCATCTCAGCCCGGATCAGGCGCACAAAGAGCGGCAGCATGATTGAGGCCAGGGCGACAGAGGGCAGCAGGATATGCTCCCAGCCGTCCAGCGACAGGAAATTGGTCTCCCAGTAGCCCCAGACATGGACCACATCGCCGCGTCCGAAGGAGGGCAGCCAGCCCCATTCCACCGAGAAGACAAAGATCATCATGATCGCGGTCAGGAAGACCGGCACGGAAATGCCAAGGATCGACAGCGCCATGATCACCCGCGACAGCACCGCATCGGGACGGATTGCGGTATATACCCCCAGGGGCACCGAAAATCCGATGATGATCACCGTGGCGCCCAGCACCAGCTCCAGCGTGGCGGGCAATTTCTTCAGAATGACCTCAAGCGCGGGTTCTTTGAAAAAGTAAGAGGTGCCCAGATCGCCCTGCAGCGCATTGCCGACAAAACGCAGGTACTGGGTGAGGAACGGGTCGTTCAGCCCCAGCTCGTCGCGCAGCTGCTGCCGCACCTCTTCAGAGACGGACTGGCCAACCAGTTCGCGCAGCGGATCGCCGAGATTGCCCTGGATGGCAAAGGCGATCAGCGAAATCGCAAACATCACGGCTACCGCCTGAATGGCTCGCTTCACGAGATAGGCAAACATCTATGGGTCACCCTGGAAATTAAAGCTTGCTGGCCGTTAAGCCATAGAGGGGAAATAGGCGGGCGCAAAGAGCTTTTGCGCCCGCCAGTTGACCGCCTGGGAAGGGGAATTCCCAAGGCGGGAAGCGATTTGATTACTCGCTGACCACCAGGTCACCAAAGTAGGGGAAGTTCAGCGCGTTGACGATCTCGCCCGCATTCATGCCGTCCTTGGCGCCCCAAGCGAGGTTCTGCCAATGCAGCGGGATAAAGGCCGCCTCATCATAGAGGATCCCTTCCAGTTTCTGCAGCGCCTCGGTGCGCTTGGCCACATCGGTCTCGGTATTGGCCGCATCCATCAGCTTGTCCGCGGCCTCATTGCAGAAGCTGCCGGAGTTATACTGGCCGTTGCCGTTGTCGGCATTCGGGCAGGCTGTCAGGAACTGGTGGAAGTTGGCGCTGTCTTCGGTATCCGCGTGCCAGCCGATCATCATCATATCTGCTGCGCGCTCGTCGAAGGTCGGCCAGTACTGCGCCTTGGGCATGGTCTGCAGATCCACAGTGATATTGATCTGGCTCAGCATAGAGGCCACCGCTTGGGCGATCTTGTCGTCGTTCACATAGCGGTTGTTCGGCGCCATCATGGTGACGGAGAAGCCATCGGCATAGCCTGCTTCAGACATCAGCTCCTTGGCGCGGGCCAGATCAAAGCGCGGTGCGTAATCGCCGCTGTAGCCCAGGTAACCCGCAGGGGAAGCCTGGCCTGCCACGGTACCGAAGCCGCGCATGATGCGGTCGACGATGCCCTGGTTGTTGATCGCATAGTCGATCGCCAGGCGCACCTTGGGGTCCTTGAAGGCCTCAACCCGGTTCTGGTTCATCTGGAAAGTGATGATGCGTGTGCCTGGCATGGTGATCAGATTGACGCCGTCCGCACCTTCAACACGCTTCAGGTCGGTGGGCGGCACCGGCGCGATGAAATCCACGTCACCGGACAGCAGGGCCGCAACACGGGTCGGGTCTTCTTTGATCGGCGTCAGGATGATCTCATCCACATTGCCCGCCGAGGCGGTGTCCCAGTAACCGTCATAGCGGTCGAAGACCACTTTCACGCCCTGCTCGCGCTCGGTGACGATAAAGGGGCCGGTGCCGGACATGTTGCGCGAGGCAAAGCTGTCGCCATGCTTGACGATTTCGGATTTGTCTGCGCCCTCAGCGGTGGTGCCGGAGTAATAGGCGCTGTCCATGGCAAAGAGATAGGTCGCCGTGTGCAGAACCAGCGGGAAGGGCTCGGCCGTCTTCAGGTCGATGGTGTGGTCATCCACCACGACAACATCGGTGAAGGGGGCAAAGATGCCCTTGAAGTCGGCGCTCTCCTTGATCCGGTCAAAGGTCCAGTCAACGTCTTTTGCAGTGAAGGCATTGCCCGAGTGGAACTTGATCCCCTTGCGCAGGTGGAAACGCATGGTGGTGGCGTCGACCTGCTCCCAGCTGTCCGCCAGACGGCCTTCGAACTGCAGGTCCTGGGTCCAGCGCACCAGCGGGTCAAAGACCATGTGGCTCAGCTGCAGCGTGCCGCCGGACAGCTGCTCATAGGGATCCAGCGAGACCGGATCCGCGTCATAGGCCACCTTGATGGAGGTCTCCGCAAATGCGCCGGTCGACAGGGCTGCCGCCATGGCAGCCGCAGCGACGCGCGACATCAATTTCTGCATAGTCTTACTCCCTGTTTTTCTATTGCCCAAAGCCTAGGTCTACTAAAGGGAGAGCTGCAAATGCTGGTTTTGCATAGGGTTATGTCACATCCACATAGAGCGGAAAACGAACAATAAGATCCTGTTAAATAATGGAACTTTCTCGAACCAAGCGTTCGGATCCGCCGTGCGCATGGATCTGATCCCGCCCAAAACACTTCCTGACTTTTTTCATCAGCTAAAGAGCTCTAGTGTTTTTTCGAAAGCGCCCTGCGAAGCTGAGCGACGATTCACACCAACATTTACGATTGCAAAAACCGCTCTGATCGAGATTGCTCAAGGGGCTTAGCGACCGTTTGCTGCGGCTCCGTTTTCCAAGTGTTTCGCGAGAATCTAATTGACGACGAAGCCATTCCAGGGCTGCGCAGACAAAGATTGGGCTGCTCGTTGCGTTTTCTAAACATTGCTTGGTTTGGCGCCCTACAACAGCAGGGCAAGCTGCCGATTGTTTTGCTGCCGACGCCCTGATGGGATTTGTCTCACCAAGATTTTTTAGTACTCCCAGGTCAAGGCCGGGTAGGGGGGTTGTTCCCACCCTCGTTTTGGTTTGTTCTGAAGCTCCAAAACTGAAACTTTGAGCAGGCCAAAATGAAACAAATGCCCTGGCTGGCCTTCACCATCGATCGCGGTTCGCGGATCCCGGTTTTTGAACAGATTTGCGATGGAATTCGTATGCGTGCGGTCAAGGGAGATTTGGCGGCAGGAAGCCTGCTGCCCCCAACGCGGGTCTTCGCAACCGAGTTGGGAGTTTCTCGGTCCACGGTTGTCACCGCCTATGAGCAGCTGGTTGCAGAGGGCTATTTGCAGAGCCAGCCGGGCTCTGGTTATCGCCTTTGCCCGGTGGGGGAGGTTGAACTCCCTTCGGAAGCGATGACCCTGCAATCGGTCGCCCCGGAGGAGAAGTCACGCCAGGTGGCCTGTTTTGAGGCGGGGCAGCCGGACATGCGGTTATTCCCCTATCGGCAATGGGCCAAGACAATCGCTCGCATCTGTCGTCGCAACCCTCAGCAGCTTCTGGAAGGGGGGCGGGTATTTGGGAACTTTGAGCTGCGACAGGCGATTGCAGCTCATGTGTCTGAATGGCGCGGGATCGAAGCTGACCCGAACCAAATCATCGTCACTGCGGGGGCAACGGATGCGTTGGAAATTTGCCTGCGGTTTTTGGCCAAACCCGGAGAAGGCATCGGCGTAGAAGATCCAGGCTATTTGCCTTTGCTCCGTTTTGTAAGGGCGCAAGGGCTGAAGCCGATCTATCTCCGGGTGGATGAGCAGGGCGCGACCCTACCGGTGAAAGACAAGCCGCCAAAACTCGTCGCATTGACGCCATCGCATCAGTTCCCACTTGGCGGAGCCATGTCACCGGAGCGCCGTCAAGAGTTTCTCCGCTGGGCTCTGCAAGAGAACGCCTGGATCCTCGAAGACGACTATGACAGTGAGTTCCGCTATGCCGGCCGACCCATCCCGGCGCTTGCGGGTTTTGATCGTTTGAACCGAACGATTTACATAGGCAGCTTATCCAAGATTTTTTCAAACGCGCTGCGCCTTGGCTATGCCATCGTGCCGCAAGAACTCTTGGAGGGGTTCCAGGGATCGATGCGAGCTAGCGGGTTAAAGGCGAGCATTATGCCGCAGCAGCCTCTGGCGGAATTTATCACCTCCGGTGAGTTTTATCGCCACCTTCGACGGGTGCGTCGGATCTATGGGGAGCGGCGAAAATATCTTCTGTCGCGGCTGGCTGAGGATTTTGCCGATTTTGGTGTGGTCCGTGATACGCAGGCCGGAATGCAACTGGTTTTCCACCTTAAGGAAGCCTTTGATGATCGCAGCCTGACCAGGCTTGCCACAGACAGGGGCCTCCGTCTTCAAGCTCTGTCAGAACACGCCGAAGAAGCCCCTGGCTGCAATGGCCTAATCCTGGGGTTTTGTGCCTTTAGCGAGGAAGAAATGGAGCCAGCTCTTGCGGTGCTGAAGTCTTGTTTGGAAGAGAACAGGGACCAGGTGACGAATAGCGCAAGGAGTTAGAGCGTTCCCGCGTGAGAGGGGACTGTGGTTTCGAAGGTCTCTTACAGCGTCTTTTGCATCAGGATCAGGTCAAGCCATTGGCCCCATTTGCGACCCGTTTCGGGCATGCGTCCTATGTTAATAAAGCCGAGGGCAGCATGAAAACTGACTGCCTCCGGATTGGCGCTGCTGATGCCTGCCACAAGGACATGAACATTTTCAGCCCTGGCTTCCTCTGCGAGCTGCTCGATCAAAGCGCGCCCTAGGCCAGATCCTCTGGCTGTGGGGGCTAGGTGAATCGTATGCTCTTTGGTGTGCTTGTAACCGGGCCCCTGACGGAACGGACCATACGAGGCGTAGCCGACAACGCAGCCTGCCTGCTCGGCCACCAGATAGTGGGTGTCATCCGCATTGATGCTTGCCGCGATTTCACTCTCAATCTTCTCAGTGGTTGTGAATGTCACCAGTGTCTTCCGGATCGCTTCATTCAAGATCCCGGTAATTGCTGCTACGTCATCCTTGTTCGCTGGTCGAATTGTTGTCGTCATCTGTGCCCTCATGTCGGCTGAAGCCGTCAGGCTTACCCGCCCTAAAACAGAGGGCGGTTTGTGGCGAATAGCAATATCAAACCGCGTAGTAACTGTGTGTTTAGAAGTGAGGCAATTGTGGAGACCAGCCGTCTAAACTAGACGCATGTTCTTTAGGCAGTAGCGCCTTCAAAGCGGGCAATTTGAATCCCGGCATGGCTGAGGGTTTGCTTGATGGCTTTGGCAGCCGCCAGGGCGCTAGAGGTATCCCCGTGTAAGCAAATTGTATCTAGGCGACAGGACAGGCGTCTGCCATCCACGGCAACAATGGCCTCTTCTCGCAGCATTTGCAGAACCCGCGCGGCAATCTCTTCCGCATCATGCAGCACAGCGCCGGGCTCACTGCGCGGCAGCAGGCTGCCATCGGGCAGATAGGCCCGGTCGGCAAAAATTTCCAGTGCTGCGGGGCAGCCGAGTTCGCGCACCGCGTCTTCCTGTGCGGTGCCAGCCATGGCCATGATGATCAGATCCGGTGCCGTGTCGAGCGCTGCTGTATAGCAGGTCTGCGCCATCGCCCGGTCCCGCGCCGCCATATTGGCCAGGGCGCCGTGCAGCTTCAGATGCCGCAGCCTGCCGCCGGAGGTCCGCGCCAAGGCCTGGGCCGCGCCGGTCTGATAGGCGACAAGATTGGCGAGGCTTGCTGCTGGCAGATGCATCTCACGGCGCCCGAATCCCTGCAGATCGGCAAAACCGGGGTGGGCGCCGAGGCCCACGCCCCGCGACACAGCTTCCCGCATTGTGGCCGCCATGACATCCGGGTCGCCGGCATGAAACCCGCAGGCGATATTGGCAGAGGAAACCAGATCCAGGAGGCCCGCGTCATCGCCCATCTGCCAGGCGCCAAAGCCTTCGCCCATATCGGCATTGAGGTCGATAGTGGTGATCATGACCTGTTCCTTTCTAGATCATCGCCGGCGGTCATGCCGCTGATAAGCTGATAGGCCAGCAGATCAGAGATCGTGCCCGGATCGCGGATCAGCGGGCGCAGGGCCTTTGGCAGCTCTGCCCGGCGGGCGGCCGCGCGGGCCTCGATCTCTGCCGCCTCCTCCAGGGTGACAAAGTGAAACCGGAAAGCGGCGCCGGGGCGGGCCTGGGCCACCTTTGGCAGGTCGCTGGGCAGCACCGTGCCGATGCGGGGATAGCCGCCCATGGTCTGGCAATCGCTTAGCAAAACAAAGGGTGTGCCATCGCCGGTGATCTGTACATCTCCGGGCACGATCACTTCCGAGAGGACCTTGAGGCCCTTGGCGGAGCCAAGATCCACCTGATCCGAAGTAAGCCCCGCGCCCATGCGGTTGCCGCGCCTATCGCGCCGGAACAGGGCGCTTTCAAAACCCGCGATCTGCTCCGGGCTGAACAGGCAGGTTTGCGGCCCGCGCAGAATATTGAGGGTGCCGCCGTCAAAGCGTTCCTCCGGCTGCAGCCGAAGGCCAGTGGTTTTTGTGCCCTGATCGGGACCCGCTGGAAGCCGGGTACCAGGTTGCAGGATTTGACCCAAACCAGCCCCGGCATGGCTGCTGCGCGAGCCAAGTTGCTGTTCTGTTTCAATGCCGCCGCCGATATGCAGATAGCCGTAGCTGCCCCGGGTGCAGCCGCCGATCTTCAACCGGGTGCCGCGTGGCAGCAGGTGGCTGGCATTCCAGACCAGCGGCGTGCCTTCGATACTGGCCTGCATCGGCGCGCCGGTCAGGGCAATGCGCAGGTCCTCGCTGGCTTCGAATAGGCCGCCGGCACCGGCCATCTCCAGCGCCGCGCAACAAGGATCCTGTCCCAGCAGCGCCGCGCCCTCCGCCAGGGCCAGCGTATCGGCGGCCCCGCCGCGCGAGACCCCTTGGGCCAGGAACCCAGCGCGTCCTGCGTCCTGCAGGGAGACGCCAGGCGTGGCACTATTGACTATGAGTTCAGCCATCAGCGGATCACCTCGAACCGGGCGCCGCCGTCAGGATCCTGCTGCAGGCGGGGCAGGGCCTGTTCCTCCAAGGGTTCAAAGCGGATCTCATCGCCGGGGCGCAGGAGGAAGGGATCCTGGCCCAAGGGTCGGAACAGTTGGAAGGCAGTCTGCGCCACATGCCGCCAGCCGGTGGGGGTTGGCATCGGAAACAGAACCAGCTGGCGGATGGCGACCGCCAGGGCGCCAGCCGGGATTTGCCGTGTCAGTTCTGTCTGGCGCGGGATGTCCCATTCCGGTGCAAGCTCCCCCAGATAGGGCTGGCCAGGGGCAAAGCCGATGGTCTGAATCCGCACCGGGCGCTCTGTCAGCGAGGCGATGGCCTCTTGCGGCGTGAACCCGGCGGCCGCAGCGGCCTCACCCAGCTGCGGCGCGGCGGTGTCGCCAAAGACGGCGGGCACATGCCATAGTCTGCGGCCGCGCGGCAAAGGCGCCTGATACCAGTCCTGCCGCGCCAGCAGATCCTGTAGCAGCGCGCGGATTTCTGCATGCCCCTGTCGCAAGGGGTCAAAACGCAGATAGGCCGAGACCAGCGAGGCAGAGCTTTCACGGGCGGAGGGCCAGCTTTCACGCTCCAGCGCGTCGCGGAAGGCAAGGGCGGCGCGGTTGGCGGCTTCAGTCAGATGCTCGCCAAAACTGACGAGAAACCCGTCAAAGCCAAGCGCAGATATCCGGGGCCAGTCCGGGGAGAGGGCCATAGTACCGATCCTTCCTGATCGTTGGAGTGTTAGTAGAACAGCGCAGGCAGCCAGAGCGCGAGGCCCGGGAAGGCCAGGAGCAGCCCCAGCATGACAAACATGGTCAGCACGAAGGGCAGCGCGCCCTTCATCACATCCATCATCGGCCCAGTCTTGCGCAGCCCCTGCACCACATAAAGGTTGATGCCGATGGGTGGCGTGATCAACGCGGTCTCCAGGAGCACCATCAAAAGGATGCCGAACCAGACCGGATCAAAGCCGAGCGCTACCACGATCGGTGTAACCAGCGGCGCCATGGTTAGCAGCATTGAAAGCGTCTCCATGAAGCAGCCGATGAGGATCATGATCAGCACGATCATCAGCATGGTCTGCACCGGTGGCCAGCCAAGGCCGGTGACAAAATCGGTCAGCGCCTGGGTGAGGCCGATGATCGAGAGGACAAAGTTCAGGAAGACCGCGGCGATGATAATCAGCATGATCATGGCGGTGGTGCGCATTGTGCCCTCGATGGCTTCGCGCATCATTGCGATGGAGAATTTGCCGTTGAACACCGCCAGCCCCATGGCCGCAACCACACCCAGGGAGGCGGCCTCGGTAGGAGTGGCAAGACCTGCATAGATCGAGCCGACAACCACCAGGAAGATGCCCAGGGGCGGCACCAGCGCGGGCAGGGCCTGAAAACGCTCGGCCCAGGTATAGCTCAGCCGTTCGCCGCCCCAGCTAGGCCGCAGCAGGCACATGACCACAACAGTCAGAATAAAGAGCGCGGCCAGCAGGAAGCCGGGCAGGAAGCCCGCCAGATAGAGCTCGGGCACCGAGGTATTGGTCAAGAGCCCATAGAGAATGAGGTTGATCGAGGGCGGGATCAGAATGCCGAGTGTGCCGCCGGCCGCAATGGTGCCCAAGAACAGAGGCTCATTATAGCCGCGCTTCTTGATCTGCGGGATGGCAACGGTGCCGATGGTAGCGGCTGTGGCCACCGAAGAACCGGAAGTGGCGGCAAAGAGCGCCGAGGAGCCGATATTGGAGTGCATCAGGCCGCCAGGAAGCCAGCCCAGCCATTTGACGATACCGTCATACATTTTCTCGGTGATGCCCGCGCGCAAGAGGATTTCCCCCAGCATTACAAACATCGGAATTGCCACCAGCAGGAAATCGGTGCTGGTCTGCCAGGCCATATCAGAGATGGCGCGGTGCAGCGGCATCGGGCTTTCGCTCCACTGCAAGATCAGGCCAAGCCAGCCCAGCGAGGCGGCGATGGGAACCGCCAGGCCGATCAGCGCCAGCAGGATAAGAAGGGTCTTCAGCAGCATGGGTCAGGCGCTCTCGTCTTCGATTTGTTCGTCAATGGTTTTCACACCGATTAGGTCCTGCACGCCGGCCTGGTTGCCTTCGATCCAGCGCTTCACTGCCACCAACCCCACCAAGAGGCCCGAGGCGACAAAGAGGATCCAGCCAATGAGCCAGGGGATCTGCGGCAGAGCCAGCGGCACCCGCAGGGGCGTGATCGAGCGCGAGCCGTGCTGCAGGGAATCCGCCACCATGCCCCAGACCATCAGCGTGACGATGGCGGCAAAGCCCACGAGCAGCAGCAGCCCGAACATATTGATCAGCGGATGCAGGGCGCGGGGCAGCACGTTCATCAGGGCATCGACCCGGATATGGGCGCGTTCAAACAGGGCAAAGCTGAAGGCAAAAGCCGTGGCGACGCCAAAGGCATAGCCAGAGATTTCATCCGCGCCCCCCAGCGAGACATTGAAGATCTTGCGCAAGAGCACTTCTAAGGTGACCAGAAAGGCCGAGAACACGATCAATGTGCCGCCCGCCCAGGTGAGCCAGAGGCTCAGCTTGCGGGAGTGTTTCAGCAGGGTTTCAAGCATGGCGGGGCCTCTCGGCGGCAAGGGTTGCAGCAAAAATGGGCAGCATGAGGATGCAAAAAAGGGCGGCCCGATCCAGTGAGACCGCCCAAGTTCAGGGAGAGATCAGTTGGCCTTGGCGCTGAGGCCCAGGACCTTACCGACGGTGTTGTTCCAATTCTCGGCGCAATCGGCACCGCAGCGTTCGGCCCAGCGGGCCAGAACAACATCGGTGGCGATCTGATCGCGGATCGCGAGATCAGCATCCGTTGGCTGCACCAGCTTCATGCCGCCTTTTTCGCCAATGGCGCAGTCGCCGCCGGTGATGCAGGCGATGGCCACGTCATCCTCGGTGGCGGTCTCGGCCCACATGCGTTCGTTCAGGGCAGCGATTTCACCTTGCATCAGTTCCTGCTGGGCGGCGGACATGGAATTCCACTTGTCCATATTCATGGCGCCAAAGGCGAGGCCCCAGCCAACGCGCAGCGTATAGGCATGGGTCGCGACCTGCTGCCAATTGGCGGTATAGGCCGACATGGTGCCGGTGATGCCGCAGTCCACCACGCCTTTTTCCAGCGCCGGGATCACTTCCGAGAAGGGCACGGTCACCGAGGTGCCGCCCGCCCCTTCGACAAAGTCACCCAGAGTGGTGGCATAGACCCGGATCTTCTTGCCCTTCAGATCCTCGATGCCGTTCACTTCGGCATTGCACCATAGTGTCTGGCTCGGGAAGGGGTAGAGCATCAGCAGTTTAGCGTTGTAGATTTCGGCAAAGGCCTTCTCCATGGTGGGGTAATAGGCCTCGGCCACTTGGCGCTGCGTGGTGATATCCTGGGTGACAGAGGACAGATCGGCGCCCTCGAAGATGGCGTTTTCCGCCGCCACATAGCCCGGCAGGCCAAAGGCAAAGTCAAAGACGCCGTTCTTCACCAGGCGCATGATCTCAAAGCCCTTGAGGCCGAGGCCCGACTGGCTTTGGATCTCACCCACGATGCTGCCGCCGGAGGCCTCTGCCAGGCGCTCGTTGAAGAAGGGGCCTTCGTGTTTCTGATAGTTGGTCAGGCTGGACCAGGTGCCCACGGCCTTGAGCACAACTGGGTTGTCGGCCAGGGCCGCGCTGGCTGTCAGCGATAGCGAGGCTGCCAGAGCGGCGGCCAGTTTTGCAGTCTGTTTCATGTTCTTCTCCCTAGAAAGTTCTCAAGTCCGGTAGTCGGGTATTTCGGCGCTTTCGCTGACATCGGTGATCAGCATGTAGCCGGGTTTATGGGTGATGCAGATTGGCAACCTGGCGGTTTCCAGCGCAGCCTGGGGCGTTACTCCGCAGGCCCAGAACACCGGCACTTCGCCTGCGCCCACCGGCGCCGGGTCGCCCCAGTCGGGGCGGGCGATGTCCTCAATGCCGATCTCTGCCGGGTCGCCCCAGTGCAGCGGCGCGCCATGGGCCAGCGGGTAGCGGCGGGAAATCTCAGCGACTTCCGCGACCCGCGCCTCGGGCACCGCCCGCATGCTGACCACCGTGGGGCCGGAGAAGACCCCGGCCGGGGTGGTTGCGATGCTGCTGCGGAACATCGGCACCGTGGCGTTCTGCTCGATATGCCAAAGGTTCAGCCCGGCGCGCTGCAGCGCGTGCTCAAAAGTGAAGGAGCAGCCAAGCGCGAAGGCGACAAAATCATCCTGCCAGAGCGCTGATATGTCGGCGACCTCCTCCGCCAGCACACCATCGCGGTAGACATTAAAAGCGGGCACATCGCTGCGGATGTCGATATCGGCGCCCAGCGTGTGCATCATCGGATTGCCGGTGTCCGAAACCCCGGTCAGCGGGCAGGGCTTGGGGTTGCGCTGGCAAAACCGCATGAAGTCCAGCGCATACTCCTGCGGCATGATCGCCAGATTGGCTTGCAACAGGCCCTGGCCCAGCCCGGCGGTATGGCCCTGGTAGGCGCCCGAGCGGATCGCATCGCGCTGTACATCGATCGAATTGTTTTTGAGTGTCTGATAGTCGTTGTTCACCGGGTTCCCTCCGCTTGGCGCTTAGGGTCACGGGAACGTCACATAAAATCAAATCGATTGTTTTTGGTCTGATTGATCAGATATTTTTATCAGAGGAGTAGCGCAGTGCCACCTCCCGGGCCAGCTCAGCGGCGGTTTGAGCCACATGGCTTTTGGGCTCGCTCAGGTAGGAAGCAGTGAATTGCAGCGGGCTTGGCACCCAGCCTGGGTCGAACTCCTGGATTTTTCCGGCGGCGGCGATGTCTTTGCCCAGAACTCGGGGCAGGGCGGCCACGCCCAGATCCGCCTCGACCAGCCGGAAACAGGCCGACAGCGACGAGGAGGGAAAGATTGAAACCTCGGGACCGACCTGCTCAAACAGCCTCTCTTTCAGCTCGCGGAAAGGGCGGGTATTGCGCGCATAGGTAAGGACTGGGCGCTTCAGATAATCTGCGGGATCTGCCTCTTCCAGAGCGGTGGCAGCGGCATACCAGCTCAGCGGAAACCGGGGTAAATCAATGTTATTTACCGAATATTCCGAAACCGGCCCCAAGAGGATCGCCAGATCAATTTCGCCATCCAGAAGGCCTGCGCGCAGGTTTAGAGAGATATCGACGTTGAATTCGATCTCCAGCAGGGGGAAGCGGCTGTGCAGAGCGGCAACCAGATCCGGCAACCAGCACTGCGCGATGGTCTCCGAGACGCCAAGGCGCAGCCGTCCCTCGATGCCTTCAGGGTCGACCACATCCTTTTCCACCAGCTGCATCAGCTGTTCGAATTTCTCCGCATGGGCCAGTAGCAGCTCGCCGCGTTTGGTCAGCCTCATGCCGCGCGAGGTGCGGTCAAAGAGCTCGCAGGCGAGGCTCTCCTCCAGGTTCTTGATCCGGGCAGTGACAGCAGGTTGAGTCAGGTTCAGCGCCACCGCTGCTTTGCGTACCCCGTCGAGGCGGACCACATGAAGGAAGGCCCGCAGCTGTTCCATATTGATTCTCATCATGCCTGTTTGTTGCATGATGGTGCGAAAAATGCACCGGAATGCCGCGTAATCTTGCCTGGCAAGTTGGGGTAATGGTTCCCGCTTTTTTGGGCGGGAAAACAAACTGAAGACAAAGAAGGCCCGCAGCTCTCACTGCGGGCCTTGATGTTTCTGGGGAACGCTTCAGTCCGCGTCAGAAAGTATTGATATTGTCCTCAAGGCCACTCAGCGTGCTGAGGTTGGAGAGGGTCAGGACATCGCCATTGCCAAAGTCAAAGACCACCTGACCATTCACCACCGAGCCATAGGTGGAGAGGATATTGGCGGCAGAGGTCTCGCCTCCGGTCAGGCTGGTTGAGAGCAGCAGGAAGTCGCGATGCTCCTCGAAATCATTGATCTCATCATTGTCATAGCCGGTGTTGAAGACAAAGGTGTCGCGCAGGGTGCCGCCACGCAGGAGGTCATCCCCCGCGCCGCCGTCCAGGCGGTCGACCCCCTGATTGCCCTGCAGCGTATCATTGCCATCGCCGCCGCGCAGGCTGTCATCGCCGGTGCCGCCAAAGAGTTGGTCATTCCCCGCCCCACCTGACTGCACATCCGAGCCGAAGTTGCCATAAAGCGTGTCATTGCCGTCATTGCCAAAAAGCACATCCCAGGCAGATCCGCCGGAGAGCCAATCGTCGTCACCACCCCCATTGAGCGTATCATCGCCTTGGCTGCCATAAATGCTGTCATTGCCGTCATTGCCGTTCAGCAGATCCCAGCCGGAACGGCCGTGGATGGTGTCATTGCCCGCATCGCCATTGACAAAATCCACCCCGTCACCGGCGCTGATATAATCGTTGCCGGCGCCGCCATAGAGCGTATCCAGCGAGGTATTGCCAAAGAGACGGTCATCGCCATCGCCACCATAAAGCGTGTCATCGCCGGTGCCGCCAGTCAGGCTGTCATTGCCGATATCGCCGCGCAAGCTATCGCGACCAGAGCCGCCAAAGAGACTATCATTACCCGAGCCGCCGTTCAGGAGGTCCGCGCCCGCACCACCGTCGAGTCTGTCGTCACCTGCTTCACCGGCTATGGTATCTGCCCCGCCGAGACCGAAGAGGTAATCTGCATTCGCTGACCCGGAAAGTGCTTCGGACTGTTCAGTGCCCTCGGTTCCTTGGTTTAAAGCTGCGGTAAACAGAGTGAAGCCGCGATCACCCTGATCTCCATTCAGCCAGATCGCACGTACGGTTCCATCTTCACCTGCTGAAAGGACAATCCCCGCACTGACATCTAGAGGGCCGTCACTTAGGATGGCTTCTTCACCAACCCTATTCCCCTGCGCATCGAATTCTTGGTACCGAACTTCATATTCTCTGCTGGAAACTTGATGTACCCAAGCGACAATGAAACCCCCGTCTGGCAGTGATGCGACAGAACTAGATTGCTGATCTTGGCGTGTAGTAGAGTTTACCCTGAATTCATTGGTGGCAGCTGTTCCGTCAGCGTTATAGATACGCGCATAAACGCCATTTCCAGAGCTGTCCTGAAAATAGCTGGTCCAGGAAATGATATAGCGTCCATCTGAAAGCTCTGTGATTTCAGGGTCTCTTTGTGAAAAAAGGGTATACTGATTGACGCGTATTTCATTGCTGCGCGCAGTACCGTCCGCATTGTACCCCCGCATCATTACAGCATAGCTACTGCCGTCCACGTTTCGAGATTGCCATGTCACAACAAAACCACCATCCTGTAGTGACGTCACTTCACCGAAGGACTGGAAACTCGATGTTGTCTGATTGACGCGCTGAACCCCGCCTACTGGTGTGCCATTTGCGTCGGTGAGTTGAAAGTAGACCCCATAGAGGCTGCCATCCAGCCCGAGGTTAGTAAAAACAGTTGCCGCTCCTCCTGCTGAGAGCGCGCTGGAGCTCGGCGCTACAGAGCTGTTGGCGGCACTATGGAATACCACTTGGCTCTCTCCGAGGGGAGTGCCATCTGGAGAAAAGACCCGGCCGCTGATGGGCACTCTGGAGGAGGTACTCAAATCTGTGTAGGTGACAAAAATGTTGCCATTTTCCAGCTCAACAACTGCAGGGCGGTTCGCATCTTGCCCTGGTGTCGTAACCCGAACTGGATCTCCTTCAGGCTGACCGGACGCGTCCAGCAGAGAGAGCCATATCGCTTCATTGCTTTCTTCGGTCCAAACAACTGCGGTGCGACCACCTGCAAGCCCTGTCAGTGACGGGTAAAAAGTATCAACTGTAGTTCCTGTGAGAGCCAGTGGAGAAGTAACGAAGGTCGAGGCTTGAGGCATGGTATCTTTTTTTGAAAATTTGACTAAATCCTAGCGAGTATTAGCCATATGGGCTTCCACAAAGCAAGAGCTGCATAAAATTGATCCAAAGTCATCAGGTCCAATAGAGTTGGGGTTGGACCACTGGCATGTGGCAAATGGTATTGTACGGTCCAGGACCCAGCGGAGCTTAAGTCTCCCTGGTGTTGGCTTAGCCAGCGGGTGTTGAAATTTTCAACCCTTGCCAGTCGAGCCAAAGCCGCCAGAGCCGCGTTCAGTCGCTGTAAGTTCACGCACTTCGATCACCTCAGGCTTAAGAACCGGTGCAATCACTGCTTGGGCAAAACGATCGCCATGGTTCAGTACAACCGGATCCCCCCCGAGCAGATAAAGGCCCACGTAGATAATGCCACGGTAGTCCTCATCAATTGTTGCGGGACTATTGGGGATGATGATCTGCTGTTTCAGGGCCATGCTGGAGCGGGGGCGGATCTGCATTTCGGTACTCTCGGGCAGTTCGACACTTAGCCCTGTAGAGATCATGACGACCTCGCCTGGCTCCAAAGTCAGCGACCCATCGGGCAGAAAGGCACGTAGGTCCATGCCTGCAGCGCCGGCCGTGGCATAGCCTGGAAGGGGGAGGTCATTGCCTTCAACTCGCATAAATTTAACGGTGTCGGTCATGATGTGTCCTCTTACCTCATATCTCGCATTGGCGACCTGTTGGACGCTGCGAAGCCGCTGGGTGTAGGTACCATGAGCATTGGGAAACTAAAATCCCTGTCTGGTCAGTGCATGTTTTTGAGTAGTCCTGCGGCTGGGATCCGAGGTGGTCAGGGGGATTCCGAATTGCATTCGTTTTGTGCCTGACATTAAGGTCGCCGGATGATCGAACTCAGAGATTTACAGCTGCTCACCGCTTTGGCGCGGCACCAGCATTTTGCCAAAGCCGCTAAGGATTGCGGCATGTCGCAGCCCGCATTTTCAATGCGTATCCGCAACCTTGAGGAAAAGCTGGGCATCTCGATTGTGCGGCGCGGCAACCGTTTTCAGGGATTGACCGGCGAGGGTGAGATGATTGTGCGGCGCGCGCGCAGCATTCTGGATGATGCCAAGGCGCTGGATCAGGAGATTGCAGCGTCGCGAGGTGAGGTGACCGGCACCCTGATGCTGGGGGTGGTCCCGACCGCCACGGCCTTTGCTGCTCAGGTGGTGAACCGACTGCATGAGATTCATCCACGAATGCTGGTGCATATCGATGTCACCACTTCGATGGCTATCCAGCAGAGGATCCTGGATGGGACCATTGATGCGGGTGTCACCTATTCCGACAGTGTCCCACCTGGTTTGGTCTCCATCACCGACCTCTATCAGGAGCGTTATGTCCTATTGGCCCCCGAACCCATGGTCGCGCGTTTCAAAGATCATATTAGTTGGCAAGAGGCCGCTGAACTGCCGTTGAGTCTGCTCGAGCCGGGAATGCAGAACCGGCGGATCCTGGATCGGATTTTTGCAGAATTGGAGCTGAAGCCTGAGGTGATGTCCGAATCCAGTGGCTTTATGTCCGCGATGATCATGGCGCGCGAGGGCGCGGTGGCGACGATTCTGCCACAGGCTCTGGCAGATGCCTTAGGCGTTATCGAAGGCACCACGGCGCTGCCTTTGGTAGGTGAGGAGGAGGCCAATCTTCATGAACGCCCGATCTGTCTAGCGACTCTGCAGCGCAACCCGGAACTTACAACTGTGAGCTCGCTCAAACGCGTGGTTGCCGCCTTTGCGCAATAAGTTTTCGTTATTGCGCATTCCGTACAAGTGATTTGACGATATGATTTCCTGATGACATGTGCCTGTCAAAAGCACGTGCGAATTTTTGGAGGTCATTGTGGCACCACTGGACAATAGCAAGGGCGTGTGGAAATCCGGCAAGGGCAAGGGGCGCAAAACCCCCAAGGGCCGCCAGCTGGACGACCAGGCGCATAGCGAGGTTCTGGAACTTCTGGGCGATCGGCCCCGCAACCGGGATCTGCTGATCGAGTTTTTGCATCTGATTCAGGATGCTTACGGGCATCTGAGTGCCGCGCATATCCGTGCGCTGGCTGAAGAGCTGCGCACCGGTCAGGCAGAAATCTATGAGGTTGCGAGCTTTTATGCCCATTTCGATGTGGTGCGTGAGGGCGAGACCGCTCCGCCCGCACTGACCATCCGGGTCTGCGATTCTCTTTCCTGTGAACTGGCAGGCGCCGAACAGCTGCAAAAAGCGCTGGAAGACGGTCTGGACGCCTCACAAGTGCGTGTCCTGCGCGCGCCCTGCATGGGCCGCTGCGACACCGCGCCGGTGCTGGAAATCGGCCACAACCATATCGACCACGCCACAGTCGAAAAGGTCGAAGCGGCGATTGCGGCGGATGACACCCACGCGCATGTGCCAGAATATGAAACTTTCGCCGCTTATGAAGGTGAAGGCGGCTATGCGACGCTGAAAGACCTGCGCGCAAATGGCGACTGGGAAGCGGTTCAGGCGAAGGTCAAAGAGGCTGGTCTGCGCGGTCTCGGCGGCGCGGGCTTCCCATCCGGCACCAAATGGGGCTTTGTGCGCGCCAACGAAGGCGCGCGTTACCTGGCCGTCAATGGCGACGAAGGCGAGCCCGGTACTTTCAAGGACCGCTACTACCTGGAGCGCACCCCGCATGTCTTCCTTGAAGGCATGCTGATGGCGGCCTGGGCGGTCGAGGCCGAGAAGGCCTTTATCTATATGCGCGACGAATACCCGGCGGTGCTGAAGATCCTCGCAACCGAAATTAAGGCACTGGAAGCGGCAGGCATCGTCGAGGAAGGCTATATCGATCTGCGCCGTGGCGCTGGCGCTTATATCTGCGGCGAAGAAAGCGCGATGATCGAATCGATCGAAGGCAAGCGCGGTGAGCCGCGCCACCGTCCGCCCTTTGTGGCGCAGGTGGGTGTCTTTGGTCGTCCGACCTTGGTCCACAACGTCGAGACTCTCTATTGGGTCTGCAAGATCAACCGCGAAGGCCCCGAGTGCCTGAACTCGGTTGAGAAGAATGGCCGCAAGGGGCTGCGCAGCTATTCGGTCTCGGGCCGGGTGAAGAATCCGGGCGTGCATTTGCTGCCCGCCGGGTCCACCATCACCGACATCATCGAGGCCTGCGGCGGTATGCTCGATGGCCATGCCTTCAAGGCCTATCAGCCGGGCGGCCCCTCCTCGGGTCTGCTGCCTGCGTCGATGAATGACGTGCCGCTCGACTTTGATACGCTGCAACCGCATGGCACCTTTATCGGTTCCGCTGCCGTGGTGGTCCTATCCGATCAGGACTCGGCCCGTGATGCGGCGCTAAACATGCTGCGCTTCTTCGAAGACGAAAGCTGCGGCCAGTGCACCCCCTGCCGGGTGGGCTGCGAGAAAGCTGTGAAGCTGATGAGCGAGAAGAAGTGGGATCAGGGCCTCTTGGAAGAGCTGAGCACCGCGATGGTCGATGCCTCGATCTGCGGCCTCGGCCAGGCAGCGCCGAACCCGATCCGCCTGACCATGAAACACTTCCCGGATGAGGTGTGAAATGCAGAGCGTTAGTGAAATGAACCGCCCGGCGGCAACGCCGGGCAGCGCCCGACCCGCCCCCATGGGGCGGGCGCTATGCACCCACCCCTCGGGCCGGTCGCTGCCCTCGATGCTGAAAACGGAGGTCTGAGCCATGAGCAATCTCGTTACATTTACCCTCGACGGGAAAGAGGTCACCGCAGAGGCAGGCCTGACCATCTGGGAAGTCGCCAATGGCCGTGGGCTGAAAATCCCGCATCTCTGCCACAAGCCGCAGCCGGGCTACCGCCCCGACGGCAACTGCCGCGCCTGCATGGTTGAGATCGAAGGCGAGCGCACCCTGGCAGCCTCCTGTATCCGTGAACCGAGCGAAGGCATGGTCGTCACCACCAACAATACGCGCGCAACCAGCGCCCGTAAGATGGTGATGGAGCTCCTGGTTGCTGACCAGCCCAAACAGGAAGAGGCGCGCGATAAGTCCTCGCACTTGTGGGATATGGCAGAGCTCAACGGGGTTTCGGAGTCACGCTTCCCCAAGCTGGAAGAAGGCCGTATCCCGCTCTTGGACGACAGCCATGTCGCCATGAAGGTGAACCTGGACGCCTGCATCTCCTGCAACCTCTGTGTTCGCGCCTGCCGCGAAGTTCAGGTCAATGACGTGATCGGCATGGCAGGCCGCGGCCATGATGCCTATCCGGTTTTTGATATTTCCGACCCCATGGGGCAATCCTCTTGTGTGGCCTGCGGCGAATGCGTCCAGGCCTGCCCGACCGGGGCGCTGATGCCTGCATCCATCATGGATGAGAAACAGGTTGGCGACAGCAAGGACTATGATTCCGAAACCGAAAGCGTCTGCCCCTTCTGCGGCGTCGGCTGTAAGGTCTCGCTCAAGGTCAAGGATGGCGTGGTCAAACATGTCGAGGGTATCAACGGCCCGGCCAACGAAGGCCGCCTCTGTGTCAAAGGCCGCTTTGGTTTCGACTATATCCACCACCCGCACCGCCTGACCAAACCGCTGATCCGCCGCGACGACGCACCCGCCAAGGGCCTGAACGTCGATCCGGGCAATCTCTCGACCCATTTCCGTGAAGCGACCTGGGAAGAGGCGATGGATCTGGCGGGCAAAGAGCTGATGCGCCTGCGCGATGCGGATCCCAAATCGGTTGCGGGCTTTGGCTCGGCGAAATGCACCAACGAAGAGGCTTACCTTTTCCAGAAGTTCATCCGCCAGGGCTTCAAGCATAACAACGTCGACCACTGCACCCGCCTGTGCCACGCATCTTCGGTTGCGGCGCTGATCGAAAACGTGGGTTCCGGCGCTGTGACCGCGACCTTCAACGAGATCGAAAACGCCGATGTGGCCATCGTGATCGGCTCCAACCCGATCGAGAACCACCCGGTGGCGGCGACCTACTTCAAGCAGTTCACCAAGCGCGGCGGCAAGCTCATTGTAATGGATCCGCGCGGCGTGGGCTTGCGCCGCTTTGCAACCGAAATGGTGCAGTTCCGCCCTGGCGCCGACGTGTCGATGCTGAACGCAATCATGAGCGTGATTGTCGAAGAAGGCCTGTACGACCAGGCCTACATCGACAAGTACACCGAGAACTGGGAAGCGGAGAAAGAGCATCTGGCCCAGTTCACACCAGAGAAGATGTCAGAGATCTGCGGCATCTCACCAGAGCAGTTGCGCCGGGTTGCGCGCACTTTTGCAAATGGCAAAGCGGGCTTGATCTTCTGGGGCATGGGGGTGTCTCAGCACATCCACGGCACTGATAATTCTCGCTGCCTGATTTCGCTCGCTCTGATGACTGGCAACGTGGGCAAGCCGGGTGCGGGTCTTCACCCGTTGCGCGGCCAGAACAACGTGCAGGGTGCCTCTGATGCGGGCCTCATCCCGATGTTCCTGCCGGACTATCAGACCGTGACCTCGGATGATGTCCGCAAGAGCTTCACCGATGTCTGGGGCGGCGGCGACTTCTCGAACGAGAAGGGCCTCACCGTGACAGAGATCGTGGATCAGGCCTATGCCGGCAACATCAAGGGCATGTACATCCAGGGTGAAAACCCGGCGATGTCCGACCCGGATGCCGATCATGCGCGCGACGCTTTTGCCAAGCTGGAACTGATGATCGTTCAGGACATCTTCCTGACCGAAACGGCGAACTATGCCGACATCATCCTTCCAGCCTCGGCGCTCTATGAGAAGAACGGCACCGTCTCCAATACCAACCGTCAGGTGCAGCGGGTGCGTCCTGCCGTGGCGCCTCCGGGTGAGGCACGCGAAGACTGGAAAGTCACCGTTGAGCTGGCACAGCGTATCGGGTTGCCGTGGAGGTACGATGATGTCAGCGAAGTCTTTGCCGAGATGAAGCTGAACATGAAGTCGCTGAACAACATCACTTGGGAGCGTCTGGAAACTGAGACCATTACCTATCCGTCGCTGCATGAGACCGATCCCGGTCAAGCGATTGTGTTTGGTGACGGCTTCCCCCGCCCCGAGGGCCGGGCGCGCTTCACGCCTGCTTCGGTAATCGCACCGGATGAGGCTCCGGATTCAGATTATCCAATGATCATGACCACCGGGCGCCAGTTGGAGCATTGGCACACCGGGTCGATGACGCGCCGGTCCAAGGTTCTGGATGCGGTCGAGCCGGAAGCGAACTGCTCGCTCAACCCGCGCACCTTGAAGCTGATGGGTATCGAGCCGGGCGAGATGATCCGGCTGTCGACCCGCCGCGGCTCGATCGAGATCATGGCGCGTGCTGACCGGGCGATTGCCGAGGATATGGTCTTTGTGCCGTTTGCCTATGTGGAGGCTGCCGCCAACATCCTGACCAACCCGGCGTTGGACCCCTACGGCAAAATCCCCGAGTTCAAGTTCTCAGCGGTGAAGGTCGAAAAGATCGAAGGCCAGATCGCAGCCGAATAAGGCGGTCAGGTTCAGGAGGTTTTTGGGGGGGCTCGGTTAAACCCGGCAATGCCACAGAGATCTTTGCAACCTCCAACGTTGATGGCGCTCTTGTCGGTGGCGCCAGCCTAAAGGCTGCAGACTTTTCTCCGATCATCCAG